>CAZXHT010000023.1:21178-67715 GCA_964640665.1 uncultured Myxococcales bacterium
TATGCACTGCCAAGATTGTCTTCAGTCAGGGAAACGTGCGCGTCAAGAAATCGGGCTCGATGGAGTGGCTGCCGGCCAGGCGCGACATGCAGCTATCCATCGACGACAAGGTGCGCACCATGCGTGACAGCTTTGCCAACATTGAATTCGAAAGCGGCGGCCTGCTGCGGGTGGGTCCCGAGAGCCTGGTGGTTGTAACCGATCTGCGTCTCGAGCCCATCGACCAGGCTCGCCGTTATACTTTTACCCTGATGGAAGGCAAGGTGGAGGCCGAGCTCAACGCCCTCGAGAAGGGCGCCTCCGAGTTCAAGATCAGGACGTCTTCGGCGGAGACGATCCTGCTGCACCGTGAGGTGGCTTTCCAGTGAAACGCGACGGGACGACAATCGCTCTGGCATCGCTTGCCGCTTTCGCCATCCTGGTTTGGAACCCTGGCAGCGGTCCGCAGGCGGCAGGCGATAATTTAGAACTGCCTGCGAAGATCAGGCTCATGCAGGGACAGACACTGGAAGAAATCGCCGGGAAATTCTTCGGCGATCCCTCTGTTGCCGCCGAAATCCGCGCCTTGAACTCGATTCCCACAGGCATGCAACCCGACCCGGGTGTCGAGATCCACCTGCCGGGCCCGGAGCGCGAGCGGGTATTGACCGCCTTGCGTGTGGCCACTCAGGCCCTGGCCCAGGCGCAGGCCGACGGCGCTTTGGAGTTCGCCCCGCAGAACTACAAGTCGGCCGCGGATAGCCTGAACCGGGCCAAGCAGGCGCTCGCGCGCGCCGCCTACGCCGAGTGCCGCGGGCTGGCCGACGAGACCTGGGCCTTGGCCCGCCAGGCCCGCAAGGCGAGCCTCGTCCGGCGCCCCAAGAAGAACCGCTTCGAGGTGTCGGTAGATCACAAGGGCGCCACCCGGGTGGCGGTGCTTTCGGGAGACGGGGTCAAGGTCACCGCCGGCAAGAAGAGCACGACTGTCAAGCAGGGGCATGCAGTCCGTGTGGAAGCCGGACGGCCTCCTTCGGGTTCGTACCCCTTGCTTGCTCCGCCGGCTCAGCTTCTGCCGGTCGAGGGTTCCATCCTGGTTACGGCCGCAATCTATTTCAACTGGAAGCATGTCGCGGGAGCGACCAGATATGTAATCCTGATCGCGGGCGACCCCCACGGGCAGCAGGCGATTCGCCAGATGACGACCGGGAATACTTCCCTGCTTTTCAGATCCAGCCTGCCCGATGGGCCGTACTACTGGTTCCTGAGGACGGTCGACGCGCGCGGGCTGGTCGGCCGGGCATCGTCTGCGAGAAAGTTCATCCTGCGGGCCTCTCGGGACGGAGACGCGGGCACGGGAGATTGACAATTGGACGTGACCACCCTGGTTTGTGACGACGACTCTTCCTACCGCGCGATTGTGCGTGACATCCTCGAGGGCAAGGGTGTCCGGGTAATCGAGGCCAGCGACGGGCAGGAAGCACTGTCCATCTTCATGAAAGACAAGATCGACCTGGTGGTTACCGACTTTCTGATGCCCAAGCTGGATGGCTTGCAAATGATCCGCAACATTCGCATGACCGGCGAGCGAGGCTCCGTCCCCATCGTCCTGATGTCGGCCATCTCCAAGTCGCACATGCTGGCTGATTCACCCGAGTGGGGCCCGGATCACTACATCAACAAGCCGTTCAAACCCAAGAAGATGGCCAAGCTCCTCGACAGTGTACTGAGCAATCTGCATGAGCGGCGATGAAGCTTTTTCGCAGCATAACCCTGATGTTGCTGTTTCTGACCACCGTTCCAATCACGGTGGTCGGCTTCATCCTGATTGATTCCAGCGTTGACACTCTGAAGACGCTGACATGGGAACTGCAACAGGAACGGGCAGACCACGCCGGCCGGGCGGGCGAAGCGTTTTTCGACAACGTCATCTCCGATCTCGACCTGCTGCTGTCCAATTTCTCTGTCGCCAACATGAACCTTCTCCAGCGGCAGGAACTTTTGTCCTTCATCCTCCAGAAACGGCCCGAGGTCAACATCATCGCCTTCTACGACGAGCGGGGCAGGGCCTTGCACAACCTGCTGGCCTTCGACTCGCGGCGCATCCTACCCAGTGAGCTCGCCGATCACCAGGCCAGGATCGCCTCCGTCATGGCAGCCGGCAAGCCGGACTCGATCGACTTCTCGGCGCCCTACGACATCCGGCGCCGGGCACGTCCCGAGCTGTCCATCGAGGCCCGCAGCGAGACGGCCGTGGCCATGACCGTCAAGCTCAACGCCGGCGACGCGGCATACCTGGGCATGGAGATCTCCTTAACCCCCTTGCAGGCAATCATCGGCAGACTGCGCGTGGGAGCCCGGGGCAACGTGCTGCTGATAGACGCCAACGGTTTCCTGGTAGCCGACAAGGCCGGCGCGGCAAGAGGGGCCGCCACCGAACGAATCGAGAAGTCGAGGCAGCTTTCCTCCTTACTGGCCGGCATCCTGGCTCCCCGCGGCGCCGACAACGTGCCGGCGCCGCGGGTTGCCGGCGTGCGCCCCGTTCGGATGGGAGATGACCGGGAGGTGCTGGCGGCCTATTCGCCGCTGGCCCGCCCGCCATGGCTGATGGTCTCTGTAGAGCCGCTTGACGAAGCCTATGTCGCCACGCGCAAGATGACCTGGCAGGTAGTCAGCGTCGTGCTGGTCAGTCTGGCGCTGGCGCTCGGTCTGGGCGTCCTGTTTGCCTTCGGCATCACACGGCCGGTCGGAAAATGCGTCTCCGGCGCCCTGCAGATTGCACGCGGCAATTTCGGAACGACCCTGGACGTCAAGACCAGGAACGAGATCGGAGAGCTGGCGCACACTTTCAACTACATGTCCCGGCAACTCCTCTTCTACGACCGCGAGAACAAAGACCTGGTGACCACCCTCCAGCACGGTTACCTGGAGACCATCCGCGCCTTGGCCAACTCGATAGATGCCAAGGACCCTTACACCCGCGGCCATTCCATGCGTGTGACCAGCATGGCGCTGGTGCTCGGCCGCAAGCTCGACCTCGACGAGGAGCAAATGCGCTACCTGCGCTTCGGCGGCATCTTGCACGATATCGGCAAGATTGGAATCAGCGAGGAAATTTTGGCCAAGAAGGGCCGCTTGACAGAAGAAGAAATGAGTGTAGTACGCAACCATCCCGTGCTGGGCGAGAAGATAATAGAACCGATCGATTTTCTGGCGCCCGTCAGGGAACTGGTTCTGCACCACCACGAGTGGTTTGACGGCAGCGGATACCCGACCGGGCTCAAGGGCGAGCAGATCCCCCTCGGCGCCAGGATCATCAACGCCGCCGACACCTACGACGCCGTCACATCGGAGAGACCTTACCAGAAGGCGGTCGATAACCACGAGGCCATCGAGATCCTCAAGCGCTTGCGCGGACGCCAGATCGACCCGAGCATTTGTGACACCTTGATAGCCATTATCGAAGAGCGCATCGCCGAAGGCGAGTTGAAACCCAGCGAGTGGGAAGACGAGTATACCGATCCGACCTACTGACCGAGACCTTCGAAAAAGCCCGGCGAGCCGGGCCTTTTCGAAGGTCTGTATTTGCGGATCTTAGCGCTTCGAATACTGGAAGCGTTTGCGCGCGCCGGGCTGCCCGTACTTCTTGCGTTCCTTGACCCGCGAGTCGCGGGTGACCAGGCCGACTTTTTTCAGTATCGGCCTGAATTGCGGATTGATCTTCATCAGGGCACGCGTGATGCCGTGCCGAATGGCGCCGGACTGACCAGCCAAGCCGCCGCCCGAGACGTTGACATTGACGTCGTACTTGTCGCGGGTCTCGGTAAGGTCGAATGGCTCGTGAAGCACCATCTTGAGCGTCTCGCGACCGAAGTATTGGTCGAGCGTGCGCTTGTTGACGGTGACCACCCCGTTGCCCGGCTTCAACCACACCCGGGCGACGGCCGACTTTCTCCTGCCCGTGGCATACCACTGCTGAACTTCGCTCATTGTCCGATCCCTTCAAGCACGATCTTCTCGGGCTTCTGTGCCTGGTGCGGATGCTCAGGCCCGGTGTAGATCTTGAGTTTGCGGATCATGGAGTACCCCAGGGGGCCCTTGGGCAACATGCCCTTGACGGCGCGCCTGATCAACTCGGTGGGATGCCTCCTCTGCATGGTCTGCGCGTTGCGCTCATGGAGGCCGCCGGGGTAACCGGAGTAGTTGTAGTATCTCTTCTTTTCCATCTTCTTCCCGGTAAGCCGTACCTTTTCGGCATTGACGACGACAACGAAATCGCCCGTGTCGACGTGCGGCGTGAACCTGGGGGTGTGTTTGCCGCGCAGGATGGCGGCAACCTGGCTGGCGATCCGGCCAAGGATACCGTCCGCGGCATCCACCAGCAACCAGCGCCGCTCGAGATCTTCCTTCTTCACATGCGAAGTCTTCATCACCGATTCCTTCCCGATTCTTTCTTATGGTCCCGGTAAGCGCCCGGGAACGCTCTTATTAGGCGAAGCCACCAGGAATGTCAAGGAGTTTTGCAAAAAAACACGGCACTTGCCCACAACAAGCCGGTAGGCGGGAAGGAAGCCAGAGCCGGCTACTTTTCCTCTTTTTTCTTCTCATACAGCGCGCGGGCCTTGGTGGCGCCCATGCACTTGCCGATCTCGTCGGTGGATGTTTCCTTGTAGCACACCAATAATCCATCGCACTGCGAGTCGCGTTCGCAGGCTTCCCCCTCTTTCTTGGACGACACACAGCCGGAAAACAACAGCATGCATAACCCCGCCACAACCAAATTGACTATATTCATTCTCCCCCTCCTTGAAAAGAACACCGCCTATGAGAACTGTCTCCCGTTCAACCGGGTTTTGTCAAGACGTCACTCCGGATCGCAGACGCCGTCGCAGGTTTGCTCTATCCGGCCGTCCGGGCGCAGGAAGAGATCTATCTGCCGAATGACCGCGGGCAACTCCCTGACGTGCGAGTGTACTCCGCTGTCTTCGTCGGCCGGGCGGGCTTCGGGGGGCGGGGGGGAGGCTCCCAGGTCGAACTCGACCAGGCCCGAGCCGTCCAGGGGATAATCTGCTTCGTCCAAGCCGGGAACCTGCGCCGGGGTGGGCCGCATCAACTTCAGACCCAACGCCCTGGCATGATACCAGGTAGCCAGGTTCGGCACCTGGGTATCGTTGAGCCCCATGTGCATCAACACCCTGCGTGCGGCCGGCCCTCCCGGATAGGTGTCTGCGAGCACGTGCGGCGCGTAGGTTATCGGATCTATCCTGTCGAAGGTCGTCTGGGTCAGGGCCATGAATTTCTGCGTGTCCAGGGGGTCCGGCAGATACATGTTTATGAATTCCAAGAACGAGGCGAAGGGCAGCGCGCGGAACATCATCAGTGTCAAGGACGCTCCGCCCACGCCCAGCACGGCCCGATCGATTTGTGGAGACAGTGCCAGGTAGGTGCCCCCCAGGATGTGGCCCTGGGAGTTGCCGTAAAAATACAACTGGTCCGGGTCGTACAGCGGTCTCCCGTCTACCTGGATCTCGGGCCGCTCGAGCAGCGGACCTTGCACCGCGTAGGCCAGCGCGATGAAGTTGGCCATAGCCTGGTGAAGGCGATCTGTGAAATCCGCGATCTCCGAAGGGCGCGAGGCGATGGCATCGATCACCAAAAACACGTCCGGGCGTGACATACCCCACCAGTCGGCCGCCACGTAGACGAATCCGTTGGTTTCAAGCGTGTCCTCGATATGACCCAGCTCAGACTCGCCGTCGCGCTCGCCGAAAAAGCCGTGACCGTACTGCATCACCCGAGCCGGCGGGTCGCCGGGCGTACGCGCGGCCAGGCTGCGCGGGATCAACATGGTGAAAGGCACCTGCGCCATCCCGTTCTGGGCCACCCGGCCCGTGGTGTCGCGAAAAAGACGCGCCCCGGGGTCGGCGTCTTCCAGGTACAACGGAACCGAAAGCTCGCCGTCCACCCGGCGGAAAATCTTCTCGTCGACGTCGTCGGTGACTTCGGTAATCGAGATCTCGGGAGTGTGCGATCTGAAATACTCGATTACCATCTGGCGCACTGCCAGCATGTCACCGGTGACATTCTCCTCGCTCTCGGTCGTGAAATCCCAGGCCAACTGCAAGCTGTCGCGTGAAACCCCGAAGCTTTCGATCAGCGGAAAGATCCCGCTCTCGTAACGTTCGGCCAGCGGCCCCAGGATCGGGTCTCCCTTGGTCAAACCGTCGCGGATGCGCCGGAAACCCTCGGGCGCGGAAAGCGGGCCGCCGTCCGGGCCGGCCAAATCATGGATGGCCACTATATAGCGCCTCTGGTTTTCGAGCCGCACCAAAGGCCGGATGAGCAATGCGCGGCGATCGTCTGTCTCGGCCATGGGATCGAGTTCTGCAAAGTGCAAAACGGGCTCGCCCGTCTCGGCGTCCAGCAACAGGGTGGGGCTGGCGGGTAAGAGCGAAGCGAAAACGTCGCCGGTGTGAAAAACCAGATTGGCGGAATCCACGCCGGCCGGGAAAACCGCCAGGATCGGGCCGGCGATGGAGAAACCGTCCGTCGGGTACACGCTGGTCGGATCGGCCGTAAGGTGATCGGCCGGGGTGTAGATCGTCGCCTGCTCACTCAGGCGAACTCGCGATCCGGAAGGCAAAGACGCATCCGCGACCAGGAAATAATCGGACGGATACGGCAGCAGGCAGTCCGCGTACGGCGCCAGCGGATTGCAGCCCGTCGGCACCTTGTAGGGATTGAGTTCACCGCCGTCCGAACCGCAGCCCGTAAGGCAAGCGATCAGCACCAGTGCGCACCAACGCGCCTTGCCCTCAATCGGCAAACGCATTCCGGTAGTCCTCCTGGTCGTAATATACCATCATCTGGCACAAACCTCGCGCTAAAGCGGTCTTTCCAGCGCGGGTGCGATCGCGGCCTTCCAGAATCTCTCGCATCTTGTCTGGCGGCCAGCGTCGCCTGCCGATCTCGACGCAAGTGCCGACGATGTTGCGCACCATCTGTTTGAGAAAACCGCCCCCGAAAACGTCCAAAATAAGCGCCGGCGGCCGGCTGCGCCAGACGATGCGATCTATCGTGCGCACGGCGCTGCGCGCCTCGCAATCGGCGGCCCTGAAGGCAGAAAAGTCGTGCCTACCCTCCAGGCAGGTGACGGCGTCCTGCATGGCCGCGACGTCCAGGGGGATCTTGATGTGCCAGCGAAAGCGTCGTTCGAGCACCGGGCGCACCCTGTGGTTGTGAATCGTGTAACGATAGTGCTTGCCGACCGCGTCGCGGCTGGGGTCGAACCCCTCGGGCGCGGCGCCGGCCTCGATCACCGAGATGTCCTCGGGCAGCAGGCTGTTCAATCCCTCGCGGATAACCTCGGGTGCGTGCCGTGACTCGTTGACAAGGGTTGCCACCTGGCCCCGGGCGTGAACGCCGGCGTCGGTGCGCCCGGCGGCGATCACCAGGGTCTCAAGACCGGTCATCTTCAGGAAGGCCTGCTCCAGTTCGCCCTGGATCGTCGCTTGTCCCGGCTGGATCTGCCAGCCGTGGTAGCGGGTTCCATCGTAGGCCAGGCTGAGACGGACTTTCCCGGACAAGCGCTCAGAACTCCATCATCAGGCCGAACATGAAGGTCTGGTCGCCGACGTTCATGTGCCCCGAGGCTCCGAACTGGTCGACCCACGACATGGTATACTCGGCGAAGAAAAAACTGTTCATCACCCCGACCTGATTTTCGAAGTTGCAGGCCGCCTCCTGGTCGAGAACGTCCAATAACAGCTTCAGGCCGACCGAGAAATGCCCTCCGAATATGCCGCCCCGGGCCGTGAATGATTTCCCCGCCTCGTCTTCGTAGGAGGCTATGTCACCGACTCCGTCGAGCACCCACCAGATGTAATAGTCCAGCCCGCCCACAACGTACGGCTCGAACGGAATGCGCCACCAGTCCATCAGCTTGTCGAAGGTGTAGCCGACGTTGAGCCGGAAGGGCACCAGGTTGAGCACCGTGGTGTCTGAGCTCTTGCCGCCGCTCCGCGTGAGGCCCTTGCCCAGGTATTGCACGAAGCCGAACGAGCCGCCGACGCTTACTACTCCGAAGCCGCGCCAGATTTCGTAGTCGAGACCCATCTCGAAGAGCATCTCTGAGCCGCCACCGAAGATGTCCTTGAAGGGCTTGCCCGAAAGGTTTTTTTCGGAGTCGACCTGCGGCGTGTACGGCCCGAAGCGAAGTTGGAACTGGAGGTTCGGCTCGCCGCCGGTGAGTGCCGACCCGGAGTCTGCATCGGCGCCCGGGCGCGGATCGGTTGCAGCCAGAAGCCGGCCACCGAATCCAATAACGAGCAACGCGGCTATTAGTGCCAAAAGCGCCGGGGTAGCCGTCCCGCGCGCCGCTCGGCGCACCTGCCGATAATATTTCTTCCCGAGCAGCCCGAGTATCAAAAGCGCCGCAAGCAGCACAAGCAGCTCACCGGCTCCCAGGGCCAGTTCGGCCCGGGCAGCGACCACCAGCGGGGCCAACGCCAGGCGCGCAGCCGTGCGGTGCGTGTCGGAGCCGCGGATGGCCCTGGCCCAGCGCGGGCCGTAACGATAATAAGCCGCGACCAGGCTGCGTCCCGCCGCGCTCGGCATGAGAACACTGTCCCTGAAGGCGCGCAACGGCAGCACCATCGAGTCTTGGTACGAGCCATAGGCGGCGGTGGCCACGAAGCAGAAGCCGCCCTGATCGCCCCCGCCTTGCCCGCGGTAGTATTCGAAGAAGTCTTCCACCGGCTCGGGCGTCCCGGTCATGGTGTTAGATTCTTCGCTCTCGTTCATGGCGGTGTCAACGGCCGTCATCCATACCTCGTAGTTGACGTCGTTAGTCAGGCCGGTGATCTGAAAACTGGTCGCCTCGCCGTTGGTCTCATCCGCCTGGTGATCGTCAGTCGTGCCTTCCTGGCGGTAGTGGATGATGTAGCTGTCGAGGTCGTCGTCCGAAGGCTTGTCCCACTTGACTTTCAGGTTCGTCTCGCCCGGATCTATCGAGGTGATAGTAGGCGCCCCGGGCTTCTTGGTGTCGAAACGAATCGGCGCCCCGCCGCGGAAGGTGTAATTGTCCGTGGTGGTGATTTGATCCACCACGTATTTCCACTTGATGCAAAAGTAGTAGTCGTGCTCGTTCTCGGTAGCGCAGTCGAGGCCGGTGACGTCGCTCAAGAAAAGCTCGTCGCCGCTCAGCGGAAAGCTGCCGCTGGTCTGTCCTTCGCTGATAGTAACATCGACGCCCTTGTCTACCACCTTGCCGATCTCTACCTCGGCTGAGCTGCAATTCTCGTCGATGGCAAGAAAAACGTCGGCGTCCTGTTCGCCGAGCCAGGTGTAGCTGCCGTCTGGCAAGTTCCAGGAAATCTCCAGTTCGATCTCCTCGGGCGTGGCGCAGCTTTCGATGTTGAGGTAGGCCTGGCTCGAGGGCTTGACCAGACTGATGTTCAGATCCTGGTCATAATCGTAGGCCAGAGCCGGGTTAACCAATGCGACCAAAAACACCGCCAAGAGTATCAATCTCTTCATGATGACTGCCTTTCGTTTGCACTTTCTCTTACACGTTATTCGGATACTACGCAAGGAACGTGCCATCTGTAAAGGCGACTGTCTGATATTTTCTCTTGCTAAAACAAAGTGATGGCCGCAAGCCGGGGCGGGCTGGGCTACAGCGCTGACCTTTTGTCACAAGCTCTCTACGCTGCGCGCGAGGTGTGCCATTTTGTCAACGGAGATCACATGTAATCGCGAATCAGCAACTCGGCGATCTGGACGGCATTCAGGGCCGCGCCCTTGCGGATGTTATCGGCCACCACCCACATGTCGAGAGCGTTGTCTGTGGAAGGATCTTCGCGAATGCGACCCACCAGGGTATCGTCGCCGCCGACCGCGTCGAGCACGGTGGGATAGAGCGCCTCGGCCGCCGAGTCGACCACGCGCAGGCCGGGCGCATTGTCCAGAAGCTTGCGGGCCTCGTCGGCACCGAGCTTTTTCTCCGTCTCGACGTTGAGCGCTTCTGCATGACCGTAGAACACCGGTACCCTGACGGTGGTCGCCGTCAGGCGCAGTTCGTCCCGCCCCAGGATCTTTCGCGTTTCCTGGATCATCTTGATCTCTTCGAAGGTGTAACCGTCCTCGCCGAATACGTCTATGTGCGGCAGACAGTTGAAGGCAATCTGGCGGGGAAAGCGCTCGCACTCCATGGGCTTCAGGTTGAACAGCGCCAGGCTCTGAGCCTCGAGTTCCTTGATGCCGAGCCGCCCGGCCCCGCTGACCGACTGATACGTGGAAACCACCACCCTCCGTATTCGGGCGGCATCGTCGATAGGCTTCAGCACCAGCACCATCTGGATGGTCGAACAGTTGGGATTGGCGATGATGCTGCGCCCGGCGTAGTCAGCGATCGCCTCGGGATTCACCTCGGGCACCACCAGGGGCACATCGGGCTCCATTCGAAAGGCGCTGGTGTTGTCGATCACCACACAGCCGGCCCGGGCGGCAAGCGGGGCAAATGTCCGCGACACGTCGGAGCCGGCTGAAAAAAGTGCGATATCCATGCCCGCAAACGAGCCTTCCGAAAGCGCCTCGATGCGGATCTCGCTTCCATTAAAAGTCAGCTCTTCGCCTGCCGAGCGTTCCGAGGCCAGCAAGCGCAGATTGGCCACGGGGAAATTCCGCTCGGCCAGGACGCGCACCATCTCGCGGCCCACAACGCCCGTGGCGCCGCAGACAGCCACGCGGTAACTTTTCGAACCGTTACCCATGCACTCTCCTTGCGTCACTCGGCTACCGTGAACGACCAGCGGTAGGCCTGGAGGCACCGGTTGCCGGCCAGATCCTTTACGCCCGGTTCGAGCACGCCCTGGTAGGTGACCCCTGCCTGCAGATCGATCGAAAGCGACAGGGTCGCAAGATGGCGGTTGAGATCGTAGCTGACCTGGCCGAAGAGCGACTGCTGTCCCTGGGCAGCGTGGAAAATGGTGTCGTTGATAGAGTTGCGGTCGATGGCCTCGTCGAACTGGATGATCAAATCGGTGTCGGACGCGACCCCGCCGGCGTTGTCGGCCGGGGTCGTCGACTCGATGCCCGGCGGCTTCTCGTCGGGCCCCTGATCCCCGCATCCGGCCAGCAGAGCAAGGCAAGTCGCGAAGATCGTCGCCCGGGACATGCTCACTGGCCCCCGAGGATCAGCGGCAGCCCGTCCTTGCCGCCGCCGATCACCACCACCTTGGCGTTTTTCGAGTTGGCCAGGCGCTCGGTGGCCCCGATACCCTCGTAGCGCAGTAACTTGTCAGTAACGCTCGCGGTGATGATCCGGTTGCGCTCGGCGATGCCCTTGGCCTCGATCGCCTTGCGCTCGGCCTCCTGGCGCTCGCGGCTGAGCGTGAATTTCATCTTCAACGAGCGCTGCTTTTCCTCGAGCTTGTCGTTGATGGCCGTCTTGAGCTTTTCGGGCAGGTCGACGTTGCGCACCAGGATGGCCTCCAGGATCAGCGGCCGGTCGGCCAGCGATTTCTTGACCTCGCCGAAGATCTCCGTCTCGACCACGTCGCGCTTGGTCGAGTAGATCTCCTCCGGGTTATAGCGCCCGCCCACCTTACGGGCCTCCGAGCGCAAGGTCGGCGAGATGATTACCTTGTAGTAGTCGGGCCCCAGCGTCTCGTGGAGTTTCGAAAGCTTGACCGCATCGGCCCGGAAGCGGATCGAGGTCTCGAGGGTGATCGACAGGCCGTTGTTGGCCAGCACGTGCAGCACCTCCGCGTTGTCCTGGGTACGCAGGGAATAGGTGAACATCTTGTTCCAGGGGGCCACGAAGTACCAGCCCTCGGTGTACTTGTCCGACTGGGTGCCGGAGAAGGCGGTCCAGAGCACGCCCCCGTAGCCGGCGTCCACCTTGGCGCAGCCCGCCATACCTCCCAGGGACAGCCCCAGGACAACAATCAGTGCCATCATGATTCTGGTAGTTGATCGCATGATATACATCCTCCTTGTCATTTGGTTTGGGCGGCAACATAACACCCGAAGCGGGTCCCTTGCAAGAGCGAAGGTTATGCGGCAAGAATCGGGTCATGCAAGAGGTCGGCTACTACGATGATCCCGAGCGCTACGACGCCGAGTACGCTTTTCTGGCCGCCGACTGCGCCTGGTATACCGGGAAGGCGCTCGAAATCGGCGACCCGGCGCTGGTGCTCGGCTGCGGCAGCGGGCGGGTGCTTTTTCACCTGGCCGCCCGCGGGCTGAAGGTGGACGGCCTGGACAGCTCACAGGCCATGTTGGACGCCGCTCGCACGCGGGCCGCTTTTATGAAGAAGGAAATAGCATCGCGCGTCACCTTTTACGAGGGCGACATGCGCGCCTTCTCGCTGCCCTTCCGCTATCGCTCGGTGAGCATTCCGCTGAACGGCCTGATGCACCTGGTCACAGACGACGAGATGCTGGCCTGCCTGTTCTGCGTCCGCGAGCACCTGGCTGCGGGCGGCCGGCTGTTGTTCGACGTGACCAACCCGCGCAAGGAGATACTCGAAGCCTATGGTGATGCGGATGGAGTGCCGATTCGAGAGTTCCGCGTGCGTGGCGTGACTTACCTGCAAAGCGAGCGGCACAGCTATGATCCGCACAGCCGAATAAGCCAGACCGTTTTTTCCTACCAGCCGCGGAACACGGACTCACCCGGTTTTTCGTGCCGGTTGCGTCTGCGCATGTACCCGCCGTCCGAGATCGAGCGCCTGCTCTCCCTTTCGGGCTTCGAGATAACCGAGCGGCTGGGCTCGTTCTCGGGCGAGCCCTTCGACGGGTCGGGCCTGACACAGGTCTTCGAAGCACAGGCCTGCTGATCGACTCACTGGCAGGTCAAGTGCAGGCCCCAGGAGTTGAGCGTGCCGGTGTCACCCTTCCACCAGTCGTGGATGGTCAGGGTCCAGGTGCCGTTGCCCGCACCTCCGTTGAAGTCATCGAGAGTCCCGGGACCGTCCACCGGCAGGCTCTTGTTGAAGTTGCCCACCACGTCAGACCCACTGTCTCCTACGTCTTGCGCTTTCAACGTCACCGAGGTCCCGCCCGGAGATTGCAACTCGATCGACAGGTCTCCGCGCCAGGTGTGGCTGATGTTCATGTCGACGTTCACGTCCAGGACGGTGCATGAACCAGGGACAGTGATTGTGTCGGTGCGCGTCCCGTAGTCACTCGTGTTGCAGGCCGAGCCTACCGGCCCGCCTGCGGAACAGTCATCGATCGCGCAGTCGCAGTTCGACGTCTCGTAGACAAGTATCCCGCACTGGCTCGGCTCGCCCACACAGTTGTAGCCGGCCTCTATCCCGCACATGTCCGAGCACCCGTCGCCGTTGTTGGTGTCGTTGTCGTCGCACTCCTCGGCCGGATCGACAGTCCCGTCTCCGCAGTTCGGGCAGGTGCAGTCAACCGGACACCTGGCGCAACTCTCGTATGGAACCTCGCAGACGTGGTTTCCGCAGTGGGCCGCCGGCGAGACGATTGCGTTCAGTACGTAGTTGCCGCAGGCTCCCCCGGCCCCGTCCAGGTATACGTAGTACAGCCCCGGCGCCAGCGACGTCTGGATGTGCGACGGTCCGTCGACAACCTTGCAGTCGTCGTTGCATATCTTCCGCGGCCCGGGAGGGCTGGTCCCCGACGGCCCCGTCTCCATGATGTACACTACCGTGTCGAAATCCGAACCGTCCGTCGAGATGTCGATGCCCGTCTGGTACTCGAGCGCCATGTAGAATACCGCGTCCTTGCTGCCAATCCCGCTGTATGTGCAGCGGTCCTCGTTCGAGTTCGGCGACAGTGTGCAATCCGTTGCCGCCGCCACCCCGCAGTCGGGACAGTCGTAGTTGCCGCCCCCGAGGTTGACGCAATCCCCGCAGCCGCCATTGCCCCACAGTATGTTGTCTGGGTAAGAGAAATGGTCTGTCAGCGCACAGGTGTTGCCGCTGAACGTCCCGCCCATCGAGATGTTTCCGGCCTGCGGCCCGGTGTCGAGGCTCACCTGCGCCATGCCGATGTCCATCGAGTAGTTGCCGCAATCGCCCGCCGGGCCATCCACAGCCCCGTAGTATGTCCCCTCCGGCAACCCGCACATGGTCATCGTTTCGGGACCGGATTGCTCCGAACATCCCCAGTCGGGCTCCACCCCGGGTGTCCCGCATACGTCCGCCGTCGGAACCTGCGCGGCCTCGTTGCCGCAGATCGTAGATACCCTGAGCGTCGTGTCCAGCGCCGAGGTCCCGCTGTCCAGCGTCACCGTGTAGAACTTCGAATCACCCGTCCCGTCGTCCAGCGTGAACTGGAACATCTCCTCCGGCGCACCGCCCAATGCCACCGACTGGCAGGCCGCTCCGCCGGGATAGCAGTTGCCCGGGATGTGATCGTCGTCGTCGCAGGTCGTCCCCGACAGGTTGCCACCAGCACTCATATCCGGCGCCGCCACGCACAGGTCCTCGAGACACATGCTTCCGTCGCAGGCGCAACGGTTGGTAGTGCAGCAGGTCTTCGACTGCAGCAGTCCGTTTGCATCGCAGACGAACTCGGCGTTGCACAAATACTCGGCGTCTCCCTTGCACTCGGTCGTGCTCGGCGAGCACTCGTTACATTCCTGGCGGACGGCGTTGCAGCCGTAGCCGCAGGTCAGAAGCTCGGTCATGTTGCAGGCCCCGTCGCAGGTCGCCTGTTGCACGGGGCTGTAACACACCGTGCCGGCAGGGGCGCAGCCGCCGCAGTCGTCCGACACCTCGTTGCAGACGTTGGCGCACGGGTTGCCGCTGCAAGGATCTCCGCCCCCGGGCTGGCAGACGCCTCCCAGGCAACTGTCGCCGGCGGTGCAAAACAGGCCGTCCTGGCAACCGGTCCCGTCGGCGACATCCGGGTTTTCGCAGTGATCGACGTTGCAGTTGTTCTCGGTGCAGGAGTTGCCGTCGTCACACGGCCTGACCGAGCCACCCCCGCAGACACCGGAATTGCAGGTCTCGCCTATCAGACAAAAGTTGCCGTCGTCGCAGGGTGCGCTGTCCATGGCCGCGGCATCGTGGACGCAGGAACTCGTACCTTCGTTGCAGGTATCCGCCGTGCACGGGTTGCTATCCGCACAATTCCTCGGCCCGCCGCCGCCGCAGATGCCCGCGCTGCAAGTCTCTCCATCGACGCAGTACTGCCCGTCGTCACAACCGGCGCCGTTCATGGCGGCGTCGTCATGTTCGCAAATATCCAGGCCGTCGTTGCAATTGTCGGCCGTGCACTGGTTGCCGTCCGAGCAGTTGCGCGGGCTGCCGCCTCCACACACACCGCCGGTGCAACTCTCGGCCACGGTGCAGAATTGCCCGTCGTCGCAACCCGTACCGTCCGAAACAGGCAGGTGATCGCACTGGTCGGTCACGTCGTTGCAACTGTCAGCGGTGCAGGGCAGCGCATCGGCGCAGTTTCTGGGATTGCCGCCCGTGCAAAAGCCGCCGCTGCAGGTCGTCGCCTGGGTGCAGTAAGAACCGTCATCGCAGGCCGTACCGTCGGCCGCGGCGGCGTTGTTGACACAAACGTCGTTGCCCTCGTCGCAGGAGTCGACCGTACACAGGTTGCCGTCCGAGCAGTCGCGCGCGCCCCCGCCCGTGCATGAACCCGAGTTGCAGGAGTCGTTGATAGTGCAGAACTGCCCATCGTCGCAGGCGTTGCCGTCGGCGGCCGCCGCGTCATGATCGCACTGGTTCGTCCCGTCGTTGCAACTATCCAGTGTGCAAATGTTTCCGTCCGAGCAGTCGCGCACGCCGCTGCCCGTGCAGGCGCCCCCGGAACACACGTCTCCCATCGTGCAGTATTGCCCGTCGTCGCAGGGCGTGCCATTCGCACCGGATGCCAGGTGCAGGCAGGCATCGACTGCTTCGTCGCAAACGTCCTGCGTGCACACGTCGCTGTCCGTACAGTCCCGCATGCTGGCGCCCCCGCAAACCCCCGCGGTGCAGGTCTCCCCCTGCGTGCAGTAGGCCCCGTCGTCGCAGGCCGTGCCGTCGGAGACATCTGTGTTGACGCACTGGTCGGTGGCGTCGTTGCAGGTGTCCGCCGTGCAGGCGCTGCCGTCCGAGCAGTTGCGAGCCACCCCCCCACCGCACGCGCCCGTAGTGCACGTCTCGCCCAGCGTGCAGAACTGCCCGTCGTCGCAGGGTGTCCCGTTCACCACCGGGGTGCCAACGCAGGTATCGTTGACATCGTCGCAGACATCGGCCGTGCAGGCGTTGCCGTCATCGCACGGGTTCGCTACGCCGCCGCACACGCCTCCGGCGCAATTGTCGGCCAGCGTGCAGAACTGACCGTCGTCACACGGCGTCCCGTCCACCACAGCCGGGTGGTCGCAGGCGTCAGTGCCCTCGTTGCACACGTCCAGCGTGCAATCGTTGGTGTCGGCGCAGTTGCGCGTGCTGCCTCCGGAGCAGGCGCCGTTCGAACAGGTCTCCCCCACCGTGCAGTAAGAACTGTCGTCGCAGGCTGTCCCTGCCGGTTCGTTCTGATTTACGCACTGGTTGGTGTTTTCGTTGCAGGAGTCGGCCGTGCACTGGTTGCCGTCCGAACAGTTGAGCGCGCTGCCTCCACCGCACACGCCGCCCACGCAGGTCTCGGCCACCGTGCAGTATTGCCCGTCGTCGCAGGCCGTGCCGTCGGCCACCGGCAGGTTGGAGCAGGCGTTAGTCACCTCGTTGCAACTGTCCGCCGTGCAGACGCTGGCGTCCGTGCAGTCCCGCGCCGAGCCGCCGCAGACTCCCCCGGTACAAACGTCCCCCACGGTGCAATACTGCCCGTCGTCGCAGCCGGCTCCGTTGGCAACCGCTGTGTTGAGACACTGATTGTTTCCCTCGTCGCAGCTGTCCGCCGTGCAGGCATTGCCGTCATCGCACGGGTTGGGGCTGCCTGTGCAGTTCCCTCCGGAGCAGGTGTCTCCCACGGTGCAATACAGCCCGTCGTCGCAGCCGGCGCCGTTCATTGCGGCCGAGTCGCTGACGCAGGCGTCCCCGTCCTCATCGCACGAGTCGAGTGTGCAGACATCGCCGTCGTCGCAGTTCCTGGCCGTGCCCCCGCAGACACCGTTGGTACAGCTGTCACCCAGGCTGCAGTAGAGGCCGTCGTCGCAAAGCGTCCCGTTGGCCTCGTTTACGTGATCGCAGGTGTCCAGTGAATCGTTGCAGACGTCGCCGGTGCAGGGATTGCCGTCCGAGCAATCCCGCGCCTGCCCGCCCGTGCAAGCGCCACCCATGCACGTCTCGGCGATCGTACAGAACTGCCCGTCGTTGCAAATCGTCCCGTCGGGCACCGCATTGTGCAGGCACTCGTCTATATTGTCGTCGCAAGCGTCCGACGAGCACTGATCACCGTCCGAGCAATCCCGGGCGCCGGCCCCGACGCAGCTTCCGCCGGCGCAGACGTCTCCCACCGTGCAAAAGGCCCCGTCGTCGCAGGGCGTCCCGTCCACCAGAGGCGGGTTGACGCAGGCGTCGATGCTCTCGTCGCACACGTCGCTGGTGCAGGCGTTGCCGTCCGAGCAATCGATCGGCCCGCCGCCGGCGCACACGCCCGCTGTGCAGGTCTCGCCGGTGGTGCAATAGGCCCGGTCGTCGCACGCGGTTCCGTCGGAGACGGCCGCGTTCAGGCAAGAATCTGCGTCATCGTCACAGCTATCCGCCGTACAGGGATTACCGTCCGAGCAGTTGCGAGTAATGCCTCCTGTGCACGTACCGCCCGAGCAGATCTCGCCCAGCGTGCAGTAAGCCCCGTCATCGCAGGGCACGCCGTCCGGCGCCAGGGTGTTGATGCAGATGTCGTCTACCTCGTTACAAGTATCCACCGAGCAGGAATTGCCGTCGTCGCAGTCGTTGGCCACGCCCGCGCACACTCCCCCCATGCAGCGATCGTTCACGGTGCAGAACTGCCCGTCGTCGCATTCCGTCCCGTCCGCCCCCTCGCAGGGTCGCACGTCGGCAACACAGTTGGTCTGTCCTTCGTTGTGGAAGCCCTCGGCGCACACGCACCAGGCCTCCTCGTCGCGCACCGCGCAGGTGCCGTAGCCCGAGCAGGTCACTCCCAGGCACGGATTGTCGGTGGACTCCCAGACGCACTCGGGCCCCTCGGCCCGGTAGCCGGCGTCGCAGATGCAAACCGCCTTCCCGTCGGCCTCGACGCAATCGCCGTGGCCGGAGCAGTCCACCCCCTCGCAGGAAGTGACCTGTGGCTGGTACCCCTGCCGCCCGCAGGCGAACAGAAAGACGAAAAGCCCCAGGGTAACGCCGAGAACATTATAATTCCTCTTTTTTCCCGGATTTTTGCACATGGCACCATCCTCATGATCTTTTTCTCATGCTAACCCGACCCGGTAGGAGGGTCAAGATGCGCTTGGTATCAGGCCGGAGAGGACCAGAAGATCGGCGGTTACTGGCAGGTCAGGTGCAGGCCCCAGGAGTTGAGCGTGCCGCTGTCGCCCTTCCACCAGTCGTGGATGGTAAGCGTCCAGGTACCGTTACCGGGACCGCCGTTGAAGTCGGAAAGTGCGCCCGGCCCATCGACCGGAAGGCTCTTCGGAAAGTTGCCCACCACGTCGACCCCGCTGTCCGTCAAGTCCTGCGCTTTCAATGTCACCGAGGTCCCGCCAGGCGACTGCAGTTCGATCGACAGGTCCCCGCGCCAGGTGTGGTTGATATTCATGTCGACATTCACGTCCAGTATTGTGCACGAACCAGGGACAGTGATTGTGTCGATGCGCGTCCCGTAATCGCCGGTGTCACAGGCCGAGCCCACCGGCCCGCCTGCGGAGCAGTCATCGATCGCGCAGTCGCAGTTCGACGTCTCGTAGACAAGTATCCCGCACTGGCTCGGCTCGCCCACGCAGTTGTAGCCGTCTTCTATCCCGCACATGTCCGAGCACCCGTCGCCGTTGTTGGTATCGTTGTCATCGCACTCCTCGGCCGGATCGATGGTCCCGTCTCCGCAGTTCGGGCAGGTGCAGTCGACCGGACACCTGGCGCAACTCTCGTATGGAACTTCGCAGACGTGGTTCCCGCAGTGGGCCGCAGGTGAGACGATTGCGTTCAGTACGTAGTTGCCGCAGGATCCCCCGGCCCCGTCCAGGTAGACGTAGTACAGCCCCGGCGCCAAGCTTGTCTGGATGTGCGATGGCCCGTCGACCACCCTGCAGTCGTCGTTGCAAATCTTGCGCGGCCCGGGCGGGCTCGCCCCGGACGGCCCCGTCTCCATGATGTACAGCACCGTGTCGAAATCCGACCCGTCCGTCGAGATGTCGATGCCCGTCTGGTACTCCAGCGCCAGGTAGAATACAGCGTCCTTGCTGCCTACTCCGCTGTAGGTGCAGCGGTCCTCGTTCGAGTTCGGCGCCAGAGTGCAGTCCGTCGCCGCCGCCACCCCGCAGGCGGGGCAGTCATAGTTGCCGCCTCCGAGGTTGACACAATCCCCGCAGGCGCCCGCGCCCCAGAGTATGTTGTCTGGGTAAGAGAAATCGTCCGTCAACGCGCAGGTGTTGCCGCTGAACGTCCCGCCCATCGAAATGTTTCCGGCTTGCGGCCCGGTGTCGAGGTTTACCTGCGACATGCTGACGTCCATCGAGTAGTTGCCGCAGTCGTAGGCCGGGCTGTCGACCGCCCCGAAGTATGTCCCCTCCGGCAACCCGCACATGGCCATCGTCTCGGGGCCGGATTGCTCCGAACATCCCCAGTCGGGCTCCACCCCGGGCGCTCCGCATACATCAGCCGTCGGAACCTGCGCCGTCTCGCTGCCGCAGATCGTAGATACCCTGAGCGCCGTGTCCAGCGCCGATGTACCGCTGTCCAGCGTCACCGTGTAAAACTTCGAATCGCCCGTCCCGTCGTCCAGCGTGAACTGGAACATTTCCTCCGGCGCCCCGCCCGAGGCCACCGGCTGGCAGGCCGCTCCGCCCGGGTAGCAGTTGTCCGGAATGTGATCGTCGTCGTCGCAGGTCGTCCCCGACAGGTTGCCTCCCGCGCTCATGTCCGGCGACGCGGCGCACAGATCCTCGAGGCACATGCTGCCGTCGCAGGCGCAGCGGTTGGTCGTGCAGCAGGTCTTCGACTGCAGCAACCCGTTCGCGTCGCAGACGAACTCGGCGTTGCACAGGTACTCGGCGTCTCCCTTGCACTCGGTCGTGCTGGGCGAGCACTGGTTGCACTCCTGGCGGCCGGCGTTGCAGCCGTAGACGCAGGTCAAAAGCTCGGTCATGTTGCAGGCCCCGTCGCAGGTCGCCTCCTGCACCGGGCTGTAGCACACCTTGCCGGCGGGCGCGCAGCCGCCGCAGTTGTCGTTCACCTCGTCGCAGTTGTTGGCGCACGGGTTGCCGGTACAGGGGTCGCTTCCCCCGGGCTGGCAAACGCCGGCCGTGCAACTGTCGCCGGCGGTGCAGAACAGGCCGTCCTGGCAGCCGGTTCCGTCCGCGACGTCGGGGTTTTCACAGGTGTCGGATCCCTCGATACAGTTGTTCTCGGTACACGGGTTGCCGTCATCGCACAGGCGCACCGAGGCGTTCCCGCAGGCCCCTCCGTTGCAGGTCTCGCCTATCAGGCAGAAGTTGCCGTCGTCGCAGGGCACCCCGTCCATCGCCGCCGTGTCGTGATCGCACGTGGCACCCCCCTCGTTGCACGAGTCCACCGTGCACTGGTTGGCATCGGCGCAGTTGCGCGGGCTGCCTCCGCCGCAGACACCCCCTGTGCAGGTCTCGCCTACCACGCAGTAAAATCCGTCGTCGCAGGCGGATCCGTCGGCCGGGGCCGTCTCGTTCTTGCACACGTCGTTGGTATCATCGCAGGTGTCGGCCGTGCACTGGTTGCCGTCCGAGCAGTTGCGCGCCACGCCGCCGCCGCACACGCCGGCGGTGCACGTCTCGGCCACGGTGCAGTAGGCCCCGTCATTGCAGGCCGTACCGTTGGCGACTGGATTGTTGTCGCACTTGTCGCCCACCTCGTCGCAACTGTCGGCCGTACAGGCGTCGGCGTCTGTGCAGTCTCTGGCCGAGCCCCCGGTGCAGAACCCACCGCTGCAACTCTCACCCACCGTGCAGAAAGAGCCGTCATCGCAGGCATTGCCATCGGCCAATGCCGTGTCGTTCACGCACTGGCCGCCTGCCTCGTCGCACGAATCGGCGGTGCATGGGTTGCCGTCGCTGCAGGGGTTGGCCGACCCGCCCTGGCAGGCACCGGTCAGGCAGGTCTCGCCCACGTTGCAGAACAGCCCGTCGTCGCACGAGAACCCGTCCGCCGCCGCCGCGTCGTTGACACAGGTACTGCCTGCCTCGTTGCAAGAATCGACCGTGCATTGATCAGCATCGTCGCATACCCGCGAAGATCCGCCCAGGCACGACCCGTTCGAGCAGGTCTCGCCGACGTTGCAGTACAGCCCGTCGTCGCAGGCCAGCCCGTTGGCCGCCGCCGCGTCGTTCTTGCACTGGTTGTTCACCTCGTCGCATGAATCCAGCGTGCAGACGTTGCCATCAGAGCAGTTGCGCGCCGCGCCGCCGGCGCAGGCGCCCGCGCTGCAGGCCTCGCCCACCGTGCAGAAGGCCCCGTCGTCGCAGGCCAGCCCGTCGGCCGCCACCGCGTCGTTGTCGCAGGTGCTTCCCGCCTCGTTGCAAGAATCGACCGTGCACGGGTTGGCATCCGCGCAGTTGCGCGCGGCGCCGCCCCCGCAGGCACCGGCGTTGCACGTCTCGCCCACGTTGCAGTACACGCCGTCGTCGCAGGCCGAGCCGTTGGCCGCCACCGCGTCGTTGACACAAGCGTCGGTCCCTTCGTTGCATGAATCGACGGTGCAGGCGTTTCCGTCCGAACAGTTTCGCGCCCCGCCCCCGCCGCACACCCCGGCCGTACACGTCTCGCCCACCGAGCAGTAGGCCCCGTCGTCGCAGGCCGTACCGTCCGATACGTTAGAGTGGGAGCAGGTGTCCGTCGGTTCACTGCAAATATCCATAGTGCACGGGTTGCCGTCCGAACACACTCCCGGGCTTCCGCCGCCGCAGACTCCCGTTGTACATGTCTCACCGGATGTACAGAACTGTCCGTCGTCGCAGGGCGTCCCGTCCACCAGCGCCGCGTTGACGCAGACGCCGCCCGCCTCGTTGCACGAATCGCTCGTGCAGCTGTTGCCGTCCGAACAAGACCTGGCGGCTCCGCCAGTGCATGCCCCGCCGGAGCAAGTCTCTCCAGTGTTGCAATACAGGCCGTCATCACAGGCCAGCCCGTTCGCCGCCGCTGCGTCGTTCTTGCACGTACTGCCAAGCTCGTCGCATGAATCCATCGTGCACGGGTTGCCGTCCCCACAATTTCGCGCCAGGCCCCCGGAACAGGAACCGCCGTTGCACGTTTCACCCACGCTGCAATATGTCCCGTCGTCGCAGGCGCTCCCGTCGGCAGCCGCGGTATCATTGACACACACGTTACCGGTCTCGTCACACGAGTCGACGCTGCAAGGATTGGCGTCCGAGCAATCGCGCGCACCGCCGCCCAGGCAGGCGCCGGCAGTGCAACTATCGCCGATGGAGCAGTACTCGCCGTCGTCGCATACCGTGCCATCCGCCACCGCCGGGTGATCGCACGTATCAGTCGTCTCGTTGCACACGTCCGTCGTACAGGCGTTGCCGTCGGAACAGCCGCGCGGCGCTCCTCCGCCACAGGAACCGCCGGTACAGCTCTCGCCCAGCGTGCAGTAGGCCCCGTCGTCGCACCCTGTCCCGTCAGACACGTTCAAGTTCTGGCAAGCGCCGAGTCCCTCGTTGCAACTGTCCGTCGTGCACTGGTTGCCGTCCGAGCAGTTCCTGGCCAACCCGCCCCCGCAGGCGCCTCCCGTGCACGTCTCGGCCACCGTGCAGTACACACCGTCGTCACAGGCCGTCCCGTCCGCCACCGCCAGGTTCACGCAAACATCCGTCACCTCGTTGCAACTGTCCGCCGTGCACACGTTGGCGTCCGCGCAGTCCCGCGCCGTTCCCCCGCACAACCCCCCGACGCACACGTCTCCCGTCGTGCAGTACAAACCGTCGTCGCAGACCGAGCCGTCCGCCACGTTCGCGTGGTCGCACTTGCTCCCGGCCTCGTCGCAGCTATCCGCCGTGCAGGCGTTGCCGTCGGAACAAGGGTTCGCGGCCCCCGTGCAGGCGCCGCCCGAACAGGTGTCCGACACACTGCAGAACAACCCGTCGTCGCACCCGGCCCCGTCCATTGCAGCCCCGTCGTTGACGCAGGCCATGCCCAACTCGTCGCAAGAGTCAAGCGTGCATCCGTTGCCGTCGGAGCAGTCACGCGCAGCGCCGCCGCACACTCCTCCCGTGCACAGGTCACTCACCGTGCAATACTGCCCGTCGTCGCATCCCGTCCCGTCCGCCTCGTTGGCGTGATCGCAGGTGTCCGTCCCGTCGTTGCAATTGTCCGCCGTACACGGGTTGCCGTCCGAACAGTTCCGCGCCCCGCCGCCGCCACACACCCCTCCCGTACACGTCTCCCCGATCGAGCAGAACTGCCCATCGGAGCACACCGTCCCGTCCGCCACGTTGTTGTAGACGCAAGCATTCACGTTGTCGTCGCAGGCGTCCGAGGTGCACAGGTTGCCGTCCGCGCAGTTGCGCGACGCACCGCCCACACACGTCCCGGCGGAACACACGTCGCTCACCGTGCAGTACTGCCCGTCGTCGCACGGCGTTCCGTCAACCACCGGCGGGTTCTCGCAAGCGTCGATACTCTCGTTACAGACATCCGTCGTGCAGGATATCCCGTCCGCGCAGTTCCTCGGCCCGGCCCCGCCGCACACTCCTCCCGTGCAAGTCTCGCCCACCGTGCAGTACGCCCCGTCGTCGCACACCGTCCCGTCTCCCACCGCCGCGTTCTGGCAACTGTTGGCCACATCGTCGCAACTATCCTGCGTGCACGAGTTGCCGTCCGAACAGTTGCGCGCTATACCTCCAGCGCACGTCCCCGCCGCGCACGTCTCGCCTATCGTGCAGAACTCTCCATCGTCGCACGGCGTCCCGTTCACCACCGCCGGGTTCAGGCACACCCCGCCCACCGCGTCGCAACTATCCGCCGTGCACGGGTTCCCGTCGTCGCACGGGTTCGGAGATCCACCGCACACGCCGCCGGAACACGCGTCTCCCAGCGTGCAGAACTGCCCGTCGTCGCACGGCGTCCCGTCCACCACCGCCGGATGATCGCAACCATCCGTCCCCTCGTTGCACACGTCCGTCGTACAAGTGTTGCCGTCCGTGCAGTTCCTCGCCCCGCCTCCCCCACATGTTCCCGCCGTACATACTTCGCCCACCGTGCAGTACTGCCCGTCGTCGCACCCCGTCCCGTCCGACACGTTCAAGTTCTCGCAAGCGCCCAGACCCTCGTTACACGTATCGTTAGTACACTGGTTGCCGTCCGTGCAGTTCCGGGCAGCCCCGCCCCCGCAGGCGCCCCCCGTGCAGGTCTCGGCTACCGTGCAGTACTGCCCGTCGTCGCAGGCAGTCCCGTCCGCCACCGCCAGGTTCACGCACTGATCCGTCACCTCGTTGCACGAGTCCGCCGTGCACACGTTGACGTCCGCGCAGTCCCGCGCCGTTCCCCCGCACAAACCCCCGACGCACACGTCTCCCGTCGTGCAATACAAACCGTCGTCGCACCCCGTCCCGTCCGACACCGCCGCGTGGTCACATTTGCTCCCGGCCTCGTCGCAGCTATCCGCCGTACAGGCGTTGCCGTCAGAACACGGGTTCGCAGCCCCCACGCAGGCGCCGCCAGAACACGTGTCCCCAACCGTGCAGAACAACCCGTCGTCGCACCCCGCCCCGTCCATCGCCGCCCCGTCGTTCACGCACGCCATGGCCAGTTCGTCGCACGAGTCCAGCGTGCAGCCGTTGCCATCAGAGCAGTCCCGCGACGCCCCGCCGCACACTCCCGCCGTGCACAAGTCGCCTACCGTGCAGTACTGCCCGTCGTCGCAGCCCATCCCGTCCGCCTCGTTGGCATGATCGCACGTGTCCGTCCCGTCGTTGCAGCTATCCACCGTGCATGGGTTGCCGTCCGAACAGTCCCGCGCCCCACCGCCGCCGCACATCCCCGCGCTGCACGTCTCTCCGATCGTGCAGAACTGCCCGTCAGAACACACCGTCCCGTCCGCCACGTTGTTGTAGACGCACGCGTCGGTGTTGTCGTCGCAAGCGTCCGAGGTGCACAGGTTTCCGTCCGCGCAGTTCCGCAACGCCCCTCCGACGCAGGTCCCGGCCTGACACACGTCGCTCACGGTGCAATAGGCTCCGTCGTCGCACGGCGTCCCGTCCACCACCGGCGGGTTCTCGCAGGCGTCGATGCTCTCGTTGCACACGTCCGTCGTGCAGGCAATCCCGTCCGCGCAGTTTCTCGGCCCGGCCCCGGCGCAGACTCCTCCCGTGCACGTCTCACCCACCGTGCAGTACGCCCCGTCGTCGCAGGCCGTCCCGTCTCCCACCGGCGCGTTCATGCAACTGTTCGCCACGTCGTCGCATGAGTCCGCCGTGCACGAGTTGCCGTCCGAACAGTTCCTCGCAATCCCTCCACCGCACGTTCCCGCTGCGCACGTCTCGCCGATCGTGCAGAACTCCCCGTCGTCGCACGGCATCCCGTTCGCCACCGCCGTATTCAAACAGACATTTCCAATCTCATCGCAACTGTCCGCCGTACATGCGTTCCCGTCGTCGCACGGGTTTGATATGCCGCCGCACACTCCCCCGGAACAAGCGTCTCCCAGCGTGCAAAATTCTCCGTCGTCACACGGCGTCCCGTCCACCACCGCCGGATGATCGCATGTATCCCCCGTCTCGTTGCACACGTCCGTCGTACAGGCGTTGCCGTCCGTGCAGTTGCGCGCCCCGCCTCCCCCGCACGCCCCGGCCGTGCACACCTCACCCACCGTGCAGTACGCACTGTCGTCACACGATGTCCCGTCCACCAGGTTAGTGTTCTCGCAGGCGCCCAGCACCTCGTTACAACTATCCGCCGTACACTGGTTGCCGTCCGTGCAGTTCCTGGCGACCCCGCCCCCGCAGGCACCCCCCGTGCACATCTCGGCCACCGTGCAGTACGCACCGTCGTCGCAGGCCGTCCCGTCCGCCACCGCCAAGTTCACGCACTGATCCGTCACCTCGTTGCACCAGTCCGCAGTGCACACGTTGGCGTCCGCGCAGTCCCGCGCAGTCCCCCCGCACAACCCGCCGACGCAGACGTCGCCCGTCGTACAGTACAGCCCATCGTCGCAACCGGCCCCGTCAGCCACCGCCGCGTGGTCACACTTGCTCCCGGCCTCGTCGCAGCTATCCGCCGTGCAGGCATTGCCGTCATCGCACTGGTTGGGAGTTCCCCCGCAAACCCCGGCGTTACACGTGTCCCCCAGCGTGCAGAACAACCCGTCGTCGCAGCCCGCGCCGTTCATCGCCGATCCGTCGTTGACGCAGGTCATGCCCAACTCGTCGCACGAGTCGAGCGTGCAGCCGTTGCCGTCAGAGCAGTCCCGTGCCGCACCGCCGCATACTCCTGCCGTGCACAAGTCGCTCACCGTGCAGTACTGCCCGTCGTCGCAGCCCGTCCCGTCCGCTTCGTTGGTATGATCGCAGGTGTCCGTACTGTCGTTGCAGATGTCCGCCGTACACGGGTTGCCGTCCGAACAATCTCTTGCCTGTCCTCCACCACACACACCCCCAGTACATGTCTCACCGATCGTGCAAAACAGCCCGTCCGAGCACACCGTCCAGTCCGGCATGGGATTGTGCGCGCAGGCGCCCGCGCCTTCGTCGCAGGCGTCCGAGGTGCACATGTCGCCGTCCGAGCAATCCCGCGCTGCGCCGGCGACACAGGTTCCGGCCGAGCACACGTCGCTCACGGTGCAAAACGACCCGTCCTCGCACGGCGTCCCGTCCACTACCGGAGGGTTCTGGCAGGCGTCGATGCTCTCGTTGCACAAGTCAATGGTGCACCCGTTGCCGTCCGCGCAATCCCGATCGCCGCCCCTTACGCACACACCTGCCAATACCGTGTCATCGACAGTGCAGTACTGCCCGTCGTCACACACCGTCCCGTCCGGCAAGGCCGTGTTCACACAAGCATCCAACTCCTCGTCACAGCTATCCTGCGTGGCGGAGTTGCCGTCAGAACAGTTCAAGGCGAAGCCGCCGCCGCACTCGCCGCCGGCGCAGATCTCTCCCAGCGTGCAATACTGCTCGTCGTCGCAGGGCACGTCGTCCGGCGCCGCGGTGTTGATGCACGCGTCGTCCACCTCGTTGCAGGTATCCACCGTGCATGAGTTGCCGTCGTCGCATTCGTTGGCCACGCCCGCGCACACTCCGCCCATGCAGCGATCGTTCACGGTGCAGAACTGCCCATCGTCGCATTCCGTCCCATCCGCCCCCTCGCAGGGTCGCACGTCGGCTACGCAGTTGGTCTGACCCTCGTTGTGGTAGCCCTCGGCGCACACGCACCAGGCCTCTTCGTCGCGCACCGCGCAGGTCCCGTAGCCCGAGCAGGTCACTCCCAGGCACGGGTTCTGGGTGGATTCCTCTATGCACTCGGTCCCCTCGGCCCGGTAGCCCGCGTCGCACATGCAAGCCGCCTTCCCATCGGCCTCCACGCATACGCCGTGCCCAGAGCAGTCCACCCCCTCACAGGAAGTTACCTGCGGCTCGTATCCCTGGCGGTTGCAGGCCAGCAAGCCGGCAACCAGCACGAGCGCCGCACCCAGCGTTCTCCAACTCCCGGCAGTGTCAATACCGTTTTTCATGACCGCTTCTCCCCGAGGAGATGACTTCCCTCAAAAAAACAGGGATTCCCCGCATGCGGGCAAACCCTGAAAAAGTTCCTCAAAATTGCCATCTTCGGCAGCCTTTCTCTCCCGTCACGGGATCATGGCTTTGCGCTCCAGGCGGCGCCTGGATTGCCCTTTCGGATGGCCAAACAACCTCTTGGTCTATTACTATAATAAGATGATCGGGTGGTTGTCGTCAAGATCCGGGCGTCACAATATTTGACCAACCCGGCCGGCTCTGGCAAGATCGTATTGTTGTTCGCAAGCGTCTGATAACTGGAAGTGGCGGGATCGATGAACAGAACGCATATATCTTTTCCCCTGTCAGTCATTTTTCTGACGTTTTTCCTGCAGGCGGCGTGGGGCGCGACCGGCGAACGAGGGGCAACAAAGGTAGCGCTGCTGCCGGTCGAGACCGAGGGGCTCGACAAGGATTGGGGAGGAAACCTCCTCGGGATCATGGCTGCGGAGATCCGCGCCATGGATCTTTTCGATCTGGCGCCGGCAGTGGAGACGAAATCCAAGATGGCCGGGCTGAAAACCGGGAAGCTTCTCACTAAAAACTGCCTGTATGAAACGGCCTGTGTCCGGCTGATCGGAAAGAAACTCGCCGTGGCCGCCTTCTATCACCTGCATGCGGCCAAGACTCTCGACGGCATCACGCTGACCATGCGCGTCCTCGACGGAAATACAGGCAAGGAAATTCGCAAGGTCTCCGACTTCGCCGGAAAGGATCCCAAGGACCTCGAGCGCGCCGTGCGCTGGCTGACCCGGACGGTCTCGTCGCCTTTGATCACCTCGCTGGCTTCGGAGAAGGGCGAGTTGCACATTCGCTGCAACCAGCCGGACGCGGAAGTCTTCATCAACGGCAAGCGCTTCGGCAAGACCACGGGCAAGAACTTCAAGGTCTCGGCAGGGGCCTTCGATCTGGTTGTGCAGAAGAAAGGTTACGAGCTTTTCCACGACGTGATCGTCGTCAAATCGGGCGAAGAGAAACTGGTGGTCGCAGACCTCGCGCCCCTGCCGGGCACAATTGTGAAGAAGCCCGTGCAATCCGGCAGCCTGGGCCGGAAAAAGCCCTTCTTGCCGGGAGGCAAGAAGCCCGGCGGCCCGGGGCCGGCCGAGCGCACGAAATTCTACAAGACCTGGTGGTTCTGGACACTGGTCGGTGTGGCCGTGGCCGGTGCCGGAGGCACCACGGCTTACTTCCTGCTGAGAAGCAGCGGGCCTTCGGGCGCGGGCGCTGTCGAAGCCGGTTGGAAATGAAGATGTCGAACGGCACACTAAAAAGAAATCCCGGGACAATCGGCCGCCTTCATAGAGGATGGCGAGTCGCGCTGCTCGCCACACTAGCAATGACCGGCTCGTGCTATCCAGAGCAGATCGATACCGGGAGTGCCACGGCCATTCTCAACTGGATACCCTCGCCGCCGGCCCCCGGTCTGCGGGGCGAGCTTTCGGGCCTCGTCGACAGCGTCACAATAACGGTGAGGCGCAATTCCGAGATCCTCAGTTCGGCAAGCTGCGACTACGAAGACTACGTCTGCACGGTCACAGACATCCCGGCCGGCTCGGGACGCAGCCTGACGGCCGAGGCCTACGCGGCGGATGTCCTGCTTTACCGCGGCACGGCCTTGAACGTAAAGATTGTGAAGGACCAGACCGTGACGGTGCCCGTCACCATGACACCGGCCTACGACCAGGACATCTACCCGCCCGCGGCGATTGACGACCTGGCCGCGACCGCCGACGGAAATGACGTCTCGCTGACCTGGACGGCCGTGGGCGACGACTGGAAGGCGGGACAGGCAGACTCATACGAAGTGCGCTGGTCGACTTCGAACATCACGGACGCCAACTTCGACGTGGCCAACCACGTCGACGCCAACCATCCTTCGCTTGCCGGACGGCCGGAGCAGATGCCTGTCAAAGATCTTCCCACCGGGGCGACATACTACTTCGCCATCAAGGTATCAGACGACGCCGACCCTGCCAACGTCTCGCCACTTTCCAACGTGGCGGATGAAATCATACAGTAGCGGCTCCGCTCTCGGGTTTCTTGACCTCCCGATTCGTTTTCAATATGATTAATGACTAGTTAACAGAAGATTAACAGGCACTCCGGCGAAACTCGGCTTGCGGTTCGCCTGTGCCTCGAAAGGTGAGCATGAAACATCCATTGCGCCCCATTGTTAAAATCTGCGTGCTTTCGTTTTTTATCGGCCTCGGGTTTTCCGGCCGTCCGGCCCAAGCGGCACCCAAGACTTTGAAGGCCGGTAAGATCCAGGTGCTCGGGCACTACAAGAAAAAGCGACGCAAAGAGGGCGGCAAGGCCAAACCATACTACCTGGTCGATAAAGGAAACACATTCCGACTGCGGGTAGGAGGACCGGCTTCTTTTGTGCTGCTCACCCGCGGCTTCAAGAAGCAAGAGATATCGTTCGATCTCGCCCTGGATGCGAAAAAGAAGGCCGTCGCCAAACTGGGCGTGCTGGTGAAGTTTTCCAGGGCAATCTTCCTGAAACTACCGGCCGGCACGCACGTCGTAGGCCTTACGGCCTCGGCCGGCGTGCTCCTCAGACCGGTAAGGGTAAGGCGCGGGCCGGTCAAGGGTGAGTTGGTTATAGCCTGGAAGGAAGCTGCTTCCGCGCCTCCTCCCGTGGCCGAGGCACAACCGAAAAAGCCCGAGCACCCATCCCCGCCACCCGTAAAGGAAGCTCCACCTTCACTGCCGCCGCCTCCCGCGGAGGAATCACCTGTTCCCGTTTCACTGCCTCCGCCAGCCCCTGTTGACTTGGCTCCCGAGAAACCCGCCCCCGAAAGAGCTGCGCCCGAACCGGAAACCGGCGGCAGCGCGGCTGGCGAGGCGGCGACACCCGCAGCGGCCGTCGAGAGGCGGGTGGTCAAGGAACGAAAAATCCCCCCCGAACCGAAGCCCGACCCGGCCGGCGTGACCGAGTTCGGCCAGCGCGGCATCTTCCGTTCATGGGCGGCGATGCCCTTCGCCGAGCACAGCATCTCTGTGGGCGCCGCCTTGCAGTATTTCAAGATCGGCGATTTTTTGAAGAACGGCGACGACAACCAGCGCATGCTCACCCGCCTGACTCTTGCCGGAGTGCCTATTCGGGGCCTCGAACTGAATACGGGCTTCACGCTGGTCAGCAACCAGAACGCGTCCTTCGAGCCTCAGGAGATAATCACCATCGGCGATCCATTCCTGGGCGTGCGCTACGGCTACCGGCTTGCCGACTGGTTCGCGCTGGGCGGCGGCATCCAGGCTCTCTTCCCCACCGGGCAGAAGTTCTCCCAGATGGCCAGCGAGGGCATCAGCACCAGGATCCTTTTCGACTTCGACTTCATGCCGCTGCCCGAGGCGCTGATCACGCTCAACGTGGGCTACAATTTCGACAACACCGGCCGCATCTTCGACTACGGCCTGACAGAGGCCCAGGCCTTCGCGGCGGGCGTGAATCCGCACGACCAGTTGCTCTTGACGCTGGGCTGCGCCTGGCAGTTCGGGCTACTGGCCCCGTTTATCGAATACGGCAGCGCCTTGGCCATGGGCGCCGACGATCTTGCTTACACCGACAGCCCCAGCTGGCTGACCCTCGGCCTGCGCGTCTGGCCGCTCAAGTTCCATACCCTGCACGTCATGGCCGCGGTCGACGTCGGCCTGACCGGTATGGATCCGCCGGCCGGCGCCGCGCGCATTCCGCCATACAACGTCATCCTGTCGGTGGCCTACGACTTCGGCGCGGCGCGGCCTCCCGCGGTGATCGAGCGCGAGGTTGTGCGTGTCGAGAAGGTCCTGATGCCCGGCGCGGGAGCCGGCGCCAAGCTGGCCGTCCGGGGCAGCCGCATCGTAGGGCGCGTGCTCGACGCCAAGACACAAGAACCGATCGGCGACGCGCGGGTGGTTATGGGCGGCGAGGAGCCGGCCACCTTCCTGTCCGACCCGGAGCAGGGCCGCTTCTTCACCTGTCCGACCGTGCCCGGCCCGGTCAAGATCACCGTCAACCGCGAGGGCTACCGCGAGGAGAGCCAGGTGGTGCTGGTCAGCGGCAGGCCGCGCACACCGGTGACCATCAAGTTGCACGCCACGACCGGGGCGACCTACGGCACGCTCAAGGGAACGGTAAGATCGGTTACCGGCTTGCCGCTGCCGGCGCTAATCTCGATTCCGGCGCGCAAGGTGAAGCTGCGGGCGGGCAGGACCGACGGAAAGTTCGCAAAAAAGCTGGCCACCGGCGCCATCGACGTCTTGATCTCGATGCCCGGCTACATGACCCAGCGCCGCAAGGTCAAGCTCGACGCCGGCGAGGTGGTGATCCTGAATGTCGAACTCTATCCCAAGAAATAGCGGCCCACTAACCTTCCTCGCGATCTACGCTGCGGCCGTGCTTTGCGGTTGCTCGATGTGCGGGGAGCCGGAATCCGGCAAGGATATTGCCCGCATCGAGCAACCTTCCGGTAGGGTCGAATGGAGGCAGGGGAAGACAGCCGAGTGGAAAGCGGCCCCCGCGTCAACTGTGCTGCGCATCGACGACGCGGTGCGCACCGGGTCCGACGGCAGCGCCAGGGTTGTATTCGCCGGCGGCGGCGAACTGCATCTGAAGCCGGGTTCGCTATTGTCTTTCAAGCTAGAGGGAGACGAGATAACGCTGGTCCTGGCGCAGGGGGAACTTGACGCCAGCGCGGCCGGCGGAAAAAGCGGCGGCCTGCGGGTGGATGTCGGCGGCGGCAAGAAGCCCGTCTTGCTGAGCAAGGGTCAAGCGAAATTCTCGAAGACCAAGAAAGGCGTGCGTGCCAGGTCGGCCGCGGGCGCAACCCTGGCCTTCGCCGACGGCAGCAAGGTGCAACTCGCCAAGGACACCAGCGTCGACATGGGCGGCCTGGAGGACGAGTTCGAAATGCTGCTCGAGCAGGGCAAGATCGAAGTGGAGTCGAAGAAGAAGGGTAAACGCGGATTCAAGCTGGTTTTCGGTGAATCGTCCGTGGTTTCGATGAGCATAGGCAAGGGTACTTTCAGCCGGACATCCGCAGGCGTTCGCATCAACATGATCATGGGTCAGGCCTCGCTGGAACAGGCCGGCCGGAAAAAAACGATCGAGGCGGGCACGTCATATGACATGAATATCGGCAAATTCGAGATCACCAGGCGCGAGGCTCTGCCCGCCACACTGAAAGATCCACAGCGCGCCTGTCGCGTCCGCCCACCCGGCTCGCGGCGCTTCAGCAGACCGCGGCGGCGCGTCTCCTCGATTGCGCCCGGCACGGCGCTGCAGGTTAGCCGCGGCGGGACCGCGATCCTTGCGGACTCAGACAGCAACCGCGTGGAACTTGCTCCCGCCAGCCAAGCCGTCTTCAGCGGCGTGTTTCGCACGGGGCACGAGCGCGACGGCGAGATCGAGCTGCAAAGCGGTCAGGCGCGAATTCGGCTGCGGCGCGATGGGGACGCCGCCGCAAGCCAGGTAGTGCGCACGCCGCAGATGAAGATCACCGCCCGCGCCCTCGGGCTGACCGCGGAGAGCGACCTGACGACGTCCAAATCCGTGTCGCGCCTGGTCGTCCGCACGGGAGAGGCGCAGGTGGATGTCGGAGACAAGCGCATACGGGTGTCGGCCGGCCAGGCGCTCAGCGTGGACAAGGACGGCAAGCTGAGCGGCCCTCGCGATCTACCGCAACCCCGCGTGCGCGCTAAAGAGGGCACGCGCACACAGGTATACTACGATCGTTCGGTGCCCCCGGTGGCCTTTGTGCTCCAGGCCGGCGCCGGCTCGACGGCTTCCCGACTGGAGCTGTCCAGGTCGTCCGGCTTCAAGACGCTGCTGCTCGGCGAGCCGCTGGTCGGGCCCGTCTTTCCTTACGGCGGGCTATCGTCCGGCAGTTACTTCTTTCGAGTGCGCAGGGGCGATGCGGACGGCGGTCTGACGGGCAAAGCGGGCGTTGTGATCTTCATGCGCGATCCCTTCCTGGTGCAGTCGCGCCGCTCGAGTTCGGTGACCAACGTGGTGCCGGACACCGGCGAGGAGACGCGCATCTTCTTTCAGGGACGGGCACCGGCCTTGACCTTCTCATGGACGCCCGTCGGACAGGCCGCGAGTTATCGCCTGCGCGTCTATTCGGAAGACAACCTGGAAAAAACGGTCATCCTGAAAGATTCCTCGAAGACCAGGCTCAAGCTGGCGGCCGGCAAGCTGCGCGAGGGCACCTTCTACTGGTACCAGGCGGCCCTGGACACGGCCGGCAAGGAGATTGTCCAGTCCGGTATGAACAAGCTCTCGCTGCTGTTCGACAACGCGGCCTACCTGCTGCGCATCGACTCCCCTTCGCCCGGCCAGCGACCTCATGCCGGCGAGGTCGAACTGCGCGGAGTGGCGGCCACCGGGGCTTCTCTGACAGCCAACGATCGCACGGTCAGCCTCGATGGCGACGGGCGCTTCGAGGAGATCCTCTCGGGCGTATCGCCGCGCGGCCTGATCGTCTTCCAACTCAAGAAGCCCGGTCTGGGCGAGGCGTACTTCGTCCGCCGCCTGGGCAACTGAAGCTAGGTTACTGCTTGACTGCCTGGAACGTCAGAGGAAACGAAATAGAGATGCCCTTATCGCGGTTGCGCAGGAATCTTAAAGCGCGTACCTGCTTCATCAGACACCGGCCGAATCTGGTCTGCTCGAGTTTGGTTGGCTCCAGATTTACGCTCGTTACCTTGCCGCCAGAGTCGATGCTGAATTTCAACTTCAGCCCGACGCTCTGGCCCAACTTTTCGTCCACCAGGTGCTCGTCGGCGCAGCGCTGGAGCCTGTCTCCTCGCCGGCGCAACACACGCTCTATCATCTTGCGGGTCAACTTCGGCAGGACCTTCGGCCGCTGGTTGTCCGGCGGTTTTTTGATCGCGGCCACCTGCTTGCCGTCAGCTATCGTCGCGGGTGAATCGGACGCCCGGTGCGCCCCTCCGTCGGTGTCCATCACGTCGGAAGGCGCCGAGATCGCCCGGCCGCCGTCCAGGGCGGCGTCCGGGCCCGGACCCGCGACGGCCGGGCCGGCATCGACCGAGTGATTGCTCCGCAGGAGAGGCAGACCCCAGATCAACCCGGCCGCGACGATCGCGACAGCCGGGAGGACGGCGCCTACGAGCCAGACTCCCTTGCTTGAACGCCCGAGATCCTTTCTCTGCGATACAGAGTGTAACGAACTCGAGTCAATTACAGGCGTCATGTCCGTAAAGGACACATCGCCGCCGGCTGCGCCGGCCTGCTCCCCGGCCTCTACCCGGCTGGCGTCGATGTCGACCGAGGGCCTGAGATCGTCTGCCGACCTGGGAGCGATGAACCCGACCAGGGCCGTCTTGAACTCCCGGGCGCTCTGGAAGCGCTGCTCTATATCCTTGTGAAGCGCCCGGGCCAGGATCATGTCCAGCTTCTCGGGAATCTCCGAGCGGCTCAGGCTTATCGGAGGGGGATCGAGGTGCAGCACCTTGTGCAGCGTGTCAACGTCGGTGGTCGAGTGGAAAAGCCTGACCCCGGACAGCGACTCCCAGAGCACTACTCCCATGGCGAAGATGTCCGCCCGGTGATCTGTGATCCCCTTGAGTTGCTCGGGGGCCATGTAGGCGAACTTGCCCTTGATGAAGCCCGGCATGGTCTGGGTGATGCGCGAGGCTGCCTTGGCGATTCCGAAGTCTATTATTTTCACCCAGCCGTCAACCGTGACCAGGATGTTCTGGGGCGATATATCACGATGGACGATGTCGTGCTTCTTGCCGTCCGCCGTTTTCAGCTCGTGGGCATAAGCCAGGCCGTCGAGAGTCTGCATGGTGATGTTGATCGCCATGTCGGCGGGAATTTTCACGCCCTTCTTGCGATAGGTGCGCTGGATATTGGCCAGCGACTCGCCGGGGACGTGCTCCATCACGCAGTAGAGCAGGTCGCCCGTCTTTTCCAGGTTGTACATCTGGACGATGTTGGGATGGTGCATCAGCACGGTGATCTTGGCCTCGTCCACCAGTGCCCGGGAAAAACTCTCGTCCTTGGCCAGGTGGGGATGCAGAACCTTCAAGATCACCTCGCGCTCGAACCCCTCGGCACCACCCAGCTTGGCCAGGTAGATGTCGCCCATGCCGCCGCCGGCCATGCGGCGCAGATCGTGAAATTTTCCGAACTTGCTCGGGAAGCTCTTCTCGAACGGCGACTTGATGCTGCCGCCCTGCGCCTCGACGCCCTCGGCCCCGGGAGATAGCGTGATCTCCTGGCCGCACTTCTTGCATTTGAAGCGCACACTGCGTGTGGCGAGTTTCTTGTCGGAAACCTTGTATTCCGAAGAGCAATTATCGCAGACGATTCTGAGTTCCATTAATCCTTAATATATCACCCATATTAGACACGAAGACAGCATATATTTATACAGACTTTAGGGTATCGCGAGAACCCGGCGTGCTGGGTGTTGTCCTAAACACGGTGCGTTAAATTAAAACAACTCGTGATGTCGGCAGTTTGGTCCGTATAATAGCCATACCGCGACCACAAGGAGAGTCGAGATGCTACGAATAGTCAGCACTATTACGGTTGCCACGTTGCTTTTTGCACCTCTGGCATGGGGCAGTTCCTTCCATGACGCCCTCAGGGCCATGGCCCGGGGCGACTATCTCGCCGCGGCCTCGCGGCTTGCGGGAATCCCGGCTTCGAGGCCGGAAGCGGCGCTCGCCGGGCTTGCCCGGGGCCGGGCTCTTTTGCTGGCCGGGCACTATAGGCAGGCTAAGAAAACCTACGCGTCTGTTCTCGATCATGCGCGTCCGGGCTCTCCGTACGCACAGAAAGCCCGGTTCGGCATGGCCGAGTGCCTGGCCGCCGTGAAACGATTCGAACCGGCCGAGCGTCTCTTCGCCGAGGCGCTCGATGAGTTGACGGCGGATAAGCGCCGCCGCGCCATCGCGGGACGCTTCGTTCAACTGGGAGACGAGAACCTCGAACCGCCCGAGGGCCGGGTCGCGGATCCTTCCCGGGCCGAACAATTCTTCCGGGCGGCCGTCGAGGTCGGCGCCACGGGCGAGATGGCGGAACAAGTCAAGATCAAGATCGGTCGCAGCCTGGCCGCCCAAAACCGACACCTCGACGCGGCCCGCTATCTGGATGTCTTCTGCTCCGAACATGAAAAATCCCCCCGCCTGCCCGAGGCTCTCTATCTGGCAGGCAAGGCTCATCTCGATGCCGGCCAGCCCGATACGGCCCGTCGGGCATTCACCGATTTGCTGGCCTTGCATCCCAAGGCGGCCCGCGCCCCGCGGGCCGCCTTCCTGCTATCACGCACGTTCGGCATGCCGAAACCGAATAATGACCGCAACCTAAGCTGGGGCCTGTACACGCTCGGGCGTTACATTCACGATTGGCCCAAGGACGAACATCACGAGCAGGCCCGCCTGGAAGCGGCCCTGGCTCCATTGCACGCCAAGCGGCAGGCCGAGGCGGAACAAGCGCTGAGAATCTACATCGCATCGGGCGGTCCTGCAGACAACCTGGCCAGCGCCCGCTACCACCTGGGAGAAGCCCTGGCCGCACAAAAACGCTACCTGAAGGCCGCAGCCGCCTTTCGCGACTACCTGCAAAAGCACCCCGCGCACGGCTTCTGGCTGCAAGCCCGCCGGGGAATCGAGGACATGGCCTTCAAGCAGGCAGAAGACGCTTTCACGGGAAAGAAGTGGAAGCAAGCGATCGAGGGCTTCGCTGCCTTTACCTTGGCTTACCCGGCTGCCGCGCGCACCCCGCAGGCATTGCTCAAACAGGCCCTGGCCAAGATCGAGTTGAACGACATCGCGGGAGCTTTGACACTGCTCTCGACTTTGACCACCAAGTTTCCCAAAGACAAGTCCGCCGCCGATGGCTGGTACCGAACCGGACTGCTGCTCGAGGAAAAACGCGCAGATATTATGAAAGCCCGACAGGCTTACGAGAAGGCCACACAGAGTCCCGGCGGCAACTCCCATGCATCGGCCAGGCTGGCAGCCCTGGACGAGCCCGGGCTGGTTGTCGAATCTCCGCCGGTGTTTCACAGCGGAGACAAGCCGGCATTAACCTGGCACGCGCGCAACGTCGAGTCTGTCAAGGTGAACATCTATCACATCGAGGCCGAGGACTTTTTCAAAGACCGCATGCAGATGGAGTCCGTTATCGACATGGACATCGCCTTGTGTGCACCCGACAAAACCTTCGATGTACCCGTGAGCGGCTACAGAAAACACATTCGCATTACTCAGCAAGTACCTTTGAAAATCAAGTCACCGGGTCTTTACCTGGTGCACCTTATGGCCGGCGAGTTGGAAGCCACTACCGCTGTCGTAGTTTCCGACCTGGGTATGATTATAAAGAACGGCCCGGGCAAAATCTTCGTCTTCAGCCAGAATCTGAAAAAAACGCTGCCCATGGGAGGCACGCGTATCATCGTCGCCGACGGAAATAAGATCGTGGCCGAGGGCAAGACCGGCAAAGACGGCGTCTGGCAACACGACCTGCCGGAAAACGAATCCGGCGACGGCCTGCGGGCGCTTGCAATCCGCGGCGGCCATTTGGCATGGACCGGCATCGACTACAATGGAGGGCAACCTCAAACGGCCTCTTCCCCGCGTGCCTTCATCTTCACCGACAGGCCCGCCTACCGTCCGGGTGACAGCGTCACGATCGCCGGTATCGTACGTGACCGTCCCGGCCAAAAGGCTTCAGGCTATCGTCCGGGCGACATTGTCCATATCGACGTCAATCTATCGCAGGCCAAGCTCACGGAGACTGCCAAGCTGGATGAGTTCGGTGTGTTTCACAAGAAGATCACCCTAGATCCGGCCATCTCGGCCGGGCGCTACGGCATCAGCGTGCGCGCCCACAGAAGCGCCGCCTTCGGCTGCAGCTTCAACGTGCGACGCTACCGATTACCGGCCTACGATCTATCGGCCTCCTTCGACCAATCGGTGGTCTTCCGCGGCGAGCCGCTTGAAGGAGTCATTCGCGTTCGCCACCGCAGCGGTGCCCCGGCAGCCTTCGAGAAAATCAGCTATCGTCTCGATGATGCGCAAACCTGGCGCCAGGCGACCTGCGATGAGCGCGGACAAGTTCGTTTTTCCTTCCCCACCCGGGCGATGGAACAAACCCACAAAGCCGTGCTGCAGATGAAACTGCCGCGTCTCAACCTGCAGCAAGAGGCCACGGCCCTGGTGGCGGCGGAAGGTTACTCTGTTTCGCTGTCTGCCGGACAAAAAACGATTTTCGCCGGCCAGTCATTCGACTTGCGGATCGCGGTGAACGCCCCGGACGGCAAACCACGCTCTGCCAACCTCAGACTACGGGCCGTAAAGAGACTGCCCGGCACAAACGCCGAAGTTCGCGTGCTCGATCGTAAAATCGAAGTGCCGCCGTCCGGCAAGCTGTGTTTGCCTGTCAGCCTGTCCGGCAAGGGAGTACACATCATCAGGATCTACGGCAGCGACCGGGCCGGACATCCGATAAGCGCCGAGCTGGGCCTGAGCACCGTCGGTGAAGACGAACCGGGATTCTTCCTCGACCTGGAGCGTTCCGAGCTGACCATGGGCGCACCCGCCAAAATGATCATCCGTAGTCACATGGACCGGGCGCTGGTACTATTGACCTGCGAAACGGACGAAATCCTGAACTACCGCACCGTCAGACTGTCGCGCGGCGAGAACAAGATCGAGATCCCGCTGTCTCTGAAGTTAGTGCCCAACTTCGTGCTGGCGGCCGCAGCCATGAACAAGGATCGCCTCTACACCGCCTCGCGGGCCGTGCGTGTGACGCGCAAGCTCGTCCTGACGGTGCGCCCCGATCACAAGCGTTACGGTCCGGGCGACGAGGTCAACCTTACCCTGATAGCCCGCGACGCAGACGGTCACCCGATCGATGCGCGCCTGGTCGTGGCGGTCGTCGATGAGACCCTTTATAAGGTGTTCCCGGAGAACCTACCCGATTTAATCGAGACCTTCCAGCAGTTGCGCCCCGAAGGAGAAATAGAGACGATCTCGTCGAACGCTTACCGTTTTCCGGAGGTCGAGGCCTCCGAGGTCGAGAAGGCCGAGGTCGAAGAAGCCGAAGACTCGGCCGCCATGGCCGCCCTGGGCGCCCGGCGTCGCAAGATGACCAAGAGGGCCACCGCTGATTTTTCCAAGATGGCCAAAACGGAGGGGCTCGTAGGCGGCTCGATGGGCTACGGGATGGGAGCCGGCGGATTGGGAGCCGGCGGGCGCGGCCGGGGCGGAGGCGGCAAAGCCTACATGCGCATGGGCAGGGCACAGGCGTCAGGCTCAGGAGCTCTACGCAAATATTTCAGCCAGACCGCGGCATTCTTTCCCGCGCTGCGCACAGGCAGAGACGGCGTGGCCAATGTGACCTTCAGGCTGCCCGATACCTTGACTACCTGGCGGATAACAACCCGCGGCGTCACCCGCGACACCCAACTCGGAGAGGATCGTACCAAGTTGGTGGCCAGCCGGCAGTTCTGGGCAGAGTTGATTGCGCCGCCCGCACTGGAAGAAGGCGACAGCCTGCAGCCCGCAGCGCGCGTGTACAACGACAGCCGCGCAAAACTCGAGGCGACCGTCAAACTGGCCGTTGCCGGGGCAACATTTTCACAGGCAGTGACCATCAAGCCGCTCGGAAGCGCCGAGGTGTTTTTCAAATCGCTGTCAGTTCCCACGGACTCGGCTGGAAAAATGCGCTTCGAGCTTTCGGCCGCCGCCGGCGATCTCTCGGATCATCTGGTTCGCGAATTGCCGGTCGTGCCGCGCGGCGTGCGCGAGCAGGTGCTGGCCTCGGGACTTCTCATAAAAAGTACCAGCCGCACCATGAAATTGGATGAAGGCCTCTCTTCGGCCCGCATCGATCTGCGCCTGGACGCCCGCCTGAGCCACATCATCCTGGCCGGTGAACTCGATCCGCTCCTGTTCGGCGATCGACCCGAGGAGGCCCTGGTTGCTCTGAACATCCTCGAGCAGATCGGGCCCCGGGCGAATGCCACCATGCGCGACATGGTGATGGCCCGCCTCAGGCGCGCTCTGCGACACCTGGTAATCACTCAAAAATCCAACGGCGGCTGGGCGTTTTCCCGGCAACAGAACAGCAGCGACCCGGTCATGACGGCCCGGGCGCTGCGGGCGCTGGCCAGGGCACGCAAGCTCGAAGGCGCCCTGGGCTGGAACTTTCCCCAGGCCGGTTACCAGAAAGCACTGGAAATCTTGAAGGGCTATCTGGTCTCTCTGCAGCCCAACGATTTCGTGCGACGGGTTGAGGTGATCTACGCTTTAGCGCACGAGGGCCGGGCCCAGATTCCGCAGGTGCACCTGCAACGAATGCACCGCCTGCGCAGCAGTCTTCCCACAGGCGCCCAGGCAATGCTGGGCCTGACCTGGAGCCTGCTCGATCGGCCCGAAAAGGCCGCCGAACTGGCCAAGCCGATAAGAAACGCTCTCAACCAGGCTGCGTCCGGAAAAATCGTTTTCTCCTGGCAACCGCGCTGGAACGACCCGACATGCGAGCGCGCCCGCGCGCTCGAACTGCTTGCGCAGGTTGCGCCCTCCGATCCCCTCGTCAAACAGGGCACGACTTGGCTGCTCGGAGGCGGCACGGCTTTCGGCTGGCTGTTTCCCGAGCAGGCCGAGGCCGTGACGGCGGCACTGGGAAAGACGCTAGCTGCCCCCAATCGACATGAACGTTTCAGGGTCACTATCTCGCTCAACGGCAGCAAGGCCGCCTCGCTCTCTTTCCCGTCGGCGGAAGGCGGTTACGGTAAATCCTTGACGATCGATCCTGCCTTGCTGCGCACTGGAGACAACAAGCTCGATCTGCATCTCGAAGGGGATGGCAGTTGCATTTTCCTGGCAACTTTGTCGGGTTATCGTGCCAAGGCCAAACCACCCGCCGAACAGGCTGCGGTCACACTCAAGCGCCACGTCGAGCCGCTGCCGCAGCCCTATCGCGGACACGAAATCGCAGGCGGCTTCAGCGTGGTCGCGGGCGGCAGCTCTACCTGGATCAACGAGATCGAGAGTATCCCGGCCGGCAGGCGAGTACGTGTCACACTGAAGATAAAACGCAACTTCGCCACACAGCTGTCTCACTGCGTCCTCGACGAGCGCATCCCGCCCGGCTTCGAACTGGTCGAGGGCTCGCAAAGCGGCTATCTGGCTCACATGGCACAAAGTGGACGCCGGCTGGCCTTTTACCTATCCAGCTCAAATAGCATCCAAACCATAAGCTATATCCTGCAGGCTACGAACCCGGGCCGTTATTACTTCGCGCCGGCTCGCTTGATCTCGGTAATCAACCCGGGTACCAGTGTTCTTTCCGCCGGGCGTATATTCACTATCGATCCGCCGGGCGCGCGGGAGGTGGATAGACGCACTACTCCCGACGAGCTTTACCATCTTGGCCTGGCGGCAGCCGATGAAAAGCAGCCTTCGATGGTCATCGAAAAGCTCGAGCAGCTCTATCAGAAATTCAAACTGCGGGAAAACATCGCCCGCGACGTGCAGGCCAGGCTGCTGTTCGCATCTATCGAGCTCAAAGATGCGCAACGCATCGTCAAATATTTCGAGTTGGCCAAGGAGAAAAATCCTGACCTGGTCATTCCCTTTGACAAGATCGCGCCGTTGCAAGCGGCTTATCGCAAGGTCGGATCCCACGAGGCCGGCCTGCACCTGGATCGTGGTGTCTGCGACGCGCGATTCATGTCCGAGGTGCATGGCGTGGGCATTCTCGAGACGCAGGACGAGATGGCCGAGGCCATCGATCTGCTGCGCGATCAACTCGACTCCTATCCCGATGCCGAACCGGCCGCCAGGGCGACCTACGCCTTCAGCCAGGTATTGTTCGACCGGGCAGATCGGCTGCGCTCCGGAGAGCCTCTCCCCGGCTTCGACAGGCCCGGGCTGATCGACCAGGTCGTCGAATTGATGTCCCGCTACCTGGGCCTCTTCCCTGCGGATCCCCAGGCGCCGGCCGCGGTTTACTCGCTGGCCTCCGCCCTGCTCGAGCGCGGGAGCCCGGGCCAGGCAATCGACTGGTGTCGAGCCGGACTGCACCGCTTTCCAGAGACCGATCTCTCCCCGGCAATCGCCTACCTGCAAGCCTTCGCGCATTTCAAGCTCGGACAGTACGGCCCCTCGTTGAAACTCTGCCGCCAGGTGGTCGACGAGTCCCCCGACCAGGAGAACCAGGACATGGCGCGCTATATCATGGCCCAGATATTCCATGCCCGCGGCCAATTGGAACGCGCCTTACCTCTTTACAGGATGGTTCGGGACAGCTTCCGCGACGCCGAGGAAACCGTCCGGGAATCTCAAAAGACCTTGCTCGTGGTACCGGAGGTAATCACGGTGCCGCCAGGCAAGCGTCCGACTCTGACCATGACCGTCCGCAATCTGGAGCGCATCAATTTACGTGCCTACCGGGTCGACCCGATGAGCCTCTACCTGGTAAAGGGATCGCTGAGCGATCTGTCCGAAGTCAATCTGGCCGGCATCAAGCCGGTGTTGGCCACTACCCTGCGCCTTAAGAAAAGAGTCGGGATCACGCGGGAAGAAAAAGAGCCCCTGCGCCTGCCGGGCAAGGGCGCCTATCTGCTGCTGCTGCACGCCGGCTCGCACGCCGAACACAGCCTGGTGATGGTCGGCGGGCTGTCTTTGGATGTGACGGAGATAGCCGACGAGGGACGGGTGCGGGTGACCGTGCGTACCGCCCGCGGCAAACCGTTACCGGGAGCCCGGGTGCAGCTCAAAGGCACCGAAGACGAACGTTTCATAGTCGGCCAGACGGACCTGAGAGGCATATTCATAGCCTCCGATATCAACGGGGCCGTTACGGTGATTGCCCGCGATGCCGGGGCTTTCGGGCTCTATCGCGGCACCGAGAAACTCGAGGGTGAGTCCCCCGAGCCACAGCCTACACCGGACAAGAGCGTCAGGTACCGCAAGAAAACCACCTACGATTTCGAGGACGATGCCATCAACGGTGAACTCGTGAAACCGGCGGGCAAGGCCGATGCCAAGAACTTCTTCCAGCAACGTGTCGATGGTATGTCGGCGCAGCAGGCTAAGTAACGCACCGCCATTTTTACTGTTGGACGATGATGAACTCGACGCGCCTGTTCTGGGCGCGGCCGCGGCGGGTGTTGTTGGGTGCTATCGGCTTTTCCTCGCCGTAACCCTTGGAATCCAGCCGTTCGGGGGTGATGCCCTGCTCGACGAGATAGCTGCGAACCGCGTCGGCCCTCTTCTGGCTGAGGGTCATGTTGCCATTGTTGGAACCCCTGCTGTCGGTGTGCCCCTCGATGCGCACCTTCTTGATCTGCATGTTGTTGACCAGGACGTCCACCACGCCGTCGAGGATCGACAGGCTGTCCACCCGGATCGTCGCCCGGCCGGAATCGAAGTGGATCTTCTTCTTGACGACAATCTTGTCCTTCATAACTATGACGATGCGCTTCTTGGGCGCCGGGGTCAGCTTGAACTCGGCCGCCACTGTCTTGTCTTTCTCGATCTTGAAACGGCGGCCCTTGGAGAGATACCCGTCTGCCGAGACCTTGACCTCGTAAGTACCCTCGGGAACCTGGCTGGAGAACTCACCGCTGTCCGCGGCAGCCTGGGTGTGAAGTTCGGCCGGTCCGATGATGTCTATTTTCGCGGCCAGCGGCTTGTCCTTCTCGTCGCGTACGCTGCCTGAGAGCGTGCCCTTCTTGACCTCGGGCTCGAGGGCGAAGTCGAGCAGGCTAACATCGCCCGCCTTGACCTCGGCCTCCTGGGTCATCGGCTTGTAGCCGTCGTGCGAGGCCGAAAGTTTGACCTTGCCGGCAGTCAGGTCGTAGGTCTCATACTTGCCCTCCAGCGCGTCCGTGCCCACCGGTGTGATGTCGCCGCCCTCGAAGGCGACGATCGCGCCCGGAATCGGCTGTTGGTCAACCGCGTTTATAACCCGGCCCTTGACCCGCCCGGTGGTAACCGGGGCGACAACCTGCTTCTCGACGACCTTCTCCTTCTCGACGATTTTCTCGACGATCTTCTCCTCGCCCCGCTTGGAGGGATCGAAACAATAGGTCAACCCCAGCCACACCATGTAGGGCGGCGTTGACGGTACGCCCTCCAGGTAGGCCTTGGTGCCGCCGATGCCGATGTCGACGGCGAAGTCGAGGGTGATGACGTCGAGGTAGGTCACCCGAACGCCCGGAGTCAGGTACATGGGTATCACGTTGGCGTACTTGGTCTGCTCATCGAGCGAGCCGCCGGCCAAATCGTCGTCGGAGACGCCGATCGGCAGTTGCACGTTGTACTCTATGAATGGCGTGATGGCCACGGGATCGGCATACGGCAAAGGCGCGTCCAGGCCGAAGCCCAGGTTGACCCGGTGATACTTGTTGAGCCGCAAGGCGTACATCTCGATGTAGTTGAGATCGCGGTTACCCTCGAGCACTGAGGTATTCTCCATGATGAAACCGGCGTTCAGGTTGGCGCGCAGAGGGACATCGGGCGAAAGCCCGCGGGCGTCGAACGAGACGAGCGCGTTGGTGCGCAGGCTGGTGCCGCCGAAATCCGGGGTCACGCCGCCGATGCCGTTGACAAAGTCGACCGCCAGGTCGGCTCCCAGGCCCAGGCAGGGCAACACCTGGTAGAAACCCTTGGCGCCCAATTCGAAATCTCCCTGGGTCTGCAGCAGTTCCGGGCGGGTGATCGAGTTTTTGTTCGAGCTGGAACGCAGCGAGGCGAAGGCCTCGAGAAAGGGCAGCGGAGTCCAGGCGATCGAGAAGCGGCCCGCGACCCGTGACTCGGAGTAGTCGGCCCAGTCGTTGTAGTTGAGAAAGCCTCCCGATCCCGACGAGCTGAAGAAGCCGCCGTGAATGGCCAGGCGGATGGTCCAAACCTCGGCGGAGCCGGCCTGCATGACTCGGAACAATCCGCTCTCACCGCCGGGCGCGGCCGAGACGAAGCGCAGCTTCGATTCAGGTTTTTTCGCACCGTCCTCACCAGCGGCAGCGGGCGCGTCTTTTTTCTCGCCTTCGTCGCCGCTCTCGTCCGCCGCGACCATGGCCTTCTCGATGGCCGCGTCGGCCTCTTCCATCGAGGCGGGCTTCTTGTCGGGCTCCCCGGCCGCGGCCGGCAGGCAAATTACCAGGGCGAACATCGTCATCATCGCATATCTTATCATTGCAATCCTCCAGTTCTCGGGGAACTGTGAATATCTTACGATTACTGCCACCGATGTCAAAAACTCTTTTACCCGGCCAAAAATATCGGGCAGCGAGCCGGTGCCGGGTGTTGACAAACAAGTCCCCGTCTGGTAGGCAATTCAGCCTGGAATGGCGCGGTGGGTGTAGCTCAATGGTAGAGCGCTGGATTGTGGTTCCAGATGTTGTGGGTTCAAGCCCCATCACTCACCCTGAAGCCCCCGGGGGACCCGGCGATTTCCCGGGGGCGCGTTTTGGGTCGTTAGCTCAGTTGGTAGAGCAGCGGACTCTTAATCCGCGGGCCAAAGGTTCGAATCCTTTACGACCCATATCATGCGCCCGTAGCTCCGTGACGACCGAGCGGAGCGAGGGAGGAACGGTGCCAGACCGTAACAGCTGCGAGGACCTGCGAAGCAGGGCCCGCATGCTGTCGGGCCTGGTGCAGTTGGGCCGAGTACGATTGTGCGCCCGTAGCTCAGTTGGATAGAGCGGTGGACTTCGAATCCACAGGCCGGGGGTTCGAGCCCCTCCGGGCGCGTTT
>CAZXHT010000024.1:0-67009 GCA_964640665.1 uncultured Myxococcales bacterium
CGTTGAAGTTGAAGATGCGGCTCATGTCATCCTCCCGTCTATTGTTTTTGTTACAAGCCCGGATAACAGCTTGGGCGAAAACCATGTCGATTTAGGGGGCATCACCTGGCCGGCATCGGCCACAGCCAGGAGCTGCTCGACGCTGACCGGGAAAAGCGTGAAGGCAATCTTGAAGTCCCGGCTACAACGTGCGGACAACTCTTCCAGGGCTTTGTTGCCGCCGACGAAGTCGATGCGCGGGTCGGCCCGGGGATCTTCGATTCCCAGAACCGGACCCAGCAGGTTCTCCTGCAGAATCGACGCATCCAGGCTGCGAACCGGATCGTCCGCGGGATAGCTTCCATCCCTGGCCTTAAGCTCGTGCCAGCGCCCGTCGAACAACATGCCGAAGTGCCCGGGCGCCGTGGGCAAACCCTGCTCGCTCGCGCTCAACTCGAACTTCCCGGCCAGGCGTTCTAGAAACTCGTTGGCCGTAAGATCGCCCAGGTCGCGCACCAGGCGATGATAGCCGAGAATCCGAAGCTCGGATCCGGGAAAGGCAACCGCCAGGAAATGGTCGCTTGCCGTCCGGGCGCGCACACGGGCCGCGGCAGCCGCGCGGTGATGCCCGTCGGCGATATACATGGCGGGCAGACCGCCAAAAACCTTGCGCAAACGGGCCACGCCGTCGCCGGCAACCCGCCAGACAGCATGGGCCACGCCGTCTGTGGCTACGAAATCGTAGACAGGTTCGTTTTCGGCAATGATGTCGCGTATTGCAGCGGCGATCTCGTCAGTGTCCCGATAGGCAAGCAGCACCGGACCCGCATAGGCGGAAAGCGTCTCAATGTGGGCGGTCCGGTCCGTCACCTTGACGGGCCGGGTGTGCTCATGGCGCTTGATATCGCCGGCCTCATACTCGTCGACGCTGGCCCCGAACACTATCCCGTGCTGTGCGTTGCCGCCGCTGGTCAGCCGGTAAACATACAGGCAGGCCTCATCGTCGGCAACCAGCACTCCGGATGAAATCATGCGCTCGAGATTGGTTCGCGCCTGCCGGTAAACCTGCTCGGTGTGGGGATCCACCCCGGGCTCCAGATCTACCTCGGCGCGGATCACGTGCACGAAGCTGTCCGCATTCGACCCGGCCAGCTTGCGGGCCTGCTCGTCACCGAGGACGTCGTAGGGCGGGCAAGCCACCTGCGATACGATATCGGGTCGCGGTCTGAGGCCGCGAAAAGGCTGAATATCTGACATGCTAACCTCCGGAGGATAGTTCTACCGTAATTGGGACACTAGTTGGCAAGAAAAATCTGCCTATGCGCGCCATCCGGGTTATAATGAGGCCTGGATTTTTGATTCATGTTAGAATAATTCCAGAGGCAAGATCGTCGAACTTGTGAAAGTTTATCAAAGGAGGATGCCCATGAAGCGGTTAGTCGGGTTGGCGGCTGCGATGTTCCTAATCGTGATGACCGGGCCGGCCTCGGCCCAGTCAAAATCCCCTGACTTCAAGGCCAAGTGGGCCAAGCTGACCAAGAATCCCAGCAAGGTATTCAAGGTCACGGCCCGTCCCGGCGAGGAGATCCCCGAGGCCACTCTCAACCTGTCTTTCGGGCCCGGCTCGTTGATCTCGGTCTCCCGGGGAAGCAAGGCCCACACCAGGGACATGCTCGAAGAGCAGGATATCGCCGGCGTGGTCAACCGCAACCTGCGGGTCGTCAAGTACTGCTACTGCAAGGCCTTGAAGAAAGACCCCGAGTTCGAGGGCGACGCCATCGTTGGTATGAAGATCAAGACCAACGGCCGGGTGTCCAAGGTCGACATCGAGCCGGAGGACATGGCCTCAAACAGGTTCGGCAAGTGCCTGGCTCCCCGCGTGGCAAAGTGGAAATTCCCGCACTTCACCGGCAAAAAGGAAGACGGTCTGAAAGTGAAATCAATCGGCTACGAGTTCCCGCTTTCCTTCAACCAGGCCGAGTAGCCGAATTCTCCACAGTGCTTCCGAAAGCCGTTCCGGCCTCATCCTCCAACTCGGCGAACCTTCCATCGTATTTAGGCGAGAAATGAAACAGCACCAGTCTGCGGGCCCCGGCTTGCCGGGCAAGCTCTCCGGCCTGCCTGGCCGTCAGGTGGTATGTCTCCTCTGCCCGCGCTAGATCCGCGTGCAGAAAAGCCCCCTCGCAAAACAGGACGTCCGCGTCCCGGGCCAGGTGTCTAATCTTTTCTGAGTTCTCGTCGCAGCCCAATGCGTCGGCGACGTAGGCAAGCTTTCGACCGCGCGTCTCGATCAGCAACTCGGCAAGCTCCGCGGCACGCCGAGGCTTGCCTTCGAGCGCAATTTCCAACTCAGGGTCGCGCCCGCGGCGTGCCCAGCGTTTCAGCTCGTTCAGCCATGGTCCCGGGCGCAGGCCGCAGGAGACAAGCCTGACCGGATTGACGTTGATGAAATTTCTCTCCGCGACGGAAAAGGCCAGCGATGCGGTACGGTGATCGAGAACCGCGGATCGAACAGTTACCAACTCATCCTGCCAGATGACTTCGGAGGGCGGCAGCAGGCGTGTTTCCCCCTGCCGAAAGCGCTCGCGGCACGGGAACTGTGTCAGCGCGCTCCTGTGGCCGTCAAACTCCCTGACCTCGAAGACCAGCCTCTGGCGCCTCACCAGGTTCCAGGTATAGCCGGCCAACTTGCCACGCACGCAGGCCGTGATTCCCCGCGGCCCGTACAAGCGCACCTTCTTCCCCCGCCCGAGTTGCAAGCGCAGCAGATGATCGAAGCCGATGAAGTGATCGATATGGGTATGACTGATGAAGACGTCGCTTACACGCATGACCTCGGGCAGCCTGTGCCTGGGTCGTTTCGTTTGTTGGCAGACAGCCCCCAAGGTGTCAGCCTGTTGGTCAAGGCCGGCAACCTGAATGTCGGCACCAAGCTCGACCACAAGCTTTTTATCCATAACGCCGAGATCAAGCAGGACTTCCGATGGGTGAACGATATCTCTTACATCGACAGCGACAAGATGGTGCACACCCTGTCCGTGATCGAGTGCCTGGAGACCAAGCCTGGCGAAGGTGGAGAGTTGGAAACCACCAAGTTCAAGTGGGTGACCAACCACAATGTATCGGCCAACAACGTCATTCCCTTGGCCAACTATGGCGGGAGGATACGATGGAAGGTTGAGAATGAGGGCTTCAATGTCCAAAAGAACGGGGGATACGGGCTGGAGCACGCTTACAGCAACAACCTGACTTCAGTAAAGATCTTCTACTTTCTGCTGCAGATCGCCCATATGTTGGCGCAACTCCTCGATAAGGGCAGCCTGCTCAGAAAGTCTTTCCCCGCCGGCTTTGGCTCAGCCAAGAATCTCGCTTTCCGGCTGCTCGAAGCCTGGCGCAACGCCCCTCTGACCATAGAGAAAATCGAAGCGCTGTCACGCACACGCATCCAGATCCGGTTTTACTTCGATTCCTCCTGAGCCCTCCAGCGTCCCGGCCCGTATCCCACCTCCTGAAAATAGATGAAGTCCACGCCTGGGTGCAAGCCTTTCTCCGGGGCTCACTCCCGCTATGTGTTCTCTCCGCATGGCTTTCCCGGCCATCGGCCAGCCGCTGGCCCTCGCCACCCCTTCCACCATGACTCTTCATTGCTGATGAACGATAATCACGATTGACTTTGGATTCGATTCCTGGCAAATTCAGTCAAAGAGGGTGTAAAAAAGAGTGCTTTGAAATGGCTATTCCTTCGGAGGTTTTAATTATGAATTACAACGATTTTGATTTAAACGACTTATACGAAGAATTTGTTTGTCTCGGTGGTGATGATAACGATGATGACGACGATAGCGAAGAAGAAGATGACGACGACGAGGAAGAAAACGATGATGACGACGACGACGATACTGACGAAGATGATGACGACGATGATGATGATCAAAAAGATTTAGATGATGTTGAAACGACTCATGAAGATGGTCAGGAAGGTACGGAAAATCTTCAAGACCGTTATGATACGGAATGGAATAAGGCCGAAGATAATCTTAAAGCAGAATATGAAAAACTTATGGAACAATATCCGGAACAAAGCGAACTATACCAAACGCAATTGGATAAAGCCCTGGAAAATATGAGAGCCAGCAGAGAAAAGGATATGTCGTCACTTGATTGTGCTCAATCTAACAATGACAGCGGTTCAGTCCTTGGAGGAGGTAGTATTTTGGGCGGGAGCAAAAATTCATCTGATGATGACGACGACGAAGATGACGACGATACTGATGAAGAGGATGACGACGATAGCGATGAAGACGAAGAAGAAGATGATGATACGGAAGAAGAAGACGAGGATGACGAATAATTAATATTATCTCACTCTTGTCCAAAATAATTCCTGAAACCTGAGAGAGATGACACTCCTCCACGAATTTGGCAGAATCGGTTTCGCAAAGAAACTAACCTGCTACCTTCGCAGAGGAGGGCATTCTCATGGTAAAGGTTGCAAGCCTGTTCAGTCAACTCCTTCAACACTTCCCCCGTACAGAGTTCGTCTCGCTGGTCAGAAAGCATAGAACGGAGTGGCATGCCAAGGGATTCTCGTCCTGGACCCATTTCATCGCCATGCTCTTCTGCCAGCTCGCAAACGCCGACTCGTTGAGAGAGATCTGCAACGGCCTGGCCTGCTGCCTCGGCAAGCTGATCCACCTCGGAATCAAGAAGCCTCCCAACAAGTCCACCCTTTCGTACGCCAACAAACATCGCCCGTCTTCCTTGTTCCGGGAACTCTTCTGGTCGGCCTTGGGACGGTTCCGCAGTCAGGGTGCTCTCGGCGCCAGAAAATCCAAATTCAGGTTCCGCAACAAGCTTCTTTCCCTCGATTCCAGCACAATCTCCCTGTGTTTGAAGCTTTTCCCCTGGGCCGAGTTCCGGCGCACCAAGGGCGGCGTCAAGCTGCACGTCCTCTTGGACCACGACGATTACATGCCTTCCTACGTCCTGATCACCAGAGCCAAACGCCACGACATCAGGCCCGCACGCCTGTTGCGCCTCAACCCTGGCTCGATCGTGGCCATGGATCGCGGCTACAATGACTACAAGCTTTTCGCCAAGTGGACTGAAGATGGAATCTTCTTCGTGACCCGCCTCAAGGACAACGCTGCCTACGAGGTCATCGAGGAGTACGAAACCCCTTCGAACCACAACATCCTCTTCGACCAGCTCATTCAGTTCTCGGGCGTGAGAACGTCCAAGGAGTGTCCGCACCTTCTCCGTCGCATCGGCGTCTGGGACCAGGAGAATGAACGCGAGATTTATCCATTGAAAAACTCCAGGCCGACGAATGGCAATCAATCTCCGCCGGCCCCGAAAAGATCCTCTTAAGCCTCCGCAAGCTCGCCACCCAGGGCGCCGGGGCCGACTAGCTAACCACAATCGAAGCACTGAAAGGGCGGAATAAAACGTCAAGAATCACCATTGCCTTCTGCAAGTTTATCCAGTAAATACAACGGCCTGGATCGACAGAATCCGCTAGATACAAACCTCAGTTCTGCCTCCCGCAGCCAAAAACCTAAACTGCTTGAACCTCTGTGGAAATCCAGGCTAGTCGGGCAGGCGGATCAGCCGCATGTCATCGATGTAGACAACCTTACCGGCCGGGAAGTTGCGCGCCCAGACGCCCCAGCGGATGCGCACCGAGCCCTCTGGCGGCTCGGTGGTATCCATCAACGTCGCCACCGTGTGCCAGCGACCGGGCGCGGGCGTGATGCTTGTGGTGCCACCATTTGGTAGGTTGGTATTGGCCTCGTCGAGCATGCGCAGGGTCAGTTCCACGAACCCGTCTTCCTCCTGACCCTCGGGCAGATAGAGGGAGGCCACGAGGCAGTAGAGGCCGAACCCGAAGTCCATGTCCTGGTATGGCCCGCCATACTGTACGCCCTCGGCGATGATGCCGAAATTACCCGTGTGCGCCGCCTCCCCGGAGCGAGTGAGCGTCCCTACGCTATCTTGCAGCCAGTAGCTGTAATCCGACGCCAGCTCTCCCTGACCGTCCTCGAACGAGGTGTTCGCGTTGAGCGGCTCGGGGCTCTGGTCGAGCGTGGCCAGCATTGCCCGCGCGTGAAGCCGGATGCCTTCCGGGTGATCCTCGGAGGTCAGCTCCTCCAACCGAGTGCGTACCGCCTGCGATTGCGCCGCCCAGTCGAACAGCGTCCACAAACCGCGCCCGGCCCAGTCGATCCCCGCGATCGTCGAGAAGTGGTCGATGTCGGTGCAATGGTGCAGAAACGGGTGACCCTCGAACTCGTCGGTGGAGAGACGCCGGCGCTTCTCGGCCATCTGTGAGCGTAGCAGAACCTCGTCGAGATACGCCAGCGCATCGGCCTCGGTGGCAAGCTCCGGTGCCGGGCTCTTGCGGGGATACGCAATTGCGGATGCCTCGTAGTATTCGAAGGCTCGCAGCAGCAGCTTTGCGCGAGCTAGCTGGTCTTCGGTGCCGGCTTTTTCGACTGCGGTTTCCAGCCAATCGCGGCACTGCACGATCTCGTCGAGCGTCACTTCATCAAGGTATGTTGGAGAATCGAAGGGCAGGTACTGCCTGTCCTCGCTCCACCAGTTGGACTCCAGCACCCGTCGGGTCCAAAAGTCCTCCCAATGGTCGTAGTACGCACGCACGTACGGCGCTGCCTGTCCGCCGACCGAGAGCGTATACCACTCGTCCAGTAGCTCATCGACGTCGCGGTGGGGATCCCACTGGAGCTTCAACGAAACGTAGAGCTTGGGGCCCTCGCCGAAGTTGGGGAATGCCTCCGCGTTCAGCGCGCGCACGCCATGCTCGTAGCCGAAGCGATAGTAATCGGCCATCAGGTGCGGATAGACGCGCGGCACGAGGTAGACCGCACCGTAGATGTAGTCGTACCAGCCGGCAACCGGCGCCGCTTCCGTCCAGCGACTCGTCAGCTCTTCGCTGGCAACGCGGGCGCCGGGATCGGCCCACTGCATGCGGTCGTAGGTCATGTATGGAATAAGGCGCGGATGCAGCTCAACGCGGTCGGGCGGCTCGTAGATCTCGGAGTACGCCAGGAAGCCGAACCACTTGTCCGGGTGGTGGCCAAGCACGCCTTCAACGACCGCATTGGCCCAGGTGATGTAGCGGTCGGAGAGGTGGTCACGGTCAATCATGTTCTTGCGGTCGGGGTCCAGTGCGCGGCATTCGCTGCACTGGCAGTGTCTCCCACCGTCATTTACGCCCAGTGAGTAGGACTTGGCCGCCGGATTATCGTCGAAGTACTGCACGATACGCTCAACTGCCGTTTCTACGATCCCCGGCGCGGTGAAACAGGGCTGCCAGTACTGATGATGCGTCTCCGCCGGCGGGAAGTAGCGCTCTCCGTTGATTATCGGGAAGAACTCGGGGTGCTCCTCCACATCCGAGTGCGGAAAGAGCTTGTAGAGCTGATGATGAAACTCTATGCGTGAGTGTAACCTGTTTCGCTGCGCCCAGATCTGTTGCGCGGGCAGCTCCAGGCCAAAAAACTTGCGCGAGAAAAACGCCGGCTCGCCGCGCACGTCTTCGCTCGGAATCCGAATGGTGGCCATCTTGGGGACATATGTGCCATCAGGTCCGGGCATTAGCCACCTGATCCCGAGGTAGCGCTCGAGGAACTCGTAGACGCCGAACTCCGTTCCCCAGTCGCTCGGGCCGAGAACTACGATCGTGCTCTCGTCGGGGGATTGGATGACGAAGCCGTCGGCGTCGAGATCGCCGAGATCGATGCCCAACGCCGCCACTGCGGGTGTGCGGCCAACGTGGATCGCAACTGTTCCTGCGGGCGCCTCGTCAACGAGCGGCAGGTTTGCGCCGCTGACGCGCTCGATCAGCGCGTGCATCTCCCGGGCGGCATCGCTGAGCGGGCCCGGCGCCTCGGGCTGCAGCACGATAGCGGCGCACGGCTGGCCGTTCTCAACGATGGTCACTGTGCTCCCGTACGTGTCGACGCAGCAGCAGTCCCCGGGACAAGTCTCACAATCTTCCGTCGATTGATCGCAGACTCCGTTCCCACACTCCTCGCCGGTCCCATTTTTCTCCAACGCGCAGTATGTCAAGCAAACCATCATTCCCCCGGCCAGCGAGGCCAGCACCAAGCTACGTGCTCCTGCAGTCAAGGCTACTTTCATCTTCACTCCATTCATCTAGCGCAGTATAAAAAAAGGTGCCGATCCGCCACATCGATCCGGGTATCGAGTCACATCCAAGTCGCGTGACCGGCGACGGTTTTCAAACATCGGAGATTGTAACACAGGTCCCACCCTCAAGGACACTTCCCCGGTTTGGGCACAGGGGCTCCGCCCCTGCGGGACGTCGCCCCGGCCGCATCTGCGCCCGCCGGTGCTCTGCGGGCCGCCGGGCGCAGGTTTCCCGCCGATGGCGTAGGTGGTATGATTTTTGGTGGGTCGGTTCTCCCGGTTTCTTCTAGACCTGGTTGAGCTGGCTCGGGCATGCCGCCAGGGGCCCTTCCTGGCGGTTTGCCCTTTTCACTCAGCCCGTGGCGGCATCAGCCAGCACCTCCCAGGAGATCGGCTCGGGGATAGAGCCAACGTCGCGGAACATCTCCGCTACAATGCTTATGATCGTGTCGCAGGGGTCCTTGGGCTTACGCTCGCGTTTTAGGCGCCGGTAGACGAAGAGCTGCAGGAGGTTGAAGACGAGCATCCACAGAAGCAAGACAGCCAGGATTGCGGTTGGCGTGTGGTGGTAGACTCGGCCGAGGTTCCAGTACATCACCCACTGGCCGAACCCCGTGTTCTCGATGTGCCACCGCGAACGGACGATCTTGAGCGCGGTCCGGCGGCTGACCTTTCGGGCTCGATTTCCAACGATGGCGAGGCACCAGGTTTTGAGGGTTCCATCTTCCTTGGTGATGACGGCGCGGATCGCCCGGACCTTGCCCTTGTAGGTATCGAGGGTATTGATGTCGTCCACATCCCAGAACTCGATGTTCTCCTTCTTCTCGTCATCGCGGAATTGTTCGCAAGGACTTTTGCCTTGCCACAGTGCCATGGCCTCTTTCATTGGTTCGTTGTGTTAAGGCCATCGCTTTCCTGACCAGCTTCACATCGTCGGTCTATGCAATCTTGGAATCAAGAAAGAGGAACGGTAGGGAAAGCGATGGCCTTAACACCGCGTGGCCAAGTGGAAGTTCCCCCACTTCACCGGCAAAAAGGAAGACGGTCTGAAAGTGAAATCAATCGGCTACGAGTTCCCGCTTTCCTTCAACCAGGCCGAGTAGCCGAATTCTCCACAGTGCTTCCGAAAGCCGTTCCGGCCTCATCCTCCAACTCGGCGAACCTTCCATCGTATTTAGGCGAGAAATGAAACAGCACCAGTCTGCGGGCCCCGGCTTGCCGGGCAAGCTCTCCGGCCTGCCTGGCCGTCAGGTGGTATGTCTCCTCTGCCCGCGCTAGATCCGCGTGCAGAAAAGCCCCCTCGCAAAACAGGACGTCCGCGTCCCGGGCCAGGTGTCTAATCTTTTCTGAGTTCTCGTCGCAGCCCAATGCGTCGGCGACGTAGGCAAGCTTTCGACCGCGCGTCTCGATCAGCAACTCGGCAAGCTCCGCGGCACGCCGAGGCTTGCCTTCGAGCGCAATTTCCAACTCAGGGTCGCGCCCGCGGCGTGCCCAGCGTTTCAGCTCGTTCAGCCATGGTCCCGGGCGCAGGCCGCAGGAGACAAGCCTGACCGGATTGACGTTGATGAAATTTCTCTCCGCGACGGAAAAGGCCAGCGATGCGGTACGGTGATCGAGAACCGCGGATCGAACAGTTACCAACTCATCCTGCCAGATGACTTCGGAGGGCGGCAGCAGGCGTGTTTCCCCCTGCCGAAAGCGCTCGCGGCACGGGAACTGTGTCAGCGCGCTCCTGTGGCCGTCAAACTCCCTGACCTCGAAGACCAGCCTCTGGCGCCTCACCAGGTTCCAGGTATAGCCGGCCAACTTGCCACGCACGCAGGCCGTGATTCCCCGCGGCCCGTACAAGCGCACCTTCTTCCCCCGGCCGAGTTGCAAGCGCAGCAGATGATCGAAGCCGATGAAGTGATCGATATGGGTGTGACTGATGAAGACGTCGCTTACACGCATGACCTCGGACGCGGACAATGATGTCAAAGTGCCGCAATCGAACAACAGGGCTCTTTTTTCACGCAACAGATCGACAAACAGCGCCGGATCCCCCGTCTGCCCGTTGACCAGCCTGGGGAGAAACGAAGTCTTCATCAATTACCGGGCTTGCGTTCGCCGCCTTCCAACTTTTTCAGGCGTACCTCGAAGCCCGCTCCATAACCCGGACCGAAGTCTCGATCCACCTCTTGCGGATCCATCAAGCGGATCTCGCCGCCGTGAGAGCGCAGCACATCACGGCAGATGGAAAGCCCCAGGCCGGTGCCCTGTTCCTCTCCCTTGGTAGTGTAAAACGGTTCGAAAAGGCGGTCGCGCACGGAATCCGGAATTCCGCCGCCGGTGTCAGCGACCAGCACTCGAACCCAGTCTTGCTCACTGCTGATTCTGAGGCGTACCGTGCCCTGGCCACTGTTTCCCATCTCATCGAGAGCATTGCCGATCAGGTTGACCAGCACCTGCTGGATGTGACCCGGGCTGCCATGCACCCTGGCCAATGGTTCTGCGGCTTCGAGATCGATCTTGATTTGTTGCTTCCTGGCTCTTTCGCGCAACAACTCGATCGCCCTGCGGATGGGCACCAGCGGATCCACGCCTTCCGGGTCCACGGATGCAGACCGGGAATACTGTCGCAGTGAGTTCAGCATTTCCTCCATGAAAGCCGCCTGTTCCTCGATCAAGCACAGCTTCGGCTCGGCGAATACATCACTTGAAAGTCGGCGCCTCAGGATCTGGGCAAAAGCCTTGATGCCCAGGAGCGGTTGGCTCAACTCATGGGCCACCACCGCGACCATCTTTCCCATCTCGGCCAGTTTGGCAAGTTGAAATAGTTGCTGGCGCGCTTTTTCAAGCTCGTCCTCAAGCCGTTTGATCTCGTCTTTTGCGCTCATTTCCACAGGTCCTTGGCATCAACCTTCAGGTCTGGCGGATGGGTATCCACCTTGATCTCGCCGGATTCACGGGTCGTGGTGTTGCCGGCGTTGTCGGTCACGTTAACCACCAGGCGGTTGCTTCCCTCGCGAAGGGGCACATCGAGTGAGAACTTCCCCAGCGCGTCGGCGCGCGCCAGAATTCCATTGATTATCACCAGCGATCCGGCACCGGTCTTGCCGGACACACTCGTCCTGGTCCTGTCCAGCTTGCCGGGCGGCCATTTGACCAGCAAGGCCACGGAGGAAGGAATGGTCAGGGGCTTAGAAGGCGACTTGTCGGGAAAAACCACCGAACGTCGACCCTTGCGCACTACGACTTCCTTGCCCTTGGCCCTGAGCCTGACCTTGCCCGCCTGCGTATCCAGAACAACTGTTCCCCTGCCATCGCTGGACAAGCTGAACTCGCCGCTCTTGGCCGCCGCCACCGCATCACTGCCGTTAGAGCCAAACTGGTACTCTCGGGAGGCCGTTGTAGGAATGGCCGCGCTGATCTGGCCGGCGCCCAGCTTGAAGAACGACTTGTCGAGCATCTCCTTGCCGATCACGAAACTGGTATTGGAGGACACAACCACCGACGATTCTCCGCGCACGCGCAAGGTTGCCTCGGAAAACAAGCCCGTGCGGATCTCGTCGCCGGCAACCATAAGTTGTCCCACTTCAGTCGGCAACCAGCGCTTGGCTCCCTGCTTGCGCACCTCGACCTGGCCAACGACGGCTCCGATACGCGCGCTCGACGCGGAAGCGGCTTCCGCGGTTGGCGGCTTCACCAGGTAGTTGAAGGCCAGCAGTCCCAGCAACAAAACACCGCTGAGACACAAGACAACTATCGGCGCCTTCCTGCTCAAAAAAGCTCCCTCTTGACACGTTGTGGAAAGTTTACATCCCGTCAAGCAACTAGGCAAGTTCCATGGGCTTCATGGCCCCTCCGGGCGCCTGCCCGCTTTCCGCGGGAAAGATCATGATCACCGAGGTTCCCTCGTCCGCGCTGCTTTCAATATGCACCTCGCCACCGTGGTCCTTGATGATCTGGTAAACCTCGGAAAGCCCCAATCCGGCCCCTTTCCAGTTGTCCTTGGTCGTGAAGAACGGCTCGAAAACCCGTTCGAGGTTTTCGGCCGCAATACCACGTCCCGAATCCGACACCCTGATTGCCACTCCCCCTTGTTGACGCTCGACAGACAACGTTAGTCGTCCACCCTCGGGCATGGCCGTCTCGGCGTTGAGCAGCACGTTAAGAAAAGTCCTGCTCAGCTGACCCTCATTGCCAGTCACGCGCGGAACGGCCTCGTCGTAGTGCTTGATTATTTTCACTCCCTGGCTGGAAAGCTTGCTGGACAGCATGTCGAGAGCGGAGTCCATTACTTTTGACAGGTGCAGCGGCTCACGGTAGTCGACGGCCTGCTGCTCGGAAAAACGCAACAGATTGCTGGTGATCGCCTTGCTGCGTTTGGCTTCCTCCTCTATGCGCAGCAGGAAGCGCCGGTCGGGATCTTCTTCTCCCTTCTTGCGCAAGAGCAGTTGGGTCAGACCCAGAATCCCGCCGATTGGATTGTTCAGCTCGTGAGCCACGCCGGCTCCCAGGTCTCCTATGGCGCTCAATTTACCTGACTCGAGCAACGAGGCCTGGAGTCGCTTCAGGTCGTGCTCGCGGAGCTCGGCAGCGTCCTTGAATTTCCTCATTTCTTCGATCATCTCCTGCGAGCTGCGCGCGAGCCGAAATACCGCCAGAACAATCAACACAGCCAGCAGCGACCAGGCAATCCAGGTCCAGCCGGGCAAGCGCCAACCCAGGGCCCGCAGGGGCAACAGCCGGAGCTGTACAACCACTGCCCAATCGAGAAAATCCAGGCGCCTGAAAGAACCGCTAAAGATCTTGCCCCGCTCGTCTGCCCAGCGCCCCACGCCGGCCCGTTGTCCGGCCAGGAACCTGGCAACCAGCGGATGCGTGGCCATCGACTCTCGCGAAAGAAAACGCTCGCCCTGCGGGTGCGAGATCAAGCGTCCTCCTCCATCGACGATGAACATGGTGCGCTCAGACCCGCCGACCGTCGCGCTCAGCGTGCGCCGGATCCTGCGCAACGAGCGTTCGAACCCCAGTACCCAGTTCTTTCGTTTATCAGCGACCCGCACCTCCACAGCCCCGGCAACCAGGACAACATTCCTGCGCCGATCGACATACGGATCACTGAAAGCGCGCCGCTTCTCTCTTGCGGCGGCAACCGGGAGATGCTGCAGAAATCGCTCCATCTCTTCTTTGCCGACCGGCAGACGATTGGAGGTCTCGCTGCCGGCGATCACCTGATCGGCACGCAGGTAGACCGGATCGGTCACGGCCTTTTCCTCGGCGTCAACCAGCACCACGATGTCTACATCGTCGTCCTGTTTGTAAAGCATGCGCAGCACGCCGATGGTCTCCTCGTCCGACAGCGAAGCCAGGTCGAACAGTTCGGTTCCCAGCCCGAAGACCCGCGCCGTGTCGTGCAGATCACGCATCACCAGCCCGGCCGTGACCCGCGCGAGCAGTTCGTCCTGCCTGCCGTCATCCGCGGGCGGAGCGGCCATGAATACCGCCAGCACCCCCACCACAACCGGCAAAACCGCCGCGGCCAGGACCAGAAAAATGATGTGCCGTCTCAAGATCATGTCAGATGAATCTCCAGCTCACACCCATACGGCAAGCTTAACATATGGCCACAAGTTGGGCAAAAAGAGCAGAGATTCAAGATGTCCCGCTGAAACAGGATCAATCGCCCTGCAGTTCGAACGTCGAGAGCTTCAACCCGGCCAAACGCTCTGCATCTGCCTGCAGACGGCGCGGGTCCCGCCCGGGCGCGGGGAAGGTAAGCGGATAGAGGACGACATCGTCGTGGTCGGTAACGGCCAGTCTGTTGCCGTCGGGGGAGAAGACCGCCCCCGTGGCGCCACCGGTCGTCCTGATCCTCAGAAGAGGTCTGCCGGAGTTGACCTTCCAGACAATAACCTGCTCGTCGTCGGAGGCCGAGACAAGCAACTGGCCATCTTTGGAAAAGCGCACCGAGTTCACCCACTGAGCGTGGCCCGAAAGCGTACGCACCCGACTCCAGTCAGTGGTACGCCAAATAACGATTGTACGGTCCTTGCCGCAACTGGCCAGAAGACGACCGTCGGGCGAAAAATCGACGCTGGACACCCAATCCAGATGGCCAGAAAGCCGCTTGAGCAACGTTAAATTTTTCGCCTCGTAGATGCGTACCAACTTGTCATCGCAAGCGCTGGCGAGAAAACGCCCGTCAGGAGAAAAGACAACATCAAAGACCCTTCCTCCGTGATCTCCAAGCACTCCCTTCTCTCGTCCTGTCGCGACATCCCACAAGCGCACCGTCTTGTCATAGCAGGCGCTCACCAAGATGCTGGCGTCCGAAGAGAATGCCAGGCCCATCACCCGTGCCCGGTGACCCGACAGGGTGCGCAACAAGCGACCGCTATATGCATCCCAGAGCATGATGTTCTTATCGATTCCGCACGAGGCTACCAGCTGTCCGTCCGGAGAAAAAACCGTCGTAAACACCCCGGCGGTATGTTTTCGCGCGCTCCATAGACTGCGCCCGTCAGAGGCATCCCAGACGGTGACAGAATGATCCCAGCCGCCCGTCGCAATCAGGCTGCCGTCTGGAGAAAATCCGAGCCCGTAGACCCAGTCGGAGTGAGGAAGACGCAGCAAGCCGTCGGAGTTGCGCAAGCGCCAGAAACGGATCGTCTTGTCATAGCTGCCCGATACCAGATGCTTGCCGTCGGGAGTAAAGGTCAGCGCCGAGACAACGTCGTGGTGTCCCGCGATCGCAATCAGCAGGCGCTTGCTTTTTGTGCTCCAGAGACGCACACAGCCGTCGCTGCCGGCGCTGGCGATTTTCTCACCGCCGGGTGAGTAGGCCAGCGCCTGCACCGAGTCGTCAGGATCTTGTAGCACGCCTTCCAGTTTGCCTGTATCCGCATCCCAGAGGCGCAGGCTGCGATCGTATGAACCTGTGGCGATTCGCCGCCCATCCGACGAGTAGCTGACCCTGTAGAGGGCATCCGTGTGACCCAGAAGTTCATGCAGTTTTTTACCCGTTACGGTATCCCAGACAACGGCGGTCTTGTCCCAACTGGCGGAGACCAGCCGGCTACCGTCCGGGGAAAATGTCACATCGCGCACGCTTCCCGAGTGCGGCCCCAAATGCATCAATGAGCGGCCGTCGACCAGGCTCCATACAACTATCGAGCCGTCTTTCATGCCGCCGACTACCCTGTCCCCTTGCGGAGATACAGCCACCGCCAAAACAACCGCCTTGGCGCCTATGTTGAGCAGCGGACGCTTGGTGCCCACCTCCCATACCTTTATCGATTGATCGGCGCTTCCGGTAACCAGTTTGCGGCCCGAGGGCGTGTAAGCCAGGCCCCAGATACAATCCGGATGGGCGCGTGTTTCGAGGATGGTTTTGCCATCCGAAGAGTTCAGCAGCAACATCCGGCCAGTGTGGTCACCCACCGCCAACTGCTTTCCGTCGGGTGAAACCGCCAGGGAGGTTATGGTCTCGTGCAGATCACGAAGCCACTCAAGCGATTCCACGAAGCGCTGGTCGCTGCTATAGATTTGTGAATCGGCATCCATCTTGACCCGGCGGGCCAATTGATTGTCGACCTCGAATTCAGGGTCGTAGAACTCGCTGCCTTGGTTGGCGGGGTTGTAGACAAGTGACGCAGCCGCGAAAATACGCGCCGAGAGAGGCATTTTCTCGTGCAGCAGGCGACCCGCTTCACGGGCGTAGGCTTGCGCCAGATGGGAGTGAGCCCTGAGGCGCTGGAGATGCTCCCTGTGCCTGGCCTCGGCCTCACGACGGTAAGAAAAAAGAACGATCACCAGGCTGGCGATTATCATCGCCAGAACCAGCCCGGCGGCCACAATCGCCGGTTTGTTCTTGGCCGCGAAGCGCTTCAGAAGATCCCAGGAGCCGTATTCGTAGGCGCCCACTCGTTCACCAGTCATGTATGCCGTGACATCAGCCGTCATCTCGCGCACCGAGCCATAGCGCTTGCGTTTTTCCTTGCGCAGAGCGCACTCGGCCACCGCCACCAACTCGGCGGGAGCCTCGGGGCGGATCTCACGCACGGGCACTACCTTTTCTTTCATGACCCGCCCGATGATTTCGTAGGGCGTCTCACCCATGAAAGGTGGATGACCGGTCAGGATCTCGTACAACACCGCTCCCAGCCCCCAGACATCCGAACGCTCATCGATTTCGTCGACCAGACCCTCGGCCTGCTCGGGACTCATGTAGGCCGGAGTTCCCAGCGCCGCGCCCTCAATTGTATCGCCGGCTGACGTCTGGTGCCGCAACCGCGCCTGACGTTCTATTTCTGTTTGGCGAAAGTCCTGCTTGCCCTCAACCTTGGCCAGGCCCCAGTCGAGCACGACCGTCTCGCCGAACTCTCCGACCATCACGTTGTCCGGCTTGATGTCGCGATGGATTACGCCGCGGCTGTGGGCAAAGGCGACTGCGTGGCACAGGTCGGCGAAGTGAGACAGCAGCCGCATTCGATCGGCAGGACTGTTACACTCCGCAATGGCTCGAGCCAGGGTCTTTCCGTGCACCAGGCGCATGGTGTAATAGGCCTGGCCATCGTCACGCCGTCCAACCTCGTAGACCGGAACGATGTTCGGATGCTCCAGCTGCGCGGTGATACGTGCCTCGCGCAGGAAGCGTACTGCCGGTCCGCTGCGGGCGCTGGCCGACTTGCCGTCCTTCGAATACGACACAATGCCCTGGGGAAGTACCTCTTTCCAGGCAATCTCGCGCCCGATGTGCTTGTCGAATGCCAGCAAAACCCGTGCCTGTCCGCCGCGTCCATGCTCGGCTCCCAACTCGTAACGTCCAGCGCACATAGGGGTGATTTCCCCGGCCCCGGATTCGTCCTTTCCAGCGGCAGCCGGAGTCGCAATGCGAATGTCACCGCCGGGCTCTAAAACGATCGATCCGGCAAACGTCTGCCGAACCATCTCCGCACCGCCCAGAGATGCCATGGTCTTGTGGCTGTCTCCACCATGCGCCCGGACCGCTTCTCTGACCATGGCTTCGAGCATCCCGCGCCGTTCTTTTGAAATCAGCCCGTCCGCCTCGAGACGCTCGGCCAGCGAGCGCGAGCGGTCGGTCATCCAGGCGGCGGCCGCCGCCATGACTCGATCCGAGTCGGCAAATTCCAGTTGCACCGCCAGAACGGCCACCAGCAGCTGTTCGTTGGATTGTTCGCCCGGCATTCTGTTCAAACGACACTAAGCGAGAGGACCGTCACCGGTTCATCCACGTTCTTGAAACTCTGCTTGCCGCGGGGCGAGAACTTGAAACGCGGCAGGTTCTCCATCGAAGTGGTCTTCATCGCCTGGGCCGCGGCCTGGTAGCATTCGCCGACGGTTAAAATCTCGCCCGCCCCGGCCGCCGAACACAGCCTGGCGGCCAGGTTGACGCTGTGACCGATGGCGGTGTAGTCCATGCGGGTGTCCGTCCCCAGGTTCCCGATGAAGACCTCGCCGGTGGTAACGCCGATACCTACTCCGGCCGCCGGACGGTCGGCTTTTTGCCAGGTACCCATCGTCCGCGCATGGACCGCGATCATATCCAGCGCCGCCAGTAAGCCACGCAGGGCGTGGTCTTCCATCGTGACCGGTGCTCCAAAAATGGCCATCACTTCATCGCCGACGAACTTGTCCACCATGCCGCCGAATTTTCCGATGCTGGCAACCATGTTTGTCAGAAACTCGTTGATCATCTCCTGCAATACTCGCGGGGCGAGTTGCTGGGTGATGCGCGTAAAGCCCCGCAGATCGGAGAACAACACCGTCACGACGCGTCGCTCCATCTGCATGAAGTTCTCCTCGGGGCGCATCAACATCTGCTCGATCACCTCGGGAGCGACATAGCGGGCGAAGGTGCTCTCCAGCCAGCGCAGCATGGTAATATCCTGGACTACCAACTCAACCCGGCCCTTGACCTCATTGGCCACGAAGCGAAGCACGGGATCACACACCGGTCGCGAGCCGGAGGCCGGCAGTTTTTCGAGATCGATGCCCGGGCAGACACGCTCGACGACCACCGTGCTTCCCGTCACCAGGGCCGAATCGATCACCGAGCGCAGGACGCCCTTTCCCATGGTTCCTTGATCCCAGTCGGCCAGCGGCTCGCCCAGGACACGGCGGCGATCACCGATGCCCAGCAAGCGCGCCATTGGTGAGTTGATGTAACCGATAGTCAGATCTGCGTTGACCTGCATGATGAGTTCGTCGAGGCCCATGACGGTGCCGCTTGTGCGGGTGGGCGATGAAGGCACCAGGCTGGGCCCCAGCGTCATTCCGGTGCAGCGCACTCCCGCGTGCAACCTCTTGAGCTCGTCACGCAGACGTGCGTTTTCCTCCTTGAGAGCGTGCAGCCGCTCGTTGCGCTCGTCTGAAGTAGAAGACATACCCTGCCTTGTACCAGCATCTACGCCGGATTCCAAACCCGGCCCTTAGTCCCTTGCACCATCGGTGCCGCGCGCCGGCCCTTCTTTAGGGTGAACCATGTCCACTCTGCCGTCCAACTCGCCCCGGTGAAGTTTCACGTGGATTGCATCACCAGATCTTACATCGGAGACATCCCTGAGCACTTTCCCGTCCGCGGCCGTAACCACGCTATAGCCCCGGGCCATGACGGATAAGGGATCCAACCTGCGCAGAGCGTCCCGGCCTCTTTCGATGCGCATGCGACGGTCCACAAGATCGCCAAGCGCCGCCCGCTCGAATCTGGCGCGTCCCGAATCGAGAGCCTGTCGGGCAAGCTTAAACGAAGGTCGCGGATCACACCCGGCCAGCACCAGGCGCAGATTCGTAAGTTCGTGCCTGGCATGATCCAGCCTGCCGTCAACAACCGCGTTCGCCGCCCGCAGCGATTCGTCGAGGCGCAGGCGATAGGCCGCGAGAACCAACCGCGGATCGCGCACACGCCCGGCCGTCTCGGCCAAACGCCTGTGCGCTTCGGCCAGCCGCAGGCTGATCATATTGCTGAAAGTGGCGACCCGCTCTGTCAGTCGATCTTGCAGTTCGTCCCGGTCGGGCACTACCAGTTCGGCCGCGGCCGAGGGAGTCGGTGCCCGCAGGTCGGCCGCCAGGTCGCTTAGTACGATGTCTACCTCGTGACCCACGGCACTGACCAGCGGCACCTTCGAGGCGGCTACGGCCCTGACGACGATCTCCTCGTTGAAGGCCCACAAGTCTTCGGCCGATCCGCCGCCGCGCCCGATGATGACGACGTCGCACTCGCGCCCCTCTCCCAGGCGCTCGATTCCGCGGGCAATCTCACCGGCCGCCTGATCGCCCTGCACCCTGACCGGGTAGATCAGCACCGGCACGGACGGAAAGCGCCGCCCGAGCACGTTGAGGATGTCGCGAACGGCCGCCCCGGAAGGACTGGTGACCAGGCCGATGCATTTCGGAATGAACGGCAGGGGGCGCTTGCGCTCGGGGTCGAACAACCCCTCGGCCTCAAGCTTCTTCTTCAGGCGCAAAAACCTGAGCCCTAGCTCGCCGGCCCCCTGCAATACCAGCCGCTCGACGATCAGTTGCGTGCGCCCGCGCGGTTCGTACATTGTAAGCCGCCCGAGACATTCGACCTCGTCTCCGTCTTCGGGCAGATCAGGCAGGCGCGCCGCCGCCGAGCGGAACATGACGGCCGGAATGGAGGCCCGCTCGTCCTTGAGCGAGAAATAGAGGTGCCCCGAGGAGGCCCGGCTGAACCCCGACAGCTCGCCCACAACGCGCACCAGCCCGAAGCGATCCTCGAGCAGGGCCCGCACCTTGCCGGTCAGTTCGGAAACCGTGTAGGTCTTGTCCTCGGGGGGAAAAAGATCGGCTTGATCATCGTACTCGATCATGTCGTCTGCAGACTATCTCCGTAAGTCTTGTGACACAAGGACAACGATATGTTGAGATAGTAAAAAGGAAGGATTGCAAAACCTAAAAACCTGAGACTGTCCCCGGATCGGCGAATGCGTCCGGCCTAAGCCAGGTGATGTTTGTTGCTCCCATTCGCCTTTCATGATCCAGCCCAAGATTGACGACCACAAAGCGGCGCGGAGCGTACGCCTGGATGAAGCTTCTTGCAGACCGGGAAATCTCGGGTCTTGTCATTTTTGTCGACTTGACCTCCAGGGCGATCAACCCATCTGGTCGCTCGATCACGAAATCAACTTCCGCCCCGGACTTGCTGCGCCAAAAACGCAGCTCGCCCATGGGCAGCAGGGGAGGCAACAACTTGCGCAGCTCTCCCGCTACCCAGTTTTCGAGACATGGGCCGCGATCGGTTCTTTCCGCAAACGGAACCAGCTTCCTGGACACCATGTTCCAGATACCGTTGTCACAGAAGTATATCTTGGGTCGACGAATCACTTCCGAGCGCTTGCCTCCCACGAAAGGATGAACCATGTGGATGACTTGAACCTGGCCGAGCAGGTCCAGATAGTCCGCGATCGTACCCCTGGCGACGCCGCATATGGACGACCACTCGGAGGTATTGATCAGGCTGCCCACCTGGCCGGCGATCAGGAGCAGAAGCCGGCGGAAGGCGTCCAGGTGCTGAATCCTGAACAGGTCGGAGGCGTCCCGGACAATAAAAGCCTCCAGCAGGTGCGCGAGCACCTGGCGGGGATTCTCGGCCTGCCAGACCTCCGGATAGCCGCCGACGACCATCTGGCGATATGCAGCTTCCCCGGTTTTTTTACGCCTGACCAGCGGCGCCAAGCCGGTCAAGCCGGCGGTCACTTCGCCAAGGCCGAAAGGATGCAGCAATGTTCGAACAGATCTTCCTGCCAGCGATTCCCTGGTTCGCGACATCAGGTGAAACCAAGACGAGCCAGTGACGAAGAGAGGATTCGGAATGCCCCCGTCGACGAGGCCCTTGACAAACAGCCCGGCCTCCTCGATGTGCTGGGCCTCGTCGATGAAAACGGGCATGTTCGGATTCGATAACTCACCAATGTCCTTGAGAACCATCGAGGTCGAACGGCACCAGGAGCGAATCAGTAATTCATCGGCGTTCAGGTAGAGCGGCGCAAGATTCTTTTTGGCAAACCAGTGCCACACCAGTGAGGACTTGCCCACTTGTCTGGCTCCCACGATAAGATGGGCCTTGCCCCGAACGGGCCATGAATCAACTTGCGGCACAGCGCGGTCGATGAAGGGAGACGGGATCCTGTGCCTGGCTGCTTCGGGAAACAGCCGCGAATCGCCCAACCATGGGTTGGCCGACAAAATCGCGTCGAGCGTATTTTCATCCATTAGTCTACATTTAGCATGGTTTAATGCCTACGTCAATAACATTTAGCACGGTTGTATGGCAGCGGTGTAGGCATTCAGCAGGCATTTTGAATATGCGAAATGAGGCGGGGGGCGGGGGGACGGAGTAAGTGTCGTCCCACGGTGGATTGGGGTCACCGGAAAGGCACCCTGGGATATCCTGGTTCGACAGGGTGCTTAACAAAGGTAATTGAGATGGAAAAGCGGATTCACGTTTGTTATACTTTGTAACGGGCACATATGAGATGAGGAGAGAACCATGATTGATACTAACGAACTGTTTTCAATGGCTGAATCCTTGCCTGTTGAGATGAAGACATTACTGATCGACAAGCTTCTCAACAGCCTCAACCCGTCAAAACAGGAGATTGATGAATTGTGGGCCCAGGAGGCCGAGAGGAGAGTGGCCGAGATACGAGATGGAAAGGTTGTCACGATGTATCATGCAGTTCCCGGAAGCATGGTCACCTTTGTCGGATAACACACGACGGCGCCTTACAAACCGGTTTCCTGCTCATACTGCCATGCGAAGCCCGACCTTATTATTAAGTCTGGTTCTATTAGCTGTCTCGCCAAATGTTTCATCGTCCGCTCCGAACAAAAATATACTCGGACGCACGGATCCAGGACCGGTTGATAGAATACAGAGGATCATCGACAACCTGGGCAAGCCGTCCGGGAAACACCCGCTGGAAAGCGCGGCGCTGGCCGCCGGAAAACGCGCCGGAATAGCGGTGCGCCTGGGACCCGTGAAGCGGCGCTCGCGCGCCGGAGTGGCCATGGCCAGCAGGCAGGCTTCGTCAAGCTCGGATCCGCGGTCGTTGATCGCCTGGCTTTCCGACTGTTATGACGCGGGCCTGACAATTACCGCACCCGTCGAAATCGAAGCCAAGCAGGACTCCTGGCATATGACCGTTGTCCTCTGGAGCCTTGAAACGTCCGCTCGGGAAACAATTCTGAACGAGGCATCAAAGACCGACCTCGACTGGCTGGCTGGCAACCTGGCCTGGCTCGAAAGACAGCGGGCCAACTCCCGGCCGCTTCTCGATCTGCTCTCGCTGCTACTAGACGCGGAAACCGTCGATCTGCAAAGCATCAGGCTGCGCGGCAGGAGCCTGGCCGTGTCCGGCCTGGCCTGCGATTCAGGATCCATGAAACACTTCAGCGCGCTGTTGCAGAAACGTGCCTCGCGGCTTGCCCATCCTCCAGGTATAGACCTCGATCGCTTGAAAGTTCCCACTGCTGTAACGGCCGGCGCCGGAACGGGCATCGACATGCAAGACCTCGACCCGCTCTCCGCCGTGCTTTCCGTCGCCGGGCTGGGTCACGCGAACGTCATCGTCGCCGGAACCGGCAGCGCCCCGCTGAGCGGACACATGGACGGAGCGGATGTCGATGGACTGCTTACGGCTCTTTTCGAGCGCATGCGACTCGTACACCGCAAGGTCGGCGCGGTAACGGTGGCAGCCGCCAAGCTATCCTGCGAGCCGCCCGCGGCCGCGATGTTTTCAGACAGGGCAGTTGACGTATTTTTTCCGGATGCATCTCCGGCCGCGGTGCTCTCTCTTCTGTCCGACGTCTCGCGCGTCGGCCTGCTGCCGCCGCGCTCGCAGAACAGACTGGCCTTGGCCGTCCGTGGGCAGGCGGCGCGCACACTGGCGTCTTTGACCCTGTGGGCGCTGGATCGTACGCTGCGGGGTGATCGTACCCTGGCTGTCGTCTTGCCGGCGGATGCGCCGGCTCTGGACAAAGACCAAGGTGAAGCCGTGTCGCTTTGGGCCGGGGACGCGCCGCTGGGCGACATCGTTGCCGAGTTGGCCGGCATCGAGCGCTTGACCGATTGCTCCCCGCATGCGAGCGACTTGAGCGTGCGTCTGAAAGACGTGCCGGAAAAAAAGCTGCTTTCCGGATTGCTGGCTGCGCGCGGCTTGCGGCTTTCGCGGCGCGGAACTTTAGCGACCCTTGAATCGCTTTCGGGCAAGCACGACACCTCCGCTTGCCGCAAGGTTGGACGCTGCGACGCCGGCGACACACACCTTTACGCAATCATGCAGCGCTCGGGCCATTACCGCGCCCTGCTGTCGGATGCCGGCCGCAGCCGCTGGTTCTCCGAGGGAGACAGGCTGTCCGACGGCCGCCTGGTGCGCCGTATCCGCGCGGGACGCGTGCTGCTCAAGAAGAAAACCGGATCGAACGAAACACTGGCTCCCGCACTCGCCATGCCCGAAGGCTGCGGGCCGCGGGGCTGCGAGCGCAAGAAAGCGGCAACCGATTTCCCGCTGGCTCGCCTCAGGTTGGCAGGCACCGTCCGCCTCGGCAAGAGACGCGCCGCGTTGCTAGCCGACCCGCACGGCAATGTCCACCTGGTGCGCGAGGGCGGACTGCTCGGGCGCCGCTGCGGCAGCATCTCACAAATCCTGCCGGGATCGATCGAGGTCAAGCTAGGCTGCCCGACCGCCGTCGACCCCCCTCGGGCCAGGCTTTCGTTGAGCGCTGCCGCGGGATTTCAACTGTAGCGCAGCCTCAGCGGAAGGTAGCCCGTCCCCATTTCGTTGAACACTGTGCCAGGACTGACCAGACGGGCAATTAGTTGCCGCCGGGGCAAGACCTCGCTCGGCGCTGAATACCCACCCACAGCTACCGGGGGTGCAAACCGATGCAATATCCGCACTCTGGGTCGGTGTTGAACGGCTGGCATACGGCGTGCAGTGCCAGCGTGTAAAAGAAGCAGGGGAGTGCAATCATGAAGGCATTAGTAACGGGAGCAACGGGGTTCATCGGCAGCCACCTGCGGGCCCCAGCCCGGACGGGCTGACCGTGAAGGAAAGCGACGCGGCCCGGCCCATCAGCGCCTACGGCTGGAGCAAACTGATGGCCGAAAAAGAGGCGCTGGAGAGGAAGAACGATCTGCCGGTGGTGATCGTACGGCCCTCGCCGGTCTACGGCCCCCGGGACCGCGACTTCCTCTCCCTGTTCAAGATGATCAAGTTGGGCCTGAGCCCGGTCATCGGACACGAGGAGAGGTACATCCACCTGACCCACGTCCGGGACGTAGTGGAGGGCACCTGGCTGGCCTCCAGAAGCGAGGGCAACTGCGGAAGCGTCTACTTTCTGGCCGACGAGCGCAGCTACAGCTGGCGGGAGATCGGCCAGGTGCTTGGACGGGTTTTAGACACGAAAATCCGGCAACTGACCATTCCCAAGAGCCTCAGCTGGTTAGTCGCCCGCATGGCCGAGCTGTGGGCAGCCTTGCTGCGTCGGCCCGCCACTCTCAACCGGGAGAAGCGCCGGGAGATGCTGGCCCGCTACTGGCTGTGCGACACCACCCGGGCCCGGGAGGATCTCAGCTTCCGCCGGCCTTGCCCTCGGAGACCAACTCGGAGGAAACGGTGCCTCCTCCCATGGCGGCCGGAAGTTGATACTGGCTGCGTACCAGGTGGTGGGGTGCCTGGTGCTGTACCCGGAGGGTTCCGCCGCCGCCGGCCTCGCCGTCTATGGGTTTCAGCTCGAGCACCCATGTCTTGAATTTTCCGGCGGCTGCCTGGGTGAGCTCCTGACCGGTTACCGAGAGCTTCATGACTCGCACTTTCTGGGTCATCGGTTCGAAGGTGCGCAAGGTGGTGCTGTATTCGTCATCCAGCGGAAGCCCCGCGACGGCAAGTTCCAGCCCGACGCCGTCTCCGAGAACCGGTGCCTTGAGCTTGGCGTCGATGGGCATCTTGCGACCGCCGCCGGACATCTCTCCGGTGATGGAGTCTGCACCGTAGTTCAGCTTGACGGTTGCCATGCCCTTGATCCGGCGCTCGATTGGCCTGAGCGTCTTGGCGTCGAGATCGAAGACATCCACCTGCTCGCCCATCGGCAGCTTCATGGTGCTGGTGATGCGCACAAGCTTATCTTTTTTCTCGCCGCTGAGTTCTAGCACCCGGGTCAGGTCGATGTCCATCTTGCGGGATCCCATGTCCATCTGCACCTTGTAGGTGAAGGTGGCGGGCTGGATGGCACTCCCGTCGGTGACGGGAAGCGGTGCGATCTCCGCCCGGGCCAGAAGGGCCTTTTCGAACTTGTCCGGCATCTTGACGCCGGCCGGATCCACCGTGATCTTCGCCAGCCGCTCGGCAATCTCGGGGCTTACTTGATCCTGGCTGCGGCCCCCGATTTGCTTGGCCAAGAACTTCTCCATGGCCACCGCCACCGCCAGGCGGTTTTCGGGCGAGCGGAAGCCGTGACCCTCATCCGGGGCCACCAGGTACTCCACCGGCTTGCCCTTGTTCCGGACAGCCACCACGATACTATCGGCCTCGGCCTTTTTCACCCGCGGGTCGTTGGCTCCCTGGATTACCAATAGCGGCACCTTGATGCGATCGGAAAAGAAGAACGGCGAGCGTGACTCCAGATCCTTGCGGTCGGCCTCCACTTCGGGATCGCCCAGCCGCATGTACAAGCTCTTGGCGAAAGGTCGCCAGTAAGCGGGTATGGCCTCCAGCAGTGTGATCAGGTTGGAGGGCGCCACGTAGGGAACCCCGCACTTATAGAGATCCGGCGTGAAGGTCACACCCGCCAGCGTCATGTAGCCGCCCCATGAACCGCCAAAGATGCAGATCCGATCCGGGTCGGAGGTTCCCTGGGCGATCAGCCACTTGACGCCGTCGGTGGCGTCGTGCTGGCTGGCGCCGATGCCCCAGGTGCGGTTGCCCGCGTTGAGAAACTTTTCTCCGTAGCCGGTTGAGCCGCGGTAGTTGGGCTGCAGGACTGCATAGCCCCGGTTGGCCAGGAACTGGGCGTAGGGGTCGTAGCCCCAGTAGTCACGGGCGGTGGGCCCCCCGTGGGGCAGGATGACAGTGGGCAACTTCTTCGGCTCGACGCCCCGCGGCAGGGTCAGGTAAGCGGGAATCGACAGGCCGTCGCGGGCCTGGTAGCGTACCGGTTTCATGCGGGCCAGGTGCTTAGACGGCAGCTTTGGCCGCGATCGGTACTGGAGATTCAGCTTGCCTTTCTCTCGGTCGTAGAGGTAGACCGAGCCCGGATCCACGTCCCGGGAGACCGAGACCAGGAAGAAGCGCATATCGCGGGTCATCGAGCCGATTCCCAGTTCCCCCTCGGGGAGTTCTTTTTTGAAAAGTTCCAGGTCGCGCTTGACCGCGTCGTTCTTCGGGTAAATGCGCAGGCGGTCTCCGACGTAGTAAGTGGCGATCATCTCGTCGGTCGCCTGGGAGAACTCCGCCCCGCCGAAGTCCACACGTTTCTCGGGATCGGACTCGATCAACTCGGTCTTGCCCGTCTTGATGTCGATCAGCATCAAGCCGGTCAGGTCGGCCTCGGGGCCCTTGTTGCTGACCAGGTAGCAGCGCTTGCCGTCCTTGTGCATCCGGATCGGGTAGCAGCTCTCTTGCCAGCTGCAGTCGTAGATCCGCTTGAGATCGTCGCCGTCCAACCGCAGGAGTTCGGTGCCGGCGTCGTCTTTCTGGCGAATGGCCAGCCGCACTTCGCCGTTCTGATCGTAGAGGTAGCCGCCCACTTTTTGTGTGTTCTTGATAAGCAACTCCCGCTTGCCGGTCGCTATTTCCACCCGGTAGACGTCGTGGTAGGAGGCGTCGCGCTCGTTGAGCCCGACGATGATCTCGCCCGGCTTATTCTTGGGCACAGAGTAGATCCGCGCCCGGATACCCTCGATCGGGGTCAAATCCCGGGCCGACGGCACGCCCGTGGCGGGATCCGGCTTGGAAGTCGGGTCGACCGCGTAGACGTGGAAATTCTCGTCGCCGCCCTTGTCCTGTACATACAAGAGGTACTTAGAGTCCCGGCTCCAGAAGTAGCCGGGCACCGGGCGCTTGTCGGCGGTGATTGGCCTGGCCGCATCGAACGAATCGTTGATGTTCTTCACCCAGATGTTGCGTACGTTCTTGTACGGTTTGATGAAGGAAAGATATTTTCCGTCCGGCGCAAGCTGCGAGGAAGAAATCAGGGGGTCTCCGAAAAAGAGCTCCCGGTCGACGAGCGGCGCGGCGATTTCTTGCGCCGGCTCCTTGGTTGTCTGGAGCGTCCCCGCACAACCCGAAAGCAACAGTACTCCGGCCATCGACAACAGCAGCGATCTCTTCATGATTTTCCCCTAAAAGGATGAGTTGTTTTTACACCGGATTATTTTTCGGTTAGGCGGTCCGGTCTCCGTCGGCGCAGGCAGAGCAGGAGACCCAGCAGACAGAAAGGCAGCCCGCCTGAACTACCGGCGGTGCTGCCGCAGGCGCAGCCCGAGTCTGCTTCCTTGGCCAGGGCGAATGCCCATGGTTGCGAGTAACCGCTTTCGGCGCCCCGGCTGTCTTTGGCTTCTACTTGCCAGCGGTATACGGCCCCGGGCGTAAGTTCTACGGTTGGGCTCCAGCTTACCGAAAACTCCGATGGCGTGCCGTCGCCCGAGTCGAGTACTTCGTCTCCCTGCTCGCCGAGCAGTTGAAAGCTGTAGCTGACCGCGTTGCCCTGCGGGTCGGTTACCAGGGACGCCTCCAGCGCGGGCGCGGCGTCCACCAGCGATCCGTCGGCCGGTGACAGCGGCTGGGGAATCGGGGGCGCCGTGTTCGCGCCGGTGGTCTGACAGCCCGTGGCCGGCTTGGCGTAGCGTCCGGCCGAGTCGTGGGCGAAGGCGGCGTAGCAGTAGGTGAAATCGGCGGGCAGGCCGCTGTCCGTCGTTTCTTGGGCCATACCGTCGTAGATTTGCTCACCCTCGTCGGGCGACGCCGGCGCTGTGGCAGGCAAGCGGCGGATCATCACGCCGGATACGATCGGATCGTCCGGGGTCTGCCAGCTCAGTTGAATCCGGTCTTCGAAAGCCTCGATTGACAGGTTCTCTACCGGTGGCACCGGGGCGGCGCCGATGACTTCGATTTGCACCGGCACCGTTATCGGGCTGTCCTCGGCATCGTGTCCGTCCACCAGGATATTGGCCGTGTGGGTTCCGAGCTGCATTCCCGACAGATTGACCTCGAATTCTACCCGGCGGCTTTCTCCCGGCGACACCATGCCGCTGGTCGTGCCGGCAACCAGCCAGCCTTCGTCCGGAGTCACCTCGAAGGTCAGCGGATGCCCGCCCGTGTTTTGCACTTGCAGCGAAAGCGTCGGATTGGGCGCCTCGATCGAGGCCGTAACATCGAACGCCTGCGGGTCGACGGCCAGATGCGCGGGCGGGGGCACTACGTTCAGCGAAATCGGGACAAGGAAGGTTCCGTTGCCCGCGGCGGCCGACTCGATGACAATCTCGTCGCTGTAAGTGCCAAGCGCAAGCGCGCCGTGGTTGACGGACACCACCAGGTCGTCCGGGGTCTGGCCGGAGAAGTGATCCAGCTCAAGCCAGCTCGCCGCGACGCTCGCCGTGTAGGAGAGGGCTCCACCCTGGATATCGAAAACCTGTATGCTTTGGGAGGCGGGAACCGGCCGGCCGGGAACGGCCTCGAAAGTCAGGCTGCGGGGCGTGGCCGCCAGCCAGGGGCCCTGGGGCTCGAGACTGACATGGCCGAAGAAACGCTGGTCGTCGTACTCGACCAGGTTCGAGGGCCAGGCGCCGGTCATGTTGCCTGTGCCCATCTGGACGGAGTTCATCACCGATAGGAACATCCCGAAGGAACCCGCCGGGCCGATGTCGAGCAACGACTCGGTAAGGTCGATAGCCATCTCGTAGGCGCGATGGTTGTCAACCATTCCCATGCTGCCTGTCAATCCCGGGGGATCCGGCTGCACGTTCTGCATGTCCATGTGATAGCCGTCGCCCGGGTTGTATATGGGTAGAAACAGAGACATGCCACCCATGAAGCCGATCACGGTATAGAGGCCCTCGTCGCCCGAGCTTGTCGGCCACACTCCGTCGAGATCGCGATCGAACATCAGCATCAGGCCATCGGAGTCGTTTTCTTCCCGATCAACCATGTCGTACACGGCGATGAACAGGCTGTTTTCGGCAACCGCCATGTGCAGGCTGACGTCGCCGGTCTGCCCGGGATCTATGGACATCTCGAGTCCCTGGTCGTACTCCCCGGGCGAGATTACGCCGTCAACCACCGGGGTGGTTGCGATGTGCGGCACTACCATTTCGGAAGGCTCTACCAGGTCGAACTCGATGGACAGCTCCTGTGGGGAGTTGTCTGCCTCGGGGCTAGTGAAGACTACTACGGCCTGGTGGCTGCCGGGCTGGAGCCCGGTCGGTTCGATGCCTATCTCGATGTCCGCGGGAGCCGAGCCCGCCAAGGGCGTGATCGTCAGCCAGGTCTCGGTACAGCTTGCCGAGAAGGTGAGACTGTCCAGACCGTCGTTGCGCAGGTGCACCGTGACCGGAGCCGGGGCGGGATCACCGGCGAGGGCCACGAAGCGGATCTCGGGCGGATAGATTCCCAGAAGCGGCTGGTCGGTGTTGAGACTCTTCTTCAGCACCACGGCCGGGTCGCCCAGCAGGTTGCTCTCGAATCCAACCCAGCGGATGTAGTCGTCTGAAAACAGCGTGGCGTTGTCTTCCTTGCTGTCAGCCTGTGCCTGTCCGATGGTGGAGATGCCCTCGCCGAAGAAGGCGTCTACGAACTGGCGGTGGAAGCGCTGGCTTGGCGAGTCGGTCATGAATGAGCCCCAGCCGTAGCGGCTGTTGACGACGGCCGCGAAGGCGCCGTGGGGGCCCATGACGAAGTGCTCGGCGATACAGTCGGCGTTGTAGACGAAGCCGCCCTCCTCGACGCAGGCGACGTTGTCGAACGAGCCGGGCAGGCAGCCCTGGGTGTAGAGCAGGAAAGGATGGGTGTTTTTCAGCCGATCGGCGTCCATGTTCATCATGCGCATGTTGTAAGTGACGTTGCTGTGGCCCAGGTGGTTGACGACATGAGGGCCGTTGTCCAGAAGCGCTACCAGGTCGCCGGCGCCCCATGAGTTGGCCCCGCCCAGGTCGCGGTCGTAGAGCGTGCCGATTTCGAAAAACGGCAGGCTTTCGAAACCCTGGGTGGTGTAGCCGCTGCTGCTCGATCCCTGGGCGATCTCATCCATGAAGTCGGCGCCCCAGATGTTGATCGGGTCGTTCCACAACAACTCGCCGACCATGAGTACGTCCTTGAGCCAGGCTCCGGCGGCCTGGTCGTAAGCCAAAGTCTTGGCAACGAAGTTGCGCACTTCCTCGGCGCTGTCGGCCGGGGCGCGGCCGACGTACAGCTCGGCCATCAGGTCGACCTCGCCCCCGCCGGGCCCGTCGCCGTGCTCGCCGTACACCCCGTCGGCATCGTCGTCGAATGTGCCGTCCAGACAACTGTAGTACAGATCGGAAGGCAGGTGGTCCGCGGACGCTTCGGGGTTGTGCGGATCGACGAAGAGTTTGCGCACAGGCAGGATATTGTCCCCGCTCTCGCCGCCCGCGTCGGCTTCATCGGCGTCGCCGACCAGCAAGACGTAAGACACGCCCCATTCCTGGTAGGCGTCGGCTAAAAAGTCGCGAATGCGGGTGGCGTCGTCCTGGCCGCCGTCGGGCCTGTCGCCCGTGTAGTTTTGGTAGATCCACTCGAGACTGACGATCGTGGCCGGCAGGCCGGCCGCCTGGCGGACATCGCCGAGCGCCTCGAGGCTATCGGCGCCGCCGAGATCGATAAACTGATTCGGGGCGACGATCATGTAGCTGTAGCTGCCGGGATCCAGGCGCACCGGACCGCGGGGCGGTTTTTGAGGGTATGAGGGCAGGGCGAAAACATTCGCGGCCCTGGCCTTGACCAACTCGACGTCTGCGGGAAACGCCCGCAGAAGCGGCGCTACCCGGCCGCCCGGAGCGGCAGTCATCACCAGCGTGGCCGATACCAGCCGGTCGACCCGGCCCGAAAGGGGCCTGTAGGAGAGCGGGTAGACGTTAACCGGGACGAGCGCATAACCTCGCTTGTACTGGATCTCGCCTGCGCGTGCCCATGTGCCCGGTTGCGGTTCGTCGCTGTCATAGACGGCCGGGTCGGGCGGCGTCAGTCGCGGTTCGCGAACACTTGGGATGGGACGTGGGAGTTGGGCCGGGGCGAGTGCGAAAACTCCCGGCAATGGCTCTGTCTTCTGGTCACAAAGACGCAGACTCACCGGCTTGTAGCCGTAAGGTAAAAGAAAATAGACCGTCTTTTGGGGCAGCAGCGGTGCGCCCGGCCTGGCGTGTAAAACGGCGCCGGGGACAGCCAGTGACTTGCCGGCCGGAGATTCCAGCCTGAGGGGCGTGTCGAAGGTGACGGGCAGACGCAGCTCATCGGCCGCGGACTGGGCGTCTGTCAGGATCAAGGTACCGACAAGCGCTGTCAGAAAAGCAGCGGTTCTCATGCGTACGCTCCTTTACTTTTTAAGGATCTCTTTCTGCAATTTTATTGCGCAGAACTCGCCGCACATTGAGCAAACGTCGTCGTCCTCGGCCGGGGCCAGGGCGTGGCTTGCACGGGCGGTCTCGGGGTCGATCGCGTTTGCGTACATGCCCTCCCAGTCGACGGACTTGCGGCTCTGGCTCATTGCGCGCTCGCGTTTCCGCGCGCGCTCATCGCCCCGGGCCAACTCGCCCGCGACGGCGGCGATGCGCGAGGCGATCACTCCCTGACGAACGTCTTCGACGCCGGGCAGCCTGAGGTGCTCGGCCGGGGTGACGTAGCACAGGAAGTCGGCGCCGGCCCAGGCGGCCATCGCCCCGCCGATGGCCCCGCTGATGTGATCGTAGCCCGGGGCCGTGTCGGTCACCAGCGGTCCCAGCACGTAGAACGGGGCGCCGTGGCACAGGCGTTTCTCCATCAGCACGTTGGCCTGCACCTGGTCCATGGGGACATGGCCCGGGCCCTCGATCATCACCTGGACTCCGCGCTGAATGGCGCGCGACTGCAGCTCGCCCAGCGTGATCAGCTCCTGCACCTGAGCGCGGTCGGTGGCGTCGGCCGTGGCGCCGGGGCGGAAGCCGTCGCCCAGAGACAGCACGGCGTCGTAGTTGGCCGCAAGATCCAGCAGGCGATCGAAGCCGGTGTAAAGCGGGTTGTCGCGCTCGTTGTAGCGCATCCAGGCGATCGAAAGCGCCCCGCCGCGGGAGACAACGTCCATTACCCGGCCCTCGCGCTCCATCTGTCCGAGGGCTTGCATGTTGACGCCGCAGTGCACAGTCAGGAAATCTACGCCGCTTTCCAGGTGCCGCTCGATTACCGCGAACAGGTCGTCGGCCGACATCTCGCAGAAAGAGCTTCTGGAGTCCATCGCCTGCGCGACAGCCTCGTAGATCGGTACCGTGCCCAGCGGGATATGGGCCTCTTGCATGATCTGGGCGCGAATCGCGGCCAGATCGCCGCCGGTGGAAAGATCCATGATCGTATCGGCCCCGGCCTCAACCGAGACACGGGCCTTCTCGATTTCCCCGGCCACGTCCAGGACGTCGCGCGAGGTGCCGATGTTGGCGTTGACTTTCACCCGCAGCCCGCGCCCGATCCCCAGCGGGGCGATCTCGCCGCGCTTGCGGTTACGTACGATGACCGCCTCGCCCGCGGCCAGGTAGCCGGAAAGTTGCTCGGACGGCATTCCCTCATCGCGGGCCACTGCCGCGACCTCGTCCGTGATTTCCCCCGCGCGTGCTCGTTCGATTTGCGTTCGCATGTGTCTCTCCCGATGGCGGTAAGTCAACAGCGGCCGGTACCGAGAGTCTTAGTCTCGGCGCTTGTATATGTCAACCATGGTTGACACGGGTCTTGTCCGACGGTTAGATTGGGCGAACAGAAACCGGTGTTCAAATACGTTGTTTCTCGGGAGTGGGCCCATGAGCGGCATCGAGCATAGGGAATTGCTGAAAAGGGTTTCAATCTTCTCAAATCTCGACGATGGGGCGCTCGGCGACCTCGGACAGCTTGTCATCTCGAAGGATTATCCCAAGGGCACACTGGTCTTCGGTCAGGAAGAGCCCGGCGACGCCCTGTTCATCATCGCCAGGGGACGGGTCAAGGTGGTTCTTTACGGTGAGAGCGGCAAGGAGATAACGCTTACCTTTTTCCATAAGGGCGACTTCTTCGGCGAGATGGCGCTTCTGGACGACCTGCCCCGCTCGGCCAACGTGGTGACCACCGAGAACTCCAGCCTGCTGATGCTCAAGCGTGGCGATTTCACCAACCACCTGGTTGAGCACCCCTCGACGGCCATCAACGTGCTGGCCGAGCTGAGTCGGCGCCTGCGCAAGGCCGACGAGATTATAGGCAACCTGGCTCTTTTGGACGTCTACGGGCGGGTGGCCCGGGTGCTGATCGAACTGGGCGAGCGTGAAGGCGAGAAGGTCGAGGACGGCATCCTAATTCGCAAACGGCCCACCCAGCAGGACATCGCCAGCATGATAAGCACATCGCGGGAGACGGTCTCGCGGGCGCTGGGAGAGTTCCAGAAGCGCGGCCTGCTGGAGATGACCGGCAAGAGTGTCGTGCTGCGCCCGCAATTCTACCGAGAAGTCGGCTGAGCGGGCCGGCGCCCGCTCGGCAATCGTATGAAAGTGATGATCGACATCCGGGACGTACACAAGTCTTTCGGGGGCAACCACGTTTTACGGGGTATAAACCTGCAGGTTGCCGAGGGTCTTACGACGGTGATCATCGGCGCCAGCGGGTCGGGCAAGAGCGTGCTGATGAAGCACATGATCGGCCTGCTGAAGCCCGATGCGGGCAAGGTGATCGTCGACGGCATCGACACCGCCGGAATTTCTCAGCGCGGGCTTTCGCGCGTGCGTTCCAAGTTCGGCATGGTCTTCCAGGGCGCGGCCTTATTCGATTCGATGTCGGTCAGTGAGAACGTCGCCTTTCCGCTGCGCCAGCACCGCCGGCTGCGCGAGGCCGAGATACGCCGCATCGTGGCCGAGAAGCTCAAGGTAGTCGATCTGGAAGGCGTCGAGGAGATCTTTCCGGCCGAGCTTTCGGGCGGCATGCGCAAGCGCGTGGGATTGGCCCGGGCCGTGGTGCTCGACCCGCGCATCATCCTCTACGACGAACCGACCACCGGTCTCGATCCGATAACCGCCAATAGCGTTGACGAGATGATCCTGAACGCCCAAGAGCGGCTGGGAGTTACCTCGGTGGTTATCTCGCACGACATCGCCTCGTCTTTCCGGGTGGGCGATCATGTGGCCATGATTCACGAGGGCGTGATCGTCGACCAGGGCCCGCCTGAGAAACTGCGTCGTTCGGAACATCCCTTCGTGCAGAAGTTTCTTTCCACCTGGTTTGCTAAAGGCGAATGACTTCGGTCGTTGATCGGCAGAGGCGATCTAAAATATTGCCGATTCGGGTTGCTCGTAGTAGTTATGTCTGGTCATGATGAGAAAGTTCATTACACCCTTGAAGGTCGGCATCCTTACAATCGTCGCCGTGACGGGGACCATCTTTGCCCTGCGCACGGTTGAAGAGGGCGTGCTCGGCGGCGGCGGGACTTACCGGGTGTATGCCGTGCTCAACAATGTCCTGGGGGTGGCCAAGCGCTCTCGGGTGGTGATGGCCGGAATCGAGGTCGGTTACATCGAGGACATCGAACTGGCCGGAGCCCGGGCTCGGATTAACCTTCGCATTCGCAACGATGTCCCGCTGTACAAGGATGCCTCGCTGGCCAAGATCTCGGAATCTTTGCTGGGTGACAGGTTGATCGATCTTGCTCCCGGCCAGGACGTCGAACACCGGCTGGTCGACGGCGGTCAAATCGTGAACATCTACGAGGAGAAGGATATCTCCGAGATGTTCAGGACCCTGAACGGGATTACCGGAGATATCAAGGGCGTGACCCATGCCCTGAATAACACTATCGGTCGCTTCGACCGGGAAGATTCACTGGGCGGCGTGATCAAGCGCATGGGCGAAATAGCCGACAACGTGGCCGAACTCAGCAGTCGCATGAACGACACCTTCAGACGGGGCGGATCAAAGATCGATCAGATTCTCGACAACGTGGCCGGCATCACCTCTGGAACCCGGGGTCGCTACGCGGAGATCCTGGACAACGTCAGGGACGTCTCGGCCGATATGAAAAAGCTCGTCGCCAGCCTCAACGACATTGTCGGGCAGAGCGGAGAGGAATGGAAGGAAAGCGCCGGAAGCGTCAAGGAGACGCTTGAGAAGGCCAGCCATACACTTGAGAACCTGGATAACATCACCCGCAAGATCAACGATGGCAAGGGTACCCTGGGCAGGCTGGTCAACGACGACCAAGTGTTGGCCAAGGCCGAGGGCGTGCTCGACGATGCCGCCAGCTTCACGCGCCCCTTGTCCCGGTTGCAGATAGCCGTCGACCTGCGCAGCGAGTACCACGTCAGGGCGAACGCGGCCAAGAACTACCTGGGGCTGCAACTGATTCCCAAGTCGGACAAGTACTACATGTTTGAGCTGATCGACGACCCGCGCGGCAAGGTCACCGTGACCGAGACTTGTGATACTTCGCAAAGCTGCGAGCCCAGCCAGCGCACGAAAGAGATCAAGATCACCGACGACTTCAAGTGGTCGTTGCAGTTCGCCAAGCGTTTCTACTTTGTCGGGATGCGCTTCGGCATCATCGAGGGAACCGGCGGGGTGGGCATGGACATGTACTTCTTCGACGACGACCTCGAGTTCAAGTTCGACGCCTTCCAGTTCGGCAAGAACGAGTTCGGAGACGAGGCCTTGCCGCGCTTGAAGGCCATGTTGATCTACAAGCCCTCCTGGCTGGCCAATCATGTTTACTTAGCCGCCGGCGGAGACGATTTTCTCAACTCGGAAGTCTTCGATTATTTCTTCGGAGCCGGGATCCACTTCACCGACCGCGATCTGAAGGCAATCTTCACCACCACGGGCGTGCCGAGCCTCTGATATTGACTTGACATCGAAAGGCCGCAGGGCTAGTCTCACCTGCTTCAATTGGTGGACAGTGTTGCATTACAGAGGCACGAGATGTTCGACAGTCTGACAGACAAACTCGGCTCGACTTTCAAGCGCCTGAAAGGACACGGGAAACTCTCCGAGTCGAACATAAAGGACGCGCTTCGCGAGGTGCGACTTTCACTGCTCGAGGCCGACGTCAACTACCGGGTTGTCAAGGATTTCATCACGGCCGTCAAGAGCCGCGCCATGGGCAAGGAGGTTCTGGCCAGCCTCACCCCGGGACAGCAGTTTGTCAAGATCGTCAGCGACGAGTTGACCGCGCTGATGGGCGGCCAGGCGGCGGATCTCGATCTCGGCGGTCGACCCCCGGTGGTCATCATGCTGGCCGGCCTGCAGGGCTCGGGCAAAACCACCAGCGTTGGTAAGTTGGCTGTGCAACTAAAGTCACAAGGCCGCAGGCCCTATCTCGTCCCGGCCGACGTTTACCGCCCGGCGGCCATTGAGCAGCTTACCAAGCTAGCCGGTGATATTGATGTGCCCGTGCACCCGTCGACAACCGACGAAAATCCGATAGCCATTTGCAACGCGGCGGTAGCCCATGCCGAGCGGCACAACCTGGATACCGTCATCCTGGACACGGCCGGCCGGCTGCATATCGACGAAGAGTTGATGGAAGAGCTGCGCATCATCAAGCGCGAGGTCCGCCCGCGGCAGATCCTGCTGGTGGCCGATGCCATGACCGGCCAGGACGCCGTCAATGTCGCCGAGAAATTCGATGCAGACCTGGGCATCGACGGCGTGGTGTTGACCAAGCTGGACGGCGATGCCCGAGGCGGCGCGGCGCTCTCCATCAAGGCCGTTTGCGGCAAGCCGATCCTCTTCGCGGGTACCGGCGAGAAGCTCGATGACCTGGACGTCTTCCACCCCGAGCGCATGGCCAGCCGCATCCTGGGCATGGGCGACATCCTCAGCCTGGTCGAACAGGCGCAGGATGCCTATGACCAGAAGAAGGCCGCCGAACTGCAACGCAAGTTCCGCAAGAACGAGTTCACCGTCGACGATTTCCGGGAGCACCTCAGGCAACTGCACAAGATGGGCTCGATCACAGACCTGATGGAAAAGATCCCCGGCATGAGCGGCATGCTGAACAAGATGCAGGGCGCCGCCCCCCCGGAGAAAGAGCTTTCGCGGATCGAGGCGATCATCGACTCGATGACGAAGAAAGAGAGAATAAACCACGCTATTCTGAACGGCAGCCGCCGCCGGCGCATCGCCATTGGCAGCGGCACGAGCGTGCAGGACGTCAACCAGTTTGTCAAACAGTACCTGCAGATGAAGAAGATGATGAAGAGAGTGAATCGTTTTGGAATGAAGTCAATGATGCGCGGCCTCATGGGAGGCGGTTTCTAATGTCCAGCATAGCATAGCAGGAGAGGAAATAGATCATGTCGGTAGCAATAAGGATGAGAAGGGCAGGCGGGAAGAAAAAGCCGTTTTTTCACGTCGTGGCCACTGATTCGCGCAACGCGCGCGACGGCAAGTTCATCGAGAAGCTGGGGCATTACAACCCGGCGGCCAAGCCAACGGTCTTCAAGATCGACCATGAGCGCTTCGCCTACTGGTTGAGCGTTGGGGCCAAGGCAAGTCCCACCGTGACCCAACTTGTCGCCAGGTCCAAAACGGACACTGTCAAGGACGCCGAAGATGGAAAGCCCACACCGTCCGCGTGAGCTTCTGAGTTTCATCGTCGGCGCCTTGGTGGACAAGGCCGAGGCCATCTCTATCGAGGAAGTTGTCGACGAGCACAGCCGGGTGTTCAAGCTGCGGGTCGATCAGGCCGACATCGGTCGAGTGATTGGCAAGGAGGGGCGCACCGCCAAGGCGATCCGCACGATCGTCGGAGTGGCCACGGCCCGCGACGGACAGAAGGCGAAGCTGGATATCGTTGACCCCGATTAAAAACGAATTACTGCAAGTAGCCAAGATCGCCCGCCCGCACGGACTGCGGGGAGAGGTGAAAGTCGTCGAGGAGCCGGGCGGTTCGGGAGCCTGGAGAGCCGTCGACGAGGTTTTTGTCGGCGATAGCCCCGGCACTGCCAGGTGCTTCAAGCTTTCAGGTGTGCGCGGAGCTGGAAAGTTTTTAATCATGTCGCTCGAGGGTGTGGATGTTGTTGAGGGGGCACGCGAGTTAGCGGGTCTTGGGATCTTCGTGCGCCGCGATGACCTGCCGCCACCGGAGGAGGGCAGCTACTACGTCGATGATCTTCTGGGAATGCTGGTCGAGGACGAGACCGGGCGCAGCCTGGGAGTTTTGACAGAGATCTTCGACAACGGCGCGCACGATATATACGTGGTCAGGGGCGAAGCCGGGGAGATCATGTTGCCGATTATAGACGGCGTGGTCCAGTCGCTGGATGTGAACGACGGAACAATAGTGGTCAGGCCTCCAGCGGGGCTTCTTGATACGGACATAGATTGAAAATGGAAGCCGGCATGTCGTCTATTGGGTTGCGCTGGAGCGTGTTGACGCTGTTTCCCGAGATGTTCACCTCGCTGCTCTCGGCCAGCCTGTTCGGCAAGGCCCGCGAGAAAGGTCTGATCGAGGTCGATCTTGTCGATTACCGGCGCGAAGCCTGCGGACGGCACAAGGTGGTGGACGACACACCCTTCGGCGGGGGGGCCGGGATGGTGATCAAGGTCGAGCCGGTGGCCCGGGCGCTGGCCGCGCTGCGCGAGGCCAACCCCGGCGCTCACGTCATCCTGCTCACGCCCCAGGGCCGGCCGTTCGATCAACTGACGGCCAGGCGCCTTAGCGGCTTGGGGCACGTTGTGCTTGTGTGTGGACGCTACGAGGGTGTCGACGAGCGCATCCGCTCACTGGTCGCGGAGGAACTGAGCATCGGTGACTACGTGCTTTCAGGAGGCGAGGCGGCCGCCTGGGTCGTGATGGACGCCGTGACCAGGCTGGTTCCAGGCGTGGTGGGACAGCCGGAATCGGTCTTGAACGAGTCTCATGGCGATCAGGGCATGTTGGAGCACCCTCAGTATACCCGTCCCAGGGAGTTCGACGGTATGCACGTACCCGAAGTGCTGTTTTCCGGCGATCACGGGGCGATCGCCGCCTGGCAGCGGCGCCAGGCCATCCTGAGAACCGCGCGCCTGCGGCCAGAGCTTCTCGATCGTATCGAGCTTTCCGAGGAGGAGCGTTCTTTATTGGAAGATTTGGGATTGACAGGCCGGTCGTGAGATGCAATAAGAGCGCTGCCGGATGAGTTCGATCAAGGAGGCAGGTGATGCGCAAGCTGGACTTCGTCGAGAAAGACTATCTCAAGGAGTCGGTTGATCCGTTCAAGATCGGCGACACCGTCAAGGTGCACTTCAGGATCCGCGAGGGAGCCAAGGAGCGCGTTCAGATTTTCCAGGGCGTCGTCATCAGGCGCCGTGGAGGCGGCGTGGACGAGAGCTTCACCGTCAGGAAATATTCCTACGGTATTGGCGTGGAGCGGATGTTCCCACTGCATTCCCCGCGGGTCGAGAAGATAGAGGTGGTTCGCTCCGGGCGCGTCAGGCGCGCCAAGCTGTACTATCTGCGCAAGCTGAGAGGAAAAGCAGCCCGCTTGAAGGAAATCTGAGCGGAATTTCCCGATAAGTACGCTTGGTCAAGACCACGACTGTGTGCGGGTACCATGCTTTTTTCAGAGTTGGTTCTCCAGGGAGTGCGCAATTTTCAGCAAATGCACCGCATTCCTGTGGGGCCGGGGTTTTCCGTGTTCGTCGGTGCTCAGGGCGCCGGCAAGTCGACGACCATCGACGTGGTCGCCCATCTCCTCAATCCCAATCCCACCGAGCCGGCCACCGACAGGTTCAAAGGATCCGATGCCGGCCAGTGCCGCGCGGCGCTGCTGATCGACGATGACTCCGGGCAACGTTACCGGCTGGTACAGGATATCCTGCGCGGCAGCATGGCTCTTGCGCGCCTCGACCCGGCCACCTCGCAATTCGTTCCGGTCAGCAACTCACCCACCGAGGTGCGGCAATACCTGACCAGCCAAATACACCTGCCGCATATCGATGTTTTCGAAGAGATCTTTATCACTCGCCGGTCCTCTTTCCCCACAACCGCAGGCGAATCGACCGCGGAGGCGCTGGGGGTCGGCCTGCCGCCAACGGTCGGCCTGCCGCCAACGGTCGGCAGGCCGCCCACGGCCGGGTTGGCGAGCGGGGGCGGTTCGAGTCACTTTCCCGGTTACCAGGGGGACGATTCGGGCGAGGAGGTCTTGCCCGACAATCCGGGCGAGTTGCGTTCACAGTTGGATGTTCTCCGGCATGATTTGGCAATGGCCAAGGAAGTTGACGACTTGCAGTTCAATCTGGATGGGCTGCAGAGCAAGCTGTTCAAAATGGAACAGAAGACCAAGGGCGTCAGTGAGGCTTCCTCCCGGGTCGAGAATCTTGAGGCCGAGTTGGGCCGTTTCGACAAGTTGGGTGAGCTTCCGGGCGATTTCGAGCGCCGCATTCGCGAGTTCGAGAAGTCGAAGGGAAAACTCGAGCGGGACAAGGCCCGTCTGAACGATGAGCAGGAAAAGTGGGACAAACGTGCCAACCAGGTCGCCCCCGGTCCGTTGACGCAGGATCGCAACTTCGTTCTGGGTCTTTCCCTGGGACTGGGTGCAATCGGCGTGGGTGTGCTCGGTTTCTTCCTCGAAGAATACTTACGCTACGTTGCATTGCTCGATATCGCGGGCTTCGGCCTGGCGCTGGTCGCCGCCATCCGGCACATCGACAAGAGCCAATCCGCCCAGAGAAGCCAGGCCCGCCTGGCGATGATCGACGAGCGGCGCGAGAAGTTACAACACCAGTTCGATCTTGAGTCGTCGATCGTCCGCAGCACGATGGCCCAACTCGAGGTAAGCGATCCGCAACAGATCATCGAGCAGTACGCCACGCGCAACAAGGTTGCCGGGGCGCTCGAAAAGGCCCGCCAGGACGTGGAGGCGCAGAAAAGCGATCCTGCTTTTTCCGAGACCGAATCGCAACAGGCACAACTGAGGGCAGAAATTGCCGAGCTGGAGGAAAAGCTGGCCGGAGCCGGCGGCCTGATGATGGGGCCCCGGGAGATGGAGCGCCGTATCGGCCTTATCGAGGACAAGCTTGCGCGCATCGAATCGGGAGCGCCGCCCGCGGGAGAGCAGGCCGATGGCTGGCTGGGAGGGGAAGATCCCATGCAGGTCACCGGCAATGACCCCTACGCCCTGGGAGTCGGCCTGCCGCCAGCAGGCGGCAGGCCGCCGGGCGCGAGCCTGCATAAGCCCGGCGGTCATGGTTTACCGCCCTCGCCCGCCTTGGAATCGTCCGGGTCACGGCCCGGTCCCGGTCCGTTCGATCACCTGATGAAGATGGCCGACGACTTGTTCCTGGTCGATCGCGAGCGGATCGAGTTGATGCTCGCGCCCCGGGCCGGCCAGTACCTGTCCGCCTTCACCGCCCAGGCACGCCCCCAATTGTTGTTTGGTCCGGGCGGCCTGGTCGAGGTGGCTGACGGGACGGGCTCACGGACTGCTGTGACGACATTGCCCGCCGCCGATCAGGATCTGGTTTATCTGGCCTTGAAGCTGGCAGTAATCGAGAACGCCTGCAAGCGTCAGCCGGTTCCGGTGTTCTTGGACGATCCTTTCGGCGGTCTTCCCGCCGGGCTGCAGGACCTGCTGGGACGTGCCTTGGCCAATATCGGTTCGCTGACCCAGGTAGTGCTCTTCACTCGCGAGGCGGCCTGGGCGCAACACGCGGCTGCCTCTTTCCAGTTGTGAGCCGACGTGGTGCTGCCCGCCAAGGTGCCCGGGCTGCGGGGTATCGGCAGCCTCGAGAAGTGGGCCCGACGAGAGGGGTACGCGCTTGTCGCCGGCGTCGATGAGGCCGGGCGCGGGCCGCTGGCCGGCCCGGTGGTGGCCGCGGCGGTGGTGCTTGGTATGGGGCACGGCATCGAGGGTCTGGACGATTCGAAGAAGCTCACGGCCCGCAGGCGTGAGAAACTGGCCGCCGGGATCTGCGCAAAAGCCTTGGGCTGGGGGTTGGGTATAATCGGTCCGGCCAGGATCGACGAAGTGAACATCCGCAATGCCAGCCTGGAGGCCATGTCTCGTTCATTGTCGCAGCTACTGGCCCAGGGGCTGCAGCCCGATCTGGTGCTGGTCGACGGGCGCGACCTGTTCGAGCTGCCGCCCCGCTCTCCGCTGCTGGTACAGCGGGCCTTCGTCGGGGCGGACGGCCTGTCCGAGGCCGTGGCAGCGGCGTCCATCGTGGCCAAGGTGTACCGGGACACATTGATGATCGAGTATCACGCCATGTGGCCGCAGTACCACTTCGAACGCCACAAGGGCTACCCGACCGCCGAGCACAGGCGGCTTCTGAAACTCCACGGCCCCTGCGAGATCCACCGGCGCAGCTTCAGGGGGGTGAAGTAGTTCATTCCATTGTTCAGCGTCCCGCCTCGAAGGCGTTTTTGTAAAGCTCTATCTCACCCTTGTCCGCCAGCACTGCGACTACGTCGAAACGAATCATGGTGTCTGTGATGTTGTGGTCCTGGCAGTAGGCCATGGCCGCGCGAACCACTTGGCGCTGCTTGCGGGGAGTAACCGTGGCGGCCGGGTGAACCTGGGCGGGGTCGCTGCGCGCGCGCACTTCCACGAAGACCAGCGTGTCGCCTTCGGTGGCCACGATGTCGAGTTCGCCGACCTTGTAGCGCACGTTGCGCTCCAGGATCTCATAGCCTTGCCCTGCGAGGTAGTCGCGGGCCTGGTCCTCGGCGGCGGCTCCCAGAATGTGGCGCGGATCGGAAGACATGGTTATTTCAGCTTGGTCTTGTCGTAGGGGCAGAACTTGGCACCCATCGGCAATAGACGCTTGCAGCTCGGGCATACCGGGGCCGAGGCTAGAGTGGGAGATGACGGACTGTAGATCGGCGTACGATCGTAGGGGCAAAACTTCGCCTCGGCCGGGATGGCCTTGCCGCAGGTGGTGCAGAAGATCTTGTCTGGCTTGTCCGCGGACGTCTGTGCTGTCTGTTCTTCGGGTGCCAAGTCTTTACTGACCGGTACCGGAGCCAGCGGTTCGGGCACGGTCGGTTCTCCGCGGTAGGCCTCTTTAGCGCGTGTTCGGCGCTTCTTGCCGAGGATGACGGCCAGCAACACGAAGACGATCAGGGCACCGCCGCCGATCGCTGCCGGAAGCAGCCAGGATGGTAGTTGTGCCTCGACAGGCTGTTCCTGCGGCTCGATCCGCCGAACCTGAGCCGCGACATCCGGCTGCCCGGAGTCGACCGGTCCGGAATCATCCGCTTGGGGACCGGCGTCCGGGGTGTTCACTGCCACGGCGGCGTCAGAACCGCCGTCAGCCGCGGGAGGCTTGGGGACGGCCGCGTGAACGGCAGCTCGGCGCTGAATCTCGATGGTTACCGACGCCTGCGCCCGGCCGGCCGAGAGCGCGATCTGGTAAGAACCGGCCACGGCATGACGATCGATTTTCAGACAACCGGTTGTGGTCAACTTGACGCCGGCAGGCTGCTTTCCCTTGCCCCAGCTCAGGCCGGTTGTAACCGGGCAGCCATGCTCGTCGATCGCCTCTATCTTAGGACAGAACTTCTCGCCCGTTTTCAGAACCGCCTTCTCGGGCGTCAATGCCAGGCGTACGGCCGGGCCGGGTGTCTCGCAGGGATCGTCCTTGGGGGCCGAGACCTTCTCGGCGGACACGGGCTTTTTAACCTCGGCTACTTTTACCGCATCCTTTATGCGCTTGTACATTCTCCTGGTGCGCCGGCTGTAGACACACAACGCTCCGGCCAAGTTACGCGAGAAGCGCGTCGTCTCACGGTACTCGATCCGATCGCGGGACTTGATCCTGAAGGAGTACAAGCCGCTCTCGTATGACTTGGATTTCTCGGGCGTAGAGCAGGTTATCAGAAACAGCTTGTCCTTGAGCGTGCGCTCCTTGGGTTTGACGGCCTTGTTGTCTGACTGGCAGGCCACGCTCGAGAAAGATTTTCCTAAGTTCGGTTGGAAGAGCAGGTCGACGCCGCGGTCTTGTACCTTGAAGGTCAGCTTGCGCTTGTGCCGCCCGATCGAGCGGGGCGCCTGGCCGCAATGGGTGCCCCATTGATCGAGCGAGTAGACCGTCTCGGTATATTCCTCGGCGAAGGTTCCCGACATGTCGTCGCGAGCCCGGGCCTGCGGGACAAGCAAGAGCATGCCCGCAAGAGCCGCCGTGTATAGAACCGAGAGGCGCGACAGGTGCACATTCATGCGGCCATTATGACAGCCGGCGTCGAGGTGTCAACTCCTGGTCGGGTTGATCGTCCGCGCCGCCTGGCCTACTATCATCGGCCTGGGAGACGACTTGAGAGAATCTACGACTATTGCCGGTTGTCTGTACCTGGTGGCCACTCCGCTCGGCAACCTAGAAGACATCACTATCCGTGCGCTCAGGATCCTTTCCCGGGCGAAGTTGATCGCGGCGGAAGACACCAGGCAAACTCGCAAGCTTCTTTCGGCCCACGGGATTGCCAACCGGGTGATAAGCTACCGCGAACAGAATCATGCCCGAGCCGCCGGCCGGGTCACAAGCGTCCTGCAGGCCGGCGGAGATGTTGCCCTGGTGTCGGACGCTGGAACGCCCGGTCTGAGCGACCCGGGAACAGCCCTGGTGAGAAGCGCCCTCGATGCAGGATTCCGGGTTACGCCCATTCCCGGGCCGGCGGCCGCAGTGGCCGCGCTGGTCGCCTCCGGTCTTTCGACCGAACGCTTTACGTTTCTCGGGTTTCTCCCGCGCAAACCGGGACAACTGCTGAGGCTGCTCGAAGATCTCGCCTCCGAACCCGGCACGCTGGTCGTCTACGAATCGCCCAGGCGCATCGGCAAGACGCTTGCCGCCATGGCGGAGATCCTGGGAGAACGAAGCGCGGTGGTGGCTCGGGAGATCAGCAAGCTGCACGAGACGTTCGATCGCGGAAGCCTGCCTGAGCTTGCCGCTCGCTATGCGGACGGGACCCGGGGTGAGGTGACCCTGGTAGTCGAGGGAGCCAGACAAGAGAAAGCCGGGCTTACAACTGAATGGCGCGAGGTCATCGACGCTCTGCGCGCGGGAGGCGGGCTTTCGCCTGGGCGTATCGCGGCGCTGGTCGCCGGGCTTGCGGGAGTCAGCCGCAAGCAAGTGTATGACTTTTTGATAAAGTAAGATCTGGAGAGCCGGCTTGTGGATCAGAGTAAAGGCCTGGGTGGTATGGCTGCTGGCCAGGATCGTGCTTGCCAGCCTGCGCCTTAGGGTGCGCGGATTGGACAACGTCGAGGCGGCCGGCCGCGGGGGGCGTCCGGTGTTGTATGCTTTCTGGCACGGGAGACAGCTTGCCTTGCTGCGAGCCAACCCCACCCGGCGCCTGACCGTCATGACCAGCCTGAGCCGTGACGGCGAGATGCAGGCCCGTGTCATGGGGCGTTTCGGAATCGAGGTCGTGCGCGGCTCGAGTTCCCGCGGCGGGCTGGCCGGCATGCTGGCTTTGAACCGCAGCCTGACAGACGGCTCTTCTGTCGGCATGGCGGTGGACGGCCCGCGCGGGCCCGCTTTCGTGGCCAAGACAGGTATAGTGGCCTTGGCGCGCAAGAGCGGTGCGGAAATAGTCCCGCTGACGGCAGGCTTCAAAAGACGCATTCAGTTGAAGCGCGCCTGGGATCGTTTCAACATTCCCATGCCCTTCACACGCGCGCTGGTAGTCTTTGGAAAACCAATACAGGTTCAAAGACAGGCTAAACCTGCCGAGATGGAAAGCACGGCCGCGACACTGACGAGCGTTTTGCGAAAACTGACTGAGGAGGTGGACGCCGCGGTTCGGGCGAGGGGCGGCGCCTGGCGGGACGGATGACGCTCAGTCGAACTTCTCCTGGTCTTCTATCTGATCGCGGCCGGCCTGGACATAGTCGCCGATCTCGATTTGCGGCCCGTAGTACCAGGGGAACATGTCTCTCCTGAGCTTGGCCACGAAGGTTTTGCCCTCCGCCTTGCGCTTCAGGTTGTAGAAGACCACACCCTCGGCCATCACTTTCTCGTCGAGTCCCAGCTTCGAAGCGCGCTTGGTGAAAAACCTCGAAAACAGCCAGTCCTTGAACCACGAGCTCCAGTTGTCGAAGGTCCTCTCGTGCTCGTCGAAGGATCTGTATTTCAGGTGGGCGACGGCCTTTTCGAAAGGGTACCACTCGTGCATCTCGAGTTTGTAAGGGTTGCCCTGAAGCTTGGGTCCGATCACTTCGCCGGCCTGTTCGCCGTCGGGCTTGACCACTCCCTTGCCGATGGCCCTGAAAATTCCCTCGATGATGAAGGTCTTGCCCTTGATCACCTGTAACGGGTCGATGACGTTCTTGCGGTTCTGGACGGCTACCAGCCTGCCGGCCTCGGTCAGGATCTTGACGTTGGTGCCGTCGAGTTTCTCGACGGCGAAAGTATCGGGGTCTTCGAAGACCCATTCATAACCCGGGTTGATCCGCTCGACCACCAGGTAGGCCTCGGGTTTTCTGAGGCCCAGCCGGGAACCGTGCTTTTTCCAATGCTCCTTGTTTACCTTGAAGGTCTGGCGGATGAAGGGACAGTGTATCTTCGGGAAATCCGTGAGCAGGGGCTTGTCGTCCATCTCGATCCTCCCTTGTCGCTGGTTAATGATATTTGCATACCATGAAGCAGTGAGTTTCAGAAAAAGATTTCGGCAGACATGGGTTGCGGGTTAGACTGCCCGCCGGTACCATGTTTTTCGTCTACGCCGTGCTGGTGCACGTGGCCTTCGTGCTGTTGCTGCCGCTGCTGTTGCTCAACCGCAAGCTGCGGGAGGGGATCCGCTCCCGTTTCGGGTTCTATCCCGCAGGCTGGCCCGGCGGCGAGGGCCGGCCCGAGGGCCGGCCGACTATCTGGTTCCACGGGGCCTCGGCCGGAGACCTGCTGGCGCTGAGGCCGGTGATCGCCGAGGTGCGCGGGTTGCTGCCCAAGGCGCGCATCATCGTAACCACGATCACCAACTCGGGCATGACCATGGCCCGAAAAATGCTCGCGGGCGCGGATGCCTGCGGCTACCTGCCCTACGACTTGCCTTTCAGCGTCGGCCGGGCCGTGAAAGCCATCCGGCCCGACGTGTTGGTGCTGGAGTACGCCGAGGTATGGCCCGCCCTGCTCAGGGGAGTCAGGCAGGCCGGTTCCAGGATCATCCTGATCAACGGGCGCTTCGACGAGCGCTCGCTGGGACGCTACCGCTGGTTCTATCGCCTGATCGGAAACCCCTTGCGTCACCTCGACCTGCTCTGCATGCGCGATCAGGCCGAGGCCGAGCACGCCGTATCCATCGGCGCTGATCCGAAAAAGGTCAGGGTGACCGGCAACACCAAGTTCGATTCCTGCAGGCAGGCGGAACCGGCTGGGGGGCTTGCCGAACTGGCCCGCGATCTGGGCGTCAACGGAACTACCCAGGTCTTTTTGGCAGGCAGCACCCACGAGGGAGAGGAGGGGCCGCTTCTCGACGTCTTCGTAAAGCTCAAGCAGAAGTTCGCCGATCTGAAGATGATCGTGGCGCCGCGTTACATCGAGCGCACCGAGCGACTGGAGTCCTTGGCGCGGGAGCGCGGGATAGCCTACGCCCTGCGCTCGCGGGGAGCGGGGGCGGAGCCTTTGGTGATCCTGGATACGGTCGGGGAGTTGCGGCAGGCCTACGAGTTGGCGACGGTCGTTTTCGTCGGCGGCAGCTTGGCCCGGCACGGGGGGCACAACATTCTCGAACCGGCGGCATGCGGCAAGCCCGTTCTGTTCGGGCCGCACATGGAAAACTTCAGGGGCAGCGTGCGGGTTCTGCTGGGCCGCGGCGGGATACAGGTGCCGGATCCTTCCAGGATCGCCCGTGTGCTGATGGACTTGCTGTCGAAGCCCGGCGAGATAGAGAAACTGGGGCGCATGGCCCGCGAGGCGGTCATCGCGGTGCAGGGCGCGTCCGCCGAGTGCGCCCGGGTGATCGTCGAGACGGCCGCCGCGAGGCAGGGTTCGTGAGCGGCGCGATGCACATTCTGTTGGTGCGCCTTTCCTCGGTGGGCGACATTGTTTTGGCTTCGCCCGTGGCCGCTCGCCTGCGGGCCGAAAATCCCGCGGCGCGCATAAGTTGGTTGGTTGACTCCGGCTACCGCGATCTGGTCGCGAACAATCCACACGTCGATAGGGTGCTCGAATACGACTACACCGGACGCCACAACGGGCCGTCCGGCGTGCGCCGCCTGGCGCGCGAAATTGGGCAAGTCGATTTGATGATCGATATGCAACACAAGGTCAGAACTTTAATGCTGGCCGCCGTCCTGCGCCCGGCGGAGAGGCGCGTGTTGGTCAAGCGCCGCGGGTTCGGAGTATTCAGGGCACTTATCGGCCACGATGCGATCCTGCGCTCACCGCACCAGGTGGCGCGCTACCTGGCGCTGCTCGACGACGGGGAAGGCGAGAGTCAGAAGGCGCGCCGCCCGGTGCCTGAACTGCGCGTGGCGGATCGCGATCTAGAGTGGGCGCGCGATCTCCTTGGCGGGTCTGATGGCGTTGGACCAATCATCGGACTGGTTCCGGGAGCGCGCCACGAGACCAAGCGTTGGCCGGCGGTCAACCTGGCCGGGCTTGCCGAGCGTTGTTTCGCAAAAGGCTTTCGGGTTGCTTTACTGGGAGGCGAGAGTGACGGGCCTGTATCGCGGGCGGTGTCCGATTCGATGTCCGGCCGGCCGATCCTGATGAGGACCGGGGGAAGCCTGGGGCAACTTGCGGGGCTGCTTAGGCTGTGTACCGCGGTGGTCAGCCCCGACTCCGGTCCGGCCCACATGGCCGCCGCCCTGGGCATTCCGGTAGTGGCCTTGTTCGGGCCGACGTCGCCCGAGCGTTGGGCGCCGGTCGGGCCCAGGGTCGAAATCGTCGGTATAGATCTGGCTTGCAGGCCTTGCAGCAACCACGGATCGGTCACCTGTCCGGAGGGGACGCACGAGTGCATGGCCGCGCTTACCCCCGAGAAAGTCTGGCAAGCGCTTCTTGAAATCATGGGACTTGGGGATGGTGGGGATGGATGAGCGACAGGCGAGCAAGCTGATCGAGCGCATCTGGTATTCAGAAACGCCGTCGCCTGTTGAGCGGCTTTCGGCAATGGCGTTGACGCCGCTTTCCTGGGCCTATCGCCTGGGCCTGGCCATGCGTACCGGCAGCGGCGCGCCGCAAAAGGTTGAGCGGCCGGTAATCTCGGTCGGCAACCTGACGGTGGGCGGCAACGGCAAGACCCCGCTGGTAATAGAACTGGTCGCAATGCTTGAGCGCGGGGGCAAGCGTGTGGCCGTTGTCTCGCGCGGCTATGGGCGATCGAGCCGGGGATTGCTGGTGGTCGGTGAGTTGTCCGAAGAATCGCGGACGGCGGCAATGGCGGGTGACGAGCCGCTCTTGATTGCCAGGCGCTGCCCGCAAGCCGGTGTAGTGGTAGGCGAAGACCGCGTCGCCGCGGCCCGCCTGGCCATAGAGCGCTGCGACCCCGACATCATAGTCTGCGACGACGCCTTCCAGCACCGGCGCTTGCACCGCGATCTGAATTTGTGTGCGATACATGCAGACAGGGGCTTCGGCAACGGACACCTGCTGCCCCGCGGTCCGCTGCGTGAGCCGCTGACCGCGCTGGGGCGCGCCGACATGTTGATCTTCACCTACAGCGGCGGTAAAGACGTGAACGAGCTGCGCTCCCGCCACGGTCTCCCGAGCAACATGGCCGCATGCGCCTGTGACTTCACAGCAGCCGGGTTTTCAAAAGGGCCCGGGTTATCCGAGACCGAACACCCAAAAGACGCGCCGGTTTTTATAGTTTGCGCTGTGGGCGCTCCGGAAGGGTTTCTGAGAACCTGCAAACAGGCGGGTTTGAACCTGGCGGGATCTCTGGCCTTTCCCGATCATCATCGTTTCGAGTCCCGGGATATTAAGAGAATCGAGTCAGCCTGCAAGCGCCTCGCAGTCGAGACGGTTGTGTGCACGGAAAAGGATCTGGTGCGCCTGCCGCAAGCAAATTCGCACTTGAATTTTATTGGGCTGCGAATAGAAAAAAGAAAAAGGTATGAATGAGTTCCCGGTTGACTCGGCCAGGCATGGAGTGTACACTGTAAGTGTACAGAGAAAAGGGGTACTAAGATGGTCAGGATTAGCGTCAAGGAAGCCCGCCAGCGCTTTCGGGATCTCCTGGATCGCGTGGAGCAGGGAGAGGAGGTGATCGTGCTCAGGCGCGGCAAGGCCGTGGCGCGACTGGTTCCCGACCGGGCGCGAGACCGCCGCCTGCCGGACCTGGGAGCCTTTCGAAGCGCAATCGGTGAACAAGGAACATCCTCGGCCGAGCTTCTCCGGGAAGAACGAGACGCACGATGAAGGAGTGCTATATCGATTCGAGCGTTCTCGGGGCCTACTATACTCCGGAGCCGCTGAGTGAGAAGGCCCAGGCTTTCTTGATCGGAATCGACATTCCCGTAATCAGCATGTTGACAGAGGTGGAAATGGCCTCCCTGATTGCCAAGAAGATCAGGGTCGGCGACTTCGGTGTACGTCAGGCAAGGAAAATTCTGAAGGAGTTCCGCTCTCACCTGGAGGCCGGGTATTTTCGCAAGCTCATGCCTTCGCGCGGGCATTACCTGCGCGCAACCGACATGCTGGCCACATTCAAGACATCGTTGCGATCTCTCGACGCGCTGCATCTGGCAATGGCGTCCAGCGAAAGTTTGCCGATAGTCACGGCGGACACAACGCTCAGGCAGGCCGCCAAGTATCTGGATTTGCCGGTGAGATTCCTGAAGACTTGAAGCGCTTATAGTGGATTTTCATGCCGCAAGTCGGGAAAGCGTGCAAAGTCGCCGTCGGTGCTGCACATCACCAGGCCGTGCTCTATGGCCAAGGCGGCAAGATGGGCGTCCGGGACGAGGTTGGCGATCGAGCCGGTTGCCGCGAGCAGCTTGCCCAGTACCTCGGCGTGTCGCTCTGTGGGCAGAGGCGTCCACACTCCGGGTAAGGCGATCCATTCCTCAACCTGGGCCCAGGCGTTGGTTATGGCCAGCGGCCGATCGAAGATTCGCGGGTTGGTCGTGATGCGCAGGAAAGACAGCAAGACGGGCCAGGGAAGCCCGACCTTCCCGGGTTCACCGAGTTTCGCTTCAAGCCAGGGGCGAGCGAGTTCATGTTGCGCGAAGTCTGCGACCTTGGCGTAGATCAGAATATTGGCATCGACCAGGATCATCTGAACGATTCGCTCTCGTAGCTACTCAGAATATCGGCCACGTCGTCTATGGCCGGCAGGCGAGCACCGAGTCTGACGGGTTTCAGCTTGTAGGGTACCGATGGTTTGGTATTCCCGTCCAGGTATTCTTCCAAACCGGTCCGCAAGGCGTCGTTGACCAGGGTCTTCAGGCTGACTTTTTCTTTGGAGCGGATCTGTGAAATCTTGGCCGCCACATCTTCATCGAGTGTCAGTGTAGTTCTCATACATCAAAGCATAATATATTTGATGCGTTGATGTCAAGTGTAAATTCACGCGCGGGCTGCAGCCTGGCGCCTATTTGATTGTAAAGATAACGCTGTCGGTGTCGCTCTGGTAACGTTGCGGCGTCGGGTGGAAGTGTCCGCTTATGGCGTAGTTGCCTGGTCGCAGTTCCGGGCCCAGGCGGTTCACCGTCTTGCCGTAGTCTCCCCGGGCCGCGCCTTCCTCGGTGCGGATCCAGGCGGGAACGTCCACCAGGTCGACCTGCAGCAGCAGGCAAGAGCGCCCCGGCTCGATGACGACGGGCTTGTCGTTGGCCAGTTCGCGCGGGATGCCTGTCTCGACGCGCATGAACCTGCCGTTCGGGGCTTCAATCTCCAGAAATGGAGGGCCGGCCGAGCCGCTCTTGGGGATGATGCCTTCCAAGGTGATTGGTTCCGATCCCACGTTGTCGAAACGCAGCGTCACCGGAATCGATTCAGCGCGCCTGAAGACAATCTTGTCTATTCCCAGAAGTAACTGGAACATGATGTTACGGTCCCCCTGGTGTCGGATGCCCCGGGTGGCTGCTCGTTTCGGGGCGCTGCGAATACGGCCGCTATTTCTTCTCGGAGACGGCCAGGTCGGGGGTGTCGCTCTTCGACTGGCACACCTTGACATTGGCGGCGGTCGAGCACGATCCAGTGCCCGTGATCTTGCAGCCCAGGTCCTTGCATATCTTGCGATCCTGCTGTGTGTCTTTTCCGCTGCGCGATTTGCACTGCTTGCAGCCGTTGGAGCTTCCACTGCCGCAGTTGAAGCACAGGTCACCCGCCATGACAGGCGCGGCCAGCATCAAAGAAGTTACCAGGACAACCAGTACCAGGATAAATTTACGAATAGCCAACTCTCCTTTGATCAATGGACACTTTGCGAACAAGCCCAGGTTAGGCAGGCTATTTGGGTAAGTCAACCCCGATTTTGCCTGGTGCCACGATACTCAGGGCAACTCCAACCCGAAGTAGAGTCGCAGCCACATTTCCAAATCTTCAAGGTTTACCGCCTTGCCGGTCGACAACAAGAAGGCTTTCATGTTCTCGGAGAACCCTTGGCCGTGGAAGACTACCAGGCCGTCTATGGGCCAGGCGTTGATGTCTTCAATCAGCGCCGGAATTTTTTCTTCGGCCGTGCCCGCCTGGCTTTGGAACTTGCATTCCAATCCCAGCCGCTTGCCCGCCTCGTCGCTCAGGATCAGATCGATTCTGCGCTCGGCGCCCCATATTCGCCGCCCAACACGCACCTGGCGCTTGACCTCGAGCCCCAGGTTTTCCGCGAGCGCCTGTGCTTTCAACTCGAGTTCTTTTCCTTTCCTTGGTGCGGTGGCTTTACCCGGCATCGGTCATTCTCCCTGGGGCTCGTAGCTCATGATCACAACTTCGTTGATCAACCCCCGCCTGTCTGCCTTGGAGTTGATTCGTCGGGACGCCTTCACTTTTTCGATGCGGAACTTTTCAGAATACAGTCTTCTGACGACCCCGGTGTCGGAATTGGAGAGCATTACCCTGACCCCCTTGGCCATTAGCTTTTCCATCGTCTCGGCCAGCCTCTTTTGGTCTTGATGATCGAAGCCGGTTCGGGCGTAAGAGACAAAATTGGCCGTGCTGGACACTGGAACGTAGGGCGGATCGAAATAGACGAAGTCCCCGCGGCCGGCCGCGTCCAGCACGCGGTCGAAAGAATCGGTAGTCAGCACGGCCTTGTCGAGGGCCGCCGATACCGCCCGCAGGTTTTCGGCGTTGCAAATCAGTGGATTCTTGTAGCGTCCGAAAGGCACATTGAACTTGCCCTTGCTGTTGACCCGGTACAGACCGTTGAAACCCGTCCGGTTTAAAAAGATCATCCTGGCCGCCCTGCCCGGCCGAGAGAGCCGCTTCGGGTTCTTTTCTCTCACCGAGTAGAAGTATTCGCGCTTTTGCTCCTCGTGCTCGAAGGCGCGGAATTTCTTCTGATGTTCCAAAAGACGCGCAATGACTTTGTGCACTTCATCCCGGACGGCCTGGTAGGTGTCGACTAACTCCTGGTTGACGTCAGAGAGGAAAACCCGTTTTCCATCCAGGCGACCCTCCCGGTGGAGGGCAAAAAACAGCGCCGCGCCTCCCATGAAGGGTTCGTGATAGGTCTTGAAATCGTCAGGTGCCCGTTTGAGCAACTCACTTGCCAGTTGCCCCTTGCCACCGACCCACTTGACGAAAGGTTTGGGCAGCGAATCCATGATAGGGCATTGTACGTTGGGACCCTGACATAAACAAGGACAAGCCCGTGGTTGACAGGTGCGGATGTACGGAGATACGATTCAAAGAGATTACATGTATGCAATAGTTGGTAAGAGGTGTCTTTCATGAACCGTTTGATCACGTTTGCGGGAGTCGCGCTTGTCTTGCTCTGCCTGGCCATTCGACCGGCGGCCGGTCAGCAAAAGGAACCTGTTCGTATCCTGATTCTCAACCCGGAGAGCAGGTTCCTGAGTTCAGCCAAGCTCGAAAACCTTGGCGAGCAACTGCGAACGCTTGCCAAACGCTATCCCTCGCTGGCCATCTGTGAAGATCCAGGGATGCAGGGAAAGCTCTTGCGTATCAGGGCACGCTGCCAAGGGGCTGGGAATAACTGCCTGGCCCGGATGGCCTCGCTGGCCAAGGTAAGACGGATTCTCTACGCCGAGATCCAGAAACTACCTGGCCGCTATCTGGTGGTGATGAAACTGGTGGATGTCGACAGCAAGGAGATCGTCGAACAATCACGGCAACGTTGCGGGAAAGGAATGGCCTCGATTCGTAACGCGCTGCTGAAAGGTTGGGTCGAAATCCAGGGCCCGCTTATCCGCAGCCAACTGGCGGTGGTTGCCAATGTCACGGGGGCCGATGTTTTTCTCGACGGCAACAAGATCGGCAGGACGCCGCTGGTGCTGACGAAAGATATCGGCCGGGGAACTCACCTGGTGGAGGTCAGGCAACCGGGTTACCAAACCGTCTTGCGCCAGATAAAAATAAGCGGAGGAAGCCTCAAGGTTGCAGTGAACCTGAAAAAGGCGATCATAACGACAGTCAAGCCCGCGGTCGAGGAACCGCCTGCCTCTGCTGCCGCCGGCCGAGTCAAGCATGCGGGGCAAGTCGCCCGGGGAGAGGTTGTCGGAGAAAAACTCGGAGGCGGCAAAGCAGAAATGCGATCTCATGCGATCGCCACGCGGCCCTCGCTTGGGCGCAAGACCGTGGCGCTCTCCCGCAAGGCGGAAACGGGGCCGGTCGCAACTGAACCCTCGAAGCCCTTCCTGCCAGGGTCCGCCGAACAGACGGCGCAGGAGCCTTCCCGCCCGCTATACAAACAGTGGTGGTTCTGGACCGCAATAGGGGTGGCGGTGGCCGGCGGAGTAACCGGCCTGGTGCTGGGCCTGTCGCCCGAGGGCGGGATACCGTCGGGTAAGGGTCGCCTGGCAATCGAGTTTTGGTAGGTCCTGTGCGTCACGGAGGAGTGAAGCGTGCAAAAAATAGCCAAGACAACATCGCTTGCGGGACTCGTGGCCGTGGCTCTGGCAACGTCGTCCCTGCTTTCTTGCGGGCCGGCGCAGGCGCCGGGTGTCGCCGTGAAGATGCGTTTTGCGCAAAGCCGGCAGGCGCAGACGGACCCCCGTGGCTTGCCTCTGGGTATCCACAGCTTCAGGGTCCAGGCATTTGCGGTCAGCCTCGGTGGGAGCTTGGAGGGTGACAGCGGATGCATTGATATCGATGCCGATGACTCCAGGCGCAAGTCGCTCGAGATGGATCTGCTTCCGCAGCAGAACTTGGTTCTCAAGGCCGGCGGATACGCCGGGCAGGGCTGCCCGTCCGGGGCCGAGCCCGAGTGGATGGGTGTAACCAAGGGAATCGAAGTAGTCGCGGGACGCGAGACGCAGGTGTTTGTCTATGTCACCAGACGCGGGATGGCCTTGAACAATATCCTGGATGAACTGCGCCCCGCTCGAGCCTTTTCAAGCGCCAGCGAACTGCCCGACGGCAAGGTTCTGATTGCCGGTGGATATACAACCAGCAACGCCGCGGCCGGCGGAGTCGAACTCGAGGCTACCAACGAGGCGCTGCTGTTCGACCCCTCGACGGCCAGCTTTGTCAGAGTCGGCAGGATGCTCGAAAGCCGGGGTTTCCACGAGGCGCTGCTTGTTTCGGACGGCCGGATCATGATGGTCGGGGGATCGCGGCACATGAGCGTGAATTTCACCAGGGGGGCAATGTTTCAGATGACACCCTCGGGCGCCATACAGACCGCCGAGGTGTATGATCCTGTTGAGCGGACCTTTTCTCTGGCCGGCAATGACCCGCTTCTGGCGCGCATGGCGGCGGCGGCAGTCGTTCTTCCGGGTGACCAGGTGGTTTTGCTGGGAGGGCAGACGGCGCTCAGCCGCACCGATGACGTGGTGCTGGGCTTGCCGGCGGGCACGGCAAGCTGGGACTGGACCGGCCTGAGCGGCAGGCTGGGCGCGCAGCTCAAGGGGGCACGGGCGGCGCTGCTGGATTCCAGGATATTGCTGGCGGGTGGCAACCAGGACGGCGATCCGCCGCTCGAGATGGGATCTGCTGCGACCCTGAACTTTGAACCGCTGTCACTAGCAGTCTCCGGCAACCTGTCTGTCAGTGGGCACTCGCTGACCATGAGCGCCAGCCGGCGCGTGCTTGTCGCCGGGGGGATCCCGGATTTCACGGGAGCGCCGGCGGTTGCCGATCTCACCAGCCTGTCGTTCGACGGAGCCAGTCCGCAGGCGCTGGAGTTGAGCCTGACACATGCCCGTGCCTACCATGCGGCGGCGACGATGGCCGACGGTGTGGTGCTTCTGGCCGGCGGAGTGGATGGAGCCTTCGAACTGCGCCTCGATATGGAAACCTTCAAATCCGGCGACCAGGCGCCCGAGAGCCTGGATGACACTCTTGGCACCGGGTCGCTCGGCGTAGCGACGGCCGTCTTGCCCGATGGATCCGTGCTGTTGGCCGGCGGCCTTGGCCTCGACCCCGGCGGCTCGCTGGTGCTGTCGGCGGTGGCGCAAATACTCTCGCCATAATGATTTTCAATTGGCGGTTCCTGTGAGATCTCCGAGTGCCTGGTTCATCATGGTCGGGGAGTAGTCTCCGCCGGGTGGGGCGGGCGTCCATTCGACCAGGGTATGTAGCGTCACCGGCTCTACCGCGTCCGGGTCGCTGTCATCCAGGGTAACCTGGTAGTAGCGATCTTCATGATTCATGTCGAGACTGTTTATGTCGACTTTGCCGTCCTCGGTGAACTCTATTCCCATGCTCTTGGTCAGTGTTATCGTGCCGGTACCGACGTTGGCACCGCTGTCTGTGCTGAATTCGACATGGTCGCTTCCTGTGTTGGAGGCGATCGGGTTGTGGTTGATGTCCATCAGGTAAAGGGTGAACTGTTGGCTGCCGCCGCTGGCGATGTTGATTCCCGACGGTTCGAAATGAGTGGTGTCGATGCTCTCGTCCGGCTTGCCGGTGAACATGATATGCACCAAGGTCCAGATCACGGTCTCACCGTCCCAGCGGCCGTTCGCGTCGCTCCACTGCTCGTTCCCGTCAACGTCGATGTAACCTTCTCCGCTGTCGTATTCTCCGTTGTCGTTCGCGTCTACGAAGGGCTCGGCCAGGTCGTTGCCGAAGAAAGGCTCGCCGCTGTCATACTTGCCGTTGCCGTTGGCATCAGTGTAGCCCTCTTCGCCGTCCACGTAGAAGACTATGCTCAGCAGGCCGTCCCTGGGGTTGTGGATGATTCCGCCTACCATGTGGCTGGGCTCGCCGGAAAGCGGCTCGACGTCCATTGGCTCACTGGAAGGAGTGAGTTCGAATGCCGCCTCGCTGGAATAGGAGCTCTCGACTCGCGCCATGCCGCAGGCAGACTCGACCATGAAACCGATACCGGGCGTGACAATCACCTGGGTCGAGTCGCTGATGGAAGACTCGCTCATGGTAGTGAAGCTGGCGGTGACCCTGCCTTCCTCTTGTTCCCCGGGGAAAGTGTACAGGTTGGCCGTGGCGCTTCCGCTCGAGATCTCGGCATCGGTCTCCTTGACGGCACTGGCGCTGGCGTCGCCGAACGGTTCGAAGCTGCCCCTGGTGGTCGTGAAGTGGACCAATTCGCCGTCCTGGGGCGCGTTTCCCTGGTCTTTTACCTCGGCCACGATGCGGATCGAGGCCGCCGTGGGGAGCGAAGCTCCACTGGCATCCTTGGGCAGGACCGTACAGCTGATCCTCATCATGCCCGTCTCGGTGCTGTCCGCCAACGCCGCTGCGTTCTGTGTGGAACAGGAAGCCGATAAGTTCGAGCCGGAAGGCTTGGCAGCCATGTACTTGACCACGTTGCCGTCCGGCAGGCTCAGCTTCAACGAATCTTCACCGCAGCCTGCCGCGAATGCCGCCAGGACGGCGAGGGTGATAAAAATCCAGCTCGAATGCGGGCTCATCATGCGACTCATGGTTTTTTCTCCTTGGTTGCGTTCGCTACAATACTACGGAATCCAGAATGAATCCGCAAGCGCGCAAATTCTTGATATGTGCGTCGGGCATGTGTAATGCTCGTTTTGCATGGAAGAAAAAGCTCAGGACAGAAGGCGTCACGCGCGAGTGCCTGTCGCCGTTCGGGTGCGCATCGAATACACCGGACAAGAGTTCTCGGCCGATTCGTCGAACGTGAGCGCCGGGGGGATGTTTATCGAGTGTCACCAGAAGCTGCCCATCGGCACCAAAGTTCTCGTGAAGTTTTCGGTGCCGATGATTGCCAAGTATCCTTTCCACGCCGAGGGAGAAGTCGTTTGGGTCGGTAAGGACAATCCGCGCGGTCTGGCGGTTCGCTTCACAAGAATCTCGGAAGATGACGGCGCCTTGTTGGGCGAACTGGCCGAGAGCCAATCTCAGGAGAGTTGACCGGACGCTGTCGCGCAAATATGATTCTCCCGTTGATTACGGAGGGTGCCATGGAGAAACAGTTTGAAATTGATATTGACAAGGAGCAGGTGTGTTTCGAGGGAGAGTGGCTGGACACCAAGGAACTGGCGGAGAAGATCCGCAGGATGATCGACAGCCAGGATTTCAGAATCGGCATGGCCGGGGTCGCTCTTGAGTACCTTCAGAAATCGGTCAGCAACGCGCGCGAGTTCGCCGTCAAGCTTGCGCCGGACGATGCCGGGCTGATCGAGGCGCATGCCGACCGGGCCAAGATAGAAATCCCCGCTTTCATCAGGCAGGCGATCCGGGCCTACCTGGCGGCTCAACCGCCGCTCGAACAAGACGGAGGCAAGGCGCCGCAGATGACGACAATTACCACCGAACCGGCCAGACCCGAGGAAGAAAAGAACGCGGTCGAGTTGACCGAGCGCAAACAACAGGTCTCCGCCAAGGTGCTGGTTGACCCGTCGTTGAGTGCGGAGCAGGGCACCAAGGAAGTCATCGAGGGTTCCTGGTTCAATAAAACGTGAGGGTCGCAGCGACATTCTGCCTGGTGGTTGTCACTGTTGTGGCCTGCGGAACGGCTGTCGCGGGTGGGGTTGCCGACGAGCGATTGGTGATCGGGCGATTGCCATGCGCCGGCGGCGAGAGTCCCGGCGCCCATGGCCTAAGACAACTGGTCTGGGAGCTTACCAAGAGAACCAGCGTCGAAGCCGAGCCGGAGACGGTCGCGGTCGATCCTGCCGATTCGGGTCTGTACAAGACGCCATTTCTGCTGTGGTCCTGCAAGGGTGCCGTGGCCGATCTCGATGACCGGGCACTGGCCAATCTGCGCCGCTTCCTGGTAATGGGTGGCTTCTTGTGGGTCGACGATCCCGCGGCCGCACCCGGAGGAGAGTTCGATCGCAGCATTCGTTTCGCCATCGCCAGGCTGTTTCCCGGCCGGCGGCTCGAAGAAGTTCAGGCCGGGCATGTTGTCTTCAAGACTTTCTTTCTGATCTCCAGGCCGGCCGGCCGGGTGGCGACGGCGGGTCTCGAAGGGCTTTCTATCGACAAGCGGCTGGCCATCGTCTACACACATGGCGATTTGCTCGGGGCACTCGCCAAGGACCTGTACGGCGGCTGGGAGCAGGTCTGCGAACCTGGAGGAGAGGTGCAACGCGAAGAGTCATATCGCTTGGCCATCGATATAGTCTTTTACGCCTTGTGCCTGGACTACAAGAACGATCGCGTCCACCTGCAGTTCATCCTGAAGCGCCGGAGACTGTAACGATGGTTGTGCGCGACTGGGTTCTGGTGCTGGAATGGGCCTCCCCCCGGCGTATCGTCTTGTTGGGTGCGGCCGCGGCCTGTGTTTTCTTTCTTACCTGGCGGGGGCTGCGAAATTCGTCGCCGCGCAGACGCGGGCTGCTGCTTTTTCTGCGCGGCTTGAACCTGGCGCTGATCGCCGCCATGCTGCTGGGTCCGGCCATCGAGTATCGCCGGCTGAAACCGCTGAAGAGCCGCATTGCCTTGTTGCTGGACTCATCGGCCAGCATGAGCGTCGACGACGGCGGTAGTAGCCGTCGACAGCGGTTGTTGAACTTTTTGACGGATCACGCAGGCGAGATCGGTCGCCTGGGTAAAGACTATTCTCTGCAAATGTATTCCTTCGCCGATAAGCTGATCCCGGCAGATCCCGGGAGATTGAAAGCCGACGGCGAGAGTACCGATATCAGCGCGGCCCTGGCGTCACTCGCGGGTAACGGCGCCAGACAAGCCGGCCAGTTGGCGTCCGTGATAGTCATAAGCGACGGGGCGGACACCGGGCAACTGGGACGCGTGGATGCGGCGGGAGATTTACCTCCGCCGGTGGGCAAGCTCCTGGATGCGCTTGGCTGTCCAGTCAACACCCTGGCAGTGGGCCGCCGCGAGCGCTTCGCCGATCTGGCCGTCGGCGAAGTCGTCTCCGATGACTTCGCATTTGTGCGCAATGCGGTGGAGATAGAAGCCAGACTGCATTCAGAGGGCCTCGACGAGGTCAGCGTGCCGGTCACCCTCGAGCAGGCCGGGCGCGGTTTGGCCACCAAGGTCGTAACCGTACCGCGCAACGGCTCACGCAAGGTGAAGCTGCGCTTCGTTCCGGATGACGTCGGCAAGTTCGTCTATCGTATAACGACGCCGTCGCTGGACGGCGAGACAATCAGCTCCAACAACGATGCCACATTCGTCATGCGCATCATTCGTGACAAGATCCGGGTGCTGCACGTGGTCGGCCGGCCGGGCTGGGACCAGCGATTCCTGAGAGAGGTCCTCAAGCGCAACCCGAACATAGATCTGGTCAGCTTCTATATACTGCGGACGGTCATCGATGCCCCGGGAGTCAGCGAACAGGAGCTGAGCCTGATTCCCTTTCCGATCCACAAACTATTCGGGTCGGAGTTGAACACCTTCGATGTCCTGATCTTCCAGAACTTCAATCACGGCCCGTACTCGGTCGGCTTCTACCTGCCCCAGATCGCCGACTATGTCAGGGGGGGAGGGGCCTTCTGGATGATCGGCGGGGATCTCTCCTTCGGATCCGGCGGATATGCCGGCAGCGCTTTAGAGAAGATCATTCCGGTGGGACTGAGCGCCGCCGGCGACTGGCAGGCGGATCAAGTGCGGGCGGCGCTGACCGAGGCCGGGATCAGGCACCCGGTGCTCGATCTGGGCGACCCCGGCCTATGGGAGCGTCTGCCGTCACTGGGCGCCTACAACAAGGCGCGCTCGATCCAGCCCGGGGCCGAGGTCTTGCTGGCGCATCCCTTCGAGCGCTCCGGAGGCGAACGGGCGCCCATACTGGCCTTGCGTGAGGTGGGGCGGGGCCGCAGCGCGGCCCTGTTGACCGATGGATCGTGGCGCTGGAGGTTCCAACTCGCGGGCAGTGATACGAGCCTGCGGCCCTACCAGCGTTTCACAAACAACTTGTTGCGCTGGTTGATTCGCGATCCGGATTTCGATCCGCTCATCCTGCGCTCTCTCAAGGCCAGGTATTTGCCCGGCGAAAACGTGACCCTGCGCTTGCAGGCGCCAGGGGCGCCCGGGGCCAAGGCCAGGCTGACGCTGCAAGCGGGTGGCCGGGTGATCGAGCGCCGGCCTGTACAACTCGACGACAAGGGCAGCGCGCGGATCGAGCTGCCTTCCTCCGAGGCAGGGGCATACGTGGCGGCGGCATCCGTAGAGCACGAAGGTTCGACAATCCAGGCAAGCGATGCCTTCGTGGTGGAGGACACGGGAATCGAGCACGCCCGGCCGTTCCCGCGCCCCGACCTTCTGCGCAAGCTTTCTAGTGCCACGGGCGGGTCGTTCGCCGCCGTCGAGGACGGATCACTCGGTGATATTAAAGTGAACGAGTACAAACGCTACCGGGTAGAGTCGAGCACAACGCGACTTTTGTTGGCGAGTTGGTGGGTACTGCTGACACTGGTAGTACTATTGAGCGCCGAGTGGTGGACACGGAGAAGATGGGGATTCAGTTGACAGCCCGAATGATATCGATCTTGGCGCTTGCCTGGTTGGTATGGGGAACGCCGGCCGCGAGGCCCGCGATAGCCGAAGCCGGGGCGGACACCGACTGCAGCGGCCGGCCGGCCGCGGCGGCGGATGGATCGCCCGCCGATATGGATGACTGCGCGGTCGAGAGAATCCTGCGCCGGGCGGCATTGCGCGAGCACCTGCGAGCTTGTGTCGCGCAAGCGGAAGCCGGGCAGGTCAGGGTCTACGGCGGGTTCGATTTCTCGTTCGGCCTGCTGCCGGACGGGGGCATATCCGGGCTTTCGGTTCGCAAATCTGTTTTCGATCGCACCGTGTTGCCGGCTTGCCTGGGACGGACGATCAGCAAGCGACTGGGCAAGGGTGGGCCGGGCAAGGCCGCCCGCATCGTCGGACGACTCACCGTTCGCGAAAGATCTGCGCCTGATTTCTCGCTGTCTCTCTCTTGCGAATTGGTCACCAGGCCCAAACCGCCCAAACCGCTGGCCGGCCTGTTCAAGGCGGGCCCCGGTGGTTTGACGGCCTCGTGCGCACTGGGAAAAGCGCGCCTGGTCATGCGCCTGGGAAATAGCGTTCGGGCAAACTCGCGCAACAGGGCCGCGGAGTTCATCGGGGCGGCAGGGGTGGATGAGTGTGAGGACCCCCTGCGCCAGGATCGTGAATGGAAACGCGCGGAATGGAAGAAGGCGCGCGAGAAGGCGCGCAAGTGCCTGGTGGCCTTTCTGGATGACGTCGATCTGGATGTCAGGGTGGTGGCCGCGGAGCGCATCGCCCGCGGGCACTACTGGCGGGGCCGCCGTGCTCTGACCGCGACCATCCGCCGCATGCTTACCCCAAAGGATTGCCAGGGGGATGATTGCGTGTTGGTTGCCCCGCCGGGGGCCGCAATGGGATATGCCCTGGTGCGGCTGGTCATGGCGCAGATCAGGCTGCGTCGTTTCGTGACCGACGATGTGCTCGATGCCCTCGCGCGGCACGAGACGGCCGGAGTGCGCCTGCGGCTGGTGCGCGACATTCTGCCGCTCTGGCGGCAAGAGTTGCCGCAGGCCGCCGGGATTCTGCTGCATGATCAGGATTTCCAGGTGCGACTGATCTGCGCCGATCTCGCCTGCCAGCGCGAGGACCGCCGCGGGCGCGAAGTGTTTTTGGAAGCCTTGTCGGATGACGATCCGGTTCAACGTGCAGCTGCGGCAGTTTACGCCGGGAGTTGCGTGCGCCGCGCCCGCCTGAAGGTGATCGCTGCGGCCGAGAAAGAGAAGATTCCCGCGGTGGCGCTGCTTCTACTGCAGGCGCTGCCGGCGGCGCCTGAAGATTTACTGGAAGAGCTCGCATCCGGCGCATTGCTGGATGCCTGTCCCGTGGTTCGCTATTTGGCTGTCAGGTTGCTCGGGCGCATGGAGTCGCCGCCGACAAAAAAAATAGGAGCTGCCTTGGCCAGGGAACCGAACCAGGTGCTGAAAAGCAGGCTCCGCGCACTTTTATCGGGAACTCACACTCCCACGACCGCCAGCCTACAACTCTGGCTGCAGCCCGCGCTCAAAGAGGATCGCTAATATTACTCGCAGTCCTTATAAACCCATGAACTTGGCGGCGATAGTCTTCATGATTTCGTTGGTTCCGGCGAAGATCGACAAGACCCGGGTGTCGCGCCAGGCGCGGGCGATGGGGTACTCCTCGCAGTAGCCGTAACCGCCGTGTAGCTGGACGCACTGGTCGGCCACCCGTTTGGCCATCTCGGTCGTCCAGTACTTGGCCATCGACACGTCCACTACGATGTTGTCGCCCGCCATGTGTTCTGCTATCAGCTTGTCCAGGAAAGTCCTGCCCAGCTTGGCCTCGCAGGCCATCTCGACGATCTTGAAGCGCGTGTTCTGGAACTTTGAAATCGGGCGGCCGAAGGCCTTGCGCTCCTTGCAGTAGTCGATTGTCAGCCCGATCATGTACTCGGCCGCGGCCACCGCCACGATGCAGCACATCAGGCGCTCCTGCTGCAGCTTCTGCATCATCATTAAAAACCCCGAGCCCTTCCGGCCCAGGCGATTGGCCTTGGGGATTCTGCAGTCTGTGAAGAAATGCTCGGCCGTGTCCTGACTGTGCCAACCGACTTTCTTGATGCGCTTGGCCTTCTCGAAGCCGGGAGTGCCGGCCTCGACCAGGTAGAGATCGATGGCCTGGTAGGGATCCTCGATGGCGGGATCCCGGGCGGCCAACACCAGCAGGCCGCAATTGATGCCGTTTGAGATGAAGGTCTTCTGCCCGTTGATGACGACGTCATCGCCGTCCTCGACGGCGCTGGTCTTGATCCCGGCCAGGTCGCTGCCGGTGTTGGGTTCGGTCATGGCGACGGCGGTGATGCACTCGCCGCTGATGCAACCCGGCAGGTACTTGTGTTTCATCTCCTCGGAGGCGAAGGACGTAATGTAAGGCACAACCACATCACTGTGGAGCGGCGCCGCCAGCCCCGCGTGGTTGGTGCGCACCAACTCCTCTGAGACTATGACCGAATAGAGAAAGTCGGCGCCCAGACCGCCGTACTCCTCGGGCACGCTCATGCACAGATAACCCTGCGCGCCCATCTTGCGCCAGATCTCCTTGGGCACGATACCGGCCTCCTCCCACTCCTCGACATGGGGGATGACCTCCTCGTCGAAAAACCTGCGCAGCGACTGCCTGAATATCTTGTGTTCGTCGGTGTAATGTATGATTTCCATGCAAACTCCCCGTGAAATGATTTGCGAATGTTCAGGGCAGTACCAAAAAGCCCGCCTGGCGAAAATGTTCGTCTACGGCGACGGCGGTATCTATGCCCAGCCGGCGCATCACGGAAAACGATGTGCAATCGGTGAAGCTGTAACGCTTGTCGGACTCCCTGCACATCTGACGCCAGGCATTTTCTATGTCCACGGGCTGGATCATGATCATCTCCGCGATCGCGCCCGAACGTAGGGCGGATCCGGCTCGAATCGAGTTCTGGTGCCCGGTGCGATAGAGCAATAGCGTGACCAACTCGTCGAAGACATACTCGCTGGTCAGCAGGCGCCCGGTCCATTGTTCGAACGCAGCGGCGACCGCCCGGTGATCCGGATCGCCGGCCACGAAGAAAGAAAACCATGCCCCGGTGTCGACGAAGGCCTTGCGCATCACCCGTCTCCGTAAAGCACCCGATCATGATCACGTCCGGCAACGTCGGCCTCGGCGATGAAACCCTTCAGGCTCAAAAGCACCTGCTGACCGTTTTTCCGTTGCGGCAACATCTCGGAAAGGCCGCTATCGATGAACTCGCGGATCATCTGAGCCATGCTAGTGCCTCTTCGCGCGGCCAACTCCCGCAGGGCCGAGTACTGCCCTTTGTCCAATAATATCTGGGTCCTATGCATGAAAGCACTCCTTACAGTTACATCTACACATAAACATACATCATAAGTCCTGCCACGTCAACGCCTTGGATCTTTTTGTTGACAAAAGGCACGATTGTACGTATTAGATGTATAATACGTATAATCTCGGAGCTTGTAGATGCACAAGAAGCTTACCATAACAGTCGACCAGAAAGTCTACGATGGTCTCCACCGGGTCATCGGTCGAGGGCGCATAAGCTCGTTCCTCAACGCGCTCGCCCGCCCGCACGTGGTAGAGGAGTATATGGAAGCAGCCTACCTAGAGATGGCGCGGGATGAAGAGCGTGAAGCCGATGCACTGGAGTGGTCGGAAAACTTACTGACGGACAGCCAAGATGAGACGAGCTGAAGTCTGGTGGATCATATTCGATCCGTCCGTTGGCGGCGAGGTGAAGAAATCCCGCCCTGCCGTGGTCGTCAGCGTAGATGCTTCCAACAAGGTATTGAACCGGGTGCAAGTCGTGCCGCTGACGACGAATGTTTCACGGTTATACCCGCCTGAGGCATTCGTGACGGTCAGAAATAAGCCGCACAAGGCGATGGCCGACCAGATCGTCACGGTCAGCAAGAAGCGGTTACACAACAAGGTCGGGAAGCTTTCCCATGAAGACATGAATGCCGTCGAGAACGCCATCAGGATTCAACTCGGGTTCAGGTAGGTGCCTATTATCGGTTAACCCGGTCCCTCCGCCCGTTGCTCAAGCGGGCGAAATTCGTCTGGGCCGTGTATCTCCAGATAATCGGCTCTTGGTCCGAGGCAGTCGGGGCGCAGGCGGCAGCTTGCGCAGCCATCCAGGTAGGCGCCGCCTTCCATGGGGGAACACTCGGCCATGAAAGGCTCCGCACCGGGGGGCACCACCAATAGATCCCAGGTTCCCGAGTGGACGTAGCGGTCGCGGTAGGCTTCTGCGAGCACGCAGGGGGGAGTGTGGAACGAGCTGGCTCTTACCCCGAGCCTGTCCGCGGCGGCTAAGGCGCGCTCGAGGTGGGGTGCGAGTTCGCTCATGCGGGGCAGCAACTCGCGCAAGTCTGGATTATCTGTTCCGTGCAGCGAAAACAGCCAGAAGGTGAATACGGCAACTCCGCGCGGGGCGAGAAACTCGACGATGTCTTGCAAACCGCTCATCGATCGTGAGGTGATCAGCACGTCTGCTTCAACACTTATGCAGGCGGAGACGAGATTATCGAGACCGGTAAGCAAGTGTTTGTACGAGCCAGGAGTGCGGGTGATGCCGTCGTGGGCGACGGCATCCTTTCCCATTACCGAAAGTGAAACCTGGTTGGCACCGGCAGCTTGGCAGCGTTTGGCATAGGGCTCGTAGGCGAAACGCATACCATTGGTCTGGATGCGGATATGCCGGTAGCCCAACT
>CAZXHT010000025.1:0-64516 GCA_964640665.1 uncultured Myxococcales bacterium
AGCCCCAGGCTATCTCCTTCTTCTGGGCATGCATGGCGTCCTCGCGCTCGCGGCGCTTTTCCATTTCCAGGTCGTAGAGCCGGCTCATGAGTACCTTCATGGCCATGGCCTTGTTGCGATGCTGGCTGCGCTCGTTCTGGCAGGCCACCACGATACCGCTCGGCCGGTGCGTCAGGCGCACGGCCGAGTCGGTCTTGTTGACGTGCTGTCCCCCGGCGCCCGAGGCGCGGTAGGTGTCCACCCTGAGATCCTCGTCGCGGATCTCGATCTCGATGTCCTCGTCCACCTGGGGATAGACGAAGACGCTGGCGAACGAGGTATGCCTGCGCTTTCCGGCGTCGAAGGGCGAGATGCGCACCAGGCGGTGGATGCCCACCTCGGCCCGCAGGTAGCCGAAGGCGGCCTTGCCTTCGACCGAGAAGGTGACCGACTTGACCCCGGCCTCGTCGCCGGCCAGGTACTCGGTTATGGACGCCTCCCAGCCGCGTGACTCGCTGTAGCGCAGGTACATGCGCAGCAGCATGTTGGCCCAGTCGCAAGACTCGGTGCCGCCCGCGCCGGCGTTGATGCTGACGAAGGCGTCGCGCTGGTCGTTGGGCTCCGAGAGCATGCGGGCAAGCTCCATGGCCCGCACTTTCTTCTCGAGCGCGGAAAGCTCACTCTCGAGCTCGGCGCCCATCTCGGCGTCCTCCTCGGCCGCGGCCAATTCGCAAAGCTCGAGCCCCTCGGCGACCTTCTTCTCGGCGCCCAGAAATTTCTCGACGGTATCCAGCAGATCCGCCCGCTCTTTCTGGATCTCCCCGGACCGCCTGGGGTTGTCCCAGAAGGAAGCCTGCTCCATCTCCTTGTCTATAACCGCGACGCGCGCCTGCTTGCCGGCGACGTCAAAGAGGCCCCCTGAGCGCAACCAGTCTCTCCTGGAGACTCTTCAGGCGCTCTAAGATCTCTCTGAACATGATGCCTCCCTGTTCCTGGTAGACAGGATGGCGATAATTAACACCTCCGCCAGCGCCAGTCGAGAAAAAAGCACGCTTCAAGCTTCGCTGCGTGAAAACAGTCGTACACCGACGGCGAAGAAAAGCACCCCGACTCCTATCAAGATGCCGCAGGCGGGCAGCATCTCGGTGTAGCTGAACTGGCGCCAGACGGCCCCCTCGATGGCCAGCACGCCCCACTTGACCGGGCTCAGGTTGCTGATGGCCTGCATCCAGCCCGGCATGAAAGCCAGCGGCATCATGCAGCCGCCGAACATGGCCATCACCAGCAGCACGGCCCAGCCGGCGCCCGAGACGGCCCGCTCGGTTTTTCCGAGCACGCTTATCAACATCATGATTCCCACGAAACACAACGAGACGCTCACGAGCGCCATGGCCGCCTTGAGAGGATCGTCAACCTGCACCTTGAAGAAGATCTTCCCGATCACCAAAAGCACAGCGGCCGTCGCCAGACAGGCGATGAAGCAGGCCACTCCCTTGCCGGCCATGATCTGCGGACGGCCCAGCGGAGAGAGCCTGATGCGCTTGAGCGTGCCCGAGTTACGCTCTGAGACAATCGAGATGCCGAACGCCGTGGCGCAGCCAATCAGGCCCCACAAGATACCCGAGGGAAAGGTGATATCGAAGGGGCTGCGCGGGCGGGCGGCGTCGCTGATGACCGAGACAGTCTTGATTTGCATGTTTCCCAGGGGCTCCCCCGAGCTATAGACCTCGCTATCGACAGAATCGAGAAACTTGTCCAGGCTGCCCATGAACGTCTTGAGCACCAGCCGCTGTTCGGAAGAGACGTCCCGCGACTTGTCGATGTCTGCCAACCCCCGGCCAACGAGCTTGCGCAGGCTCTGGGGCTTTGCAAACACGTCCTGCAACGACTCGAACCACTTCTGCACTAAAATTCCCTGCAGGTAAGCCTGCACCGCCGACTTTGACGGGTCGACTCCCATCTGCAGCGGCAGGCCCCGGCTGCCTCCGAAGCTCAGTTCGCCGAAGCCTTTCTCCAACAGCACATAGGCGGAAAGATCTCCTTGACGCACTTTCAGGCGGGCTTGATCCAGCGTCAGGCGTTTTACCTGCAGTGCTTCCGTTTTCTCCAGGCTCTCCAAGTAGGAGCCCGAGCGCGGCGTTTGATCCTGATCGATGACGCCGATCTCGATGTTCTGCGCGCCGCCGCCTCCCGAGTAGAGCGAGCCGAAGAGCAGCGCCATGATCAGCGGGAAGGCAAACACCCAGAACAAGCCGAAGCGATCGCGCCACAGCAGGCGCAGATCCTTGAGGGCCAGGGTCAAGATGCCGTTCATTGGTCTCTGAGCCTCCTGCCGGTCAGGTTGAGGAAAACCGACTCCAGATCGGCCTGATCGACCATCAGCTTGATGAACTTGACGCCGCCCGATGCGATCCGGGCTACGACCTGCAGGGGCTCGTTGGTCTCGACGCGCAGCAGCGAGCCCGTGAGCTTGCCCGGCAGGGCCGCGGGGTCGGCGGGCGGTTCGGCCAGCGTCGCCTCTACAACCGAGGCGCCCCCATGGCTCGCAATCAGCTGGTCGACTGTATCCAGGGCCAGGATCTTTCCCTGATCGATGATCGCCACCCGATCGCACAGGCGCTGGGCCTCTTCCATGTAGTGGGTGGTGTAGACTATTGTGCGGCCTTCGCGCTTGAGCGCCTCGATGCTTTCGAAGATGTGATTTCGCGATTGTGGATCGACGCCGACCGTAGGTTCATCCAATAGTAAAAGCGGCGGATCGTGAACCAGGGCGCAAGCCATGTTCAGCCGCCGTTGCATGCCGCCCGAGAAGACCTTGACCCTCTCGGCCTTGCGATCTTCGAGCAGCGCGAATGCCAGCGCCCAGCCGACACGCTCTTTAAGCCGCTTACCGGAGAGCCCGTACAGGCGCCCAAAAAAAGAAAGATTCTCCTCGGCCGTCATATCTTCATACAGCGACAGCGACTGCGGGGCGACGCCGATCTCGCGCCTGAGACGCGCGGGAGCGGCGCCGGCAAGGCCTTCGATCTCCACCGAACCGGAGTCCGGTTCGAGCAGTCCGGACAGCATGTTCAAGGTGGTGGTCTTTCCCGCCCCGTTGGGCCCCAGCAATCCGAAGCTCTCCCCTCTCAGGATCTCGAATGAAATTCCGTCTACGGCCGTGGTGTCCCCGAACTTCTTGTGGAGATCCGATATTTTTATACTGGTAACCATTCTCCACTCATAGCACCTTGATAAGCCAAGTCAACGACGATGGCCGTACGGTTCTTCTTGCTGTAATTATAGCGGTTGCGCTATAATTCACGCAAAGAGATTCTGGAGACATGCAAGCATGCCTGCCGAACCCATTTCCGTCGCCGAAGCAGCCTCCCGATTGGGGGTCAACCAGGCGCGGGTGCGCGCGATGATCGCCGCCGGCTTGCTCGATGCCGCGAAAGTGGGCGGCCGCTGGTTAATCGCTAGTGTGAGCATCGACCGGCGCAAGGATAACGTTATACCAGTGGGCCGGCCGTTCAGTCTTGCCAAGGCTTGGGGGCTGCTCATGGTGGCCGCCGGCGAGCGGCCGGGCTGGCTATCGGCCTGGGACCTGTCGCGGATTCGTCGCAGCCTGCGCGATCAAGGACTGCTGGCACTCGTCCCCAGGCTGCGGGGCCGCGCCGTCCTGCACCGCCTCCGGGCTCATCCGTCGGACATAAAACGCATCACGACCGACAAAGACGTGGTTCGGACCGGAATCAGTGCCGCCGATTACCATGACCTCAGCCTTGTTGCTCCCGGGCATGCCGAGATCTACCTGCCTGAGAGTTTCCTGCCGCGGTTTATAAAACACTACGCACTCCAGCCGTCCCAACGACCCAACCTGATGGTGCGTGCCGTCGCCGATCTCTGGCCGTTCGAAAAAGGCTGCCCGGCCGCACAAGCATCGGTGGTCGGCGTCGACCTTCTCGATTCCGACGACACCCGCACCCGTCGGGCTGGAAAGAGGCTAGTTGAACAGGTGGAAGCCCAGTGGTTGACTTGACCGCCCTCGACTCTTCGTCCGGCGCGGTTTGGGATGCGTTGCTCGACCTGGCATCCAGGCAACCGGAAGGCTGGACCCTTATCGGCGCCCTGATGGTATCACTTCATGGCCGGGAGAATGGTCGAATCCCTCCTCGCGCAACGCTAGACGCAGATATTCTGGTCGACGCGCGGGTCGTTCAAGACGGGACAACCAAGTTCTCCCAGCTACTTGTCGATAGCGGGTACGAGCTTGAGGGTGTCGATGCCTTCGGAGTTGGACACCGGTTCAGCGACGGACGGGTCAAGATCGACGTGCTGGCACCGGACGGGCTGTCTAAGAGCAAGACGCGTCTCACCACCATCCCGCCGGCCCGGACCGTATCCGTGCCTGGTGGAACCCAGGCCCTGCGGCGCTCTCGTTTTGTGGACATCAAGCGCGGGCTGCGCACCGGGCGGATACCTTGTCCCGATCTCCTCGGAGCCATCTTGGTCAAGACGCGGGCGGTGGAAGTGCACGACATGCCAGAATCTCAGCTTTCGGACCTGGCATTTCTTCTTGTCCTTGCCGAAAACCCTAGACGGCTCGCCAACCAGTTCCAGGGCAGGGAGCGTAGCTGGCTGCGCCGCCGCAAGGAGCTGCTGGATCGTGACCACCGGGCATGGCGGGATCTTCCCGACCAGGATGTGGACAACGGACACAGCGCATTCAGGATCATGGCCGGGTTTTAGATTTGACATGCTCTCCGGTTGGGGCTTCAATCCAGCAATTGGCTCTCAATCATTTTCAGGAGGTTTGCGAAATGCTCAGAAATACTTTTTATCAATCACTGCTGGCATTGCTGACCGCATCCATGTTCACTTCCGGCTGCTTCTTCTTCGACGCCGCCGTCGACCAGGCCGTCGACGATTCGGCCGATGTCATGGCCGCCAAGGCCGCCGCCGGCATCACCGCCCCGATGTACAAGAGCTACGCTATGGGACTGATGGCCGCTTATTTCTGGGCCGGCGGCTTCTGGCTGGCGCGCCATGCATACCAACCCGGCGAGTGGACCAGCTGGAAACACGAGGTTCAGGAAGCCGGTGATTCAAAGGGTCCCGAACAGCCGTTGAAAGTCGAGAAGGCCTTCCTCAAGCGCAACGACGACGGCGGCGAGTGGTGGCGCCTCAAGGCAATGGGTGAAGACGCGGACAGCACCTCCGTCTTCGAGGTTCTCTTTGCGGCCGATCGCACGCGGATCGTCCGGCTGCTGGCCAGGATGGGTAAGGCCGAGGTCAGCGAGATCAAGTTCGATCCCGGCGAGGGCGGCTTCCCTGCGCCCCGGGCTCTCGAAGACCAGTGGATCGGTGAGCACGCGGTCGGCACGGTCACGGTCGATTCCGGCACGCTGAGCGTATCTTCGAACCACGTGCGCTTCAGCTCGGGCGCCGGCTCCGGCAATCTGGACTTCTTCTTTGCCGACGACGTCCCTGGCGGGCTGGTCAAGTACGAGTTCAAAAGCGGCCAGGGCGACCGCTACACGGTGGCCATGACCGCCCACGGCGGCGGAGCAACGACGGAATTGGGCGCTTATTAAGAGTTCTTTCTCGCAAACGACCAACCCAACAGGCCCAGCACCAGTGCCGAGCACAGCCAGGCGAACAGATCGCCGCAGGTTGTGTAGATCGTCTTGCCATCGAGCAAGGCCACGGTTTTTGTAAGCAGCCGTGGCGGCTGAAGATCGCCGTAGCCTATTCGATCGCCGTCACGCCCGGACAGGCCTAATGGTATGCTTCCGACTATCCGGCCGTAGGGATCTATTATCGCCGAGACTCCCGTATTGGCCGAGCGGACCAGGTAGCGACCGGTCTCTATGGCCCGCATGCGGCTTTGGGCCAGGTGCTGGTGAGGGGCCGAGCTTTCCCCGTACCAGGAATCGTTGGTAATGTTGACGAGCAGGCGTGCGCCGCCATTGACAGCCGCCCTTGCGATCTCGGGAAATATCGCCTCGTAGCAGATCATCATCCCCAGCTTGCCCGCCCGGGCTTCGAGCGGCAGGTGGTTCGGCCCGGGCGAGAAGAAGGCGATGCCGGGCGGCACGAACCATTGATAGGGCAAGATCGAGGCCAGCGGCACGTACTCGCCGAAAGGCACCAGGTGACGCTTGTCGTAACGGGCCTCGATGTGCAGATCGGAATCCACTAAAAAGGCGCTGTTGGTCAGCAGCAATTTCCCGTCGCGGTACCCGCGGGTGATTCCGCCGATGATCATCTCCTGCGGCAGAGGCTCTTCCGCCTGCGACCGAGGTGCCAGGTTTGATAGAGATTTCAAAAGCGGAGACAGCGGCGCGGGAAGTGTCCCCTCCGGCCAAACCGCTAGAACCGCTCCCTCGCGCCGGGCCAGAACGCTTTGCCGCAGCAAGCGCGCAAAGACCCGCCGCTGGTCTGACCCGCCCCTGAGATAGGCTCTCTCGTCCAGGTTGCCCTGGACGATCGCCACCCTGATTCGCGTGTCGTCCGGCCCTGCGCCGTCTTGCAGACGGACCGAGGCGAATATCGACGCCAGTGCTATTAGCGCCGCCCATCCGGCTACCGTGCGCGCGGCCAGGGGCGCCCTGTGCTTTACCCAGGCCAGCAGGGACTCGAGAGTCGTGTTTGTCAAAACCACCACGAAGGCCACCAGGTAGACGCCCCCCAGGCTGGCCAACTGTGCCAGCCACAGGCTGCGCGCCTGCGTGGTTCCAATCGCCGCCCATGGAAACCCGGTCAAGACGTAGTTGCGCAAAAACTCGAGCCCCACCCAGCTAAGCGGCAATCCGAGGCACACGGGAAAGCCCAGCTTCGAGTCGATCCTGGCGGCCGCCAAGAAGGCGGCACCCCAGAATAGCGCCAGGAAACCCGAAAGCAGCCCGAGGATCGGCAGCGACGCAATCCGCGGCAGGTGCCCGAAAATCGTCATGGCCACGTTCAGCCATGACAGGCACAGCATGAAGTAGACCAGGCCGGCCAGGGTTCCCAACCAGAAAGCGCGCCTCGGCGCGGCCCCGCGAAGATGCCACAACAGGGGCACCAACCCGAAAAGCGCCAGCGACTCAGACCAGGAACCCAGCAGTGGCTCGCCCGACGTCAGAAAGGGCGGCACCAGCGGCAGCGAGAAGGCCATCAACACCCCGCTGGCGACGGCCGCGCCCACTCGCGACCAGGCTCTTGTTCGTCTTCCCCCGCTCTCTGCATCAGGCATCGGGTTTCTTGCCCTCAAGAAGCCCAAGCAGGCGCTTCTGCTCCTTGCGCATGGCGGCGGCCGCCTTGCGTCCCGCACCGACGTGTTCGTAGCCAAGCAGGTGGAGCGTGCCGTGAACCAGAAGGAGGGTTATCTCATCGAGCGGCCGGCAATGCTCTTGCTTCGCCCCGCGCAATGCCTGCGGCACGCAGATTACCACGTCGCCCAGCAGGTGCTGATGCGTGTCCCCGCCCTCCCCTTCCAGTTGCGAAAAGGCCAGTACATCGGTGGTGCGTTTGCGCCCTCGCCAGATGCTGTTGAGCTCGGTTATCTCTTCGTCACCGGTGAGCAGGATCGAAAGCTCGCGATCTTCGAGATTTAAAAGTTTAAGCAAACGCTCGGCCCGCCTGCGGACGGCGCCGCTGTTTATCGGGGGCAAGCCGGATCGCCTTGTCAGGCGTACCGTCATCTTCACATCCCGAGTCGCTTGAGATCCTCGGGTTTATCCCCGCCTTCTCGCTGCTTGTCGGCGCCTTCTTTCTTGGCCGGGGCCGCCTTTTGTTCGCCGGTGCGGGTCTTGCGCTCGCCCGACTCGCGTTCCTTGGTGGCCGATTCAGGGTAATCGGGGCGCCGGTGGTAAATGCCGGTTAAAACACGGTTGAAGGCCCGGGCAATCTCGTGAAGATCCTTGAGCGTCAGGTCACACTCGTCCAGTTGCCCATCGGCGAAGATGCGGTTGATCATGTTCTGCACCAGTCCTTGCAGCCTGGCAGGTGAAGGATCGGGGATGCTCTTGGCCGCCGCCTCGACGCTGTCGGCCAGCATAACCAGTGCCACCTCGCGACTCTGGGGCTTAGGTCCGGGATAGCGGAATTCCTCCTCCTTGACCGGGTTCTCGGGATCCTCCTGCTCCTTGGCCTTCTGGCAGAAGAACTTTATCAACGACGTGCCGTGGTGCTGCAGGATGGCGTCGACGATCGGCTGGCCCAGCCTGCTGGCCCGGGCAAGCTCGGCCCCGTCCTTGACGTGAGTTTTCAAGACGGTCGCCGACAGGCTCGGTTTGAGCTTGTCGTGCGGGTTGTTGGTGTCGCGCTGGTTCTCGGAAAAGTAGCTGGGGCTCTTGACCTTGCCGATATCATGGTAGTAGGCCATCACGCGGGCCAGAAGCGGGTTGCAGTTGATTGTCTCTGCGGCGGCCTCCACCAGCGAGCCTACAATGATACTGTGGTGGTACGAACCCGGGGCCTGGACGATCAGGTCCTTGAGCAGGGGATGGTTCAGGTTGGCCAACTCAAGCAGCTTGATGTCGGTGGTATAGCCGAACAGGACTTCGACAACCGGAGCGCTCGACATGACGATCATGGCCGCTAAAATTCCTCCGGCGAAGGCGAAGATGGTATTGAAAATGGTTTCCACCGTGAAAAATGTCCCGCTAAAAAGCGTCAAGGCAACCACCAGGCAGATGTTCGCCAGGCCGGTGACGGCGCCCGCCCGAAACAGCGATGCTCGCTGCTTGGCCGAGGCAACGGCCCAGGCTGCCATGATGGAGCTCACCAGGCAGTAGATCGTGAAGCCGATGCTGTTCTCCATCAGCAGGCCGGCGATGATCGACGCCGCGGCCGCGAAGCCCAGGGCCATTTCGCTGTTGAGCACGAAGCGCACCAACATGGCGCCGGCCGCGAAGGGAATGGCGTAGTAGAACGACTCCAGCGGGAAGAACTTGAATCGCTCCCATACGGCCCCGAAAACCCAGAACCAGATCTTGGTGGTGATGATGAACATGAACAGCACCGTCCCGAGATAGAACAGATCCCTGGGTTCGGTTCTGAAAGCGCGAATGTTTCGGGCCGAGAAGAAAACGACCATCAGTAGTATCAAGATCACCAGCATGACCGTCCCCACGGCCATCTCCGGCGCGTTGGAGACCTCGGTCAACTTCTGCATCTGCTGAAAAATGCGGATGTGGGTCTTCTTGATCGGATCGCCGTCACGAATGATCTTGGCGCCCTTCTGGATGCGAATCTCCAGCGGCTGAACCGCCTCACGCGCCTCCCGCTTGCGCCGCTCAGACTCGGCCCGGTTGTACGACAGATTGGGCGCCATCAGGTTTCCGGCCAGGCGGACGATCACGTTCCGCAGGGAGCGCGGCATATCGGGCAATTCCAGGGCGGCCGTCTGCCGGACCCGCGACAGCGCCTCTTCGCGATCGAGTATCTTGGTGAAATTCATTACGACCTGTTCCCGATCTTGTATTCCCTCCCGCAGGAAACGCACCGTGATGCCCCGGGCTCGTTCGGCCGCCATCAACTCGCGGCTCTGGACAATCATGTGACGCATGGTGCGCTCCACCAGCGTGCTCACGGCCGACAGGGACTTGACCGAGAAGCGGTCCTGGCAAAACCTGGCAAAGTCATCGTCGCCGACCACAACCTGGAGGATCTTGACGAAATGATCCTTGCGGGCATAAAGCTTGGCCTTCAGGCTCTCGCGCAACGAGACCAGTTCGGCTTCGCGCCTGGAGTCAATCTCTCGTGAGGAGTGATCTTTTAACTTGCCCTTCTTGGGATTGCTCTTTTTCTTGCCGTCACGTGGAGCCGCGTTTTTCCCTGCGGCGGACCCCTTTGTGCCGGTGTCGCCCTGTTTATCAAGCAAGGCCTGATGCTCGTTGACCACCCCGACCATCTCTCCGAAGGCCTCCTTCAGGCGGCGCACCCGCTCGTTGCCCAGATCCATTTCAAAATCATAAACCGAGTGCACAGCTTCTTCGGCCTCGCCTCGCTTACGCTCGGTAGATTCGATGTCCGGCACTGTAAAGCTGATCGGCGCGCGGATGTCCGCGCTGGCCACCTTGCCGACATCTTCATCTTTGATGGGCAGGCTGGGACTGGTAGCGGCCGGGTTGACGAATACCGCAACCGTGATGCCCAAAACAAGCAGCATCACCACAAGAGCGCCGGGGTGCAACCACTTGCGCCAGTCGATACTCTTCTCCACGACGGCCTTGAGGTTGGCCCGGCCTCGTTCCTTGGCATTCCTAGTGTTTGCCATCGTCATGCTCCAGCAGGCCGCTGACGGGATTCCGCACGGCTCGCTCGTAGGCTATTATGACTTTCGACACCAGGGGGTGCCTGACCACGTCCTGCTCGGTGAACAGGCAAAACTCGATGCCCTCGATGCCAGCAAGAATGTGACGCGCCTCGCTCAAGCCGCAGGATTTATCGGCGGGCAGGTCCACCTGAGTGATGTCCCCGGTTATGACCGCCTTCGAGTCGTACCCCAGCCTGGTCAAGAACATTTTCATCTGGTCGGAAGTAGTGTTCTGCGCCTCGTCCAGGATGATGAAGCTGTCATTCAGCGTCCGGCCGCGCATGAAGGCCAACGGAGCAACCTCGATCACGCCCTTCTCCATCAGGCGCACTGCGCGGACGGGGTCCATCATGTCGTGCAAGGCATCATACAGTGGTCGCAGGTAGGGATTGACCTTCTCGGCCAGATCCCCAGGCAAAAAACCCAGCTTTTCGCCGGCCTCCACGGCCGGCCTGGTTATGACGATGCGCTGTACCTCCTGCTTCTTCAGGGCCGCCACTGCCATTGCCATGGCCAGGTAGGTTTTGCCCGTGCCGGCCGGCCCGATTGCAAAAACGACGTCGTAGCGCCGCAGGGCGTCGATGTACCGTTTCTGGCCGATACCCATGGGACTTATGATGCGCTTGCGGTTTGAGACGAAGATAGTATCCAGGAAGATATCCCGTAACTTGACGCCGCCGTCCCGCGAGACGATCTTGATCGCCTGCTCGATATCCGCGGCTAACAGTGTCCTGCCCTCCCGCGCCAACGAGTATAGCTGTTCGATCAGGCTTTCGGCCAGCTGCACCCGGTGTCCTTCTCCGCTGACGGTCAGCCCGGAAGCCTGGTGCGAAATCGTCACCCCCAGAGACTGCTCGATGAGGCGCAGGTGGCTATCGGCGGGGCCGAGCACGATCCGTGCCACACCCTGATCGTCCATTCTCACTCGCCGGAGCGTATCGCCTTGCGCGGATGACTGGGATATGGATTTCATCTAGTTCACTCGAAAGGCCTCAGCAGCAGGTATCCGCCATCGACGCGGCGATAGGCTCTCGCCGAGCGCCAGGGAAACCTCAGCGCCGATTCCGACACCAGGCCGCTTGAAACCAGCTCGGACAGTTCTTCGGGGTAATGTCCCTGCTCCAGGCGATAGGCGTCGAGGGCCGTCCGCAGGCGCTCCACGTAGGATTTGCCCACCAGCATCTTGGCGGCAGGATTCTCAAAAAACCTGCCCCCGGACGGTTCGAACAACGCCGGCACGTCCACCGTTCTGTAAAGAATGAAGAGCAGTCCGACAATGAACAGGTACATGCCTGCCTGGACGAAAACGCGGCCGAAGGAGAAAGAGCGAACCCGGCGACCGGGTTTCTCCCCGGCAACGTCCTTGCGAACCGTGTCAACCTTGATGTACCCATCGGCCAGCAAGCCGACCAGTGCCTTACAGGTTTCGAACTCGCCCAATCTAGACAGGTCTATCAGCTTCTGAACACCGCGACCTTCCTCGATCAGCTCATATACCTTGGTCTCACTTCTTCCGACGCTCCCGGCCTTGGCGCCTCCGCCGCCGCCCTCCGAGAACATGTCGTCAATGGCGCTGTCGATCTCGTCATCAACGCTACTCGCCGCCGCCTGGCCGGGGAGCTTTTTGACTTTCTTGAACGTCATCTCCAACGAGGTGATTTTTTTCCGGACCATCGGCCATTCGTCGACCATCCGGAAGCCTTCCATCAGAACGTTCTCCGAGCGAATCGGTTCGACCGTCTCCTTGTCGTAAACCACGTCTTCCGCCTCGAAGGCGTAGGTTCCGACCTCCCAGTTAAAAAGCTTGTAGACCGTCTCGGTCGTCTGCAGCAGGGTAAACTCCTTGATGTCGGACTGGCTGATGAACCCCCGTTCCACCAGGATGTTTCCCAGGCGTTTCAGGGTGCGCTTCTGGATCTCGAGGGCCTGTTCCAGCTGGGCCTCGGAGAGAATCTCGGCCCTGACCAACATGGCTCCCAGCAGATCCTTGCTTTTACGAGTGGTCGACTCGGCCCGCACAACGTCGCCTTTTACGAACGAGATGCGCACTTCCTGATCCTTCGAATGCAGGTGCAGCACCCCGGTCTTGGACTGATGGCTGATCAGCTGGAAAATGTCGGCGATGCCGAAGTCTTTTAAAGTTCCCTTGAGCGCCATGGCTTCCCTCGCGGCATCAAGTTTCCGACCGGAACGCGTCCAGGACGGCCCAGGCATAGGTGCCGGCGAATAAAATCATCAGCGGCACGAACTTGATCCAATCGATTCCGGTTCCCAGTGAATGCGGGTCGACCATCGGGCCGTCGCCGCCAAGCAACACCTGTATCAGCACACAGCAAGAGACCGCCAAGAACAGCGCTCCGCGAAGCGGCCTGTTTTTCACCAACTGTCCGACGCCCGGCAAGACGAAGGTGATGAATCGCGCCAGGCGCTCCTTTCGCAGGCGGTAGTGGCGTATCTGAATTTCCTTTGCGATACGCGATTTGGCATCCACCTGGTCTTTGTGGCTAAAGGCGTGAAAGCACTGTCCACAAGTGGTGTCGTCGGGTAACTCCGGGTTGCACCTGCGGCAGACGGGCCGGCCGCAGCGCACGCACGGGCCGGAAATGTAGATCTTGCCGCGCAACAATAGCAACAACACCATCAAGGCAATCACACCCGCGCCGACGTATGGAAATGCGCCCGTGCTGCCGACGCCGCCCCAGTTGTCCCAGATGGTCTCCGCGGCCTCCCGCAATTCATGCCCGTCCCTCTTGCCGATGGCCGTCCGCAGCCATTTGTCGGGAAGTGGAATATCTATCACGGCGTCGCGGGCCCGGCCGGTCTTGGCCATTTTTATCCAGCGGCGCACGCTTTCCGCATCCAGCCGGTTGGCATCACGCCGATGCTCGCGCGCCTTATCGAGATCGAGTCTCGCCGAATAGGCCCGGCTCAGGTTGTAGTAAGGCTCTGCCAAATCGGGTCGCTTGTCGGCGGCCCGGTCGTAATGCTTCAGCGCCCCGTTCAGATCGCCCATCAGGAAAAGGACGTTGCCCAAATTGTTGTGCAGCACGGCCGATTCGGGATGTGCGCCGATCGCCCGCTCGAGGTAGCCGCGTGCCAGAGCCATTTCCCCCGTGCGCTTGTAGTACCCTCCCAGCGAGGCCAGCACGACCTTACATCCGTGATCCTCCTCCAGGTAAGCCTTCAAGCGACCCATGCTTCTGCCGGGTGCCGCCCCCCGTTCTACGGCCGCCACGTCGCCGATCAGTGTCCCGGGCAGGTTGACACCGGCGACAATCCAGTCTAAGGCAAGCGGAATCGCGGCCAGGAAAACCACCACCAGGAAGGTGACGATCCTCTCGAGGCGTTGCTGATATACCCAGGCAATCAGGGCCCATAGCAGCAGCACGGACACCAGGCCGGTTCTGAAAATGACCGGTACTAAAATCACCAGAACGGCAAGAAAACCGGTTTGCAGTTGTGCCACGCCGGCCGGGAAGAGGTGGTGAAAATCGTGGAAGAACAGGCGCAGGTAGCGCAGGAACTGAACCAGGACAAAAATTCCCGCGGCCAGCACCAGCCCCATCAACAGGCCGGTAATCAGATCGACCAGGAATCGATTCAGCGACAGGGGGTCTGCGAAAGCGGCCCGCGAGGCATCCATCAAGGCGCCCAGCACCCGACCCACTCCGAGCGGGTTCTGGGCGAACCACAAAGAAGCCCTGCCCATGTAGACGGCCGTCATATCAGGGGCGGCCGCTACCGCCGCCTCTACCAGCCTGCCGGCCAGTTTGAGATCCTCGGCCCGGCGCGCCTTGAGGGCCTCCCGCAAGAGCACCTGGGCGCGGCCGTACATGTTGCGGATGTCGAGCTCCTCCTTCAACTGCAGAAAGCGCTCCAGATCCTGGCCCGCCAGTTCGAAGTCTCTTTGCGACAGATGGATGCGCCGCTGTTCCCACAAGGCGGACAGGTCGGCCACGCTGCCCGAAGGCGGTCTAATCTCGCCGGTGACTTGCGGTTCGCCTCCCCTTCCTGCGTCCTCCCGGGTTTCTTCCGCAGCGCCGCCGGCGACCGGCCGAGACTCCTTGGCCGTACCGGCGTCGGGCGAGGGTGCGGGTTTTTGGGCCACTGGCTTTTTCATGCCGGCATCGGCCCGAGCGGGTCTCTTGACCAGGGGCAGGTCTTTTTCGTTGTCCAGTGACTCGGCGTTCTTGATGCGTTCCTCGTCCCCCCACTTGTCGCGCTGGGTATCTTGGCCTTGCTCGCCTTCGTCCGGGACTTGCTCGCCCTTCCCCTGATCGGCCCCCTCATCGCCCGTATCGACATCTTCTATCTCGTCCTCGGGGATCTCTTCGACGTCGCCTTCTCCCTTTTCGCCCGCTTTCTCCGCGCCCTTGCCCTTGTCGGCGGGCTCGCTCCAGAGATCTTTTTCGGTCTTGACCTCGGCCGGCTTCTTTTTGGGTTTTGGCTTGGCCTTCTTCTTTGGACGCGCGGCCTTTTCACCCTCGTCGACATCCACTCCGAAAGACTGTGCCAAAAGCGGCGCAAAGGTCTGCGAGCGCAAGATGTCCCCGACTCCCGGGCCGACGACCGGTCCAGAAACGCAGCTAACCACCAGGAACGTAAGAAGATGCACCATGCGGCAGAGCGTATCGCAGATGGGGCCGGCTTGGCAAGTTGCCTTGTTTAGAATCCTCCCTCCCCCGAAGGGGGAGGGAGGACTGAATCGATGCCCAGGGCGGGACTCGAACCCGCAAGGGTTACCCCATACGCCCCTCAAACGTACGTGTATACCGTTTCCACCACCTGGGCGCGACCTCCGCTTGTTGAAACCAGGCGCTTTCCTAGCACAGCCGCGTTCCCCAGGCAAATAAAAAAGGCCGCCCCCCCGGCGGGAGGACGGCCCCAGAACAGTTATCGTGTTCTTCTAGTAGCGGTAACGAATACCGAGCTGTGCCGACAGGCCGCTGCCCAGACCGTAGTACTTGCCGTACTCGCGGGCGCTGCCCGCGGGATAGGCGCTGGTCTCGAGGTCGGTCTTGTAGCGCAGGTTCAGGACATCGTTGACATAGCCGATGATGTCGATCTGCTGGCCGGTCAGCTCCTTGAGATCCCAGACTATCTTCAGGTTGATGAACATAACGTCCGGGGTGCGGTTCCAGTACTCGTTGCCCGGGTGATCAGGGTCGAATCCGGCCGGGGCTTGCAGCATGTAGTACGCCCCGTAGTAGCTGTCCTTGAAGTACTTCGAGTAGGGAGCACCCGTGGCCCACCAGACGCTGGCGCCCAGCTCGACTCCCCAGGGCAGGTGGTAGGAGCCGTCAATCTTGATCACATGCCGCCGGTCGAACGAGGTGAAGCTCCACATGAAGGGATCCTGCCGGGGGTTGTCCAGGTAAGAAGACCAGTAAGCCTCGGGCTCGCCCATCGAGCGCGAGTAGGTGTACGAGGCGTTCATCTGCCAGTTGTCGCTGAAGGCCTTACGGGCCACGAGCTCGAAGCCCCAGTAGCGCCGCCATGCCTCGCGCGGGTTCTGGGTCTGATAGATGTAGTTCTCGCGCGAACTCTTGTAGCCGATCAGGTTCGAGCCGTCCTGGTTCCAGATCTGGTTGACCTCGACATCCTCGAACAGGTACTTGAACTCGCGGTAGATCCCGTTGACCCCCAGCGAGAAGTCGGTGAACAGCTCGCGCTCGACCTGCAGCGAGAACTCGTCGGAGTGCGGGGCGGTGTTGTTGGTCGAGCCGATCACCCCGGACTGCTCATTAGGGTTATTGGACTCGGAGAAGAAGATGTCATACTTCTGCGTGGCCGGGTTGTACTCCATGGTGCGCGTCCAGGCCTGCTTGTTGCCCAGGAAGGAAGACACGTTGAACCAGCCGGGATCGACGTAGCGGTTGTAGCCGGCCCTGACAACGGTCTTGCCGTCGCCGGTGGCGTCCCAGACAAGATTGATGCGCGGGCTGGTTGCCGCGTATTCCACCGTGGTGCCCTCCTTGCCGCCCATGCGCACGTAGTCGATGCGAATGCCCGGCTTGAAGGTCAAGGTCTTGAAGATCTTCCAGGAGTCCTGCAAAAAGACGCCCAGCGTGTAGCCGATGTCCTCGGTCAAAAAGCCTTTTCTGCCCGTGACCGGGTCGGGGACGATTTCGGTGAAGCGGTAGGGCCGCCCGCTCTTGTCGTTGTATGTGCCGCCCCCGTTATACTTGAAATCCCAATCAGACCAGGTGCGGGCGAAGTTCCAGCCGGCCCCGATCTCGTGGTCGCCCAGGAAGTCGTCTAAGTAATAGGTCCATTTTGAGTCGACCTGCAGCCGCCAGCGGTGATCGATCGAGTTGCGCGTGTAGTTGCCGGTGGTCAAGCCGGTGTCAGAGTCGCCGTGGGCCCGGCAGTCGGGGTTGTCCACATCGGTACAGCCCGACATCGGCGACTGCTTCATGCCCGAGCGCATCAGGCCGACCTGGGTGCGCTGGAAGAGGTTCTTGGACCACAGCGCCTCCCAGGCCAGGGAGTAGAAGCCGCCGAACTGGTAGCGCTTCTCCTCGGCCTCGGGTGCAATGGTGGACCCCTGCGAGGCGTTGTCGATCCAGGCCGGGTCGCCCTGGACCATGAAGGTCAGCTTGTGCTTGTCCGTCATCTGGTAAGTCAGCTTGCCCAGGTAGTAGAGGCTCAGCCACTTGCGGCCCGGGTGCTGGTATAGATCGGGATCGGTCGGGTCGAAGAAGTTCTCGGTCGGGGCGATGAACGACTTACGGTAGTCGAACTGCATCGATGCGAAGTACCACAGCTTGTCCTTGATGATCGGGCCGCCGACGTTGAGGTTGAAGTTGTAGGCATTCGACTCGCCCACGGTGTCCTTCTCGAAGTCTTCGCGCAGGCGCAGCCAGTCGGGAGTGATGTAGAACGAGGTGTCGGCGTGGAACTCGTTGCCGCCGCTCTTGGTAACCAGGTTGATGATACCACCGGTGGCCTGGCCGTACTCGGCATCCAGCCCGCCGGTCAGCACCTGGACTTCCTTGATGGCGTCGAAGTTGAAGTTGGAAGCGAAGGTGTTGGTCGAGGGGTCGGTGGTGTTGATGCCGTCCACCAGGTACTGGTTGCCGTACAACGAGCCGCCGTGGACGTTGGGGTTGGAGCCGCCGACCACGCCGGGGGCCAACTGGGCGACGCTCTGGTAACTGCGCGACACCGGGACCTCCTCGAGGAACTCGTCGTCGAAGTTCTGGCCCAGGCTGGTCTTTTCCTTGTCGACCACCGGCCGCTTGGCGGTGACCACCACCGTTTCCTCGGCGGTGGGCACCTCGAGCAGGATGTCGAGCGAGGCCGTGCCTCCGATGTTGATGATCACCTTCTCTTGCTTGAAGGGCAAGAATCCCGACTGCTCGATCTGGATGGCGTACTTGCCGGGGGGCAGGCCGAAAAACAGAAAACTGCCTTTCTCGGATGTCTGGATCTTCCTCTTGCCCATCATGTTCTTGCTGTTGATAGTAACGGTCACGCCCGCCAAGGGCACGCCGTCGGGATCGTAGACGGTTCCTTTCAACTTGCCGGTCTGCTCCGCGGCCAGCGCGGGCATGGCCAGGGCAACTGAAAGCAAGACAACCAAAACCGACGCCAGGGTCGTGATTCGATTTCGTTTCACCTTGGGCCTCCTTTCCTTGTCAGGGCTCTAGTCAGCCGTGAAGCTGATGTAGGCCTGATAATCTCCGGGTTCGCCGGCGTAACCGGTGACGAGCAACAGGTAGGGCACCCCGGTCGAAACCGCGATGTCTTGCACCACTTCAGGCCTGGCCTCTGTGGCTCCTGCGCCGCCGTCAATGTTCTGGCCCGTCGAGCCGTCGAAAAGGTAGATGTCGTAGTCGGAGCCGGCGGTCTGATCGTCCCAGGTGAGCTGGTAGCTGACCTTGCCGGGAGCGTCAACGTAGAACAGGTACACGTCGTCGTCGCCCCCGATCAGGGCGCTGTTACCGAGGATCGTGACGCCGTAGCCGTCGGAGAAAGTTCCCGTATCCTGTGATGTCGGTCCAGTGTCGTTGGGCTCGACTTCCTTGACGAAGTTGAAGCCGATGTCCAGCGAATAGGCGCCGGGTGCACCAGCAAACCCCAAAACGCTAACGGCGTAAATCTCGCCCGGCACGACATGCGCCATGCCCGATTCCGGACCGCCGGGACCATCTGTCCAGCCAGCCGTGTCGATGACATTTATCGTAGAATTAGACTGATCCAGCCACCAAATGACGATGTCGTAATCGTTTGTATCGGCGAATCTTAGAACCGCTTTTAAATCGCCTTCTTTCTCAACTTGGAACAAGTACCAGTCTTCATCACAATCCCATGGCCAGTCCGGATCCCCGCTATCTCCCACTGATTCCATATAGCCTGAAATCGTGTAGGTGTAGCCCATCAGAATCAGATCATCCAAGAACTGCCATTCGTTGAACCCATTGGGCTCAACTTCGTAGATATCCGTCGGCACCTCGCCTTCCTCGCAGGCGTCGCCGGCACCGTTGCCATCGATATCCGCCTGGTCGGCGTTGGGGGTCAGCGGGCAGTTGTCGTCGCAGTTCAAGACCGCCCCGCCGGTGCAGGGATGGTCGCCCGGGGTGCCGCTTCCGTCGCCGTCGTCCAACACGCCGTCGTCGTCGGAGTCGCTGTCGCAGGCGTCGCCGTCTCCGTCGCCGTCGACGTCGGACTGACTCGCATTGTCCGCGGCCGGGCAGTTGTCGCAGGCCGTGCCGACTCCGTCGGCGTCCTGATCGGCCTGGTCGGCATTGGCCAGCAACGGGCAGTTGTCGGCCGAGTCTTCGGCGCCGTCGTTGTCGTCGTCGCTGTCGCAGGCGTTGCCGTAGCTGTCGCCGTCGGTGTCGAGCTGGCCGGCGCATACGCCGGCCTGGTCATCCGTCCCGGTGTCGCTATTATAGGTGCGGCTTTTTATGATGCAGTGGTCGAAAGGCACCAGGACGCAGTCGGCGTCGGTGGCGCAGGCAATCGTGTTGGCGTCGTCCGTACAGTTGTCGCCGCAGGCGTCGCCGATACCGTCGCCGTCAGTGTCATCGTTGTTCTCGTCGTTGGGGCACGGGTCGCAGATGTCGCCCATGCCGTCACCATCGCTGTCGACATGTAGCGTGCAGCGGTCGACCTCGATCCAGTCGCCCTGGGGTCCCGCATCGGGGTCCCAGGTGCGCTCGACCGGCTTGCACTCTCCGGCCGCGCACTTATTCAGTGTGTCATCGCACAGCGGCGTCGGGACGTCCGGGCAGGAGTCGGCGCCGTCGATCTGGCCGTCGCCGTCGGTGTCCACGTCGCAGATGTCGCCGATTCCGTTATCGTCGCCGTCCGCCTGGCCGGGGTTGCGGTTGAGCGGGCAGTTGTCCGAGCCGGTACAGCCCGCGGCGACCACGTCCGGATCGCAGATGTTGTCGCCGTCGTCGTCGGGGTCGCAGGCGTCGCCCAGCAGGTCGTAGCCGCCGGCCGGCGCCACCGCTTCGCAGCGATCGGCTGAGCAGACGTATCCCTCCGGGCAGTCTGCATCGATGCCGCATCTGACCTTGCAGACGCCGGGATCTCCAACGCATTCCCAGCCGGCCGGGCATTCGTCGTCACAGTCACCGCCGCAGGCCTGGGGAACAACCTCGGCATCGGTGTTGGCCTGGTCGCCGTTGGCGACCAGGATGCAGTTGTCGCACAGGTCGCCGACGCCATCGGCATCGCTGTCGGCCTGATCGGAGTTGGAAACCGCCGGACAGTTGTCGCACTCGTCGCCCATGCCGTCGCCGTCGCTGTCCAGCTGATTGATGCAGGTACCTTCGATGCAGATATCGCCCGCGCCGACGCAGACGCCGCAGGGGTCGCCAGCCGTGCAGGCCGGCCGGGGGTTGGGATTCGAGGGGCAAATGTCAACGCCGCTGCAGCCGGCGCCCGCTTGGTCGGGATCGCACACGCCGTCGCCGTCGTCGTCCGGGTCACACTCGTCGCCCAGGCCGTCGCTGTCGGCATCGAGTTGCACGCCGCTATCGGCGTCGACCGGATTGGCCAGGGCGGGACAGTTGTCGCACAGGTCGCCGACACCGTCGTCGTCCGCGTCAGCCTGGTCGAAGTTGGCCTGCTCGATGCAGTTGTCGCAGCCGTCGTAGATGCCGTCGCCGTCGGTGTCGTCACGGACGCCGTCATCGTTCTTGTCTTCGTCGTCAGGCAGGAGTTGACAGCCCGTGACCTCGTCGGCGTCGAGGATGCCGTCTTCGTCATCGTCGGCGTCGCAGGCATCGCCCAACCCGTCGCCGTCGCTGTCGAGCTGATCGGCGTTGCCGGCCGAGCAGTCGGCGCCGGAGCACAGGGCCCCGTTGTCCAGGCAGTAGGCGTCATAATCGGCGCACTGCTTCTGGCACAAATCGGTGCAGATTATGCAGCGATCGAAATCGCTGCGATGACAGCCGCCGGATCCGACGCAGCTGTTGCGTTTGCTCTGGCAGCTATCATGGCAGTCTTTCTGCAGGTCTTCACGGTCGGCAGGGTATTTCACACACAGCGCGTCGCAGCGATCCTGGGCCGTGTCACAGGCATCCACGTTGGTCTTGGTGCAACCGTTGGCGGCATAACAGTCGGCCGCCCCGGGATTGCAGTCTGCGCAGGCGTCGGTCAGGCAGGCCTCGTTCAGCGCATCGCACTCCGACAGCGCCATGGTGGCCACCAACTCGCAGGCCTCCCACTTGGCGTCCCACTCGTCGCGCGCGTTGTCATAGCTCTTGTCGAGGGTCACGCCCGGCAAGCAGGCGCCCAGGCCGCCGCGGCAATTGTCGCAGGCGTCGCCGACACCGTCGGCGTCGGCGTCGTTCTGATTGTGGTTGGCGTTTTCCGGGCAGTTGTCTTGATCGGCGTCGTTGAGAATGCCGTCGTTGTCGATGTCGCTGTCGCAGGCGTCTCCCAGCCCGTCGTTGTCGAGATCGGCTTGATCGGCATTGGCCACGTCGGGACAGTTGTCGCCCTTGTTGTCTTCGTCTATGTAGCTGTCTTCGATGTCGTCGCCGTCGACGTCATCGCCGCCGTTGCATTCGTCGCCCGGGCCGATGTCGTCGCTGTTGGCCTGGTCGGCGTTGGGGGTGTCGATGCAGTTATCGCACAGGTCGCCGACCCCGTCCCCGTCGGAATCCGTCTGGTTCGGATTGAAGACAGCGGGACAGTTGTCGTCGGCGATGCCGTCACCGTTGCGGTCGAATTCGACCACCCCGTCGAAGTCGCCGTCGATGACGGCGGTGTCGATCTTCAGTTCACCCATGGTGTACAGCTTCCAACCCTTGTGCAGGTCGACGTTGTCATTCGGAACTTCCATCGCCCCGGCTGTTACGAAGTCGGCCGTCGTCGGCGGGCCGTCGATTGAAAAGTTCAGGGAGTTGCCGGCGTCGTTGTCGGCAATGGCCACCACGTTGTAGGCGCAATAGCCGTCCTTGCAGGGGGAGGTAGCGCAGAGCGGGTCGGACGGGTCGAGATTCAGGTCGTTGCAAATTGGCGGTATGCAGTCGGCCTGCTCGTTGCACTTGATGATCGGGATCAGCAGCCCGTCGAACCAGCCGACCAGGTCGCAGTTGCCGTCGGCGTTGCAGGTGGACTCGTCGATCCTGAGATCCTGGACAGTGGTTCCGCCCACGGGGTTCTTGGGCTTGCCCGCGTCTTCCATGCCGTCGGGATCGCTGTCGTTGGAGTAGGCCGCCGGGATGATCTTGAATGGCTGGTCGTCGACGTAGGCGCCGACCAGGATCTTGCCGACCACCGTGCCGGAGACGGCGCCGATGGTTATCTTGTAGGCGGTCGGAGTGCTGGATGAGAACCACTTCAGCCAGCGAAGATAATAGGTGCTGGTGGGATTTGCCACGAAGTTCAAGTTGATCGGCGATTCACCGGACTGATCTCGAAGTATTTCGTAGAGAAGGTTGTCGCCTGCCTTGACCTCGTAGATGAGCGGCAAGAAGCCGTCCTCGGCGCCGTTTTCCCACTCGAACTTCATCGAGACCGAGGACTTCTTGTTCACCTGGAACTTGAGCCAGACCGTCGAGTCATCGCACACGCCGCCGGCGTACATCATCGAGATCTCGCCCTTGACCACCAGCGCCGGCGCATCGGCGACAATGGTCGGCAGCTCGTAGGCGCTGCTGTCGTAGCAGTTGCCAGCTTTGCCGACGCGCATGGTGTCGCCTTCCGCGGCAGCCGATGGCAATAGAGGCGCCAGCGCCGCGGGAATACGCACCGTACCTCTCAGCGCTGCGTATTTTTGCACGTTGCTCGAGTCGTAGACCGCGTCGCAGGCGAGCAGGGGCAATAGCATAAGCCCCGCCAGCGATGCAGCCAACAACCACAGGTTTTTCTTCTTCATCGTGGCCTCCGAGTTTGGGTTCGAAAAAAACAATACGTTTGTAAAACAATGAGCTAAGCACCAACTCAACAATAATCACGCCATGAACAGCGCGCATACCATATCTCCATACCCCTATGCAAGTAAATTCGTCCATTCGATGCCGGCACAATCGCCATCAGTGGACAATACAAATTTTTTCTTGCATGCTGCTTGGAAAATGGCTATTACCTCGGTACGAAAAATAAATTTGCAATAAATATGGAAAGCCCCATGCCGGCACCAAGACATTACCTGATGGTCCTCGTCATTTCGGCCCTGAGTGCCGAGCTGGGTGCCTGCGGGGTGGTCGACATCATCAACGCTCGTCAGGCCGCGCGTGATGGCAACGCGCTTTACAACACATCTGACTACCGCGGCGCCATCGAGAAGTACAAGCAGGCCGTCGCCCTCGATGCCGATATGCCCAACATCTACCTCAACCTGGGCTATGCCTATTTCAGCATCTACGATCCGGCCTCGCAGTCCGAGCAGGACAAGAACGCCGCGGCCCTGGCCGCCGAAGCATTCGAAAAGCACCTTCAGAAGCACCCCGACGACGAGAACGCGCGGGTGTTTTTAATCAAGATCCTGCTCTCGGCCGCTCCCAACGATAAGAAACTCGCCGATCGCGCCCAGCAGATCTTCTTGAAGATGCTCGAGAAGAACCCCGCGGACCATGAGGCGCGCCAGTACCTGATCACTCTTTTCATCGACGGCAAGCGCTACCAGGACGCCGTGAAGTTCTTCCAGCCCGACCTCGAAAAGAAACCCGACGACATCGAAACCATGAAGATCCTGGCCATAGTCGCGGATAAAAGCAACCTGGTGCAGGACGCCGTCGACTGGTATTGGCGCCGGGCCGAGGTTGTGGAAGATCAAAAGAAGAAGGCTGTCTTGTTCTACGAGGTGGGCACCTACGCCTGGAATCTCTTGCACTACCAACCCGAGAAATTAAAAGGGCCGGTGGCCTGCATCAAGCTTACCGACCAGGGCATCGAGGCTTGCAGGCGCGCCATCGATCTCAAAGAGCGTTACGCCGAGGCCATGGTTTACGCAAACCTGCTCTACCTCAAGCGCATGCTATACGAGACCGAGGAGGTGGCGCGCACCTGGGACGGCCAGCTGGCCTACGACCTGCGGGTAGAAGCAGGCAAGATCCTGGGCGAGCGCAAGAAGAAGGCCGCGGCCCGGAAAAAGACCGAGGCGGGCAAAGACGAAAAGAAAGAAACCTCTACGGCCGGCAACCAACCGGCCGCTTCGAACGTCCAATGAGGCGGAGCTTGCATACCAGGGCCGCCTGCGGGCAAACATTCGAAGCGAGGTGCGAATATGTTTGAATCTTTTACCGAGAAACACAAGGGACGCGGCAAGCGCCTGGGTAGCGTATTGGTGTTTTCACTGTTTTTCCACGGCATCGCACTGGCGGTGATCCTTTTCATGGACTACATGGATGTCGAGGCCGTCCCGCAACCTCCGGTGATGATCACCTTCGTCGACTTCGCCTCCCTGCCGCCGCCGCCACCGCCGCCGCCGCCGCCGAAGAAGAAATCGAAGCCCAAGGCGGAACCCAAGACCGAGGAGGCCAAGCCCCAGCCGAAGATCACCGAGTTCATGGCGCCCAGGGAAATCCCCCAGGAGAACGCGCGCGAGCCCGAAGAGCCCGAGGAAGGCCCGGACGATGGCGTCGAGGGCGGTGTCGAGGGCGGAGTCGTCGGTGGAGTCGTCGGCGGGGTCATCGGCGGAGCGATGAGCGGGCCGCCGCCTGCGCCGGCTCCGCCGCCGCCGGCGCCCAAGTACCAGGCCCCGGAAGTGATCAAAAAACGGCGCGTCTCGGGCCACGAACCGATCTATCCGCGCATCGCCAGGGCGGCCGGTCTCGAGTCGACGATCATCGTCAAGATCTTCATCACTCCCGATGGCCGGGTGGGTGAAATGAAGTTTCTGAAAACTGATAAGCACTTCGAAAAGGCGGTGCGGGAGTCTCTGGCAACCTGGCGTTTCTCCCCGCACATGATCAACAACCGTCCGGTGGGCACCTACACGGTCTATAAATTCGTGTTCAAGCTCGAGTAACCGGAGGCCAAAACAGTCAGGCAGGAGGTTAACATGGATTTCACCATACCCGAGATGTGGGCCCGGATGGGTTTCATCGCCAAGGGGGTGGTCTCGATCCTTGGAGTCATGTCCATCTACGTCGTGGCCGTGTCCATCGAGCGGATGATCGTCTTTGTCAAGGCCAAGGCGCAGTCGCGGGCCTATGCCATGCTGATCCAGGATCTGCTCGCCCAGGGCAAGTTCCGCGAGGCCGCCGACGCGGCTTTACAGTTCAAGCAGAGCCACATCGCCAAGGTGATTCGCTCGGGACTGATGGAGTACATCAAGGGCAGCATGATCGAGGGCGACGCCAAGGGCAGCCCGCCGGGCTACGATGTACTCGGCGCGGTCAACAGGGCCATCGAGAAATCGGGCGCCCGCGAGATGGCCGGCTTGCGGCGCGGCATGGCCGGCCTGGCCACGGTTGGCTCGACAGCGCCCTTCGTCGGTTTGTTCGGCACGGTTTTCGGCATCATCAACTCTTTCCAGGGCATGGCGGCCGAGGGAAGCGGCGGCCTGGGCGCGGTCTCGGCCGGCATCGCCGAGGCGCTGGTGACCACCGGAGCCGGTATCGGCGTGGCCATCATCGCGGTGCTGCTCTACAACTTCTTTACCAGCCAGGTGGACACCCTGCAGGTGGACACCAACGAGTCCGCAATCGAGATTCTCGATGTGCTTGTGAAAACGAAGGAGAAGCGGCCCGCTGCCCAACCGCCGGCCACGGCTGGCGCCCCGGCCGCCGCCAGGGCCTAAATCTGGCTGAACTCCAAACGGAGAGTGTCTGACAATGTCGATGCAGGTTGACACCAAGGGACTAAACTCGGAGATCAACGTCACGCCCCTGGTAGACGTCATGCTGGTTCTGCTGATCATCTTCATGGTGGTCACCCCGATGCTGCAGAAGGGCAAGGCGGTCCAGCTACCCCTGGTGTCGCAGCCCGAGAAGGAAAACGACACCGGCAAGGATCTGATCGTCTCCGTGGAGTACATCAAGCGCGGGGCGACTTTCTCCTACAACGTCTACCTGGGCCAGAACCCGGTCGAAAAGAAGAACCTGGCCACGCGCCTGATGGACGAGATGCGCAAGGACCCCACCAAGGAAATCTACCTCAAGGGCGATAAAAGGCTCAACTACGGTTCGGTGCGCGAGGTGATGGAAGTCTGCCACCAGGCCGGCTTTCAGCAGGTTAAACTGGCCACCGAGGAAATCAATAAAAAGGGTTAGCACATGTCCATGCAGGTTGGAAAAAGGGGTGTCTCGTCGGACATGAACGTCACCCCGCTGATCGACATCCTGTTGGTGTTGTTGATCATCTTCATGGTGGTCACCCCGATGATGCTGATGCAGCACAGGCTCGACGTGCCCAAGAAGGCCGAAGTCGACCTGCCCCCCGATGTAACCCAGGATCAGGTCGTCTTGACTTTCACCAAGGACAACTCGGTCTACCTGAACCAGAACAAGGTAAACCGCGCCGAGCTGAGCAAGAAGTTAATCGATATTTACAAGAACCGGCGCGAGAAGACGATCTTTCTGAATATTGATCCCGAGGCCAACTACGGCGAGTCGGTAAAGGTAATAGACACGGTCCATACCGCCGGCCTCGAGAAGCTGGCCGTGATAACGCTGAAGAAGGGCGAGAAGTTCCAGGTGCCCCAGTCACCCACCACAACCACCGCCAGCGGCTTACAGGTTCCGATCGGCAATCCTTGAGTCTACTTGTTTGAGTCTGGCTTTGCCGGGGGGCTTCCCGCCTTCGCCGAGGCTTCGGCGGGTTTTGCGGCAGGCTCGTCGGCCGGCTTAGGCTCAGCCTTGGTCGCGGGCTTCTGTTCATCCGGAAGCATGCCTGCTTCCACTCCTGGCGGTAGGTCGCTTTCCAGGTCTGAGCCGCTGCGGGCCGACATCGTGGCCAGCACCACCGATAGCACCATGAACAGCACAGCCGCGCCTACCGTCAGCTTCTCTATAAACGAGGCCTGCCCGCGGGAGCCGAACATCGTCTGGCCGCCGCCGCCGAAGGCGGCGCCCATGCTGGCGCCCTTGCCCGACTGCAGCAACACCACCATGATCAAAATCAGCGAGACGAAGATGTGAACGATCACCAAGAAGGTATACATTTCTTCTGCTCCTTGCGCCGCGGTTGAAGCTCAACCCTGAAAGTTCAGTATGCCCGCAAAACTCTCGGCTTTCAAGCTTGCGCCGCCGACAAGCGCGCCGTCGATATCGGGCCGGGACATCAGTTCATGGACGTTGGACGGCTTGACGCTGCCGCCGTACTGGATGCGCAGCGCCCCGGCCAACTCTTCGGTATACATCTTGGCCAGCCGGCCCCTGAGGAATGCATGCACCTCCTGGGCCTGGTCGGGCATGGCCGTGCGGCCGGTGCCGATAGCCCAAATCGGCTCGTAGGCCAGCGTCAGCCCGCGCACCTGCTCGGGAGTGATTTCGCTAAGCGCGCCCTCGAGCTGGCCGGAGACCACCTGCATGGTGGCGCCCGCCTCGCGCTGTTCGAGAGTCTCGCCCATGCAGACTATCGGTGAAAGATGCGCCCTGTACGCGGCCTTGAGCTTCTTGTTGACGGTCTCGTCGGTCTCGCCGAAGAACTGGCGGCGCTCAGAGTGTCCGATTATCACGTGCGAACAGCCGATCTCGGCTACCATCTCTGCCGAGATCTCGCCGGTGAAGGCGCCCGATTGCTCCCAGTGGCAATTCTGCGCCGCGACGCCGATGCTACTGCCCGCAAGCACTGCCAACACCGCCGGCAACGAGGTAGCCACGGGCGCCACTGCGACGTCTACAGAATCCAGCGACCCGGCAGCTTCGAGAATCCGGCCGGCAAGTTCCGCCGCCGCCTGCGAGTCGAGGTTCATCTTCCAGTTTCCGGCAATGAACGGCTTTCTCATAACAACTCCCTCCTGCGCCCGGTCCTATGACTCGAGCGCGGCAATACCCGGCAACACCTTGCCCTCCACAAACTCCAGGCTGGCCCCGCCCCCGGTCGAGATGTGCGACATCCTGTCCGAAAGTCCGGCCTGTGCGACCGCCGCTGCCGAATCGCCGCCGCCGACTATCGATACGGCCTGTGACTCGGCCAGTGCACGGGCGACTGCAAAAGTGCCCTCCGCAAAAGGTTCCTTCTCGAAGACACCCATGGGTCCGTTCCAGAATACGGTCTTGGCTTTCTGCAGGCGCTCGGCGAAAAGCTCGATTGTCTGCGGTCCGATGTCCAGCCCCATCCTGTTCGGTGGAATCGCGCCGGCGACCAGCTCACCCGATTCGGCATCGGGGCCGGCGGCCACGACGTGATCGACCGGCAAGAGCAACTCGACGTCGCGCTCGCGGGCCATATCGAGAAGCTCGGACGCCTTGCGCAACTTGTCGTTCTCGATACGCGATTGCCCTACTTCGTCGCCGCGGGCCTTGAGAAAGGTATAGGCCATCGCCCCGCCTACCAGCACGGCGTCCGCCTTGGTCAGCAGGCTCGCGATCACACCTATCTTGTCCGATACCTTGGCGCCGCCGAGCACGGCCAGAAACGGCCTGGCGGGCTTGCCGAGCGTCTCGCCCAAAAACCTGAGTTCCTTGCGGATCAGGTAGCCGACTCCCTTTTCCTCGAAGTAGCCGACCATGCCGGAGATCGAGGCGTGGGCCCGGTGGGCCGTGCCGAAGGCATCGTTTATGTATATCTCGGCCAAATCGGCGAGCTTCTTCGAAAAGGCCGGGTCGTTGGCCTTCTCCTCGGGATGGAAACGAAGGTTCTCGAGCAGCAACACCTGTCCGTCCCGCAGATCGGTCGCAAGCTTTTTTGCCCCGTCCCCGACACAGTCGTCGGCGGCGATCACTTCCAGTTCGAGCAACTCGGCCAGGCGCGCGCCGACCGGCTCGAGGCACAGGCCGTCCACCCGCTTGCCATTGGGGCGTCCCAGGTGCGAGGCCAGGATCACCCGCGCACCGCGCGCCACCGCGTGGCGCACGGTGGGCAGCGCCGCGCGCACCCGCGTGTCATCGCTTATACTAGAGCCTTCGAGCGGCACGTTGAAGTCGACGCGGATGAAGGTGCGCCGGCCGCCGATCGGCAGATCCTCGATGAAGCGGATGGCCATGCCGTCAACCCGCGATGTACTCGATCATGTCCAGCATGCGGCAAGAGAAGGCCCACTCGTTGTCGTACCAGGAAAGAACCTTGACCATGTTGCCCGCCATGACCGCCGTGTTGTCGGCGTCGACGATCGACGAGCGCGGATCTCCGTTGTAGTCAATAGACACGAGCGGCTCCTCGCAGAAGCCCAGGATGTCCTTGAGTTCGCCGGCGGCGGCCTTGGCAAAGGCGGCGTTGACCTCTTCGGCCGTGGTCTGCTTCCTGACCACCGCGACCAGATCGACCAGCGAGACGTTGGGGGTGGGCACGCGCAACGAGATGCCGTCCAGCTTGCCCGCAAGCGACGGCAGCACCATGCCCACCGCGCGGGCCGCCCCGGTGGTGGTGGGGATGATCGAAGAGGCCGCCGAACGGGCGCGCCTGAGATCGGAGTGCGGCAGATCGAGGATGCGCTGGTCGTTGGTGTAGGAGTGAATGGTTGTCATCAACCCGTGCTCGATGCCGAAAGTCTCGTCGAGCACCTTGGCCACCGGCGCCAGGCAGTTGGTGGTGCAGGATGCATTGGAAAGGATCTTGTCCCTGGCCGCATCGAACTCCTTGTGGTTCACGCCGTAGACGAAAGCCCGGATGTCATTCGTCTTGGGCGGCGCCGAGAGCAGCACCCGCTGCGCGCCGGCGGCGAGGTGCTTGCCTGCCGTCTCGACGCTACGGAAAATGCCGGTGCATTCGAGCACTACGTCGATCTTCTTCTCTTTCCAGGGCAACTCGGCCGGGTCTTTGATGGCCGAGGTAGTTACCTTCTTGTCCCCGATGTTGATGCTGTCGTGCTCGACGCCGACATCGAATTTGAAGCGTCCGTGGTTGGAGTCGTACCTAAGCAGGTGGGCCAATGTCTTGTCGTCGGTGATATCGTTGATGTGTACCAAGTCGAACTTGTCGGCCAGCCCGTTCTGGTAGATGGCCCGCGTCACGCAACGCCCGATGCGCCCAAACCCGTTGATTGCCATTCTTACCACCATGAGAAACCTCCTCGCTTTGAAAAAAGTCTCCTGGAACCTCAAAATTCCCGCAAACCCCGCAGGCTATCGACCCCGGGGGAAATGCTATTATCCCAGCCCCGGGAAATAGTCAACCATGTTTGTTCGCCTACAGCCTGTTGTCCGGCGAGCGCCCGCGTTGCAGGTCGTCCTTTTGGATGTCGTCTAATCCCCAGGGAGACTCGCAGATGCATTTTAGACACCCGCGCTCGCGATCCGGGCTGCAGATCTTGCGTGTCAGGCAGCGCAGATTGGCCACCTCTGGACACTCGCCGGACACGTGCATCGTCTTGCAGCCGGCCAGCAGGAGCAAACCGGCCCCCAAGACAACAAGGAGCTTTTTCATGTCGCTGCGTTCCTCCCTCCACCCGGAATCACAACATACGAAAGATCGAGAAAAGTCAAATCGAAAAAAACTGTTTGCATACTTCTTTCCCTGAGAGAAAATGCGGCTCGATTTTCACAAGCATGAAAGGCATGCCATGTCGATAGCATCCCGCATCATCGGCGTTCTCACCCCGCGAGCCGCCGAGGCTTCCGTCGCCGAGGTGCGCATCGGGCTTGGCTACACTGCCGTCAGACTCACGGACGGCGGTACCGGCGTAGCGCTCACCTTCCTTCCCCGCGACGAGCACTGCTGCACGCTGGTCGACAATCTGCATCCCGTCGCCGGGCGCCCGGCCACGGATCTCCTGGATCGCCTGTCCTCACCCGACCCCATCGAGGCGGCCCTCGGCCTGGCCTGTGCAAACGCTTTGGCGAATCGACCCGGCCCAGACTACCAGACGGGAGACATCCTCGAACGACTCAGCATCCTGCCGGAGGATCGCGTCGGTATGGTCGGAAACTTCAGACCACTTACGGGTTCCATCCGGCAAAAGGCGGCCTCGCTCACCATCTTCGAGAGAATCGACGAACCCCGGGGCGACATCAGGCCCGCGAGCGAGGCCCTGGAGCGATTGCCCAACTGCCAAATCGCCCTGATCACCGGCACGGCGATCATCAATCACACAATCGACGAGCTTCTGACAGCCGTGAGCTGCTGCCGCGATGTGGTTGTTTTGGGCGCATCCACTCCCATGCTGCCCGAGGTGTTCGAACAAACGCCCGTGTCCCGGCTGTCGGGCGTGCTCGCCGAAGATGTCGACGGCATCATGCAAGTAGTCTCGGCCGGTGGCGGGATGTACGAATTCAAACGCTACATCAGAAAGGTCAACTTACAGCTGTAACAGCCCGAACCGGTTGGTCGAGCATCCGGCAGAGAGATTCAAAGCCTTCGGGACAACCGATCGCAAACAACCCGTCCTCGGAGTTGTCCGCGTGTTCGCCCGCCGCATTCTGATTGGCCAGCCGCCACAGGCTCTGGGCTTCTCTATGCTCGCGCCGCATCGTGGCCATCTCGGCCAATTCTGCGGAAAGAGCCTCGATTTGCCGTTCGTTGTATCCGTTTCTGCAAAGTTCGTTGAAGATGCCGCGAACCATCGAAGGGCTCACCACCGCCATTCCCTTGAAGCCTGAATTTGCCATCGCCAACCTCCCTTCCCTTGCCATGCAACCCGGGATGTAAGCAAGAGTCGCGCCAATCTCCGGCGCTGAGCGGGAGTGTTTGTGTTTCAGGCGCTTGACGCACTGCAAGGAATGGGGCTGTGTGTATAGACGTCTTCGCACCACGGGGTGCGATCAGGGCATCTTTTTTCCCACCCGCATTACCTTCCACCATGTCTGCGATCCCGTCTGGGCGCCGAAACCCACCAGCTTGCCGTCGGGACTCACGCGCAGCCGGCCCACCCAGTCGAACGGCCCGCTTACCTCGCTTCCCGCCGCCGCGAACCATTTCTGATCCTTCTGGGCGGCGAAGGCCACAAACTTGCCACGCGGTCCGAAGATCGGCCGATCAACCAGATCGAAGCGCCGGTCGAAACGGCCGTCAACAACCATGATCCACTTCACCCCCTCCCGCGCACGGTAGGCCAAAGATCCGCCGCAGTTCGCGAAGACCGGCCAATCGACCTGGTCGAATTTCTGCCGGGGTTTATCGTCCAGCACCATGTAGCCCTCCGATCCGTCCATGACGCTGTAGGCAAAAGATTTGCCGTCGGCGCTGAAGGTGGGCCATCTCACATGCTGGTGCGCCGGCAACTCGCGCTTGCCCAGCACCACGAACATCTCACCCGTGTTTCCGGCCACGTAGGCCATCTTCCCACCGGCTCCAATCACCGGGCGCTCGACCATGTCGTAGCCCTCGCCCTTTTCCCCGTTGAGCACAACGTGATGCGTGGTGCCGTCCACGACCGCGTAAGCCAATGACTTGCCGTCCGGGCCGAAGACCGGCCAACCCACCTGGGCAAAGCCCGGCCCCTCGTGCCCGTCGTCGGTGACGACATGCCACTTGATCCCCTTCATGGCGCAGTAGGCGAACCTCTTTCCATTGGGGGAGAAGACCGGCTTGTCCACTCGCGCGTATCCCGGGCCGGGCTTGCCGTCCAGCACCACCTGCCAGCGATCGGTCTTTTTGCCGGCGTAGGCCAGGCGCCGCCCGTCGCGGTTGACGGTCAACCAACTTACCAGGTCGTAGGTCGGACCTTTTCGACCGCCAACCTCGACCGTCCATTCGGCAGGTGTCACCATCGATCCCTCGTAGCCTCGCAGCCGTGGCTCGATCATCCAGCGATCGATGCGCAGAAAGTCCTGGCTGGCCAGACCCTGCAAGACGATCAGCCCGCCGGCCACCCTTCTCAAGCTGAACTCACGCCGAAGCGCCACCGGGCTGTAGGCCACCGCCCGCCAGTCGAAGTAACTGATCATCCGTTTCTGGATATACTCGGCCCGCACCTCCCAGGCGGCCGGCATCTTCAGAAGCGGATAGAGCTCAAGAACCGGCTGGTAAGCCATGTCGACGGTTCCGGGTCGGCCTTGTTTGATAATCAGCACGTCGGGCGAGACGCCTTCCTCGAGCGATCCGAGAAGATGCTCGGGCGGAAAATCACCCGCGCCGGCGACCGGCGCGACCAGCAGGAAGGGGATGAGGAAGACCCGCGCGCGCATGGCTCACATCCCGGGCAGGCTGAGATCGCCGTGACGCACCATGTGTAACATGGCGCACAACACCAGGGCGTGCTTGATTTTCCCGCCGGCTACCAGGCTCCAGATGTTGCCCAGGGGGTGCTCGAAAACCTCGATATCCTCGTTGGCGTCCAGGTGCTGGGCTCCCGTGCGGGTCGCGCCGCGGGCCAGGAAGGTGTAGGTGCGGTTGGTCTGGAAGGCGGGGTTCGGCTCGACAATGCCGATCTGCTCCCACTCCGCCGTAGTGTAACCGGTCTCCTCGGACAACTCGCGCCTGGCGGCCTCGAGCGGGCTCTCTCCGTCATCGAGCATGCCGCCGGGAATCTCGGTGGTGATCTCCCCGCTGCCGTGGCGATACTGGCGAATCAGCAAAAGGTTGCCGGCCGTGGTCACGGCCGCCACGTTGACCCAGTCGGGCGAGTAGAGAAGATCGAAGTCGTGCTCACGCCCGTCGCGCAGCGAGCGCGAGCGCTGTTTGTGAATCGAGAAGATCCTGCAATGGTAGCTCTCTTTTTCTTCGAGTTTTTCCCATCCAAGAGCCGGCATCTTGTGTCCTTTCGTTCCAGTCGCCGGACTTCATACTATAACCCGCCTCTCCAGACCCCTGGCGCGTTACCATTGACAGACGCACAATCGGTATGTCCTAGCTACCGCTGAGCAGCCACCAAGATCGCAAGGCGGGTTACTGCCGGTTTGATGACAATTAAATGTAGAGTATTTACAAGTGTTTGTTCCAGCAGGGTTGTCGTACCAACACGGACACGCGCCTCCCACAGACCCCCCCCCCGCATTACATGAGGCTGTTGGCTCAAAGTGTTTGCACACCGCGCATGAAGTGTTGTCGTTCCAGTTGGCGTCTACGCAGCCACCATAGCTGGGGCAGGTGTAATGGCAATCTTTTGACGCTACCGTCTCAAAGTGCCAACAAACATTTCCGCCCTGTCCCGCGCAGCCACTACAACCGTCGGAAGCCAGATAACCAGGACTACTACAAGTCTTACATGCACCTGTGTAACAACGCTGGTTGGCTGCACTGCATCCAGTCCCACCGGCGCCCCAATTGGTAGTTGTGGGTACATTACAGGAGCCGTCACTACAGTTATTGCAAGCAGAACAGGAACCACCACCGTAACCTACAGAACAAGACCCTTCAGTAGACGAACATTTTTTGCCGGTATACCAAGCGTATAAACCATTACAGTAGTCCGTTGAAGAACAAACCCGATCATTACAAGCACCACTGCCTGCATCTTGGGTAGTACCATGCCACTCGCCCGTACAACTACCACTAACACAGTACTTCTTGTGTTGCCGGGTATCACAATTACTTGCGCTGGAGCAGTAACTAATCCAAGAACCACAGGCGGCACCGTCATTTGCATTCCATTTACACCCTTCCGCCGGATCGCACACGTCGGTCGTGCACGGATTTCCGTCTTCGCAGGCGTCCCCGCAGCCAGTGCAGTTTTCCAGCGTCCATAGCTCGGTCTCGCAGCCCGGTGTGGCGCCTTGGCAGTCCGCCCAGCCGTCATCGCATACGCAGTCCCCGGACTCGCAGTGTTCATGAGAATCGCACACGATCCCGTCGCACGGGTCCCCCTCGCAGTGCCCGTCCAGGCATCCACCCGGACACGTCTCCCGGCTCTCCTGGTACAGGCACTCGCCACCCTGACACTCGCCCACAGAGGGGTAGGTCACCGCCACATCTACCTCGCATTTGTCCGCGGGAGGTTCGTCGCATACCAACCCGGTTCCCACGCAGAGCCCCTGATCGCAGGTGTCATCAATAGTGCATGCGTCGCCGTCCGAACAGGTTTGGCCCTGCGCACCCCAGGCCGGCGAGCCCAATCCCATGTCGAACAGGCAGGTCATCTCGACGCCGCCGCAGTCCGCGGTGTTACACTGGTTGTCCATTGTGCAAGGCTCGGGGCAGTGTACCTGAACACACTCGCCATCGACGCAGTTATGCTCGGCCGGGCAATTATTCCCCACGCAGTTCCAGTTCACGCATTGGCCGGCATAGCAAACCTCGTCGGCCTCACACGTCAGATCCTCACACTTCTCCGGGAAGCATTCGCCGTGAGCGCAACGCTGTCCAGCGGGACACACGACCCCCGCACAATCGGCCGGAACGCACTTCCCCTCGTAACACACCTCCCCGAAATCCGAGCAGTCCTCCCCGGCGCAATCCGCGGGGTAGCACCAGCCGTTTGCGCACCGGTAGCCTTCCGGGCAGTCTACCCCCAAGCACGAAATCCGCCGGCACACACCGTCGACGCACACCTCGCCCTCTCCGAAACAGCCGGCCTCGGTGCAGTTCTCAGGGTAACAGTAGCCGTTGGCGCAGCGCTGGCCCTCCGGGCAGGTGACGCCCACACACGTCCGTTGCGTACACTCCTCGTCGATGCACACCTCTCCGTACCCGGGGCAGTTCTTTGTCTCGCAGTCGACTGGATAACAATTTCCAACGGCACAGCGCTGACCCTGGGGGCACTCGATGTCCATGCAGTCTGCGGGCAGGCAATCTTCATCTATGCACACCTCGCCGAGCCCGGGACAGGACCTCAGTTCACAGTCTTTTGGATAGCAATTCCCTCCGGCGCAGGCCTCATCTTCCGGGCAGTTCACCTCGATGCAGGCCGACTCGACGCATGTATCGTCGATGCACAAGAACCCATCGGCGCATTCACGGTCCGGGCAATCCAGGGGATATTGGGTAACGCATTTTCCACCGATGCAACTCTTGTTTCCCGGGCAGTCCGTGTCGTAGGTGCACTCCTTATCGGATGAGCATGACAGCAGCAGGATTCCCAGGCACAGCAGGGACACGGCTGCAGGCAATGCACTCCGGGCCCTGCACAACAAGGACACGTGATTCTCTTGTCCGATCATCTCAGTTTCCGCTCTCCTTCGGCAGCTGTTCCGGCTACAAATTCATTGTCGGATCGCCCGGCGAGTATTGTCAAGGAGACCTGCGCGACCGAGTGTTAACAGATTTGAAGGGGAACTTCAAACTAGAATTCCATGCGCAGGCCGAGGCGGCCGGAGAAGTTCTCGGCGGCTATGGCGCCCAGGTCGAGGCCGATGCCGTGACCCAACATCAGGGTCAAGGTGGCGTAGCCGCCGACATCGAGGCCGTTGTCGGTCAACTCGCCCATGGTTATCTCGTCGTAGCCGCAATCCAGGTTTACCAGCGGGCGGCCGATGAAGGCCGCCCCGAAGTTCAGGCGGAAAATGTCACCGCGCAGGCCGACACCGCCGTACAGCAGGCGCCCGTCGAAGGGCGCATCCAGGGGCCCGATACCCGTCTCGAACCAGGCGTTCTTCAGGGAGCCCAGGCGCAGGTTGAAACGCGGCACCGCCAACGCCCGGCCGCGATCGTCGAACAGCACTCCGGCGCCCAGATCCACTCCCAGATAGTTCAAATCGTAACCGATAAGCCCGCCGATGGAGCCCATGAAGTAGTCGCGCCTGGTGGGTTCGAAGCCGAAGTGATTGGCCAGCGAACCGAATAGGGCGCCGGCGTCCGCCTGGGCTATCAGGCCGTGTTGGTCCTCGTAACGATAAGTGACCTTGCCGCCGATCTGGTGATGGCGCTGCTCGCTCAATACCTCGCCCCCGCAACCATAGCTGCGATTGCCGGCCAGCCCGTATTCGGCGCCGGCGGTGATCGATGACTTCGATCGGCCGCGATCGATCGTCGCGCAGAAAGTGTTCGCAAGGCTCAATAAGATGATGACCGTAAGTCTGCGCTTGTGTCTCGGACGCTTTTTCATCAGACACCTCCATCGTCTTGACGCACCTGGTCGCAAGATACGTGCCGTCTGGATAACGCCTGTTATTCAAATGGTTACAAGGTACGACAGTGTATTCGGATTACAACAGTGTGAGTCTTTGGGAGTGTGCTGAGCGCGCGCTTGTGACCGGGCTCACGTTGGCATTATGATGTCTTGGAGATGGTATCCGACGCGCAATGCGAACTGCAACTCGACGGTGTCGAACTGGCGATCGAGGCTCGGGATGAAGATCCCTCCCGTCTGGCCGCGGCTCGCCTGGGCGTGCCGCTCGAGCGGGTGATCGACGCCAGTGTCGTGCGCCGTTCGATCGACTCGCGACACGGCAGACCGCGCTTCGTGCTCGGCATCCGCGCCAGGCTCTCCCGTCCACCCGAACCTCTTCCCCCGCATACCCATATGGTCGGCCCGCCCTCGCCGCTTGCGCCCGCACGGACTGTTGCCGGTCAAAGGGATGTCGCAGTGGTCGGCGCCGGGCCGGCCGGACTGTTCGCAGCCATGCGCTTATGCCAAGCCGGCCTGCGCCCGCTGCTGGTCGAGAGGGGGCGCCGGTTGGCCGCGCGCCACGGGGACATCGCCGCTCTTGTCGAGCACGGACAATTCCAGGCCGAGAGCAACTTCCATTTCGGACTGGGCGGCGCGGGCGCCTACTCGGACGGAAAACTCTTTACCCGCCTGCATCAGCCGGCCGTGCACCACGTGCTTGAAGTGCTGCAAGCCAGCGGCGCAGGCAGCCGCGACGAGATCCTGGTAGACGCGCAACCACACGTGGGCAGCGACCGCTGGCCGCAGGTGTTGGCCAACCTGCACGGACGGCTCGAAGACGACGGCTGCAGGTTCGTCTTCGAAACGAAGGTTGTCGACCTGTCGCTTCAGGCCGGCAAGCTGCGCGCGCTGGTGCTCAAAGACGGCAAGCTGGCCTGCGAGGGCGCCGTGCTGGCGCCCGGCAATTCGGCGCGTGACCTTTTCGCAGGCTTGCACGAGATTGGCCTGCCCATCCAGGCCAAACCCTTCGCCGTGGGCCTGCGCATGACCCATCCGCAGGAGCTGATCGACGCTATCCAGTATGGCAACCATCCGGGCCTTGGCCCGGCCGGCTATCGATTGACCGCCAGATTCGCCGGTCGCGGCGTCTACACCTTTTGCATGTGCCCGGGAGGAACCGTCATTCCCACCCCGACCGAGGCTGACGGGCTTACCACCAACGGCATGAGCACGAGCGCCCGGGATTCGGGTGAGGCCAACGCCGGCGTGGTGGCCGCCGTTTCCGCAGACGACTTCGGCGGCTGCGGCGATCCGCTGGCGGGTATTCGTTTTCAACGAGAACTCGAGCGGGCAGCCTTCGCCGCCGGAGGTGGAGGCTTTCGCGCCCCGGCCCAGCGACTTGTCGATTTCATGCGCGGTGCGCCCGGGGCGCGCAGCGCGCGTCTCCCGGCGATCAACTACCGTCCCGCGGTGACAGCGGCCGACGTCGGAGCTTTGATGCCCGACTGGCTCTCTGATGCTCTCAGGGGTGGACTTGCGATCTTCTGCAAAAAGATGCGCGGGCTCGATCATCCCCGGGCCGCCGTGATCGGCTTGGAGACCCGCACATCGAGCCCGGTCAGAATCTTGCGCGGCCCCGACGGCGCAAGCCCCGGCTGCGCCGGTCTGTATCCGGCCGGCGAAGGCTCCGGCTACGCCGGCGGAATAGTCTCGTCGGCCATCGACGGCATCCGCGCCGCCGACGCGCTCATTGATCGTCTTTGTGGTTGATTAAAAAATTCCGGGCAGGGGAATCCGGCCGTCACTTCATTGCGCGGAGAATTCGCGCGCCTCGCTGTCGCTGATGGTCTCTTTGCCCGAGGTGCCGATCTCTATGGCCTTGTTCTTGCCGACCACGACGATCACGCGCCGGCCCAGGGTGAAGACCTCCTTGAGGAAGCTCGACTTAGCGATCAGCCGGAAGTAGGCGCTCGAGAGGTACTTGACCTTGAGCAGCCGCATGCCGCTCTTGTAACGCAAGTCGGTCCAGGCGCCGCCTTTGAAGCTGAAGGCCCGTCCCGAGACGTAGCGGATGCCGCTGGCCTCGTCCTCGTCGTCGCGAGGGGCCCGGGCGGTCTTCATGTCCTTGACGGCGTCGGCCATGGAGATAGCCTCTCCACCGCTCTCGGCCTGCATGGCCATTTCCTTCTTCTCTGCGAAGACGCGCATGCTCGCCTTGGCCTTGCGCCGCGGAGCATTGGCGGCCACCGAGTCGTAAGCTCCCTTGGTGGCGGTTGCCTCGGCCTGGGGGGCAGACATCGGAGTCCCCGCCGATCCGCCGCGTGCCGCACCGTCCATGCCCCAGCCCGGCCGAGTGGTCCGCGGGGGAGACTTCATGATCGGACGCGGGCTCGGGCGCCGCTGCTCGCGGGCGACCATGTTGCGGTTGTCCTCGGTAACAAGGTACGAGGTGTAGGGAGTCACGATGCCGTAGCGCTTCGAAAGACGGACGACCTCGTTGACCAGTTCGCGGCGCTCGCCGCCGAGACGGATGTTGTCGAGCAGGAAGCCTATTTTGCGCGTGGCCCACAGGCGCGGGATGAAGTCGTTGGCGCGATTTTTCTTCAGGAACTTGCCCTCGAAGACGAACTTTTTAAAGCCTTCGCCCATCTTTCCGCTCAGCGTCAAGGCGCTGTGACCGCTGGAGCGGTAGCGCCCCAGCATGATCACCTGGCCGCCCTTGAACAGGTCGGGAATGTGCTTGGGCAACACGTCGTACTCGTGGATCGAACCGAAGTCGAGTGTGACATCGGACATAACCGGGTGGCTGACCTTGTCGTAAAAAGTGGCCAGGGTGTGTTCGATCTCCTGGTTGGGCTTGACGTAGGTCGAATCGCCGTGGTTGCCGCCCGAGACCTTGTCGAGCAGTTTGGTGTTGATCTCGTCGCCAACCCCGAAGACGAAGATCTTGGCCGCCACCTTGTTGGCCCGGGCGGCGTGCTTGACGATCCTGGCCGGGCCGGTCTCGCCCACTGTCGGATGCCCGTCGGTCATGAAGACCATCATATTGGGCTCTGAGGTCTTGACGTGCCCGGCCAAGGCGGTGGCCAACGCCTCGTCTATGGCCGTGCCGCCGGCGGCCTCCATGTGATCGACGAAGTTGAGCGCCCGCTGGACGTTGTCCTTGCCGGCCGAGACGGGCTTCTTGACGAAGGCCTCGACGTCTGTCGAAAAACGGATCACGTTGAACAGGTCGTCGGGGTTCAGTCTCTGCAGGCAGTACTTGATGGCCTTCTTGGCGTGGCGCATCTTGGCCCCGGCCATCGATCCCGAAGTGTCGATCACGAAAGATATCCGCTTGCCGATGATCTCGCGCTCGCGGAACTCGCTCTTGGGCGAGGCCATCAGCATGAAGAAGCCGGGCTCGCCCGGCTCGCGGTAGGTCAGCAGGTTCAACCCGACGTCCTTGTCGGAAACGGTGTAGAACATCTCGAAATCGCGGTCGAGGGTGGCGGCCATGGTTTCGAAGCCGGCCGTGGCATGATGATCGTCCCGCTTGCGGCTGTAGATCTTGTGGGTCGGCGAGTAGATGGTCTTGATGGCGGTCTTGGACTGGATCTCAACCGACAGGGTGAAGTCTTTCATCGTCCGGGCCGAGGTGCGATCGGTGCGCATCGGGTATGAGTACTTGGTGATGCCGCCCTGGTAGGGCATGATCTGGCTGAACTCGATCTCGATGCGCTGTTCGCCATTGCGGGGCACAGGGTAGACGCGGCACTTGAAGAGATCGCGGCCCAGGTATTCGAGCAGCCCCGGGTCGCGCATGCGCCTGACTATCCCTTCGTAGATGTTGCGCGCCCGGTTCTTCTCCAGGATCTCGCCCTTGGTGCGCTTGCCGTTGATGTACAGGTAGAAGTCGGAGACCGTGGCCCCCTTGGGCAACGGAAAGATGTAGGTGGCTTCGAGCACCCGGTTGGTCTTGTTGTAAAAAACCTGATCGACATGGGTGACCGCCACGCGGTCTTTTATTTTCACACTTGCCCGGTGATATTTGATGCCCAGCGGGCTCAACGAGCGGTCGGTGGGAATCAGCAGGCCGACGGCAGAGGCCGACGGCGCCGCCAGCGCAACGGCTATTATTGCCAATAGTGTCAGAATTGTTGACTTTTTCATGTTTTTATCCCTCCTGGGGTTTACGGTCATATCTGCTATGGACGTGGCAAGCCTGTGAAAGATCTGGAATCAATCTGCACCCGGACACCGATTTTTTCATAGCGGGCGGGTCGCCTTTCGTAGCCAGGTTTTTGTCTGTTCGTCCAACCTGGAGGCAAGTTCTTCGTAGACTCTCTGGTGATAGTCGTTTATCTGCTCGATGTCTTCCGGAGACAAGCCGTCGATTTCTATCAAGTCGCGCTCGTAGGGAGCCAGCGTCAGGGTTTCGAAACTCAGGAAAGTGCCCGAATCGGTCTGCTCACGCTCTGCAACCAGGGCCAGGTTCTCAATACGTATGCCGAAGGCGTCCTCTTTATAGTAACCCGGCTCTATCGACAGAACATTACCGGCCTCCAGCGGCACCAGCACCTTGCGCATCGATACGCTGAATGGCCCCTCGTGCACGCACAGTGCCGCGCCCACCCCGTGTCCCGTGCCGTGGCCGTAGTGCAGGCCGGCAGCCCAGAGCGGCGCGCGCGCCAAGACGTCCAGTTGATAGCCGTCGGCCCCTGCCAGGAAGCGACTGCGCGAAAGTAGCAGGTGACCCTTGAGCACGGCGGTGTAGGCCCGGCGTTGCTCGGCGCTCGGACTCCCGAGCGCCATTGTGCGCGTTGCGTCGGTTGTGCCGTCTACGTATTGGCCGCCGGTGTCGACCAACAATATCTCGCCGGACCCAAGCTCCCGGTTGCTCTCGGGCGTAACGCCGTAGTGAACGATGGCGCCGTTGGGCCCGCAGGCCGCTATGGTCTCGAAGCTGGGACCGATGTATTCCGAAAAGCCTCCGCGGATCTCCTCGATCTTGTCGACAACGTCCTTTTCACTTGCTGCCGCGGAAGATTCGTGCAACCAGGCCAGCAGCCTGACCAGGCTCTCGCCCTCGCGCAGGTGGGCCGCGCGAAAGCCGGCAATCTCGGCGGCGTTCTTCTTTGCCTTCCAGGCCGGCAGCGGCCCGGTCTCGCGGATCAACTCGGCGCCGGCACCTGACAGGCGGTTTGCGACCCAGCGGGAACAAGTGGCCGGATCGAGCCACACCCGCGCGCCGGTCTGACCCAGGCCGGAAAGGGCCTTTTCGATTTCGGAATACGGTTTGACCGTAACGTAGTCACCGAGCGCCTGGCGAGCCTCGGGTGAAAGCTTGCCTTCGTCGACGAACAGGGAGGCCCCCTCTTTTTCGACCACGGCATAGGCGATGAAGACCGGGTTGAAAGACACGTCCGCGCCGCGCAGGTTGAACAACCAGGCGATCTCGTCCAGGGCGCAGACTACGTGGGCTGCGGAGGCACGCTCAGCGAGCGCCGCGCGCAGCCTTTCGATCTTCGCCCCGGAAGGTTCGCCCGCGTAGTCACTCGGATGAACGCGGATCTCGCCGGCCGGCGGCACCGGGCGCTCGGCCCCCCAGACGCGATCGACCAGATTGTCATCGACTTTTACGATCTCGACGCCGGCGGGCTCGAGTGCCTGAGTGAGTTTCTCGAAGGAGGTCAGCGAGAAAAGGCGCGGGTCGAGCCCGACTCTGCCGTCGGCACCCAGCTCGGTTGCCAGCCAGTTTTCCAGTTCAGGCACCCCGGGCTCGCCCAGCTTGTAAAGCTCGATGCCGCTACCCTCGAGTTGTCGAGAAGCTTGCACGAAGTAGCGCGAGTCGGTCCACAGGCCGGCCTTGTCGGCGCAAACTGCGAGCGTGCCCGCCGAACCGGTGAAGCCGGACACGAACGACCTGCGCCTGAAGCATCGGGCCACGTACTCGCTCTGGTGCGGGTCGGCGCTGGGAACGACGTAGGCCTGCAGGCCAACTTCGGTCATGAGTTTGCGCAGGGCCGCGATTCTTTCGGGAACGTTCATCGGTCACCTCCGGGTGATCATCAGTATCATCAATGTCAAATGCGGTCAAAGGCGGTCGTTGGTCGAGATCGTGCCGCTCATGTGGTAGAATTGGTGCGCTTCGTTGGAGGCTCTTTTGCGCTGGTTGCATTTTTATTGCCTTGCTTTGCTTACGCTCCTTGCTTGCGGCTGCACGGGGATCATCCAACTTGACTCCGACGCTCAGGATGCCGGCCATGGAATCGATGCTCTTGATGGTGGCAATGACGGTGCGGACCCGGCCGGAGATTCCGGGTCGGATCCCGGCTCTGATACAGGCTCTGATCCCGGAAGCGACGGCTGGGACGCGGGACATGACGACGGTCAGACTTGCTCGGGTCGCGGGAGCTTAATCACCTGGAGCGACGGTCCGGTCTGTGCATGCGAAGCCGGATACACGCCTTCGACGATCGACGGGCTCGACTGCGTGCCCACCGGGCAGATTTGCGTAGGCGGCACTATCGACTACGACTACGACAACGACGGACAGAACGACTCGTGGTTCGAGCCCAGGGAGGATTGTTCCACGCCGATTTTCCCTGGGGACAAAACTGCGCCCACGGCTGCGATCCGCCCTGCGAGATTAACCTGTACATGAACGGCTCGAACGAACCGCCCTGCCCCGATCTGTCACACCACTGCAACATCATGCGTTGTGGCTTCTCATCTATCGGGATCGGCTACGAGGACACCTGGAACACGCAGAACTTCTACTGAGATCACCTGGATACAATGTTGACAGCCATCCGGCCGTGAGATAAACAAGCTGCGGGAGGGTCACGATTCCATGCGTTGTCTGCCGATCATCATCTTGTCCGTCATTGTTTTGCCCGGCAACCCGGCCACGGCCGCGCCGGAGGGCGGCTCCGGGGGCTGGACCCACATGATGTGGCACTTCACCCCCTCGGGTGGAGCCACTCCCGAACTGGTTGCCCGGGTGGAAAAGGCGGTCAGGATCTATTTTCAGAAAGAACGCGCTGGCGCCCTGATGAACGGGGTAACCATGGACTCGGTGCTGCTGGTCGAGGGCAACGAAAAATACCTGCGCTGCGGAACCGGGGCCGAGTGCCTGGCCGGCCTGGGCAGTGCGGCCGGGGCCAGGTTCGTCATCGCCGGAGAGGTCGGGCTGCGCTCCGGGCGCACCCGCACCCACCTGGTGCTGGTCGATGTCGGCGCAAAGAAGGTAATCTGCTCGGCGAGCGTGGGCAGCAACGGCGTTCCCTCGGCCGGCAAAATCAATGAGCTGACCATTGCCATGTTCGAGCCCGAGCGCTACAAGGGCTCGATCGAACTCGAGACCTCGGTCAGCGGGGCCGAGGTGCTGATCGACGGCAAGAAGATGGGAGTGACTCCCCTGGTGGGCCCGCTGGCCGCCATCGCGGCCGGCGAGCATCTTGTCGAGATAAAGAAGCCCGGTCACGAACCATTCTCGCGGACGGTAGGTGTGCCTGTCGGCAAGGCGGTACGCTTGGTGGCCCTTCTGCCCCGAATTGCCATCGCCGGCCAGGCCCGGCCGTTCTACCGCGACTGGCCCTTCTGGACCGCGACCGGGGCCGGGGCCGTCGCCATGGTGGTAGCCGGTATACTGCACCACAGCGCGAACGTGGCGCAGCAGAGCGCCGACAACTGTCGCGAAGGAGGCCTGACCTGCGGCGACTCGTACCAGGACAAGGCCGACTCGCGCTACCTGCAGGCCTACGTGGTCTACGGCCTGGGAGGCGCCGGGCTGCTGGCGGCCGGGCTGATCGCCGTGATCGACCTGGCCTCGGCCGAACCCGCGCCCGCGGCAGGGGCGGCTTTCGGCTTCGGCTTGTCCCCCCTTCCCGGAGGCCTGGCCATTGACGCCACATTCCGGTTCTGAGCGAATGACGAAGCCTGCCAAGGTCAAGCCGGCCCGATCGTTCACGCTGCCGCTCTTGTTGTGCGCCTGCGCGCTGGCGCCCGTCCAGGCGCCGGCGCGGGCGCCGGCCGACAACGATGTCAAGGGACCGCTTACCGTGCTGGCGTTGATCGACGGTCACGAAGACGACCTGTTGGCGCGCTTGGCCCAAGCCGTGCAGCACAAGCTGGCCGGCGGCGGAAAAGTCGAGGTGCTCACGCCCGGACGCACCGCCAAGCTGCTTTCGGGCGGCGGGCAGTCAGGTCCTGCGGAGGAAAACCTTGAGCGCCTGGAAGGCATCTTCCAGCAGGGTTACCTGCAGTCGTACAGTTTCCAGTACGGCAAGGCGCTTGCCACCTTGGAACGTGTAAAAGACGGGATAGCCCACCTGCCTGTAACCGCCGAGCGCTGGCGGCTGTGGATCAAGACCAAGATATTCCAGGGCATCAGCCTGGCCGGGTTGAAGAAGGAAGATCAGGCGCTGCAATGCTTCGCCGTGGTACTACGCACGCGGCCGGAGATGAAGCTCAGCCGGCGCGACTATTCACCCAAGACCATCCGGCTTTGGGACAAAGCCAGAAAGCGCTTAGGCGGCCTGCCGCAGGGGCAGTTGGCGGTGGAGAGCGATCCGCCCGGGGCCGAGATCCTGCTCGACGGCCAGAGGATAGCCAAGACGCCTTTCATCGGCAGTTATCCCCAGGGGCGCTACCACCTGCAGGTGTTGCACCCGAAGACGGGCGGCGCACAGCGCTGGGTAGAGGTCGGCGAGCAGCCTGTACGTGTTCGCTTTCAGCTTTCGTTCGAGGGCGCCCTGGCGCTAGACCTGGCCTACCCGTGCGTGCGCCTGCCGGCCGGCGCCGACAAGCTGCCGGCTCAGTGGTGGCCCTGGCTGGGCGAACGGCTGGGGCTGCGCTACCTGGTGGCGGTCAGGCGCCGCACCGAGAAGGGACGCGCCTACCTGGCGGCCTCCCTGGTAGACCTAGAGCGGGGACGCAAGTTGCGCGAGGGTTGGCTCGAGTACGCGGGTTCCGGGCCCGAAGAGGTAGCCGCCTACGCCGCCGACCTGTCCGGCTTTTTAGTGACCGGCAAGGCCAAGCCGCCCATCGAGGCGCGCGCGTTGCCGAAGGAAACGGCCCGGCCGGAGCCTGCCGAACAGCAGCTACCCGAACTGCCGGTGCAATACGCAGCGCGTCCCTGGTACAGATCCTGGTGGCCCTACACCATAGCCGCCGGTGTCATGCTGGGAGTGGGGCTGGGCACGACCCTGGGCTACGAAGGCTACATGCGGGATTTTACAAAAGCGGTGACGGAAAAGGGAAAGGACGCGGCCAAGCAAAACGCCAACGCCTGCCTGGGTGTGGCCATAACCAGCTACGTCCTGGCCGGCGGCGCCGCGCTGACCGCCATCATCGCGCCTTTGACATACAGGCCGAAAGAGATCTTCACGGAGTCGAGCCTGGTACCGAGCGTCGGCCCCAACGGCGCGGGAATCGTCTGGGTGGGGAGGTTTTGAAACCGGTACTTACCTAGCTGCAGACGCCGTTGACGCACGTTTGCATGACCGTGCAGGGGTGGCCGCACGAACCGCAATTCCATTTGTCGGTATAGAGATCGACCTCGCAGCCATTCGTCCTGTCACCATCACAGTCAGCATTGTTATGGCCACTAGGGGAGAGGCAGAAATCATAATCGCACGATCCCCCAAAACAAAGCGTGCCGCCAGCGTTTAGAACCTGTACGTTGCAGTCAACCGTGTTATCACAAGTGGTCCCGCAGTTGTCGGTCGCGCGGATCTGCTCCTCGCAGCCGTTTGTCCTGTCACCGTCACAGTCAGCCCAGGCAGAGAAATTAGAGGCAAAGCCGCAGTGACTGTAATCACACGATCCATCCGAACAAGATATTTGCGATGCGTGCTGTGTCTGCACCGTGCAATCCACCAGCTGATTGCAGTTGGGCCCGCAACTCGTAGTTTGATGGATATCGTATTCGCAGCCGTTGGTTCGATCTTGATCGCAGTCGCCATATCCATGCTGGCAGCTTCCAAAGTCGCAATTGCCGCTGGTGCAGATCGGGTCATCGCTGTTTTGCACCTGGATGCTGCAGTCGACCCTGCCCTGGCAACCCGAACCGCAGGCGTCCACCGCCCAGATGTTTTCCTCGCATCCATTGGTGCGATCGTCATCGCAGGACAGGAAACCCGGCAGGCAATCCGTGAAATCGCAGAGTGAATCGACACACAGTTTGTCCTGAACATGGTCAACCAGGTCATCGCAGTTGATATCGCAGGCGCCGCAATGATACTTGCTGACCCGCAGGTCTGTCTCGCACCCGTCTGCGAATCCATCAAGGCAGTTGCCGAAGTCGGCCTCACAGGCGCAGCTTCCCACGTCGCAGAAGGCGTTGGCACCGCAGGAAAACCCGCACAACCCGCAGTCGTCGTTGGAGAAGGACGTCTCGCAACCGTTGGAGCGATCGGAGTCACAATCGAGATATCCCTGGGCGCAGGAAGTATAGTCGCAGGTCCCCTGATTGCACAGGACGTCCGTTGTATTTGCCAACTGAGGGGCGCAGTCGTTGTCACAGCTTCCACAATGAGACGGATCGAACAGGCCCACACAGGCGCCGTCGCAGCACTGGCCGTCGGAGCCGCACTCTGAGTTTTGCGTGCAAGCACAGTAGTAGTGATCGCCGTCAGGGTGCACCTTGCACTTGGCCGGACAGACATTGCCGCACGAGCCGCAGTTGTCCTCGTTTTCCTCTGAGATAGCCGTCTCGCATCCATTGCTGCGATCGCCGTCGCAGTCGAGGAAACCGAAGTCGCAGCCCTCGCCCTGCGTGCCGTCGCCGGTGTAGTCACATTGTCCGCCGCCGGCTCCATCGACGCACTCGCTCGCGCCCACGTGCAGCATCTGCTGTGTGCAATCGGTGTCGCAGGTACCGCAGATCTGGGTGCTCTGCACGGTCTCGCAGCCGTTGGCGGTGTCCGCGTCGCAGTCGAGAAAGCCCGCCGTACAGGCATCATGGGTGCAGACGCCGTCTGTGCAGTGCGGGTTGGAGGCATTTTGCATACCGTCTGCACACTTCAGGCCACAGGCGCCGCAGTTTTCGGCATCGCTGTTGCCGTCGAGACAATCACTATCACAGCAGATATCGGCACCCTCGCAGGCCGCATAGTCGCCGCAGGAACAGGCGCCGTGCAGACAACTATCCGCCACGTCCCTGTCGCAGGCCTCACAGCCGGCACCGCAGTAGTCCAGGTCGGTCGAGTACTCGAGGTTCATGCACGAACCCCACTGGCCGCCCGTGCAGTTCTTGCGGCCCTCCATGCACTTGTCGTCCTGGACTTCGTGGCAGATCGATGTATCGCCCTCGACGCAGACCGAAACGTCAAGGGTAAAGCTTTTATCGGCGGTGCTGTCGCGGCCCTCGGAGGCGTCCTGGACATGAATCTTGACGGTCAGCCCGCTGGCCGCCTCGATCGGGGTGCCGCTCAGCGCGCCCGTTCCGGCGTTGATGCCGAGCCAGCTGGGATGTTCGCCGAGCGACCACTCGTAAGATCCAACTCCGTCGGATGCTTCAGCGGTGAAATTGTACTCGGCGTCGATGGTGGCATTCGGCAAGCTTTCGGTGGTAATCCGTACGGGGTCGTGCTGCTTGCAATTGCCATGGTCGCATAGGTAGCCCGCGACGCAATCGTTATTGTCGGCGCAACTGGTTGTGGTTGAAGATCCCGCGCAGGCGGAAAACCAGGCGCCGGCAAGAAAGACCAAGGTAATCGATGTCAGTTTCTTCATTTTCGTCCTCCTTCGTCACTACAGGGTGTCGCAAAAGGCCGATCCCCAGAAACCTCCCGGTGCCACCCTAATTAACAATTTTCTCGAAAAAACTTTCTCGAAATTCGCTCTTTTCGTATCTTCTGTCAAGCCTCCTTTCATCTTTCTTGCATGCATAGTCGAATAGCAAAGCAATGAACGTGCCAGCCGGGCTAGCCCGTAATCTCAACCAGTTATCAATGACCGGGTGTCCTGAATTCGGACACCCGTGGCCGGGAAAACCGGACACGGCCAAAGTCGCTAGAGTCCGGGAATGAGACGTGACCCCCTTGCGCTCCTACTCCTGGCCTTCGGCATCCTGCTCGCCCGGTCCGACGCCGCTCATGTCGGGGGGCTCGTCCTCCCTGGCGGGACGATAGATGTCGGGCTCTATGTAGATCACCCTGGCTATCGGCACCGCCTGGCGTATGACTACTTCCATGGCGTTTATCGCGGAACAGACTCCATCGAAACCCAGTTCGCGGTCGAACTCCACCTTGACCGCCACCAGCAACTCCTCGGGCCCGATGTGCTCGGTGCGCATGTGGATCAGCCGGCGTACCGGGGGATGGCTCTCTATCGTCGCGCGCAGCGAGTTTATCACCTTGCGCGAGGCAGACTCGCCAATCAAGAGCGAGCGCATCTCAATCGCCAATACCACGGCTATGGCGAACAGCAGCACCCCGATGGCCAGCGAGCCCATGGCGTCGAAACGGGGATCGCCGGTAAATGTCGCCAGGCCTACCCCGGCAAGCGCCAGGAGCAACCCGACCAGCGCGCCCAGGTCCTCGAGCAACACCACCGGCAACTCGGGAATCTTCGAACGGCGGATGAACGCCCACCAACCCAGGTTGCCGCGCGCACGGTTCGACTCCTGCGCCGCCGTCCTCAGCGACCAGGCCTCCAGCAACATGGCCACCAGCAGGATGCCCACCGCCCAGATCGGCGACTTGAGCCGGTGCGGCTCGATCAACTTGTCCACACCCTCGTAGACGGCGAACACCGAGCCCATCGAGAAGATCACTAAAGCCACCACGAAAGCCCAGAAATACCTCTCGCGCCCGTAACCAAAAGGATGCTCCACGGTCTCGCGGCGGCGCGATAGCACTCCGCCCAGAAGCAAGAGCCCCTCGTTGGCCGTGTCCGCCACCGAGTGGATCGACTCGGCCAACATCGAGGCCGCCCCGGTGAAGAAGAAACCGATAAGCTTGGCTATCGCGATGCCCAGGTTGGCCAGGAAGGCAGCGATTATCGCGCGTCGGGCGTTGCTTGCCGGCTGACCTGTCAGCGTTCCCTCCCGCGCCTACCAGCCAACGCCAGACCCAAAAGCGTCAGTATCAAAAGGCCCGAGCCTGTTGCTCCGCCCGTCGTGCTGCAACCGCCCGAATTCTGGCTGCCGCCATCGTCCAGACATGCGCCCTCGCTGCAGATCTTTCCGGCGGCGCACTCCGCATCCGTCTGGCAGGTTGTCAGGCAGGCATCCTGCCCGCAGGCGTAGTCGCCGCACGACGTCCGGCCGGCCTGCCCGCAGGCTCCGACACCGTCGCAGAAGGCGGCCTCGGTCTGTATACCGGCCGAGCAACTCGCTACCGAGCACTGGGTCTCTTCCCCTGGATAGACACAGGCAGTGGCGATAATGCCGTCGCACACCCCCTTGCAGTTTCCAACTCCCAGGCAGACCGCCCTGCCTCCGCGCGGCGATCCGCTCACCGGGCCGCAGCTTCCGAGCGAGCCCGCGATGTCACAGGCTTCGCACTGGCCGTCACAGGCGCTTAGACAACACACCCCGTCGGTGCAGAAGCCGCTATCGCACTGTTCGTCACCTCCACAAGCGTGACCTTCCTCGAATGTCTGCAGGCACATACCGGCACTGCAGAAGTAACCCTCGCCGCACTCGAAGTCGGCGACGCATCCGCCCGCGCACTGGGCGCCCGAACAGTTATAGGGAGCACAGTTCACCGTTTGCTCAGCCGGGCAGGCGCCAACTCCCATGCAGCGCGCCTCGACCACCGCCACTCCAAGCGAACAGGACGCCGGCCGGCACACCGTATCGTTTCCCGGGTAGGCGCAGCTTGCGCCATCGATGCCGTTACAGGCGCCGGCACAGGCCGAGCCGTCCGTGGCACAGGCCTGTCTCGCGCCGTGCGGGACACCAATCACCGGCGTGCAGCTTCCCAGGTGCCCGGCCAGGTCGCAGGCCTCGCACTGGCCGACACAGCCCGTGTCGCAGCAGACTCCGTCGATGCAGCGCGCCGTCAAACACTGGTTGCCGCCCGAGCATGTCGAACCGTTTGCGAGCTTCTGCTCGCAGACCCCGGCTGCGCAGTAGTAGCCGGATGGACAGTCGTTGTCGGTGGCGCAACTTCCGGCGCAGTGATCGCCCTCGCATGCATAGGGCGCACAGCTTACCGTCTGCACGGCGGGACACGAGCCGGCCCCGTCACAGCCCGTTCCCAGCGTGGCCGTACCGTTCGAACAGGCCGGCGCCCGGCACTGGCTGCCGGCGCCCGGATAGGCGCAGGCCGTGGTCAACGTTCCGTCGCAGGCTCCGCCGCAGACAGACCCGTCGGTTGTACAGGCCGCTCGCGAGCCATGGGGCACGCCGCTGACCGGCGAACACTGCCCGAGGTGACCGGTCACATCGCAAGCCTGGCACTGCCCGGCGCAGGCGTCGTCGCAACAAACCCCGTCCGTGCAGTGGCCCGCCTGGCACTGGTTCGAGCCCGAGCAAGCCTCGCCGTCGACCAGCTTCAAGGTGCACACGCCGCCCGCGCAGAAGTATCCCGCCGGGCAGTCATTGTCTACGCTGCAGCCGCCGCCGCAGTGATCGCCGTCACAGGAGAACGGCGCGCAGTCGATTGTCTGTACGGCCGGGCAGGCACCCGTGCCGCTGCACTCCGCCGGCAGCGTCGCTGTGCCCACAGCGCAGGAAGCCGTCCGGCACTGGGTGCCGGCACCCGGGTAGGCACAGGCCGTGGTCAACGTTCCGTCGCAGGCGCCGTCGCAGGCGCTGCCGTCGCTTGTACAGGCCGGGCGTGTGCCGTGCGGGTCGCCGGTGACCGGGTCGCAGTAACCCAGGTCGCCCGAAACATCGCAAGCCTGGCACTGCCCGGAGCAAGCGCTCTCGCAGCAGACACCGTCGGTGCAGAAGGTGCTGTCGCACTCGCTTCCGTCGCCGCAGGCTTCGCCCAGCGGCTTGAGCGTGGTCTGGCACATCGGGTCGTCGGCGCATTCGTCGACGCAGCCTGTCTCACAGACGCAATCGTATATGGCATAGTAGATCTGCAGGCCGCTTGGGTGCTGGTCTGCGCATGTCTGGTAACAGGCCTGGTCGCCGTTCGAACAGTGGCCGAAACACTCCAGCATGGCGTCGCAGTCGGTGTCATTGAAACAGGCGTTGACCTCGGTCATGCAGGCGCCCTGTCCGCTGGTGACGGCCGAGAAGCACTCGTCGCAGGTCATGGTGACCGGCGTGCCGTCAATATAGGGCCGGATGAACGAATCGTAGACGGCCGAGACCCGTCCGCTGACACCGTAGACTGCGCAATTCTGGTCGCCGTAGGAGGTCACACCGCCCACCCGCTCGGTGCCGAGAGTAAGCTGCGGCCCGCCGCTATCGCCCGAACAGGGGCCTCCCGTGTCCTCGTCGTACCAGATGGTGATGGGGTCCACTCCGGCCAGCGGGCCTATGATGTAGTGCCGCTGAGTCGTGTCGCCGTTGGGATACGAGGTCAACCCATAGCCGACGTGGTTCACCTGGGTGCCGCTGGCCAGATTGTCCTGGGCCGGGGTCAAGGCCGGGATGACAGGGGTCGAAGACCCGGCGCCCACTGCCCGGATCATGCCGAAGTCGAGATCGCCGCCCGAGTATCCCGGGCGCGCCTCGTAGTCGGCCACGTTGTACACGATGGCGGAGCCGCTGTAGTAGTCGTTTCCCTGTACCACCCACTGTGGCGTCATCATCGTCACGCAGTGGGCCGCCGTCAGCACAAAAAGGTTGCCGCCGTTCTTCTCGATGATGGTGCCCGAGCAGGCGCCGTCGCTGGCAAGTACCGCCACCACCGCCTGGTGGGTGGTATCCAACGACCCGTTGATGATGCCCGACTGGGTGTAGTCTATGTGCGCCGGGCGCTTGGGGCGTTGTGAGAGATCGGTCTGGCTGCAGCCCATGGCGGCCGCCGCCGAACACATCAGAAACAATGGAATCATCTTTCTGAACATTGGCCTCTCCTCATCCGGTATCTAATTCATGACACGACATGTACCGTCATACTCGCTCCACGTGGTAAACATGTCAATCGACACCGGCGACTGTCGCGAACCGATGCGAACCCGGACCCACTGCGGCCGGCCCGGGACTGAATGTTTACAATGCGGTTATTTCCCGGCCTTGGCTGGAAGGTTGAGACACACCGCCGCGCCGGCGACGACCGCGCCGTTCTTTTCTTCGAGGCGACAGGCGGTCACTTTTGGATCGTGCTCGAAGAAGAGCACCCAGTTTTCTTCCAAGGCCCGGGCCAGGAGCACCTTCTTTTCTTCCAGCGTCAAAAGCGGGCGCTGATCGTAGGCCATGATATAGGGCAGCCTTATGTGTGCAGCCGTGGGAACCAGGTCGGCGCAGTAGACCAGCGCACCGGGGCCCTCCTCGACGACCACGATCTGCTGGCCGGGGGTGTGGCCGCCGACGACCTTTGCCCGCACACCGGGCGCAATCTCGCAATCGCCGTGGGCCAGACGCAGGTCGAACTCCCGCTCCCAGACGGCGAAGTCGCCGCCGAAAAAGCTGCCGCCGTCCCAGGCGGAAGGATGCACGGCCCATTTGAAGCACTCTTCCTGAACGTGCACGCGGGCTTTTGAAAAAGTAGGCCGCAAGCCGCCGTCGTCCTCACGGGTCAGCATGCCGCCCACGTGATCGAAGTGCAGGTGGGTTGCGATCACGTCGGTAATGTCATCCGTCGCAAAGCCCAAGCGCGCGAGCGCGCCGGCAATACCGCCCTCGTTTTGCAAATGTCGGTATATCTTTTGCTGCTTATCGCTGAAACGCCTGCCGATGCCGCAATCGACCAGGATGCGGCGGCCATGCCCTACGAGCAGCAGCGCCCTGAGAGCCATGACAATGCGCCCCTGTTCGTCGGGCACATGGTAGCGCGACCACAGCGGGTGCGGCACGATTCCGAACATGGCACCCCCGTCCAGCAGAAAGGTGCCTTCCAGCACCGCCAGAGCTTCGTACGCACCGATGCGCATAACCGATCTCGCGCCTCCGCTTTTCTTGTCACCCGGTTCAAGCTATACGATACTCGAGTCAGGTTTTCAACCGGACAGGATAATGGCTATCAGATACGAGATCTATCTGCGGACGGACGAGAACATGGAGCCGTTGACCGAACAGCGGGCTATCTCCGCCCTGCGCGCCGCCGGGTTCGAGCCCGTCGAGGGGAAGCTTGGCCAGTTGGATCTCGGTCACGGGAAGTTGGCTGCCGCGGTTTACAGCGGCAGCGACTGGGACGCGGCGATCGCCGCGGCGCCCGCCGAAGCGGTGACAACTTCCGACGATCGGGCCATGCCGATCGCGGGGATCAACCTGTTCTTTCCGCTGGGGCTACCGGACGCCGAGGGAGACACGGCCGTCGGGCGCGTGCTGGCCGTCGCTTCCGCCCTGGGGGTTGCCGCCTACGACCCTCAACTCGGCTCGCTGGTGAGCGGCGCCGACCACGAACGCATCGTCAACGCCTGGCGACAGAGTCACGACTTCCAGTTCGACATCGCGGGCAACACCGATCTCGGTGCGGGCGCGCCCACACCCGCCTACCATTCGCGAACTACGATACCTTCGCGCTACAAGCTGATGGCAATAATTGCCCTGGCCATTTTGCTGGTGATCATGATGGTGCGCTCCTGCGTCGAGCGCTGGATCGAACACGACATGTACGAGGCGCCCGAAACCACAGACACACCGGACACACCAAACACATCGAGAAGTAAATAAAAAAATTCCGGAAGGGTTACCTTCCGGAATTCCTGGCCTTCCCGTTTCCACCAAGCGGTGGAATATCGACTACAGCTTGCTCTTGAAAACCTTGGCCGGCCGGAAGCCGACTGTCTTGGAAGCCTTGATGCGAATCGTCTGACCGGTCTGCGGGTTGCGGCCGTTGCGCGCCTTGCGAGTGCGCACGTTCCAGGTGCCGAAGCCGGGATAGCTGAAGCGGCGCCCTTTCTTGACGGCCTTGCGAATACCCATGAAGACGGCGTCGACAACATCTGCGGTGGCCTTCTTGGTCAACCCCCATTTGTTGTTCTCGGCGATCACATCGATCAGTTCTTGCTTCGTCATGATAGTTCCTCCTTGTAAAGTTTGCCAAAACTAATGTTTTGACTAGCAGAGCTCGCGCAAACTGTCAACCTTAAAACGCAATATCTAGTGTTATTCGATCGAGACCCACAATATCTGCTGCTGGTCACCTGACAGCATCACGATACACGACATGCAGTGTCGCCTGGAGCTGAACGCGCGAATTGCAAATCCCGAGTTCGCGTATAAAATGCCTGTTAGTGGCATTTACGAACCGCGGTTTGTGCGGTACCTGGTTTGCAATGGTACCGTTTTTTGATTCGTTAGTGCCACGTTATGCTGGCCTAATCAGTGTCGTGGTGTTACCCGAACACGAGGCGGCAACGCATGAACATCGGTGCCCTTGAGATCGACCCGCCAGTTTTTCTGGCGCCCATGGCCGGCGTCAGCGACTCGCCCTTTCGTTGCATCGTGCGCCGGCTCGGTTGCCCGGCGGTGATGACCGAGATGGTCTCCGCCGAGGGAATTTCGCGTGCCGGGCGCAGGACTCTCGAACTGCTCGCGATCCAGCCGGAGGAACATCCCGTCGTGGCTCAACTGTTCGGCCGGCATCCCGACAGCCTGGCCGAGGCGGCGCGGGTTTGCGCCGGGCTGGGTTTCGACGGGATCGATATCAACATGGGTTGCCCGGTCAAGAAGGTCACGCGGCACGGGGCCGGCGCCGCCTTGATGCGTGATCCCGAGTTGGCCCGCGATTTGGTCGCGGCCGTCAAACGGGCAGTAGCGCTGCCTGTTTCCGTCAAGCTGCGCGCCGGTTGGAACGCTGCCGAGAAAAACGTGGTCGAAGTCGGCCGGATGCTGGCCGAGGCCGGAGCCGATGCGCTGACCGTCCATCCGCGTACACGCAGCCAGGGTTACTCGGGCGCGGCCGCCTGGGAACTGATCGGCAGGACTGCCGCGGCGGTCGATGTGCCTGTTTTCGGCAACGGCGACCTGAGGGTCGTAGAGGACGGCCGGCGCATGCTCGAGCAAACAGGCTGCGCCGGGGTAATGCTGGGCCGAGCCGCCCTGGGCAATCCCTGGTTGCCGGGCGCCATGGCCCGCTACCTGTCCAGCGGGCGGTTGGGCGACTACCCGCCCACCGCTGACGAGCGCTTCGAAGTGTTTTGCATTCACCTGCAAAAGATGATTGACTTGCTCGGGTCTGAGCGGCGCGCCGTGCTGCGCATGCGCAAGCACCTGGTGTGGTATACGCGTGGTCTCGCCGGCGTCGCTGCATTGAGAAGAAAAATAAGCCGCATGGAAGTCGCCAGGGATATGATAACCTCGCTGGGCGACTTGCTTGGCGCCGGTATACAGGAAAGGTCTGCTTCGACATGCCACTGAAATCCGCGCTGGGCCTCGCTTCAGGCAAGGCCTGGCGAATGATCACCGTACTGCTGGGAGACTCCCCCGACGCCCTGAGCGCGCGAGAATCCCTGGCGCGCACGCGGGAAGCCGCAAACCTTTTGCAGCAAAAACTCGAGCGGGGCAGAACAGACCTCGACCGGGCTGGCCGGGAAGCCGCGGCCATCGAGAAGGAACTCGAGCAGACGCGCAACGAGCGCCTGGAGTGGATGGCCAAGGAGTCTACCACTCGCAAGGATCTGCAGGACGCCAAAGAGCGCAACAAAGAGTTGCTCGAGCAGGTCGTGCGGCTCACACACTTGCAGCGCCAGGCGAAGCAGTCGCTGCTCGATCAGAAATTCAAGACTGAGGCCACCCCTCTCGAGCGCAATCGCTTCGAGTCCGAAATGTCGTCCGCACGGGCACGGGTTAAGGAAGCCGAAGATCGCTCCCGGCGGGCCGAGGAAAAGGCCGCCCAGATAGTACCGCTGCGAAAAGAAGTTCAGCGCATGAAAGAAGTCGAATCCCGACTGGCTTGGGAAAGCCGCCAGTCACGGGCGCACCTGGATGCATTACGATCAACACTCATGAAGGTAAGGCAACTCGAGGAGCAAATCGCCCGCCTGAAGCCCACTAAGAAACGCAAGCCGGCACCCGGACTGCTCACCTACCGTAAACCACGCATCCGACAATCACGCCGCGCCGTGATCGAAGCCTGATTTCTCGGCAGGTCGCATTTATCACTCCAGACCACAGCCGTCGTCGACATGGGGTATTCGTTCGAAGCAGCGCTCACCGTTGATGCGATGATAACGATACTCGGTCAGCGCCCCGGGGCAGGTGTAAGCGTAGATCAGCCTCTCGCGGTCAGACAACGTATCGATGCGCACAGAGTCGGGCGCCGTCTCCCGCGGCCAGACAGGCGCGGTGCAAGTGCCCACCTGTCCGCGCTCACAGTTGGTACATTGAAGGCACATCCCCGCCAACCCGCAGACCTGGTTTGTCTCACAGTCGAAATCGGTGTAGCAGCTTCCGTCCGGTCCATTCCCGCAGGCGCAGACAGCGAGCGCCAGCGCCAGTAATCCGCAGGCCGCTAAAAACCAGCGACTCATGACTCGTAGTACCTGTCCATCAAATCGGCCAGGGCCGGAACCGCTTCCTGGACGTTACGCACCGCCGACGAACGCAGCTTGACGTACATCTTCTTGAGACTCGCGTGTTTCGTGTTCTCGGCCTTACGATCGGTCACCCGCACGAGCGCCTCGGCGACCTCCGCCCTGCGGCCGCGCAGGGCTGCTCCGAATGTCCCCGCCGAGCCGGCCTTCATCCAGTCCGCGTGGAACGGCTCAAGCGCTGCGATGAAATCGTCTATCAAGCCATCGACCGCCTCGCGCACTGCGCCCGGCTTGATTGCCTTGAGCACGCCGAAGCCGGCCTTGACCGCCAGACCGGAGATGCCCTTCTTCTTCTTCACCTCCAGGTCGAGCAGCCGGCAACAGTCGTCGACGATATCCCGACGCCTGTGCGGCATGGGCAACTTCGCAAGTAACGTGGTCATCGCAAGTCTCCTGTTCTTGACAACATCTAACTGATGCGGGCGCCTATTTCAACCACGCTCTTTGAGGATTGACTTATTCGGCGCAAAGCGATACGCCGATATCAAACCGTTATGGAGGAAGCCATGAGAGGAATGAGAATCGGGTGGGTAGTATTACTGTCAATCGCTGTGGCGGCAGTCGGCTGCAACAAGAAGGAGCAAGAGCCCGCCGCACCTGCCAAGGTCGAGAACAAGGCGCCCGAGGCAAAGCCGGCAGAGGCCAAGCCTGCCCCCGCGGCTAAGCAGGCAGATCCGGCCCACAAACTGCTCGACGCGGCCATCGCCGCCCGGGGCGGCCTTGCGAAACTCAAGGCCATCGGTGGCATGACCATGAAGACCAGCGGCACTTACATGGGCATGCCCTACACGGCTAACAGCTATGTCCGACCGGGCGACAAGATGCGCCTCGACGTGAACATGCCCGGCGGCGAAAAGATGACAATGATGTTCGGGCTGCAGGATTGCTGGACGCAGAGCGGCCCGGTGGTCATGCCCTGCATGAAGGACGAGCAGGAAAGCGACCGCCAGATGGTAGCCTTCGACAAGGCGCTGATGCTTTGGCCTCTTTTAGAAAAAGACTGGCAGCTTACGGCCGGCAAGGTCAAACAGGGTGATCGCGAACTTGACAGCCTGGCTGTTGCGAACACGGCCTTGGGAATCGACGGCAAGCTACTTTTCGATCCTGAAACCCACATGGTGGTCGGCGGTTCATGCAAGGGAAAGCACATGGGCCAGGAGGGCGAGTTTGCCTACGAGTACTCTGACTACAAGGATTTTTGTGAAGTCAAGATGCCCGGCGCATCCAAGACTACTTTCGGCGGCAAGCCTTACATGGACGAGAAGTGCCTCGAGGTCGAGTGCTCGGCCGTGGCCGACGAGAAGTTCGCGAAACCCGAGCAGGTTAAGGACGGCACCATCGCCGAAAGACAGATTCCGGGCGGAACGATCGCCTGCTTCACGATGAAGGGCCCCTACACTGGAATGAAGGCCGCCATGGACAAGCTGACCAAGTTCATGCAGGAGCAGAAACTGACGCCGATGGGCCCGCCGATGATGGTCTACCTCAAGGGTCCGCCACGTGTGAAAAAGGCCAAGCGCTTCGTCACCGACGTCTGCTTCCCGGTGGCGGCCCCCGCGCCCAAGAAGCCCAGTAAGAAAGGCGCCTTCACCGTCAAGGGCATGAAGCCCATGCAGGTGCTTTCGGCTTATGGCATCGGAGACTACAACAAGAAATCGCCTCAGCTGATGAAGCTTTTGATCAAGGAAGCCAAGAAGAGGAAGCTCAAGGCCGCGGGTCCCATCGGCCAGATCGCCTATAGTGTGCCCGGAACCACACCGCCCGAGCGATATGTCTCAGAGATGATGTTGCCGATCAAGGGCAAACCCGCCAAGAAACACCACCGTAAAAAGTAGGCCTCAGTACTTCGCCAGGTAACGCTCGACCTCCCAGTCGTGCACCAGGGCGATATATTCCGCCCATTCACTCTTCTTGGCCTCGACGAAGTGCGAGAAGATGTGCTCGCCGAGCACTTCGCGGACGAACTTGCTCTTGGACATGATCCCCACCGCCTGGCCCAGGTTGTCGGGCAGCGAGTCGATCTTCAGACGCCTACGCTCGCGGTAGCTCATGTTGAAGATGTTCTTGTTGACAGGCGGGCCGGGATCGAGACGCCGTTCGACGCCGTCGAGGCCGGCGGCCAGCATGACCGCCGTGGCCAGGTAGGGGTTGCAGGCCGGGTCGGGCATGCGCATCTCGACACGGGTGCCCGCTCCCCGCCGGGCCGGCACCCGGGCCAACGGGCTGCGGTTGCGCTCCGACCAGGCGATGTGTGTCGGCGCTTCGTAGCCGGGAACCAGGCGCTTGAACGAGTTCACCAGGGGATTGGTCACGGCACAATACTCGCGCGCGTGCGTCAGCAAACCGGCGATGTAGCCGCGGGCTATTTTCGAAAGGCCGTCCGGGGCGGATTTTGCGAAAAAAGCGTTCTGACCGTTTTTGTAAAGCGACTGGTGCACGTGCATGCCGCTGCCGTTGATACCGAAGATCGGCTTGGGCATGAAGGTGGCGTGCAGCCCGAAATCGAGGGCTACCTTGCGTACCACGAATCGAAAGGTGGCGATGTTGTCGGCGGTCTCCATGGCCGGGCGGTGCTGGAAGTCGATTTCATGCTGGGCCGGCGCCACCTCGTGGTGCGAGGCCTCGACGGCGAAGTCGAGCGCCTTCAAAGCCACGACTATGGCGCGCCGCGCGTCCTCGCCGCGGTCGATCGGCGCCATGTCGAAATAACCGCCGTGGTCATGGGTCTCGACCGAGGGCTCGCCGTTTGGTTTGCGCAGAAACAAGAAGAACTCGGGCTCCGGCCCGGCGTGCATGACGTATCCCATGCGGCCGGCTTTCTCGCACACCCGCCTGAGCACCGATCGCGGGCAGCCGTCGAAGGGCGCGCCGTCCGGTTCGCAGATGTCGCAGATCAGCCGGGCCACGTTGCCGGTCTGCTCCTGCCAGGGGAAAAGCTTGTAGGTGGACAGGTCGGGCTTGAGCAACATGTCCGACTCCTCGATGCGGGCGAAGCCCTGCACCGACGAGCCGTCGAAAAGGATCTGCCCGTCGACTGCTTTTTCGAACTCCGACTCGGGCAGCTCGACGTTCTTGTTGATGCCCATGATATCGGTGAACTGCAGGCGCAGGAAACGCACATCGTCATTCTCGAGGCGTTCGAGCACCGCCCGCCGACCAGACTTTTTCATATCGTCCTCCACAATTAGCATTAACTGCAGTAATAAAACGCATTATTGTAGATATCAAGCATACATAGTGCCATCTGTCAATACATATTTGCAGATTATGCAATATTTAGAAGTCTATCTCTTACCGCCCCGGCGCGGCCTCTGTCCCCGGCCCCGTTTCGGCCCCCGTGGCGCCCCATTTCTCGGCGAAGGTAGATTGGCCCGCGGGCGCTGCTCGTCATGCACCTGGTCGGCGTTGCGCTTGAGCAAGTAGGCGGTGATCTGCACTGCGTTGTCGTGCTCCAGAACCGCGCGCGCCTGCGCCAGGTAGCCATCACAGATAGCGGCTTCGGCCGCTTCAATGAGACCCGCGATCTGCGCCGTGTTGCGGCCCTCGACCATTCTTTCGGCGGACGGGAACTCGCGCTCCTCGAACTTGATCCCGAACTGGCGCTCAAGGACGCCCAGGGTTCGCAGGCGGCGACCGCTTACCAGGCTAATGGCTGTGCCCTCTTTATCCACGCGGCCGGTACGGCCGACACGGTGAAGAAAAATGGCCGGATCCTCGGGCAGCGAGTAGTTGATCACATGGCTCAGATCGCTGATGTCTATCCCGCGGGCGGCCAGATCGGTGGCCACTAAAAAGCGCAGCTCGCCCGCGCGTATGGCGGCCATGACGCGCTCGCGCTCGGACTGGGGAAGCTGGCCCGAGATCATCTCTGCCTGCAGCCCCTCACGGGCCATCTGGGTTGCTATCAGCGACGCATCCTTGCGCGTGTTGACGAAGACTATCGCCGAAGAGGGCTGCTCAACCGCCAGAACGTGCAGCAGGTAGTGGTGCCTGGGCAGTTCGTCTCCGGTCACGTAATAGGCGTTGGTGATGCCCTCGACCGAGAGCTTGTCCACCGACAGGTCGATGCGCACCACGTCTTGCGTATAGCGATCGATCAGGGCCGCGGTTTCTTTTTCGAGACTGGCCGATAAAATGATCACCTGCCTGCTGTTCTTGCAACCGTCCATCAGGCCGCTGACATCCTCGTAGAACCCCATCGAGAGCATCTCGTCGGCCTCGTCCAGCACCACCATCTCGAAGCAGTCGAGATGAAGCACGCCCCGCCGGGAAAGGTCGAGCAACCTGCCCGGCGTGCCGCTGACGACATCGACTCCGTCCTTGATGGCTTTGATCTGTGCGCCGATGGGAGCCCCGCCGTAGACGGCCAGTACCCGGATGCCGCGATGGCGCCCGATGGCGGCAAGCTCGGTGGCGATCTGGGCGGCCAGCTCACGGGTGGGAGCCAGCACCAGCAGGCGCGGCTGTCGCGACCCGTCGGTTTGCGAACCGAGTTTCTCGATCAACGGAATCCCGAAAGCGGCCGTTTTGCCGCTGCCGGTCTTCGAGCGCAGACTGACGTGCCGGCCCTCGCGGATGGGAGAAATGGCCACGCACTGGACCTCGAGCGGATGCGCGTAGCCAAGATCGCGCAAGCCGGCGATGATGTTTTCGGGTATCTCGAGATCTTCGAAGGTGACTTCTGGTTCGCTCGTTGGCGTGTCATCGTTCATGGGTGCAGACAATAGATGATACGTCCGGCAACTTCAAATTTTTCTCCACAGCGCCTGCCCAAGTGCTGCCAGTTCGTCCGAGCCGCGGATGATGCGCGGCAGCGACTCAACCAGACGCAGCGGGACGTTTCCGGCAAGCTCCTCCAGCCTGGCGATCTCCCGCATGTGTATCTCGCGGCGCGCGCGGCAGTGCGGGCAGATCTGCGATTCGGGCTGGATCTGGTTGACTATCACCACACTTACCGGAACGCCGTGCCGCCTGAGCGCCGCGAGCGTACGGTTCGTCTCGAGCACCGCCATGGCCTCGGGGATCGTGACCAGCGCGAAGAGCGTCCGGCTGGCGTCGCCGATCATATCGCGCGCCTGCGTTATCCGCTCGCGGGTCGAAAGCAGCTCGCGGCCGACATCGCCTGCCGCGTCCCCGGAGTTCCCGGAGACCAGCTTGCGCACGACGCGCCCGATCTTGGAAAAAGCGCTTCTGAAGACGAGCAGCTTGCCAATCCAGCCGTCCAGCATCCCGGGCAGTGTCAGCAGGCGCAGAGTGTGGCCGGTGGGCGCGGTGTCGAAGACCACCGAGTCGTAGGCGTCCGTGGCGATGGCTTCGAGCATGATCTCGAGCGAGATGAATTCGTCAACACCGGGTGCCTCGCCCAACATGCCAAGCGCGTCTTTCATGGCGCTCTCGATGCGGCCCGCCTTGCCACGCCCCTTGCCGGTCATGGTCCCTGTCGCAGCAAGCCAGCGGGCGGACGAGTCGACCTCGAGCGCCGTCAGGTTGGGTTCGACTTGGGCGCCCTGGTCTCCTATCTGCATGTCGAAGACATCGGACAATGAGTGGGCCGGGTCGGTCGAGGTGACCAGCACCCGGCGCCCGGCACGGGCCAGGTTGACGGCCGTGGCCGCCGCCAGGGTTGTCTTGCCCACCCCGCCCTTGCCGGAGAAAAAATGCAGAAGCGGCCCTGCCGCGACCTGACCGGGACCGGCGGTCCGCATCATAAAAATGCCCGCACCACGGGCAACACCGAGCGAGAGAAAGTAACCGGCACGCCTTCGAATTCGTCGAACATGTAGCTCAGGTAGTCCAACCGGTGGGGCTTGCGGGTGTAGTCGATCTCGGGCACTGGGCCGAACTCCTCGATGGCCATAAACTCGTCGGCGCTTGTCGGGCCGCCGCTCAGCAGGCCCAGCGGGCCTACCAGGTAGCGAAACAGTTTCTTGAAGTCGCCAAACAGGCGCACCTGGGAAGGATAGGCCGCGACCATCTTCAGCTTGTTGTCCAGTTCGCGCGCGTCGAGACGCAGGCGGATACGCACCCCGCGGTAGAGCGGATTGAAGCGCATGGCCACCAGGATAGTGTACTCGTAGGCCGGCAGGTGGAAAAAGGCCGCCCGCCGGCCCGTGCGGCGCTCGAGATCATCGAGCGCCCGGGCGCAGAAGAAATGAGTCAGATCGTGCTCGGGCTGACCGCCCTGCCAGGCCAGGGTGAAAACGGCATCCGGGTTGATCTCCAGCACTGCCTCCGACACGGCTCGGCGAATCTGTTCAAAATACGGGCGCGCCTTTGCAATGGAACTCTTGCCCGAGTACAGCTCGGCAAGCCAGCTGTAGATCTCAACCTCGGAGAAGTCGAGGCAACGAGTCTGCTGCTCGGGAATCCCGATTACTCCGACCGAGCGCAGGCCTTCTTTCTTACGCACCTCCCCGTATGCCGCGGGTTGCATGTCCGACTCGAAGTACAACCCGTCGCTGTTGGTGACCCAGACGATCCGGGTCTCGGGGCCCATGCGCTGCAACAGCCCGGCGCTAGGCATCTCGTCGTCATGGTGGGCCATCAGGTAAAGCGGCCGCTTGAACGAAGCCAGTCGCTGGCTGAATTCCTCGCCCCGTCGATATGCGTCCTTGAACATGGCTAGTCAATATCCGGCTATGTGGACGATTGTCAACAACGTCAGAGATGACTGTTGCCGGGAAACGGTCATTGACGTAGGCTGCGCGGATTGCAAATAATTCGATTTCCATTTCGATCCAATCTCCAGGCAACCATTCGGCCGCTTCCAGGGTCAAAGGGGTAAACGATCCGGAAAGCGAGGAATGACATGCTATCTAAGATTACGAACTTTTTGCTGGTTCCCCTGGCAGCTGAAAGATCATGTTCGCATCCATTAAACTGTGTGCGCTGGCTCTGTGCCCGGCTGCAGGACCATCGAAGACCGTGCGGCTCGACCTGAACGCGGTAGAAATTGGCAAGGCCGTCAAGCAAATCAGCTATCCATTGTGGACATCGCGAGAACGGTCACCTTTTCTTTCCTTGGCGAAAGCCAGTGCGAGGCTGGTAGCATTCGCTTATGTTCGAAACAGCTACACGCGGCTCATCGTTCACCACTCCACCGGCGCAGGCGTGATGCGATCGACGGTCGTGCCGTCGCCGAGCTGACCGGCGTTGTTCAGGCCCCAGCACATGACATCACCGTCGGTGAGCCGGGCACAGCTGTGGCGGAAGAAGACCTCGACCTG
>CAZXHT010000026.1:0-63876 GCA_964640665.1 uncultured Myxococcales bacterium
CCTCCTTCCAGCTCCACCTCTGCGTCTACGGCACACTCAGACCCCGACACTTGACCAAAGGGAGTCACCGGCACTTAGCCTTCTTCAGCGATACATAATTCCAAAAGGAAAAAGTGCCCTGGCGGAGGCTTGGCGTGCTTACAGTGACCGAATCAGACTATCCCTTGTGCCGGCTGAAAGAAGGTCTGCCGTATGTCCTGATGGGGCCGCCGGCGTAGAAGGGGACGCCGACGTGACTCCGGCGAGAAAATTCACTTTGGCTTCTCCTCCACACCACCCAAGCCTGAAGATGACAGTTTCGAACTCACCAGACGATTCAGGCTCACGTTGGACTCCGCTGCCTCCATCACCAGACTGCGATGCACCTCGGGCGGGATACGAACCTTGAAAACGCCGCTGTATCTCCTGGTCACGAGCGGCTCTGGAATGCTCTCGCCTCTTTTCAATCTGTCCATCACTACATCTGATACCACGGCGCGGATTCCCTTGAGCGCCGCTTCGGGCTCGGGAGCAAGCCAACTCAGCAGTGTGAACTCCGCACACAGGCCGACGAACTCCCGATCTTCCTCATGCCACTGGATACGATAGGTGTACTTGTCCGCGTAGTCACGCGCACCGGCCTTCGATTTCGGTTTATTTCCGGCTGCCATCCTTCTCCTCCAACAATCGGATCGCTTTCATCACCTGGCAAACCTGGTAGCCCTTAGCCATGCCCCTGTCCGATTGAATGTTGACGGGAGGCAGGCCGGCGACGGGCACCTCGTAGATCCTGTGGCTCGTTCCCCGCTGGCGGGACTTGCCGAAAAAATGATCGCACACCTTGCACAGGTCACTGAAACGTATCCCGGCGGGACTGCGCTTCATCTTCTCGGCTATTTCTGCCTATTTTAGCACAACTCGATCTCATGGCCAATCGGGCGGGAGATGATGTCATCCGTCCATCTGCTGTTTGATACGCTTGATCTCGAACTCACATTTCTCGACTCGCTCCCTGATGTCGAGCTTGTCGGCAAGCAGCTCTTTCACGTCGGAAAGCGTGCCGGACAGGGATGCAATGGCCGTCGCCGTGCGTAGCTCCGACTCGGTTGTTCGCCGGCTCACGTCTTCTATCTTGGCGCTCAGCTCCGTTCTCGTTAGATCGAGTCTCTCGTTGGTTTGATCGAGCTTCCCGTTGGTTTGACGGATCTCCCCGCGAATGTCTCGAAGAATCTCAACAACCAAATCTTTAGACTCCATTGTCATTGTATAAAAAATAGCACGATTGGATCTGTTATGCAACAGTGCGCGCCACCACGGGTGTGATGCAAACCAGTTGGAGCCTCCTTGTTTGAAAGCGGGTGAGGCAATAGCAAGCTGCGCTATTGGTCAGAGGGGGCTTCGGGAGAAAAGAGGGTCAGACCCCGACACTTGACACTTAGCCTTCTTCAGCGATACATAATTCCAGAAGGAAAAAAAGGGGTCAAGGGGTTCACCCCGGATGACCTAGTTGCCATTTCTCAGTATAATTCGACCATCGAGAGCGTTGATCAAGTGGGCAAGTTTTACGGCGTTGGGGATTACCAGGCCGCGTTCGTACCTTGCGTAAGTGTTGCGTGACTTTTCACCGGCCAACTTCGCGACTTCGGAGAGGGATAGTCGTTTTGCCAACCGCAGCCGGCGAAGAATGAACGACAGCCACAATGGAGAATCGGATCCCACTTCGAAAGTGTTCCTCGTACCCGGGTAGACATCAACCTCGAATGCGTAATCGTCAATACACTCGATGGCATCCTTGGCCATGACGTACGCTTCTTTTTTCGTGCGCGCTTGCGAATACACATCGAGCGAGCGCATCTCCACCGCCCACCATCTGCCCGAGCGAATCATCCTCCCTTCGATTCTCATGTCATCCTCCTTCTTGCGTATTTCAAGATATTCCCTGCCGTTATCTCGTTGATCTCCCTGTGACGGGGTATCTCGATCTTGTTTTCGCCATTCGTCCAGACATCATGACGGGTACCATGTCGAAGGAACCACCAACCAAACTTGCGGAGTTTTTCCTGCAGTTCTCTCTTTTTCACAATCCCAGTGTATACATAATAGTGTACAGATGTCAAATAAGGGAAAAGGAGCTCAGAACGGATGTGATTCACAAACCCGTTGTTACTCATACGTCATTCCCGCGGTAGTAGGCGGGAATCCATAGTGCGCAACCTGCTGGATCCCCGCTAACATCATGCGGGGATGACGATTTTGTTTGTAGATTTCGAAAAAAGTGCTATAGGTAACTCGTACTTGCTTTTAGATACTATTTTCGTAACTTATCAATAATTCCAAAGTAACCAACGGGCATCGATCAAACCCGATCAGTCCGGAAGCCTTGCCACACAACGGGCTTCAGAGTATGATTTCAAAGAGATGGATCTTGGGGAGAATCTGAAAGGGTTGGGCTATGAAGTGTAGTTCCCTGCGATTCTCCCGCCACGCCATGGAACGGATGTTTCACCGGCAAATACTCCCCGAGGCGGTGGCTCACGTCATCGAAGCCGGCGAAATTATCAAGGATTATCCGGACGACATCCCGTATCCCAGCGCACTTGTTCTGGGTTACTGGGAAAGTGAGCCGATTCACGTGGTGGTGGCGCAGGAGGTAAATTCACGACGGTGCTATATCGTTACCGCCTATCGGCCTGATTCAAAAACCTGGGGCAACGACTACAAGACGCGGAGGCAACCATGAAATGCGTCATTTGCAAAACCGGTGAAACAGAACAAGGAGAGGCGACGGTAACACTGCAACGAAGTGACACCGTTATCGTCATCAAGGGCGTGCCCGCCCAGATCTGCCGGGAATGCGGCGAGTACTACCTGGATGAAGAAGTCGCCAGGCGTGTCCACGAGCAGGCGGAGGCTGCGGTACAACGTAACGCCGAGGTCGAAATCCTGCGTTATGCGGCATAATTGTTTCGACCAGCGAGGACAAGATCTTGCGCTTCTATTCTGTGAGCACGGGGGAAAATAGAAAAGTATAACCATGAGCGAGAAACAAAGACCCGTCCTCTTTCTGGTGGACGGCTTCAACCTGATCTTCCGCGCCTTCTACGCCATCAAGCAAGACATGACGGCGCCCGACGGCACCCCGGTCAATGCCGTCTTCGGGACAACACGGATGATCTTGGCGCTACTCAAGAAAGAGGATCCTGAGCATTTCGCGGTGGTGCTGGACGCGGGCGGCAAGACCTTCCGGCACGAGATGTATCCCGACTACAAGGCCAACCGGCCGCCGGCGCCGGAAGAACTCAAGGTGCAGTTTCCGCTGGTCAAGGAGGCCGTCGAGGCTCTGGCGCTGCCCTTGATTATCAGGGAGGGCGTCGAGGCGGACGACGTCATCGGCACGCTTTCGACCCAGGCCGCGGAGAGCGGCTACGACGTCGTCATCATCAGCGGCGACAAGGATCTTATGCAACTTATCGGCGAACGGGTGGTCGTCCGCGATACCATGAAGCACGTGACCTATGATTCTCCCGGGGTGAAGACCAAGCTGGGCGTGGCTCCCGGGCAGGTGATCGATCTGCTGGCCCTGCAGGGAGACTCTTCCGACAACATTCCGGGCGTGACCAAGGTGGGGCCCAAGACGGCCGTCAAGCTGCTGGCCGAGTACGGTGACCTCGAAGCGGTGCTCGCGGCCGCTCCCGGGATGAAGAAGAGCAAGTTGCGCGAGAACTTGATCGCCCAGGCCGAGACGGCCCGGCTTTCCCAGCGCCTGGCGACGATCGACTGCGCCCTGCCGCTTAGCGTGACGCTTGACGACCTCAAGCGGCGCGACTACGACAGACCGCAACTGGATGCATTCCTGACCCGTATGGGCTTCGAGAGCCTCAGGCGTGAGTTGACAGGCTCGAAATCGATCGACACCAGCGGCTACAGGGCAATCTTCGAGCGCGCCGAACTCGAGCGTGTGGTTGACAGGGCCCGTGGGACTGGCGAGTGCGCCCTCGATCTCGAGACAACCTCGCTCGACGCCATGCGGGCCGAAATCGTCGGCCTGAGTCTTTCTCCGGCGGAGGGCGAGGCCGTCTATGTGCCGCTGGCGCATGACGATTCGCAAGGCTCCAGGCAGTTGCCAGCGGCCGAGGCTGTCGATCTGGTCGGATCGCTGGTCGCCGATCCGGCGGTCAAGATCTACGGTCAGAACATCAAGTACGATGCCGTCGTGTTGGCCAACCGGCACGGGCTCAGGCTGCCGCGGGTGGCCTGCGATTCAATGCTGGCCTCCTATGTTCTCGATCCCGGACGGACGAGTCACGGCATGGACGCCCTGTCTGCCGACCTGCTCGGCCACCGGCCGATAAATTACGCCGAGGTGGCCGGCAAGGGCGCAAAACAGGTGCCATTCGCCGAGGTGCCGCTGGACAGGGCGACGCAATACGCCGCCGAGGATGCCGATATCACCCTGCGCCTGTGCCGCCTTCTGCTGCCGCGGGTCGAGCGTGACGGGCTGCTCGATCTGCTTACCGACATCGAACTGCCCCTGGTCGAAGTGCTTACGGACATGGAGTTGGCCGGGGTGCGCGTCGATGCCGAGCAACTGCGCCGCATGAGCGGCGAGCTTACGCACAAGATAGCCGAGCTCGAAGAGCGCATCCACCTGCTTGCGGGCCGCGAGTTCAACATCAACTCGCCGGCTCAACTCAGGGTTGTTCTCTTCGACGAGATGGGATTCGAGATCAAGAAGAAGACCAAGTCGGGGCCCTCGACCGACTCCAGTGTGCTCATGGAGCTTGCCGCGGGGCACGAACTGCCGGCGGCCATACTCGACTACCGCGCTCTTGCCAAGCTCAAGTCGACCTATGTCGACGTGCTGCCGGAGATGATCAACCCCGAGACCGGTCGCATCCACACCAGCTACAACCAGGCCGTGACCGCCACAGGCAGGCTGTCTTCGTCGAATCCCAACCTGCAAAACATTCCTATCAGGACGGATATGGGCCGGCGCATTCGCGAGGCCTTCGTTGCCTCTGACGGCAACCTGTTACTCAGCGCCGACTATTCGCAGGTCGAGCTGCGAATTTTAGCCCATCTCTCGCGGGACGAGAACCTGCTGGCCGCCTTTCGCGAGGGGGAAGACATCCACGCGCGCACGGCGGCCCGGATCTACGGGGTGCCGATCGAAAAGGTCGACAGCCGCATGCGCTCCGGTGCCAAGGCGGTCAATTTCGGCATCATCTACGGGCAGGGGCCGTACAACCTGGCCCGCCAGCTGCGCATCTCCCGCACTGAAGCCAAGGAAATAATCGACAACTACCTCGATCGCTACCCGGGTGTGCGGCGCTGGGTGGCGGATTGCCACGACCGGGCGCGGGCCGAGAAAGTGGTCTGGACCCTATTCGGCCGCCGGCGCCTGTTGCCGGAGATCGACAGCTCGAATCACAACGTGCGCTCCAACGCCGAGCGCATCGCCCAGAACACTCCCGTCCAGGGCACTGCCGCCGACATCATCAAGCGGGCGATGATCGACGTTCACCTGGCCATGGCCGAACGCGGATTGAAAGCCCGGCTGGTGCTTCAGGTGCATGACGAGCTGGTCTTCGACGTGCCCATGGCTGAAGCAAATTTGCTGGAAAAGCTGGTCCGTGAGAAAATGGAAGGCGCGGCTAAGCTCGATGTCGAGCTGGCCGTGGATATCTCGACGGGCGGCAACTGGGCCGAGGCGCATTAGACGGAGATTCCCCATGTCCGGGCAAACGGAAGACGGCGGCAAGATTGATCAGGCAGCGAGCGATCTGCGCGCGTCGCTGGAGCGTGAGGAATCCCGCGTCGCGGTCATGATGGAGCTGGGACGCAGCCTGACGGCGGTTGCCGACCAGGACGCCTTGCTGAGCCTGGTGGTCGACCGGGTCAGCGATCTGATGGACGCGGACCGCTCGACCATATTCTTGGTCGATCGTGAGCATGGCGAGATCTGGTCGAAGGTCGCCCAGGGAGACGACGTCGAGGAGATCAGGTTGCCGCTGGGCAGGGGCATCTCCGGGTGGGTGGCTGAACACGGGCGTTCGATCAACATCAAGGATGCCTATATTGACGAGCGCTTCGACAAGAATATCGACAAGATCACCGGTTACAAGACGCTCAGCCTGTTGTGCGTGCCGCTACGCGGGAAGCGGGGCGACATCCTGGGCGTCATTCAGAGCCTGAACAAGCGCGGCGGGCACTTCACCGTCGAGGACGAGCGCCTGCTCGAAGCCATCTGTTCCCAGGTGAGCGTGGCGGTCGAGAACGCCCAACTCGTCCTCGGGCTGCTGGCCAAGAACATCGAGTTGCAGGAGGCCCAGCAACAGCTTGCCCGCAAGGTGGAAGAACTCGACGTCCTTTTTGGGATAGAGAAGGAAATCTCGGCGGCCACGCATATCGACGGGATGCTCGAACGCTTGCTGCACAGGGCTGTCGAACTGGTCGAATGCGAGGCGGGGTCGGTTGTCCTTTTGTCTGCGGACAGCCAGGACCTGGTCTTCGCCTCGGCGGTGGGCACCCGGGCGGAGGCGGTGCGGCACCTTCGCCTGCGACGCGGGTCGGGCGTGGCCGGTTGGGTGGCCGAGCATGGCCGGAGCGCGCTGGTCAACGACCCGGGCGGAGACGAGCGCCACCTGAAAAACATCGAGGAGGATCTCGATTTTCCGGTGCGCAACATGTTGGCCGTGCCGCTGGGCGCGGGAGGCGATGTGCTCGGGGCGTTCGAACTGCTGAACAAGCATGACGGTCGGTTCGGGCCGGACGACGAGAAGCTGGCCACGCTGATCGCCGGGCAGGTTCACTCGGCGGTTTTAAACTGGCAACGTCGGGAAGAGCATGAAAAAGAAGAGCGCCTGAGCTCGATAGGGCAAATGCTATCCGGGGTGATCCACGACTTCCGCACGCCGATGACCATCATCTCGGGCTACGTGCAACTGATGGCCACTGAAGCCGAAAGCCCGCGCCGTCGCGAGCAATCGAATATCATTTTACGCCAGTTCGACTTCATCAACGACATGATCCGCGAGTTGCTGGCCTTTGCCCGGGGTGAAAGCAGCCTGCTCATGCACAAGGTCTACACCGACCGGCTCTTCGACGAGATGAGGGAGTTGTTGACACGGGAACTGGACATCAGCGGCGTCAAGCTGGAAATCGAAGACCGCTACCATGGTGCTTTGAGGGTCGACGAGAACAAGCTGCGCCGGTTGCTGATCAATATTGCCCGTAATGCCCGCCAGGCGATGCCGGCCGGGGGAATGTTCACAATATCCGTGGAGGGCGCCGGTGATAGCGTCATCTTCGAGTTTGCCGATACAGGCCCTGGAATTCCAGCGGAAATCCGCGGAAACCTGTTCGAATCATTCGTCTCAAGCGGTAAGGAGGATGGAACCGGGCTGGGACTGGCGATCGTCAAGAAAATCGTCGATGAGCACGGCGGGCGGATCGAGGTGCTGGACCGTCCCGGAGGCGGCACCGTGTTCCGTGTAGGGCTTCCAACGCGTCTCGAAAGCTGAAAAAGGGCAGGGTAAAGGCCCTGCCTGTATTCTTGACATGGAAGTATAATTAAGTATAATTGATGCGTAGTTTATATTAATTTAGATGGCCATTGGAGGAACGGCTGGTGTCAAGATTTGCGGTTTCAATCCTTTCGGTTTTCCCACTGCTGTGCCTCACAGGTTGCGGCGAGAATGGGCGACTGGTCAAGAGAGTCGATATACTGGAACACGATCTGAGCGATTTGCACCAGGCCAACCACGAAATCGAAAAACGCCTCGACGAGGTGCAAATCCAGTTGAAGCTAATCACGAAAAAGCTCTTGGTCGAAAAGGAGCGCGCTTCCCAAGGCAAGCTGAAGGCAAGGGTGGGGCTCTCCTCCGGGAAGGTTGTCAAGCTAGCTCCCACCGACCGGGAAGCCACGGATGAAGGTTACGACGAAGAAAGCATCGCGCGAGGTTTCACGCGGGCCCTTTCTCCCTTCCGCGGTTCGCACTACGTGCGCGCAATCGAAACTTTAACGAAGTTCGCCAAGGACTACGCCGGGCATCCGCTGGCGGTCGACGCGCTTTATTACCTGGGCCGTGCTCATCTCGCGCGAGGCGAATACCATAAGGCCCATGTTGATTTTTCCGCCGTGTCGCGGCAAGATCCGAGAAACAGGCTAGCGCCTGATGCTATGCTGTTGGCGGCCAGGTGCCAGGAGAAACTGGGGTGCCGCAAGGACGCTCGAACTATCTACCTCCAGCTGGTTCAGGCTTTCCCGTTGAGCGAGGAAGCGGCAGAAGCCAACCGGAGGCTACGGTATATCCGATGAGGAGGACCATATGCGCAGATTGGTCATGACGCTGTCTATTGTAGTGGCAGGGCTGGTTTTCTTACTTCCTTTGGCCAGGGCTCAGGAGAACGAGGTGATTGCCCCGGAAGACCGGGACACCATCGACGCCGCCGAAGAGAAGGAAAAGGCCGCGCCGGTACAGAACGGCCGCACCCAAGTGGAGGAGGAGCACACCGTGGTCCCCGGGGACACTCTCTGGGACTTGTGCGCCAAGTACCTGAACAACTCCTGGTACTGGCCCCGGGTATGGTCTTACAATCCGGAGATCCAGAATCCCCACTGGATCTTTCCCGGGCAGCAGGTTCGTTTCTACCCCACAGGCGCGCTGCCGGGCGAGATGCTGGCCAGCCGCGACATGGAAGTTCCGGAGCCCTACGAAGATGAGACGGAGATGGAAGAAGTGCCGGGCGACCTGGTCCAGGTGAGGGGCAGGATAGTCCAGGCCAAGACCGTCGGCATGCTGAAGATCCAGCGGGACGCTTTCGTCACCCTTGACGAGTACGATCATTTGGGCAAGATAGTCGGTTCGCGCGAGGACAAGGAGTTCCTGGCCGAGTATGATCCCATCTACATCAAGTTCAAAGATCCCGGCGCATCCTCTGTGAAGAAGAACTACATGATCATCAAGACGGTCAAGAAGATCCAGCACCCCGTTACCGGGGAGTTCAAGGGGTACTACACGCGGGTACTCGGTGCGGCCCAGGTCGTGTCTGTCGACAGGGACGTGGCCACTGCGATCATCACCACCTCGCTCTTGCCGATTCAGCGCGGCGACAGGATCGCACCCTGGCTGGCCGAACTTTCCAGGAGTGTCACTCCCAAGCAGAACTCGGTTGAACTCAAGGGGTACATCATGGATGCGCGCGTCGCGATCACCAACCTGGGAGAGCAACACCTTGTTTTCATCGATCAGGGAACCGACCAGGGCGTCGAAGAAGGCAACATTTTCGACGTCGTCCGCAGGGAAGACGGTTTTTTGAAATTCGGCGAGCTGCGCGGGATCAACAAGTGGGACAAGGACCTGCCGATCGAGATCTTCGGGCGCATCATGGTGGTCGATGCGCGTGCCCAGGCGAGCACCGGTATAGTCATCGCCAGTATTCGCGAGATGACAATCGGCGATCGAGTTCTTATGTCCGTCCAGTGATTTGGAAACCAACCATGGGCTTGTTTAGGCCCGTAAATTCAGCCAGTTAGAATTGTAATCGCCCTGCCGGGCCCAAATATTCCTTGACGGGGACTGGTACGGTCGTGTTAGAGGGGGCGGCCATGGGTTCCACCTCTACAGTATCGGCCGGCGGGATAATTCGCGTCAACCGCGGCCAGGCTGGCTACCCATCTCTCTTGGACGGCATTCCGTCTCCGCCCGAGAGCCTCTACATCCGGGGTAGCCTGCCGCCTGCCCCGCGGGTCGCGCTGGTCGGCTCGCGGGCCGCAGACGACTACGGGATGTCCATGGCTCGCAAGCTGGGCTGTGAACTGGCCGCGGCCGGCGTCTGCGTGGTCAGCGGTGGGGCGGGGGGCATCGATACTGCCGTGTTGAGCGGTTGCCTGGATGGCGGGGGATTACCGGTGGCGGTTCTGGGTACCGGCCCCGATATCGCCTATCCGGCCTCCAACCGCGAACTGTTCGAGCGGCTGGCCCGGGAAGGGGCGCTGGTAAGCGAGTACCCGCCCGGCACCGAGGGGCGCGCATTCCAGTTTCCCAGGCGCAACAGGATAATTAGCGGTCTCAGCCTGGGCGTGGTAGTTGTACGCGCGGCGGAGAAGAGCGGCAGCCTGATCACAGCAAGGCTGGCGGTCAGGCAGGGCAGGTTGGTGATGGCGGTGCCCGGCCCGGCTGGCGAACGCCTGAGCGCCGGGGTACACGGATTGCTCCGCAATGGAGCCAGGTTGGTGGAAAGCGCGGAAGACATTCTTTCTGAGCTTTCGATTTCCAAAGGCGGGCAAAGATCGCTCGAACTCGTGGCGCGGCCCCCGGATCTCACACAGGGGGAGCGAAAACTGATCGAGGCGCTCGGGCCGGACGGCGGATCGGTGGATGACTTGGTAACAAGGATTGGAATGAGCAGTTCCGAAGTTGCGTCCGCGTTATTGCAGATGGAGCTCAAGGGTCTCGTTGAACAGCGGCCCGGAATGGTTTACAAGGTTGCCCGTTGGCTTCACGCAGCGGCGGTTGGCACACAAGAGGGAGCCTGAAACAATGGTAAAGAGCCTGTTGATAGTCGAATCTCCGACCAAGGCGAAAACGATCAAGCGCTACGTGGGCAAGAATTACACGGTCAAGGCGTCCGTGGGTCACGTCAAGGATCTTCCCAAGAGCAAGATGGGCGTGGATGTCGAGAACGGTTTCAACGTGGAATTGGTGGTGATCCGCGGTAAAAAGAAGGTGCTAGACGAGCTGCGCGCGGCCGCCAAGAAGGCGGACAAAGTCTTGCTGGCGCCCGATCCCGACCGCGAGGGTGAGGCCATCGCCTGGCATATTGCCGAAGAGATCCGGCCGGTTAACCAGAACGTCTCGCGCGTCGTGTTCAACGAGATAACCAAGCGCGCGGTGCAAGAGGCTATAAAGAACCCTCGCGAACTCAACCAGCAGCTCTACGATGCCCAGCAGGCCCGGCGGGTGCTCGACCGGCTGGTGGGGTACGAGATAAGCCCGCTGCTCTGGGACAAGGTCAGGCGCGGATTGTCCGCCGGCCGCGTGCAGTCGGTGGCGTTGCGCCTGGTGGTCGAGCGCGAGCAGGCAATCGAGGCCTTTGAGCCGCAGGAGTACTGGACAATAGAAGAATTGGTTCGTAATTCCGCGGGCGACGATACGCCGTTTACTGCCACGCTTTCCAAGATAGACGGAAAGAAGGCGAAGATCGAAAACGGGGAACAGGCTGAAAAAATCAGGCAAACTCTTCAGGCCGCACGACAGGAAGTCCTGGCCGTTGAGAAGAAATCGCGCAAACGGCGTCCCTCGCCTCCCTACACGACCAGCACGTTGCAACAGGCAGCGGCAAGCCAACTACGCTTCACGGCCAAGAAAACAATGCGAGTGGCCCAGCAACTCTACGAGGGCGTGGAGGTCTCAGACGAAGGGTCGGTCGGCTTGATCACTTACATGCGCACGGATTCAACGCGGCTTTCGCAGGAAGCCGTCAGCGAGGTTCGCGCGAACATCGAAAAGGTTCACGGCAAGAAGTTTTTACCCGACAAGCCCCGGGTCTACAAGGCGAAGAAGGGCGCCCAGGATGCCCACGAGGCGATTCGCCCCACCACTATTGGTCTTTCCCCGGCCGAGATCAAGGCAAGCCTGAGTCCAGAGCAGTTCAAGCTCTACGACCTGATCTGGCGCCAGTTTGTGGCCTGTCAAATGGCTTCGGCCAAATATGAGCAGACTTCGATCCAGATCGTCGCCGGCGATAATTACATCTTGCGGGCCAGCGGTTCGGTTTGCGTGTTCGATGGGTTCTTGGCGGTAACGAGGCAGGATAAGGAATCGGACGAGGGTGTCACTTTCCCGTCCCTCTCCGCCGGCGATGTTCTACGTCTCGATTCGATCGATTGCGGCCAGCACTTCACCCAGCCTCCGCCGCGTTTCTCTGATGGTACCTTGATCAAGGAGATGGAAGAGCGCGGCATCGGCCGTCCTTCCACCTATGCGAGTATTCTGGATACCATCCTGTCCAAGCTTTACGTGGAAAAAGATAAGGGTCGCCTGCATCCCACGGAGCTGGGGTGCCTGGTGACCGAGCTTCTGGTGAAGAGTTTCCCCGGGATTCTCGATGTCGATTTCACCGCCATGATGGAGAACAAGCTCGACGAGGTGGAGGAGGGCAAGCAGGATTGGGTCAGCCTGATGAGGGAGTTCTACGGCCCCTTTGAAAAGACTCTCGAGAAGGCCCGCCTCGAGATGCGCGACGTCAAGCGGGAAGAGGTTGCCACCGAGCACTGTTGCGAAAAGTGCGGCAAGCCGATGGTTGTCAAGTGGGGGCGCAACGGCTACTTCCTGGCCTGCTCGGGATATCCCGAATGCAAGAACACCAAGGAGATCAAGAGTCACAACGGAAACCAGGTTGAGATCGCGCCGGTCGAAGAAACCGGCGAGGTGTGCGAGAAGTGCGGCCGGCCGATGATTATCAAGCGCGGCCGTTTCGGGCGTTTCTTGGCCTGCTCGGGATACCCGGAGTGCAAGAACGCCAAGGCGATCTCGACAGGTGTTGCCTGCCCTCAGTGCAAGCAGGGCCAGCTCGTGGAGCGGCGCTCCAAGAAGGGGCGCATCTTCTACGCTTGTAACAGTTACCCGGAGTGCAAGTTTTCTGTTTTCAACCGTCCGCTGGCGGAGAGCTGTCCCCAGTGCGGCTTCGGAATCCTGGTATACAAGGAAACCAAGCGCGACGGCGAGATCATCGCCTGCTCGGTTAAAGATTGCGAGTACAAGCGTCCCCGCGATGCCGACTGACACACAACCCGTAACGGTTGTGGGAGCGGGCATGGCCGGCTGCGAGGCGGCCATGCGGCTGGCCCGCATGGGTCACGCCGTCGAACTCGTTGAGATGAAGCCCGCGGCCTATTCCCCGGCCCACAGGCTTCCCGGCCCGGCCGAGCTGGTTTGCTCGAACTCCCTCAAGTCCGATGATCCCCTGACGGCACACGGCCTTCTGAAGAGCGAGATGCGCAGCCTGGGTTCGGTCATTCTGGAAGCCGCCGGGCACACTAGCGTGCCGGCCGGCACGGCCCTGGCCGTCGACCGGGTTGCATTTTCAGAGGCTGTACGAGAGATCATCGCGGCCGAGCCGAAGATATACTTCAGGCCCGGAATCGAGGTGGGCGATTTGCCTGCGGGCGATGTGATAGTGGCCAGCGGCCCACTGACATCCGGCCCATTGGCGGCGGTATTGCAACGCTTCTGCCCGGACGACGATCAGTACTTTTACGACGCGCTGGCGCCGATCATCGAAGCCGAGAGCATCGATCGGCATAAGGTCTTCTCAGGCTCGCGCTGGGGCAAGGGAGAGGGCGGAGACTACCTCAACTGTCCGTTGAGCGAGGATGAATATCGGGCCTTTCTCGATGCTTTACGCCGCGCGCCTTGCACGCCTCTTCACGAATTCGAGGACACGGGTTTCTTCGAGGGCTGCCTGCCGATCGAGGAACTGGCTCGGCGCGGGGATGAAACGTTGACTTTCGGGCCGCTCAGGCCGGTGGGGTTCGAGATCGTACCGCGGCCCTTCGCCGTGGTGCAACTACGTCATGAAAACAGATCCGGGAGCGCATACAACATCGTAGGTTTCCAGACCAAGATGACCCAGGCGGGACAGCGTGAGGTGTTCAGGCTGATTCCCGGTCTTGCGAAGGTGAAGTTCCTGCGCTACGGCGCCATCCACCGCAACTTCTACGTAAACGCTCCGCGAGTGTTGAACGACGCCTTCGGCCTGCGGGCCGAACCGCGGATCAGGCTGAGCGGGCAGATCGTCGGTGTCGAGGGTTACGTCGAGAGCGCCGCGATGGGCATTCTGACGGGCCTGTTCGTGGCCCGCGAGCGCGCGGGCAGAAAGGTCATCCCGCCGCCCGTGACCACCGCCCTGGGCGCCCTGTGCGCGCACGTCCGCGGGCACGGATTGGCAAAGGGCTTCGAGCCGATGAACATCAACTTCGGCATCTTGCCCGAGACCGGCGCGCGCGGTCGCGCAAAGAGGCGCCAGGCGGCGGTCGAGCGGGCGGCACGCGACCTGGATGCCTGGCTGGCCGCGTTGGAGGAATCATGAGCGTGCCCAGAGTATATATCAGCGCCCGGGCCGCGAGGCGACTCGCGCTGGGTCATCCGTGGGTGTACCGCTCGGACATCGAAGACGACCACGGGTGTGCCAGCGGCGACGTCGTCGCGGTCGAAAAGAGACACGGTCGGGGCGGCACGAACAGTCTCGGCTGGGCCTTCTACAGCCGCGACTCGCTGATCGTCCTGCGGATGATCTCGCGCGGGGGAGAAATACCCGCGCGGGCCTTCCTTCGAGACAGGCTCGCGACCGCCATCGAGGCGCGCCGCGGGTTACAGGGAGCGGACACGGCCGGGCGGCTGGTATTTGCCGAGTCGGACGGACTGCCCGGCCTGATCGTCGACCGTTACGCTGATGTAGTCGTCATGCAGACACTGTGCGCCGGTACTGAGCGCCTCAAGGATCTTTTCGCCGACTGCCTGCAGGAAAGTCTCGCGCCGCGGGCGGTGATCGAGAGAAACGACGTTGCGGTTCGTGGGCTGGAGGGCCTCGATCAGAAAAGCGGCTTGCTGCGCGGCGAGTTGGCCGAGCCGGTGACTGTCGAGATTGGTGGGCTTTCCCTTCCGGTCTATCCCTTGCAGGGCCAGAAGACCGGCGCCTTTCTGGATCAGCGCGAGAATCAGATCGCGGCGGCCGTCTATGCCCGCGGGCGCTGCCTGGACGCCTTCTGCTACCAGGGCTGGTTCGGCCTGCAACTCGCGCGGGGCGGGGCAGCGGAAGTGACCCTGGTCGACCAGTCGGCACAGGCCCTGGAGATCGCGCGGGAGTCGGGCGCGGCCAATAAGTTGCATGTTGAAACGGTCGCGGCCAACGTCTTCGATTTTCTCTCGCAGCGCGATAAGGCCGGAGAGCGCTACGACATGATAGTGCTGGATCCGCCGGCGTTCGCCAAGAACAAAAGAGCGCTTGCGGGCGCGCTGAGGGGATACAAGGAAATCAACCTGCGGGCGATGCGCCTGCTGGCAGCCGGTGGAATCCTGGTAACGTGCAGTTGCTCCTATCACTTGAGCGTGGATATGTTCGATAAGTTGCTTGCCTCAGCCGCTACGGACAGCGGGCGCAATGTCCAGGTTCTCGAAAGACGCGGTCAGGCGCGCGATCATCCCGAGCGGCTGGGGTTTCCGGAGTCGCGTTACTTGAAGTGCTTCATCCTGAGGGTGTCATGAGAGAGACACTCCATGACAGTCTACGACTTGCGTCGGGGGGACGAGAGGGCTTCTCGCAGCCGTCTCAGGCGTGCTGTCCTGTCCGTTGAGCATTTCTTGTGAAGCTCGCTATCTATGGCCCGGCGCAGCCGTTTCAGGTCGACTTGCTCGCCCCGCCCTGTCGCCAATCTCAGGGCGGCCAGGCAGTCGGCAAGATCGGATTCTGTCAGGCGGGCCATCTTCAAAAGGAGCAGCAAGGTTGTGTTGGGCACGTGGATTATGGCGTTTTTTCCCCGGTGCAACTCGATCAGATTCTGCCGCCAGTCATGCACGCGGTACAAGAAGTAGGCCGCCGCCTGGTTGATAGCCTCTGCGGGAAGGCCGAGTTCTTCGGCTATTGACATGAGTTGTAGCAGTTGTTCGTTAGTTGCGTCGGCCGGGCCGGCGACGTCGATGTCGTAGGTCGGATGGGTTTGTGCGCCCTGAAGCAGCAAGGCCACTCCTCCCATGACCACCCAGTCGCCGGATAGCCGCTCCCCGGCCAGGCGGATGAATCTTTCGAGAATCTTTTTATTGATGGTTTTCACAAGTACTCCGCGAGCATCCTGGTCGAGATGCGTGCAAGCTTTATCACCCGGCCAGAAGGTTTTTTGGGAACGTAGGGGCGAAGCAGTGGCGAACGCTTACAGTGCTTGTTGTAGCAACCGGGAAAGTGGGTCTTGATGGCAAGCAGCAGTGCTTGCAGCGCCTCGGCCTTTCTCTGGTGGTTTTCTACCAGCGGTCGTTGGTCCAGTTCGCCGGCAGCCAGGAAAACCTGCAGCCCGAGTTCGTCGTCATTTCGCTGAAAATTTCGATGCGATCTTGCCGTAAGCGGAAGGCCGAGCCGACACAAGGCGTCCCAATCGGCCGGCCCTGCGACCAGTTCTATCCGTTGTCCCAGCGGTGCCAGCACCCGCTGCAGGGTGTCCAGTGAAGGGTTGGCCCGGCCGGCCTCGATGTTCTGAACAGATGCCAGGCTCACCCCGGCCTGCCGGCTTAACTCGGTCTGGGTGATGCCGAGCATGGTTCGAAAACGGGCCACTCGTTCCAGGAGCGTGTTCATACATAATATAATAGACCTAATATGATAAGTAATCAACCCCACAAATTATATACTGCGCCGATACTTGAAAGATACGGCCGGACGCGCGATCATCACCAGGGTGCCATGAACAAAACGATCCTGCATTCTGAATTATTAGAAAGATACGGAGTCGAACACGGCTTTTCGACCAGGCTGGCCGGTGACGTCCTGGGTAGCCTGCGGCAATGGGAGCATAAGAGCGGGCTTTCGCGCAACGATTTGATCTGGCTCAACCAGGTGCACGGCAGCGACGTACTCGTGGCGGACGCCCCGGCCGCGGCCGTGATGGCCCGGCCCGATCTCAGCTATGACGCGGCCGTCAGCGATCGCGAAGACGTTGTGCTCACGGTACGCACGGCCGACTGCGTGCCGGTGTTGCTTTTCTGCCCCCAACCGCGGGCGGCAGGTATTGTTCACGCCGGCTGGCGCGGGACGCTGGCCGGGGCCGTAACCTCGGCCGTATCGAGCATGCAGGAACATTATGGTTGCCGGCCGGAGGACATTCTGGCCGCCATCGGGCCTTGCATCCAGCCTTGCTGCTACGAAGTGGGCGCGGAGGTCTACGAGCCGTTCATGGAACGCTTCGGCTCCGAAGTGGTTTCGATGGTCGGCTCCGCCCGCCACGTTCATCTGGCCGCAACCAACCGGCTGTGGCTCGTGCAATGCGGCCTGGCGGTTGAGAATATCGAGACGATCGAATTCTGCACCTGTTGCCGGCAAGACACATTCTTTTCCTACCGCCGCGAGGGCAAGACCGCCGGCCGCCAGATTGCATATATAGGCCTCGCTTGACAGCCGGTGGTTCTGAGGTTGTAATCGGTCCCGGCTTCTATTCAGGAGGGAACGACATGAAACGCCTGGGAACAATCATGATTGCTCTGACGGCCTTGTTGTTTGCGGCTTGCCCCGACAAGAAAGGAAATGATGAGCAGGTCGAAAAGCCCGCGGGGGAAAAAGCTGCCGCAACGGGAACCGTGGCGCCTGCGCAGAGAGAGATCGCCGAGGTTGAGCCAAACGAGAAGACCGGCCAGGCCATGGAGATCAAGGATTCGTGTGTTGTCTCGGGCACGCTAGAGGCGGCCGCGGAGCCCAAGAAACGGGCAGTCGACTGGTACAAGATCGCCCCGCAGGGTATAAAAGTGCTGAAACTTCGGCTTTCAGCCGTCGCGGCCGATGACGTCAGCCTCACTTTCCTGGATGCAGACCGCAACGAGCTTTTCGGGGTGGATTCGGGAGGCTCGGGAGAGGGCGAGGTTTACCCGAACCTGACTATCGAACTCGGGGCCTATTTGCGCGTCAGAGGGGCCGCAGGCGGCAAGGGGGGCGCCTACCGTCTCGGGCTCGAGTTTTCCGAGCCCGTCACCGGGCAGGAGGTCGAGTTCAACGGACGCTACTCGACCGCCAACGAGCTGAAGGTCGGCGAGCAGGTCGCGGGTTACCTGGGGCACAAGCGTGACGAGGACTGGTATCTGGTCAACTGCAAGGATCTGGCCACCGGCTCGGTGCTGCGCATCGATCTGGCGGCGGTCGCCGGGGTGCGCTTCGCCCTGGAAATCCTCGACGCCGAAGAACGCGCGCCGATCCTCAAGCGCAGCAGCGAGAAGATCGGCCAGGGCATCGTCGTGCGCAACCTGGGCCTGCCGGCCTCGGGCGGAGCTGTTTTCGTGGTGGTCAAGTCGGCCTGGGTTCCGGGACCCAAGCCGAAGAAATTCGTGCGCACCGCAAACGCCGAGAAAACCTACTCGCTGAGTATTTCATCCGAGACGGGTGGAGACGATCTTGAGCGCGAGCCGAACGACGACGCCGGGCATGCCATGAGCGTGCTCGATGGGCAGAAGATGCGCGGCTACCTGGCATCTCCGTCCGACGTAGACTGGTACAAGATCGAGGTCGAGCGACCCAGCCTGCTCTCGGCCGAGCTTTCAGTCCTCGACCGGGTCGACCTGCAGCTATATGTCGTCGATCCCGAGAAGAAAGACCAGAAGCGCGACTTCGCGCTGGTGCGCATCAACGACGGCGGAGTGGCCGAGCCGGAAATTATGACCAACTGCGCATTGAAGCCCGGTGAGAACTACGTGCGAGTCGAAGGTGCCTACAAAAACGTGGACGGCAAGTGGGTGCGCGATTTCTACAATCTCGACGAGACCTACTCGCTGACGCTGACACTGCGCAGCGACGACGGGCGAGAGGAGCGCGAGCCGAACCGCAAGCCCGAGTGGGCGACGGCGATCAAAATCGGAGACACCCTGCGCGGCACGCTGCACCCAAAAGGCGATGTCGACATGTACGTGCTGGATCTTTCCGGCAAGGACGGCCCGCATGATACCTTGATCGAATGCAGCGGAATTCCCAAGCTGGACATCGGCATCGCCTTGCTGGGCCCCGAGCAGGATCAAGACGGCAAGTTGAAACAGGCGGCCGTTTCGGCCCAGGGCAAGGGCGAGGCCACAGAATCGATCAAGAAGGAATTGATGCCAGGAGTGTATCACATAAAAGTCTGGGGCACACCGCGTACGGAAAGCAACACCCGCGACCAGTACCTGCTGACCGTGACGCAGCCATAGGCTTTCTCTTGCCGGGCGATCCGCCACAGCCTCAAGGATTTTTCGGCCTGCTGCTCTCGCACCATCCGGTCAGCAAGTTGCACCTGTGCTACGAGATCAGGATAGGCAAGCGCAGCCTTTATTTCTGCGCCCGTTGTTTGGGGATCTTCCCGGCCATGTTTCTTACCCTGTTCCTGGCGCGCCTCGGCGGCCCCTGGCCTGCATGGTTTGTGTGGGTCATGTTGCTGCTGATGCCGTTGCCGGCGCTTCTCGACTGGGGCACGACCACGGCCAGCGGGAGGCCCGAACGGGCCAACTGGGTGAGGTTGACGACCGGCATCGGCCTGGGCGCCGGTCTGGGTGCCAGCCTGTTCGTAAACAGCTATGCCCTGTTGTCCACGCCGGTCAAGGCCCAGTTCGTCTTTTTGGTCGGCTCGGTCTGGGTAGTCTGGCTGGTAAGCTATCTGCGCCGCAGCATCCTGCGCAGCAAGCGCCAGACTGCCCGCCGGCGCAAGCGGATGTCGCTTGAAGAATATATGTTACAGGACGGCGCCGATCAGGGATCGCACCCGGAAAGAATCGATTGAGCAGGCCAGGGCACTTCTTCGGCTACTCCTGTCTGCGGCGAAGTTGGTCCTGGTAGAGGCTTTCGGGGAGCAGGAGAGTGCCGTCGGGGGATGCCTCTACCCAGTCTTCGGGCTCCGTGCCCATGGCGTTGTAGAAAAGATCGATGTCTGTAAGCGACGTGCGCACGTTCATGTCGTTGACCCCGATCACGTATCCCCAGCCGTACTGCAGGCTCTTGATTGTGCCGCCGCCGTGGTTGTTCCAGAAGACACTTTGGGTTACAGCGTGCCCGGCTCCCGAACTCTCGCCGTGCCTGTTGAACCCGATCCAGCCGTCTGCAAGGTTGCAGGAATCCACCAGGTTGGCGGTGGCCAGCGAGTGGTGGTACTCGCAGTAACCGGTTGTGCCGAAGGGATCCCAGGAATCCAACAGCATGCGCCCGTCTTGCGAATGGCAGCGCAAGAACACGCAGCCGTTCGTGCCGAAGTCCCAGTTCTGGATGAAATTGTGCCGCCCGGCCACGGCGCTGCAGTCTTTCACCAGCACCTCGTTGCTCTTGAGCACCTCGAAGAGGTAGCCGTTGCCCCCTCCTCCGCGGTGCTCGGCCTTTTCCATGCGGCAGTCGCTTAGGGAGATGCGTTTCGAATTACTGATAAGAATTCCGCCGCTCTGCAAGTGATAGTCGCCGTCGCCAAGCGGCGAGTGGAAAGAGTGCACGTTTTGCATCCAGCAGTCCTTGGCCTGATCGATTGTGAGCACGTGCGCCCGATCGAAACTCCAGGCGCTGTCGTAGGCGACGGCGTTGGAAAGCGAGATAGATTCGACTCCGCACTCGCTGATGAACCCGGAGACCTTGCGCAGGCTGGCCCCGTCCCGGGTGAGAACAGGGTAGCGCAGAGGCACGTCCAACTCCACGATGTCCGGATCCGCAGCGCTGTCGATCCCGGTTACCACCCGGCGGAAAAACGGTTTCCACTGGCCGTTGAAGCTGACCCAGGTGCCCTGCATGCCGTGATCGGCGATGAACTCGTCGCTGATGACGAACCCGATCTGTACGTCGTCACCGATTTGCAGGCCCGAGGCATCATCGACTTCGACAGCGGTTGCCCGGCTTTCGGCGTCTGCGGCCAGCGGAATCTCGAGTGAGGACTGCACCCCGCCGCGCAGCGTGATGTTGGCCTGGTTGCTCATGTCCTGGTCGCGGGTGAAGTAGAGCATGGTGGAATCCGGCCCGTCTCCGCGCAGGATGATGTTCGAGGCGCTCACCACCAACATGCCGTCAAGCCTGTAAGTGCCCAGCGGAAAGTGCACCACCCCTCCACCCTGGGCCGCGACCTCGTCGATGGCGGCCTGGGTGGCCGAGGTGGCGTCAGTCTGCCCGGTGTTATCGGCCCCGAAAGCGGAGACAACGTCGAACAGCGGCTGGTTGACGACCGGCACAGGGACTTCGCCGTAGTGGTAGCCGGCGTACGAGAAGTCGTGCAGGAAGCGCCCCTCCGAATCGGTCAGCTCGGGCGTCCAGTCCTCGGGATAGAGAAGGCTGCGCCAGCCGGCCGGCGCATCGTCGCCGTCGTCACTGGCATCGTCGTCGTTAGCGTCAGCGTCGCTGCTACTGACGTCGCCGGCATCTCCATCGAATTTCGGCTCCTCGTAGCCGGAGTCCATGTCCGAGCCCGGATCGCCGGAGTCCTCTCCGGCATCCTGCCCAGGATCGGCCCCGGGATCACTACCGTCGCCCACCTCAGCGTCGAGGCCGGCGTCTGCGCCAACAGCCCCCGAAGAACAGGCGGTCGTGAAAAGCGCAAGCACTAGAGTCAGTATCGGCAAGGCAAAACGCATAACGTACTTATTCTAGCGCCGTATGCAACGCGGTACAAGACACAGCGCGATACCTCGGCAAGCATTCGAACCTTGACAAAAGTGGCTACCAGAGGCTACATTAATGATATGAGGACGGTGGGACTTAAAATCCTGAAGAACAAGCTCAGTCAGTACGTGACCCTGGCCTCTCAGGGAGAGACGGTGTTGATATCCGACCGAGACCGGGTGGTGGCCGAACTGGTGCCCCCGCGCGCAACGCGTAGCCTGGATGTGGCGGATGCCGTCCTGGCGGGCATGGTCAGACAGGGGTTGGTCACGCCGGCGATATATCCTCCGAGTCGCCCGCCGGCGGCGGCAACGGTGGCCCCATTGAAGGAGCTGCTGTCTGAGCTGGATTCAGATCGAGCCGATCGATGATCTACCTGGACACTTCCGTGGTCCTGGCCGAGATCCTGGCCGAAGATCGCAAGGCCCCCGCGGCAATGTGGAAAGAGCCTCTGATCTCCAGCCGTTTGCTGGAGTACGAGGTTTGGACACGCTTGCACGCCCGCCGGCTTGGCAAATCCCACGGCGAGTCCGTCCGGGAGCTGTTGAACCGTATCTCGTTCGTCGAGTTGTCCCCGGCAGTCCTCGATCGAGCCCTCGATCCTTTCCCGAAAACAGTGCGCACCCTGGACGCGCTTCACCTGGCATCCATCGAATTTCTCAGGACCCACAGGCTGTCGGTCCAGCTAGCGACCTTCGATAAACGAATGCTCGCCGCAGCCAGGAAGCTAGCAATACCCTTGTTCAGCGGATGTCGATGAATCCGGCCCATCGTTCCGGCAGTCGACGTAGCAATCGTTGCGGCAATCCGCGCTGTCTCCGTAGCAGTCTCCGCACCATTTCTTGCAACCGGTCACGGTCAGGATCAGGATACAACCCAACACAAGAATAGATAAATGTCGCATGGGCTTCCTCCTAGGAAAAAGAAAATGCAACAGGTTTTGATGGTTGCTGCGCAACCAAAGAATGACACGTTACGACTCTAGAACCCCGCCCCCAGCACCAGGTAGACGTAACCCTGAGCGTCGTCCCCTATACAATGACCCATAGCCCCGACCAGGAGATCGTCAATCCCATCCCCGTTAACGTCTCCTCCGCCGGCAACTACCGAGCCGGCCCAACCCTGACATGGATCGTTCTCGTCGGGCGCAACGAAGAATACCGTGTTTGCCCCTGCGAGTTGAAGAGTGTCAGGAAGCCGCTGGGCGCCTCCAAGAAATAAATAGACTGCATCGTCGCCCAGGTAGCCGGCCCCGATAACCAGATCGCCGTATCCATCGCCGTTGACGTCGCCTGCAGCCGAGAGATTGGGACCTGCAAAGCTTGTTGTCATTCCCTTGAATACCGTATCGGCCGAGGCGAGGTCTTGAGTACCACTGAATGCATCAGGTCGCCCGTAATACAGATAGGCCACATCATTCCCCCTGAGGTCTGGATTGCCGATGATCATGTCATCATAGCCATCCAAATCCAGATCCCCCAAACCCGCCAGGCTATGTCCAACGAGCGAATTGTTAACCTCACCAGAAATGAACATTGCATCGGTATCGCTTATGTTGTTCAGGCCAGTGAAGCGCGCGCTTCGCCCGTACACCAGGTAGGCCCTCCCTACGGTGTTGTTGCCATTCCCATCTGCGCCAATCAATATGTCGGCATAGCCATCGCCGTTCACATCCCCCGCGCCTGCGACTGCGACACCCAGAATGGTGCCGTCGACATCATTTACCCATCCGGCCGCGACATCGTCCAGCAACATCGACTCTTGCGGATACACGACGTCCCAGTCCCGCTGGCCGTATACCAGATAGACGGCTCCTACCGACTCCCGGTCGGGTTGGGCGCGTTTCGGCGCCCCCACCACGAAGTCGTCGTATCCGTCGCCGTCCACGTCGCCCACGCCCGCCACGGCCTTGCCGGCCGACCCCACCGTTTGCGAATCCAGGAACCGAACTGGCTCCCTGCCCCCAGAACCATGATGATTATTGTTTATTCCGCTCAGGCGGCTGGAGCTTCCCCTGATCAGGTAGACCATCCCTTGCCCAGGGTAAGTAAATTCCCCTGCCGGCGCACCAACCAGGAAGTCGGCAAGGCCGTCAGCATTGACATCTCCCGCCGCGGACACAGCATAGCCGAACTGATCCCAACCTTTATGACCGATAATTGTTGCATCGGCATCTACAAGTGGGAATTGTCTTTTGAAATCCTCCTTGCTGCCGTAGAGCACATATATCGCCCCGGCCTCCTCTCCACCCTGATCATCTCTCGGAGCGCCGATCACGATATCGGCCAAACCATCCCCATCAAGATCACCAACAATGTCCGCCGAGGTTCCTATTAATCCGGTACCAGATAAAGCCGCGTCAGCCTCCTCGTTCAGCAGGCACTCGTCCCGCTGATCACCTTCCTTACATGCCCCGTCAAAAAAGGGTACACTCGAACAGTCGTTCGGACAGGTTCCCACCGTCTCACCCGCCTCGCACACGCCATTGCCGCATGTAGAGGCTTCCGCCGTGCAATCAGACGGACAATTCGCCGCGGTCTCATTCGCCTCGCAAGTTCCGTTGCCGCAGCCTTGCTCCGAAGACAGGCAATCAACGCGACAAGTCTCTCCGGTCTCACCCGGCTCGCACACGCCGTTTCCGCATTCCCAGGTCGCAAAACGGCAGTCATCTGGGCAGCTTTTCGCCGTTTCTTCCTGATCGCACACTCCGTTACTGTTACATTCCCCGTTCGGCCCGCTCGAGTACGAGTCGCAGCCGGCTACAAGGATGGTCAGTCCGCCGACAAACAACATTCTCTTATAAAATCCGGTCATAGTGACTCCTCACCAATAGATCCTTCAGCGTAGCGGTCTGGTCCTGATCTGACCTGCCAAGGCTTCCCGGGCATGTGCCCCGGCCGGCCATTGGATCTGATATTCACGATAGGTCTGATGAGCCTGGCGAGTGCGGCCCATCTCTTCCAGGCATTCGGCCTTCAGAAAAACGGCCTCGGATCGTTTGGGGGCTTCCGGGTCGGCGATGTAGTTGTTTAGTCGGTTCAAGACCCTCTTGTATCGGCCCTCTTTCATTTCCTGCCGCAGTTGGTCGAAGATCCAGCGGGTATCCCGGTAGACACCCTCTACAAGGCTGGCAACCGTGTCGCCTTTGCCCGAACCGGTCTTGCTTTTTTCGGCTTCCGGGGGATGCGGCGGGGCTTTGAGAGACACTTCTGCGCCGCCTATTTTGCCGCCCGGTTTATAATGTCGAGGCAGCAGGGGACCCATCAGGTTGCGCATCCCGCGGCCCAATTTTTCACTACGTAGCAGTTCGCCGGTGACGGAAAGGATCACCTGATGTCCCGTGCTCACCGGAAGGGTTGGTTTGGAGTGGCGCGAGCGATCCAGTTCGACCTTGCCCCTGGCTACCCCTACCACAAGCGTCTCCGCCTTCACCTGTCGAATCGCGAACAGCGTTCCGACTACCCTGGTATCCGCTTGCCTGGAAGCGATCATGAAAGAACGCTTGAGGCGTGGATTAACCCGGCAAGCCACGACCCCACGACCGAGGCTAAAGCGATCCGCCTCATGGCCCGCCATCTCGAGGCGCAGGGATGATTCAGGGCCCAGCCGGAGACGGCTGCCGTCATCGAGTTCCATCTCCACCCAGGAATTCTCCGCGCTGACGATGGAATCACCGGCGAATATCTGGCTGCGAACATCGACGGGCAGCGAGGCCACCGAATCGGAACGTCTCAGATAGGCCTGGCCGCCCAGACTCACCACTTTTATGGGGAGTGCCTGTACCGCGGTCGCGGGAAACCGATCTGCACTAGTGATCTCGTCGGAGGTGCTTGGTGACGGTGATAGTTCAGGGAATCGGCGCACCATGAACCAGAGCAATGACCCGCAGATCGCCGCCCCGATGGGTACCCACACGAACGATTGTTGCCACCAGGGTCGGCGCGAGCCGGCCCGGCCAAGATCGAGATCTGCGGTCCACTCGGGTTCGGGAGCGGTTGCCGAGCGGACCGTGTGGCACAGGTCGGCGGCCCGCTGCAGTTCGGCAACGCTCTCGCGGCAGGACACGCAGGTATCCAGGTGGGCGCGGAATGCGTCCGCCCTGTCTTTTTGCAGTTCGTCATAGGCGAAAGCCACCCTGTCTTCGGGAGAATAGGGGCAAGAAGGAGTATTCATCTTTTCACCCTCTTGGAACGGGTCAACAACTTGGCCAGCTCTTTCCGGGCATAGAAAAGCCGCGATCGGACGGTGGGAATCGGGGTGCCCAGCATGGCCGCGATTTCCTCGGCGGACACATCCATCAGGTCGTACAGGACCAGCACGGTCCGCATGGGACTTTTCATTCTGGACAGGGCCTGTCCGAGGAGAACCCGTTCCTCTGTACGCTCGGCCTCCCGGCAAGGATCTGGATCAGGACTGGGCAGGCTGGGAAGTATTTCAGGATTGGCGCTCGTCCCCTGTCGCCCTTTTTTTCTCCGGTGATCCATGGCCACGTGCATGCAGATGGAATACAGCCAGGTGGACAGCTTGGAGCGGCCCTCGAATTTTCCGAGGCTCTTGTACACCTTGAAGAATACGGTCTGAACCAGATCTTCGATCTCCGGCAAGGGGCCCAGCAGCCGGTACAGCACCGACCAAGCCTCTTTGCGATACTCCCGATACAACCGTTGCCAGGAAGCCTGATCGCCCTGCAGGCAGGCGCGCACCAGTTCTTTCTCATTCCCGCGGGAATCCCCGACGGGCTCTTTGGACATAAATCCTCCAATTGCCCGGAAACTGGTTTCTATGGCGTAGACGGCTCCCATACTGGAGGTAAGTCGTCTAAAACGCCTACCATGTTCAAAAAAATATCGACAGCCCGCCTCCCTGCTCCTTCTTAGCGGATGTCGATCAATCCTGCCCGGACGCGGTTTTGACCGTCCTGGGGGAAGCCGGGCAGTACCTGCATGCGCGGGGTGCCGATGAAGAGGCCCAGGTAGATTGTGAAGCGCCCGGGCCTGAACTCAATGGGCACCTTCATGCGGATCTTGTCGCGGATAATGTCGCCTTTCATCCAGCGGTCGGTCGTGAACAGGCCGTGTAACGGCAGGTGATCGCCGTTAATGCGGTTGAACTCGAAGCCGTGCCCGTCGATGTGGACGAAGACCTGCCAGCTCTTGGTGACTGGCTTGAGACACTCCCAGTAAAGAGTCAGGAAGAACTCGTCGCCCACTTCGGGCGAGGCCGGATCGACGTCGTAGCCGAGGAAGGCCGCCCCCTCGGCGAACTCGGCCCGAAGCGGGTGCGAGATGGGCGGAGGCTCGGAAAAGACGTTGGCGCTCAGCGGGTTCTCGTCTGCAACACCGGCATCAATCACGTTCGATGACAGCGTGTAGCGGATATTGCTTCCCGGCAGCACATGCAGATGCTTTCCGGTGGTCTCCCGCGCCGCGCGATCGACCGCCGAGAAAGAATCGGCAACAGAGACGATGAAAACACGCCCCGGCTTCTTCAAAACGTTGGAGACGGCCGCTTCGGAAGATAGCTTGATTATCTTGTCGGCCGAGTAGAAGACCTCTCCGCGCCAGTTCATCTGGTACTGGTAGAGCCTGTCGCCGGGCTGGGAATATATTTTGTAGCTTTCGAAGAGATCCTGCTGCGAGAGTGTGTGCCCCAGGGCCGGCTGGTACTGCCATGAGATGATCCCGGCACTCACCAGCGCACACAGCAATACCGCCGCCGTGATCGGGCGGCGATTCTTTACAAAACGCGCAGAAAGCAAGGCGGCACCCATCACAACAGCCACGGCAAACAATGGCCAGCGCGGATAGACCGCCTCCGGCAGCGGGCGATCGTAGGCGTAGGTGCACAGGTTGGACAGGTGCGCCGCCGAAGCCACGATGTCGTTGGCGACCATGGCCAGCACCAGTGCACCGAGGGGACCCATTATGGCCAAACCCTTTTTCTTGGCGTCGGCCATGGCCAGGCCAACCAGCATGGCCAAGGGCGGCAGCGCCGGAAAAATGTAATGGTGGAACTTGGTGACAATCAGAGTAAATGTCGCGAAGCTGACCGTGAACCAGGCGGCCAGAAACAGGTACAATCTCTGCCGGGCGACCGGAAGAGAACGGTCTGCGGAAATAATGCCGGCTGCCCGGCCGAAGGCGTAGGGTACAAGGGCCAACCAGGGAAAGAATCCGTAGCCCATCTGCTTGATGAAGTACTCGAAGGTGGCTCGCTCTCCGTGTACTCCGGTGAAGGCGCGCTCGATGTTGTTGTGCAGGAAAAACTCGTTGAAGAATCTCCCACCGTACTTGATTTGCATGGCCGCATACCAGGGTGCCGCGATCAACAGGAAAAGCGGGATGCCGATGTGCAGCTTGATCTTGCCCAGCGCTTTCCAGTCGCCTGAGAGCAGCAGGTAGGCCAGGATGACGCAAGCCGGAATGGCAAGCCCCAAAGGCGTTTTGCCCAGGGCGGCCAAGGCTGCGAAAACGTAGATGCCGAGGACGTCGCGCAGCAACGGCTTTTCGGACATGGTCGCTGTGAAGAAGCAGCCCAGCGTCCCCATGATGAAAACGCAAAAGACAATGTCGGTGATCGCCTGGCGGGCGATGATGAAATAGAAGGGCGAGCTGGCCATGACTATCGCCGCCCATAGTCCGCGACGCTCATCGGTCACGCGGGCCACGGTCCGGTAGGCCAGGTATACTCCCAGGATGCCGGTCAGCGCGAAGGGCAGGCGCGCCGCCAGGGCCGAGATGCCGAAGAGCTTGAAGCTGGCCGCCATCATCCAGAAGATCAGCACCGGTTTCGAAAAGAACAGCTCGCCCCGCCAGTGGGGAGTGAGCCAGTCGCCGTCAGCCAGCATGCGCCGGGCCACCTCGGCGTAGTGGGTCTCCCATGGGTCCCATAGCCCGCTGTTGCCCAGAAGGGGCAGGATAACGGAGGCGCCGATCAGCACCGCCCAGGTTCCCGGGCTGCGCAGCAGCTTGGCTGCCCTGTCGGGCAAATCGTACAATCTGGAGCCGACCACGAACATATTACTCCCGGCGCCGCCGCCGCGGCCGGTGATCAGATGCGCTCCAGGTAGCGCCTCAGTTCGGCGTCGCTTACCTGGTTGTCGATAGCCGCCTGTTCCATCTCGGCCAGGTGACGGTAATGATCTATCACCTCGCGGCCGAAGGCCTCTGTTGCCAAAATGCCCGTCGAGAGCGAGCGGATGGCATCGGGCAGTGTGGCCGGTACGCGCGGGACGCCAGCGGTTTCGTAGGCGTTGCCGGAGACCGGGGCGGGAAGATCTAGCTTGCGCTCGATGCCGTCCAGTCCGGCAGCGAGCGTGGCCGCGAAAGCCAGATAGGGGTTTGCGTCGGCGCCGGGGATGCGGTTTTCGATCCTTGCCGATTGCCCGTTGCCCACCACCCTGAAGCCGCAGGTGCGGTTGTCATGGTCCCAGGCGATCGAGACCGGGGCGAAGCTGCTCGATCGGTAACGTTTGTAAGAGTTGACCGTCGGGGCGAAGAAGAGTGACAGGTGGGCGGCGTGGCGCATGCAACCGGCCAGGAAAGAGCCGAACAGGGGAGACGTTCGTCCGGCGTCGTCATCCCAGAATGCGCTGTGTCCGTTCTCGTTTTTGAGACTGGTGTGAATGTGACAGGACGAGCCGGCCGCCAGGTGCGAGACCTTGGCCATGAAGGTGGCCGTGCGCTCGTGCCGGCCTGCCAGCAGCTTGACTCCCTGCTTGAAGATCACATGCCGGTCGGCCATTTCGAGCGCGTCGCAATAGCGCAGGTTGACCTCGTGTTGGCCGCGGCCCCATTCTCCCTTACTGCTCTCCACCGGAATGCCGGCCGGCGGCATCATGTTGCGCACGTCTTTCAGGAAATCCTCGTCACGGGTGGTGCCCAGGATATCGTAGTCGATCAGGTAAGGCGTGGTGGGAACCAGATCCCGAAAGTCGCGCCCGGCCAGCTCGGCGGCGGTTCCCTCGAACAGGTAGAATTCGAGCTCGGAGGCCATAAGCGGAAACAGCCCGCGTTGGCGACAGACATCGATCTGACGCTGCAGGATGCGGCGTGGACTCATCTCCACCGGGTCGCCGTTGCCGGCGAATAGATCGCACAGCACCAGCGCGCTTCCGGGAAGCCAGGGCAAGAGGCGCAGGCTGGCCAGGTCGGGTTTCAGCTGCATATCGCCGTAACCCTGGTCCCAACTCGAGAAAGCAAACCCCGGCAGCGGCTCCATCTCCATATCGCAGGTCAGTAGGTAGTCGCAGGTATGGATTTGGGCGTGCATCAGATTTTCGACGAAGTAGGCGGCCGGGATGCGCTTGCCCATCAGACGCCCGTAGTGATCGGGGAAGGCGGTGATAACGGTGTCCAGCTTGCCCTCATCTACCAGCCTGGAAAGATCGCCTGCCGCCGGTTTTTCCTCGGCCATGCCTTGGCCTCCCTTGTTTGTGTGCAGGCACAAAAACTACGCGTAACAGGCCTAAGAGTCAATGTTGTCAATATTCAGCCTTGTGTCATGGCCCATGCAGCGCTAGAATGATCATAAGAGAAGCGGGGAAGAGGAGTTTGAAATATGGCTGGTGCGCTGCGGTTCGCATTTTTTTCGTTGTTGTTAGGGGGCATGTTTGCGGGCGGGTGCGGTTCTCCGGAACGGCCGCAACTCAAATTCAAAGATTATCCGATCATGGGCGGGCAGGCCGATACCGACCCTGCTCACTATTCGGTCGTTGCCATGATCTTCGGCGGCGGCTACATGTGCTCAGGGACGCTGATCGCGCCCCGGGTGGTGCTTACGGCGGGCCACTGTGCGGATTCCAGCGTCGGCTCCTACACCATCTACTTCGGCAGCACGGACCATAGCGGCACCCAGCGTAACGTGGTCGACAAATGGATCCATCCCAGCTACGACGAGCAGAACATCCGCTACGATATCGCCCTGCTGCGTCTGGGCAGCGACGCGCCCTCGGGCGCCGTGCCGATACCCTACCTGCCGCACAGCCTGGGCATCACCCAGACGGATGTCAGTAACCAGACGTCATTCGATTTCGTCGGCTTCGGCATGACCGATCCCAATGACGAGTACAGCGCCGGGACGAAAATGATCTACACCGATCACATCAACTGGGTTTGCACCAACGGCTACGGTTGCAACTGGCCAAATCCGGCCACATCCAAGAACATCTGCATGGACGAAACTCCGGGCGGGTTGTGCGAGGGCGACAGCGGCGGGCCGGCGATAGTCAACCGCTCCGGCACCGACTATGTCGCCGGTGTCTCGTCATTCGTCGGGCAGGGTTGCCAGGATTTCGCCTGCAGTACAAAAGTAGACGAGTTCGAGCAGGAGATCGAGGATTTCATCGGCAGTGGCCTGGGAACCTCCTGTACGATGGCCGCCGAGTGCGACTCGAGCTACTGCGTGGATGGAGTGTGCTGCGAATCGTCTTGTTCGGGCGAATGCCGTGCTTGCAACCTGTCCGGTTACCGTGGCGAATGCCGGGTGGTTCCAAATGGCACGCAGTGCTCGGACGGAAACTGCTGCAACGGCACCGAGACCTGCCAGTCCGGAAGCTGCACCTCGGGCCAGCCGCTGGATTGCCACAACTCCAACGTGTGCACCGGCGATAGTTGCGATCCTGTCCTGGGTTGCCTCAATAATCACATGCCCGACGGGACACCGTGTTCCAATGGAGATCCCTGTGACGGCGAGGAAACCTGTAGGGACGGTGTCTGCCGCGCGGGCACGGCCATGGACTGCGACGATCGCAATCCATGCACCGACGACTCGTGTGACGGGGGTGGCTGTACGCACGTGGCGGTTGCAGACGGCGTCTCTTGCGGGGGAGGGATGTGCGGCGAACAGTATTGCACCGCCGGGAAGTGCCTATCGTCAAACACAGAAGATTGCGACGATCAAAACGTTTGCACCCGCGACTGGTGTGATCCAGCCAGCGGCTGTGTGAACGAAAACCTTCCGGACGGCTATGCCTGCGGCGAATGCCTGATGTGCCTCGAACAGCAGTGTGTTGAGGCGCCCGACTGCGGCGGGGGTTCGGGCTGCGGATGCTCGCAGCCGGCAGACGAACCGCCGCCAGGGCTGGGCCTGGCGCTCTTGCTTCTGCTGGGGCTGGCTGTGAGGCGTGGAAGATGATGCGGTGCCTGGCGGTCATCTTCACTCTTGCCGCTATGGCCGCGGGATGTTCGCTTCAGGAAAGCGCACCCGATGACTACGATTTCGTTGGTTACCCGATCATCAACGGTGAGCCCGACCTGCGCCTTTCCCACATGGCGGTCGTGGCTCTGTTCAACGGCCTGGGCATGTGCTCGGGAACTTTAATCGCCCCCCGGGTGGTGCTGACCGCGGCCCACTGCGCCAACGACGCCGGCCAGGACATCGCCCCGCGCAACTTTCTGGTGCTGTTCGGCAACGATACCGGGGCATCGATGACCCGCGCCGTGGAAGAGACGGCTGTTTATCCGGGTTACGATCCCCAGGGCGGCGAGACCTCGAGCGGAGACCTGGCCTTGCTGCTTCTTTCCAGCGGGGCGCCGCCGGGCGTATCTACCATTCCGCCGCTGACACAGCTCTTACAGGTAACGGACGCGGATATCGGTGTTCCTGTCGAGTTCGTCGGCTTCGGCCAGGACGAGAACGGACAGACGGGAGTCAAACTGGCGGCAACCAACAACATCGAGATGGTCTGCACCGACCAGGCCGGATGCAGCCAAGGCCTGTTTTTCGCGGAGCACAACACTATTTGTCAGGACCAGATGCCGTCTGGGATTTGCTTCGGCGACAGCGGCGGACCGGCACTGATCGTGCGCGACTCCAAGGAATACGTGGCGGGCGTTTCGTCCTACGTCTACGAGAACTGCACCATGTGGGGTTGCAGCACCAAGGTGGACGAGTATCAGGGTTTCATAGATGATTTCGTTCAGGGCAGGCCCGGCGCCTCGTGTTCATCCGGCGATCAATGCCGATCGGGATTTTGCGTTGACGGGATATGTTGTGAGGAGGCCTGTAGCGGCCCTTGCAAGTCGTGCGCCGTGCCCGGGGCGCTGGGAAGTTGCCAGGCGGCCCCGGACGGGTCGGCTTGCCCGGACGGCGACAAGTGCAACGGGGACGAGATCTGCCAGGGCTCGATCTGCCAGGCAGGGACAGCGCTCGAATGCCTCGATTCCAATCCGTGTACAAGCGACGCCTGCTTCGCTGCCAGCGGTTGTGTCTTCGATCAGCTGGATAACGGCACTCCCTGCGACAACGACGACCTGTGCGACGGGCGAGAGACCTGTCAGTGGGGATATTGTACCGACGGAGAGATCCCCGCCTGCGACGATCAGAACCCCTGCACCCAAGACGGCTGCGATAGCCAGCTTGGTTGTGTAAACGAAGCCCTGGCCGACGGCACGGCTTGCGGAACGAGTCCCTGCGGAGACATGCAGTGCCGGGCAGGCTCATGCGGACTTTACGAGAGTATTTCCTGCGATGATGACAACCCCTGTACCCACGACTCGTGCGATCCACAGATCGGTTGCGTCAACGAGCCGTGGCCCGACGGATTGAAGTGCGGAGTGTGCCTCGTATGCCGTGATAACATGTGTGTCGACGATCCTGATTGCAAGAACGCCGGCGGTTGCGGGCCGGGCGGAGGCGTGGGAGATCTGTTGGCGTGCTGGTGTCTTGTTATACTCGTCTTGGTTTCTCGTCGATGGTTTGGTAGAGTCTTCCACGGGAGGGTAAGGAGGCCACTTTGAAAAGGTTTCTCGCCTTGCTGAGCATTGCTGTTTCTCTGGCCGCGTGCGGCGAGCAGCAACCCGTCGACATCAGTCATCTGGGCATTCCCATAATAAACGGCCAGACAGACAGCAACCCGGCCCATAACGCCGTGGTTGCCATGACCTTCGGCCAGTACATGTGCACCGGCACGTTGATTAGTCCCGACGTAGTCCTGACGGCGGCCCACTGCGTTTCCGGCTTCAGTGCCAGCGCCTTCACGGTCTACTTCGGCAGCAGCGTTTACAGTTCCACCAGGCGCTACGTCTCGGACACCCTGGTGCATTCTCACTGGGACGCGCAGAACCTGATCAACGACATTGCCATGCTGCGGCTTTCGAGCCAGGCTCCTTCCTACGTTACTCCTATTCCCTACTTGCCCCACAGCCTGGGCATTTCCCAGCTCGACGTGGGCGGCATACTCGAGTACGTCGGCTTCGGCGAAGACGAATACGGCAACGCGGGCAGCAAGCTCACTGTAGAAAACGCCCTCAACTGGGTATGCACCAACGGGGGCGGCTGTTCCATCGGCAACGGGGGCTGGGCCGTGCCGAACTCAATCTGTTCAGACCAGTCGCCAGGTGGTCCCTGTGAAGGCGACAGCGGCGGTCCTGCCTTCGTCACCCGCAGCGGCCAGGAGTACGTGGCCGGGATCACCTCTTACGGCGATCAGAATTGTGCCTACTTCGGCTGCAGCACCAAGGTCGACGAGTTCGAGAGCTTCATCATCGATTTCGTAGGCGGCGAACTGGGAGCGTCGTGTGTCAGTTCGGCGCAGTGCGACTCGGGCCACTGCATCGACGGTGTCTGTTGCGAGTCTACTTGCCCTGGGGAATGTGAGGCCTGCAACGTGGGCGGCAACTGGGGACACTGTGTCCAGGTGCCTTCCGGCACGCTATGCCCCGACGCGAACCTGTGCAACGGCACCGAAACCTGCCAGAACGGATCATGCGTTGCGGGCCAGCCGCTCGATTGTTCCAATTCCAACTTGTGCACCGACGAGGCCTGTGACCCCGCCAGCGGGTGTCTTTACAATCCCGTGACCGACGGAACAGCCTGCCTCAACTCAAACGTTTGCGATGGCGAAGAGAGTTGTTTCGCCGGCATGTGCCGCTCGGGAACGACGCTCGACTGTGACGACCACAATCCCTGCAGCGACGACTTTTGCGACACCCACCTGGGCTGCAGTCATGCAAGTGTTGACGATGGGATTGCTTGCGGCGGCGGCTTGTGCGGGGCGGCGGCCTGCTCGGGCGGTCATTGCCTGGCTACCGACAGCGGAGCCTGCGACGACCAGGATCCCTGCACCGACGACTGGTGCAACCCGGACTCGGGCTGCGAGCACGAGACGCGGCCCGACGGCTACGCCTGCGGGGAGTGCATGATGTGTCTCGAACAGCAGTGCGTCGAGGCGCCTGATTGCGGCGGCTCGGGTTGCGGCTGCAGTCATTCTTCGAATCCGGCTGCGGGCGCGGGCGGCCTTGCGCTCTTGGTGCTTGCGATGTTGTTGTGGCGCAGGCCATGACGCGATTCATCGGCCTCTTGGGTCTGTTGCCGCTCATTACCGGTGCGGCCACAGCAAGCGCGGATTCGTTCACACCGGACATCGCCCGTCTGGTGCCCGCCGTGGCCCAGCAATACGACCTCGACCTGCTCAAGGCGGGCAAGCCGTCCGCCAGGTTCAAGCGCGCCCGGGATCTGGAGGCAACTCTTCCCGGGCTTACTAAGATCAATCCCTTGCAACAACTCGACAAGCTTATCGGATGGCTGGCGGTGCTTTCGCTGACTGAATCCGCGGTGCTGTCATCCAAGCAGGTTCCCGACCAGTGGGACCTGGAGCTTGTAAAGATCTACCGCAGTCTCTCCGCGGCTGAGAATTCTCTGGGCATGCTGCGCTCGGCCATGGCGGTGATGGCACTTCAGCCGGGGGGAAAGGATCTGCCGTCCGTCAAGTTGTCGGCCCAACTGGTTGCCCTGGCTCCTTACGGCAGGCGTGCTTTACGCTGGGTGGCCGCGCGCAGGCTGAAAAGTTCGCCCGGGGACGAACTGCGCCGGGCGTTGCTCGAAAGTCTCTGTGAGGCAGACCGCCGCGAGGGGAAATGGAAACAGATGCAGATGGCCGCGGCCACGCTGTGCGACATTAAGGCATCCAAGAGTTGCGCTGCCTTCGAGGCCGAGGCACTTTTCGAACAGGGCAAGACGCAGGATGCCGAGCAGGCTCTGAAAAAAGCCGCCAAGACCGCGCCACAGGCCGACCTCGAACGAGCCCGGCTGCGCGGGCGTCTGGCCAAGGCGCGTAAGAAGTCAGCGGGCGGGAAAAACGGCGACGCGATGGCTGCTGTCGCCGCGATTCTGCTGGAGTTGGACGAGCCCTGGCGGGTGCAGGAAATGTTTCGCGAACAGGAGGTCGTCCGGGCCGCAAACCCGCGCCTGGACGAGGCCTTCATTCGCGCTCTTATGGAACAGGGTCTGCTCTATAAGAAAGCCTGGGCTTTCGGGAGCAAGGCGCGCGGCGCTCCGCCGACTCCGTATTTTCTATCACGCAGAATAGGAGCCGGCCTGATGAAAGTCATGGGACGCTTCTATGCGGGACGGGGCCGAGGCAGGGTCGACCGCCAGACGCTTTCCGCTATAGAAAGCGATCTGGCGCGTTTCAGGCCGGCCAACGAAAAGCTTGCCGATCTCACCTCGACTTATCTGGCCTTCATCGCTTTTATCGGCGGTGACATGCAGGAAAAGCAGTCCAGGAAATCATTTTTGGCAAAGGTACAGGCGTTCAACAACCGCTATCCGGCCGACTTGTCCGGTGTGCAGATGATCTACCTGTGCAACCAGTTGGGAGTGCCCGGGGCGGAAGCCTGGCAGACGCTGAACCGATATCGCCGCGCCATGCGCGGCAAGCAGATCCCCGAAGAGTTTCTCGCGGTGTACGCCGGCGCCGCCGTTCGCAAGGCGCTGCGGGAGAAGGATCCCGCCCCGCTCGATGCGGCGGCCGCTTGGGTTGAGAGGCGTGTAAAAAAGGGCACAGCGCCGATATACGATCTATGGAAGGCGCATCTAACAGCGGTCAGGGGCCTGATGGATGATAAAAAAGTCATGGGTCACGCATTACAGGATGCCGTCAACGCCTATGGCAAGGTTGTCGAGGAATTTGGCCGGGCCGTGAAAGCGGGATCGATAGACGTCTTCTGCGACGCAGTCGCCAGCGTAGGAACGCTGATGATGCAGGGCGGCAGCTTGAAAGATGTTCGCCGCCTGCTGGATCAGGCCGCCCAGGTTTGCGGGGACTACCCGGCCACGGCCGCGCTCATGGCGGTGTGTGACATGGCCGCTGGAAAGAGCGCCAAGCCGGCCGACACAATTGCGGCTCTCGGAAAAGCCGCAGGCAGGCTCGACAGCCACCAGGCGCAGATCCAGGCCTGGTTGTGGCTGGCGGTGGCCTCAGAGGCCTCGGGCGCCAAGAAGGCGGGCCGGGCGTTTTATGAAAAGGCAGCCGGTTTGATCAAGGAAGAGCGCTCGCGCGGGGCCATAGCCCCTCTGGCGCCCGACCTGCGCTCGATGGTCGCCTTTTCGGGAAGCTTCAGCATGTCGATGGGCTACTCGCCGGCGAGCCCCTTCGGACTGGTAATAGAAGTTGTAGTGCTCAGCCGCATGTTCCTGTTTCCCCCCGCGGCGGTCGATGAGGCCAAGATGGAAGCCTACCTGTCCGGCCGGCCGTGACTTACCCAGCGCCTCAACGGGCGCTAGTTTGAACGGCAGTGATAAAAAGCATAGGAAGAGCCGGTGATGTTTATTACATCCTGGGAGCAGTGGAACGACGAGTCGATCAAAGCACACTGGGAATCCGAGGAACACATGGTGTTTTCGGGAGGCTGGCAATACTGCTTACATATGCCGATTACATTATCAGAAGAATTTGTTATGCAGCACACCTTTTCATCCTGGCAATCGTTGGGGTCGTTGCAGAACGTTTCATTTTGGTTGGAGCAATCATCAATGGTACACACGTAAACTCCCTGGCTGTAGCAGCAGTTCGCACCGGCGTCACAGGGGCCGTTGCACAGGAAGCCCGAGATCGAGCACGCGCCGCCGTCGCAGGTGGCGTCCTGCACGCATGTGATACCGCAATCGCCGCAATTGTAGTTGTCTCGTTGCAGATCGACGCAGACCATCTGTCCATTAGTGACGTCGTTGCATTGATTGTAGCCATTGTCGCAGACGCAATAGTCTCCAAGGCATTGGCTGTTGTCCGGACAGATGACATCGCAGGCACCGCAGTTGTAATTGTCGTCGAAAATATTCGTCTCGCAACCGGGATCGGGAGAACAATCGTCGAAACCGAAGTCACAAACGCAAATATTAATATCGCAGTGCGAGTTCTTTTCGCAAGCGACTCCGGAGTCGCCGCATAGGCAAATGTGGTCTGGGTTGCACCACTCGTACTGGTCGCACATACTGTCGTCGAGGCATTCGATTTCCCGGCAGATTCCCTCAAAACAGATGAGTTCGCCGCAGTCAACCGGTTGGGTATCGTAGACGCAGACGTTGTCGCAGGTAATTATGGACACGCCCAACGTCTTGACGCTTATGCACTCGTCTTGCGGGTTGTCGCAGGTGTCGCCGCAGTACGTGCAGTCTGTGACCGTGCCCAGCTTGGTTTCGCAGCCGGTTCCGATTGTATGATCGCAGTTGGCGAAGGGCGGGGTGCAAGTGATCTTACAGTTGCCCTCTATGCATCTGGCCGTCCCGTTGTCGACAATTTCCGGGCATGGCTTTCCACATTCGCCGCAGTTGTTTCTGTTGGTCCTGGTGTCGACACACATTCCATCGCAGTTGGTCTCCCAGGTTTCGCACCATTTGCATACCGCGGGATCCTGGTTGTCATCGTCGGGAACGCAGATGTCTCCACCCAGACAGGTGCATTCGTCGGGGCACACTCCACCAGGATGACACTTTTCGTAAGTTTCATCGTAACGCGGGCTGAAGGTGCATCCGGTTACAAACGCTAAAAACGCCGCCATGGCCATCAAGCTCGGCTTGCTCATTGTCTCGTTCCTTTCACTTAATGCTCACTATACCATACTAGGCCCCGGTTCCCGTTGGAAAATGTGCCATGGATCACAAAACGGGTACTGGACCTTGACGATTGCATGATCCCGGGCATAGAATGAAGATGTGGCTATACCCCGGTCCAAGGAGGCTGTCATGAAGCGCATTCTCGCAAGGAGCGCGTTCCTGTTTCTGAGCTTGCTCGTGGTCCTGTGGCTTCCGGCTTGCTCAAGCGATTCCAACAGCGGCGACGGAGGCAACGGCAACGGAGACGGCAGCAACAACTCTGACGGCACCAACAACGATGACGGCTCGAGCGGTAGCGACACAAAGAAGGACGGCGGGATAGGTCCGGGAGACCTGCCGATCTGCGACACCTTCGAGATCCAGGCCGGGGCCATTCCCCCGAACCTGCTGCTGGTTGTCGACAAATCCGGCTCGATGAAAGATCGCACTTCGGCCGGCAGCTTGCGTACCAAGCTCCAGGACGCCAAGGACGCCTTGAACATGATGATCGATCAGGGCGAGGGGCAGATTCGCTTCGGCTGGATGCAGTTTCCCTCGGATTCGCGCTGCGGCCCCGGGCAGGTTTCGGTCCAATGCTCCGACACCTCGGCGAGCGACATCCGCAGTCGCATCAACAGCCTGTCCGCCAACGGCGGCACGCCGACAGGCGACTCTTTGAACAATGCCAACGACTACCAGGGACTGCATGACGAAGAGCGCAACAACTTCGTGGTGCTGCTCACAGACGGCATGCCGACCTGCCCGACCGGCAACGGCCAGAGCGTCACGACCGCGGATACAACCCTGGCATTGAATGCCGTTACCAACCTGCACGCGTCCGGCGTGGACACATTCGTGATCGGACTGGGCGAGGATCTCAACAATACCGATCCCGACCTGCTCAATGACATGGCCGAGGCCGGCGGCAGGCCGCGGATTGGCGCCACAAAGTATTACCAGGCCAACAGCCTGGCCGATCTCGAGCAAGCCCTGCAGGACATCGGCGGGATGGTTATCGGCTGCAACCTCGGGCTGGACACCGTACCCGACTACCCCGCCTGGCTGTGGGTCTTCTTTTGCGACGCCAACGGTGAAAACTGCGTGGCCCAGGCTCGCGACAAGGATCATGTAAACGGCTGGGATTACGACGACGCCCACAACCAGATCGACTTCTACGGCCCGATGTGCGACCAGTTGCGCAGCGGAGCCATCGATGACGTAGAGGTGTTGATGGGTTGCGCGCCGCCGTATTGATCGGGTGATTTCCGATGATGCGCCTGGTTCCACGGGGAGCGGCCCGCGTTGTGCTGTCTGTGTTATTTGCGGCCCTGGTCGGCTGCTCTGGTGACCAGAACGGATCCGGCGACGCCAACGGCACCCCGGACGGAAACGATGGGAACGACGGGGGCGGCGGCAGCGATACAGCTGCAGACGGCCAGGGCGCGGACAGGCAAGGGGGGGATATTCCCATCTGCGACGAGGTTGTGCTCGATGCCAGCCCGCTGGCCAATCTGTTATTGGTAGTAGACAAATCCGGCAGCATGAATGACCCGACCTCGGCTAACTTACCAAGGCGCACCAAGGTGATGGATCTGCGCGACGCCGTTCATTTTCTGCTCGACGAATTCGGGGGCAAGATCCGCTTCGGCTGGATGGCCTTCCCCAATCAGGACAAGTGCGATCCGGGAGTGGTCTCGGTGGAGGTGGGTAACGACTCGGCCGATCTGATTCGCGGGCTGGTGGACGCCTTCATTGCCTGGGGCGGAACCCCGACCGGCGAGTCATTGCAGAACGCAGATGCCTACGACGGCTTGCGGGACGATCAGCGCAAGAATTTCGTCGTCCTGGTGACGGATGGCATGCCGACCTGCCCTAACGGCGGCGGCGCGGGCCAGAACCAGGCCGACAGCGACTTGGCGCTTTCGGCTGTCGCCAGCCTGCACCAGCACGGCATCGACACTTTCGTGATCGGCCTGGGAGAAGATCTCAACAGCGCCAACCCCACTTTACTCAACGACATGGCCGTGGCCGGCGGTCGGCCGCGCGCCGATGCCGTACGTTACTACCCGGCCGGCTCGCGCGACGAACTGGAAGCCGCCTTTTCCGAGATCGGCAAGGCGGTCTTCGATTGCAGCCTGGCACTTTCGGTGATTCCCGAGAAACCCGACTGGATCTGGGTCTACCTCGACGGCCAACCGATTGACCGCGATCGTAACCATATAGATGGCTTCGACTACGACGCGGCGAACAACCGGATTGATTTCTACGGCCCTACCTGTGACCGCCTGCGGAGCGGAGAGGTAGGTACTGTGGAAGTAAAGATGGGCTGTGCCCCGCCGGGCTGATACGGGTTTTTAGATCTCGCCCTGGATGAACAGTACAACCCTTCGCCCCAGGCGCTCGCCGCCGAAGTCGGGCTCGTTGAAAAGGGAGCCGTCCGTGAAACCGCCGAGTTCCCTGAATCTGAAACCGAGCAGGTTGAAGCCTTCCAGGCCGGCATCGAGGGTTGTAGGGCCTACGCTGAATGCATAGGCCAGGCGCGCGTTGAGAAGCCAGGAAGCCGGGAGTTGTACGTGAATCATCGGTTCCAGCACTCCGTCCGGGTTGCCGGCCGCGCGCTGATATGATGAAGTGTAGAACGTCCTCACAGACAACGACCAGCCCGAGAGCCTGCCTAAATCGGCGCCCGCCGAGGCCTTCCAGATCGGCTCGCTGACGGAGATGTGTTTCTTCTGATCAGAGAAGATTTGCCGGTAGCCGAGTGTCACAAAAAGGCGCGATCGCTCGCTGGGATGAGCGACGATCTGCAACTCGACGTCGTGGCCGTTGTCGCCCGAGGGGGCATTGGAGAAGCCGATGCCCGGGCCGTTGAGATCAGGGATGCGCAGGCCGCCGATCTCGATGTAGTTCATCAGGTCGGGGTCGTATGAAAAACCGATCAAGTTCCGGTACCAGTTGTAGGCGAAATCGAGCTTGACAATCAGGCGCCCGGACAGGAAATCGCCGCGGTAGCCGAGTTCCAAACTATCCAGAGTCTGGTTCTCGAGGTCGGGGTTGGCCACGTTCAGGTGCTTGAAACCGTAACCGTGAATGTCGTCCAGCCTGATATTCAAAGACGACTCGAAGAAGGTCGGCTTGAGAAAGGCGTGCGCGTATCCAAAGCGGAAAGAGTGTTCGTCGCTGGGAGCGAATACCACGGCGGCTCGCGGGCTCAACTCATAGCGCGTCACCGAGTTGTGATCGTAACGCAGGCCGGCGGTCACTATCAGCGGCGGCATCTCGGCATCGGTCAACTCGTTCAGCAGCCCGGCCAGATCGAACTCGTCCTGCAGAAAGACACCCACCCTATGCTCGATGTGATCGGGATCGTAGAAAGCGTCTGCATGGTACAAGTTGTAGACGTATTCGAGGCCGTATGACATGCGGTTGTGAAAAAACTCGACGGCGTGTCTGGTCAGCAGCGAGACCTTGTCGACCCGGCCGTCGATGGGCGGAACTTTTGCCAGCGTCTGGTCCAGCAGGCTGGAATACAAGTTCATGCCCAGGTCGGATTCGACCGAGACATGGTCATATACCGCCTGGAAGGATAAATCGCCCAGCTGGTAACGCAGCTTGCCGTAGAAGTCGAGCAGATCGTGCAGATCGACTTCTCCCACGTCGGCGTGCAGTTTGCCCGAGGTGTAATAGCTGCCGCCTTCGAAGAGCAGGCTTCCGGCGTTTTCCAGGTCGATATTCCCCTGCAGACGCCCCCTGAGCGTATCGATGCCCCTTATGTCGCGTCCCGTCCAGAGATCCTGGCGTGTCACGCCCGTTGATGCCGACAATGAAACGGGACCCGCCCGGCCGCTCCAGCGTCCGTTGATCTCCAGCGCCCCGTGCTCACCGCCCCGGATGGAGGCGGATGCTGTCGGGCCCTCGCCCGGACGGCGGGTGAACACCTGCACCACACCGGCGTAGGCGTTGGCACCGTAAAGGGCCGAGCCCGGTCCGCGAACGATCTCGATGCGTTCGACGTCGTCCAGCGAAAAAGGCTGCACCGTCCACAGCGGGGCTCCGAATAACTCGAAAGTGACGTCGCGGTCGTCGATTAGCAGGAGCAACGAGTCGGAAGCCTCGCTGGTCTCGCCGCGAACGCCGACGGCGTACCACAGCGGTTTGACCATGTCGACGTCCATGTTTGGAACCAGGCGCAACACCTCGGGCAGGCTGCGGGCGCCCGAGGCCTCGATATCCTCGCGGGTCAGCACGGTCATGGCCGAAGGGCTATGGGCCAGCGGCTGCACATGGCGCGCGGCGCTCTCCACCGTCTCGGCCGGGGCAAAAAAGAGCTCGACCTCGATGTCTTCCTCTGCCCTGGCGAGCCCTGCGAGCAAGAACAGGGAGAGCAGGCCCAATCCCCATGCTAGATGATTTCTGGCAAGCACCGGGCCATTATCTTTGAGCGCCCGCTAAAAGACAAGTCGAATCTACCAAAAATGCCCCCACCTCCCACCAGTTTTCGAAATACTCTGTTTGGCCGGTGGGCTATGGAATTTCATCTGCACCTGATTGATGAACGATAAATTTACTCACGGCCCCGGAAAACTCCGTTACCCTTTGTCGGCGGGGACCGGCAACTTGCAGGGGTGGGAGATCCCGGAAATGTTGGTGGGGTTGCTAAAAGGGCCGGCGTGTGTTACCCACTTTCTCGGATGGATGGTGCAGGGGAGCAAGAAGAATGACATGTATGGAATGCCAATAACCGCAAGGGGGTCATGATGATGAATCCCGCCAAACTGTGCGCTCTCGCCTGTGCCTTGTCGTTGCTGGCCGCCAGCGGATGCCAGCGCGAGAAACGCAGCCCGATTGAAGTCACGGCCGCTGAAGGCGCTAACGTCGTCAAGGCGGTCGCGGGTTCCGAGGGCGGCAGCCTGCGGTTCGCCTCTGACGGTGCCCGGCTGGTTGTCGGGCCAAACTTGCTCCAGGAAGACGTGACGATTGTCATGAAGAGAGTCAAGCCCAGCTTCGATCTCTCTGGAAAAGACTTCGTGGGAAAAGCCTACCGGATTAGTCCGCGCCTGACATTCGCGCCCGGCGCGGCCAGACTTTACGTACCGGTCGATCGTCCCTTGCCGGGCCTGCAGGCCGACATCAATCTGAAAGTGTACTACTACGACAGGCTTACGTCCGACGGGCCGGAGGGTGCCACCCTGGTTCACAAGTGGCAGCCACACCCCAAGACAAAGTTCGCCGGATTCAGCTCCGATCAGAAGTTCCTCATGTTTGACCTGTACGAGACGATCTCCGACAGAACGACAAAGTCGCCTTTCGGCCTTCTTCAGGTTGCATTCGACAGAAACTAGTCAGCTAATCGGCCGATCAGGATTTGAAGAGCGCTTCCAGCTTGGACTTGGCCGCGTTCATGTCCTCGGCCTGGACCGGTTTACCCCGGCGAATCTCGAATGATGCGCAGAAGTTGGCTTTCTCGCGGTCGGGCACGTACTCGGTGAGGTTCTCACGGCACTGGTTGTGGGCGCCGGAGTCCCAGAAACGACAGTTCTTGCAGCAGCGTAGATCGACATCGCAGGAAGGGCAGGTGTCCTGGCGGACCACCTTGTCGATCAGGACTATTTCGTAGTTGCACTTCCAGCAATACAGTTTCTTCTTGGTCGTCTTCATTCCCACCTCCACGGTGCCAGGATAATGGTATAGACAGTCCCTCGTCAAGCAGGGGATTACCGTCGTGGTTGACCGTGCCCGACCCGTTGGACTATGTTTAGCTCAGAAAGGAGTGGCGCCATGAGTTGGGAGTATTTTCGTTACCGTTGGGACCGCATGCAGAGCATCGACATCGGAGACAATATGTTGGGGGTCAAGAAGGCCCAGGAAGATGTGCAGTCTCTCGAGCGCATCCTGGTCTACCTGCTTGGAAAGCTGGTCATGGACCAGGAGATATCCATCGCCGACCCGGTCATCAGGGAATTTCTGCATGTCGATGAGAAAGATACCAGCCCCGATAGGGCCATTCTGGAGATCCTCGGCAAGATCAAGCACGGCGCGGACCCGCGCCTGACGAAGTGCCCGAAATGCGGCGCCGCGGTGCGGGATCTGCCGGACATCCATGACGAAGTCTGCCAGTGGTGCGGGCACCGCCTGCATACCGAGTACTGAGTCTGGCCTCATACGACAGGAGCATCGGATGAAATGCCCGCGTTGCAACGTCGAGTTGTCCGTAGAATCCTATGAGGGTGTGGATGTAGATAGATGCCCGTCCTGTAAGGGATTCTGGGTTCCGGGTTACCGCCTGGCCCAGATCATCGACATCCGCGAGAAAACTTTCGCGATCGAAGAGATGGCCAACTACAGCAAGCTGCACGAGGCGGATCATGGCCTGGTGAACCAGGCCAGCGCCAGCATCAAGTGCCCCGAGTGCGGCTCTCCGATGACCCAGAGCCATTACAACTACGCCGCCGAGGTGTTGATCGACCGCTGCCCGCAGGGACATGGCGTCTGGCTGGACAAGGGAGAAATCGAGCACATCCAGATGGCGGTGGAGGAACAGGAAAGCGAAATGCAGGATATAGTGGCCGAAAAGCAGCTCGTGGTGGACAACTTCGCCTCCCAGGAACTCGAATATGAGAGAAAAAAGTACAGCCTCAGCATTTGGCATCTCTTCCTGTGGCGCAGGAGCTAAGGTTCTTGACACCTGGAGCGGTTGAATGGGACGATGCTCAACCAGATAGGAGCCGTCTCAGAAGGTCATGGGTACGCTTGCCGGACCAGGGGAGGAGGGGATTGGAAATGAAGGCATTCAACGGTGTCAAGATATTCTCCGCAACACTGGCGCGAAACCGCGAGGAACTCGGGGAAAAGGCGACCGAGTGGTTGAGACGGCATCCCAAATGTGAAATCATCGATTTGCGGGTTGTCCAGTCGAGCGACAGGGAGTTCCATTGCATCACGCTCGTTGTTTTCTACAACGAATCCGTCGCCTAAGGCACGCTGGTAGGGAGTCTTGTTCATTTTTGACCGGAAATCTTTTCGAGAGGTTCCTCCAGAGTCATGACTGCCAAGAAAATACTGATTATCGAGCATGAAAAAGACTTTGCGCTCTCGTTGGCCGCGCTGCTTGCCGACAGCGGCCATCACTTTTCCTTTATCGACAAGGGAAAAGAAGCCCTGGACGAGGCCGACGAGCTGAACCCCGATCTGATCATCTTGCGGGCCGAGATGCCGGACATGTCCGGGTTCACGCTGTGCAGCCGTATACGAAAATCGAAACGACTGCGCGGGATCCCGATTGTCTTCATGACGTCCGAGGCTGATGAGGCATCTGTCGAGAAACACCGCCAGGGGAAATACCCGGCCGACGAGTACCTGATCATGCCTTTTGACATGGAAGAGTTCAAAAGCAAAGTCATCTCGTTTGTGGGCGGCGGCGGCCCCGAATTGCAGTCAGAGAAGGAGCCTGTTGGGAACGGAGAAGATGCCCCGGGCGAGGCGCCGGCCGACGGACCGGCACCTGTCGAGGGCTTCCCGGAGATCGAAGGGGGAGGCGAGAGTCCTGCGGGCGAGCAAGTGGCGCCGGATGCCGGGGGTGCCGTATCGGTCGATCAACAACAGGCAGCGCAGGATGAGCAGCCTGTGCTTGGGGCCGAAGAGATCGAGACCATCGACGATGCGGCGATTGTCGAAGACCTTGATGATTCACCGGAGGTTCTGCCCCCCGAGTTGCCAAAGGATCGCAAGTACGTAAGCGACCAGGACATGGACTTCGTCGACAAGGCCTTCGAGTCGATCAAGGACACCCGCAAGGAACTGCTTGGGGATGAATCGCAAGCGGGCGGGAAGCCCAGGAAGGGGCCGAAAAAGAAGGGAGCGCCGAAAGGCGGGTTGGAGGGTAAGCTCGATTTCCTGCGCGACAAGCTCAAGCAACGAGAAATGGAAATAGCCCGCCTGGCAGAGATCTGGGAGCAGAAGGAGCGCGAATTCTCGGCCTACAACGAGAAGCTTCTCGACAAGGAGGTCGAGATACAGGGGCACAAGATGCGCATCGAGGACATCGAGCGCAAGCTGGATGAGGCCCGCAAGGACGGTGAACAGCAGGCCAGGGAATTCAAGGCTTCAATCGATTCCCTGATGGAAGAGAAGGTCATTACCGAGAACGATCTTATCCAGGTCGTGGCCGAGAAAGAAAAGCAAATTAACGACATGCGAGTGTCCCTGTCACAGGCCGAGCGGGACAGGGAAGAGCACGAGAAGAGCCTGCTCGAGAAAATCAAGGCGGGCGAGGAACAGTATGTCCTCCTTGGCGAGAAGCTGCATACAACCATTCAGGATGCGTCTGTTCGCGAACAGGAGCTGCACGAGAGCAACTCGGGGCATGAGTTGACGATCGCCTCCAACGAAGAGACGATCCACAAGCTCAGCCAGGAGTTGGAGCAAATCAAGGCAGACAAGGAAGCCGGCGAGACCGATCTCAATCAACGCCTTTTAGATGCCGGAGAGCGGATCGAGAAGCTCGATCTCGACTTGCAGACGTTGACGGAAGAAAAGGAGCGTTCCGAGCGAATTTTAAACGAGGGTCTCTCCGCCCAGATGGAGCGAGCCAACGCCCTTGAGACGGAACTGAACGAACTGCGCGAGGCAAAGCGGCAGCAGGCGCGAACTTACGATGAGAAGCTCGAAGAGCGCGAGGAAAAGATTATTACCTTGCAGGGGGCACTCGAGAGCGTACAGCAAGAAAAGGATGAACAGCAGAAAAGACTTGCCGCCAAGCTTGACGATCGTGAATCGAAGATCGGCGGGCTGGAGATGGATCTGGCGGCAGTGCGAGAGGCAAAGGAGACCCAGGAACATAGGCTGGGTGACCGCCTGGCGGAGCGAGAGCAGAAGATCGAGGAACTCGAAAGAGAAGATAACGAGTTGCACCAGGAGTATGCTCGCTTCAAGGACGACATGGAGGTTCAACTTAGAGACCGGCAGGAGAACATCCGCGACCTGGAGCAAAGGCTGATCGTCACCAGAAAGGACAAGGAAGTCGCTGAGCGCGAGGTCGAACGGCTGGGCGCGGAACTGGAACAACGCGTTGCCGACCTGGGGGAGAAGCTGTCCGAGGAGCAACAGATCAAGGCACAGCAGGAAGAGGAGCTGACCTCGCAGATTGCCGCCTTGGAAGAATTTCTGGAACAGACCCGCAACGAGAAGGAAGATGCCCTGCAAAACGCCGGTCGCGAGCTGGACAACAGGGAAGAGATCATCGAGCGGCTCAGACAGGAGAGCGAGCAGGCCATTGACGACCGGGACCGGCGCTTGGGGGATTTACGTGAAGAGCTGCAGGCTGTCGCAGAGGAGCGCAATCAGATCAGGGCCGAGCTCGAACGCAGCACTGCCGAGAGCGAGGAGAGGTTAGAGGAGCTTGTCGATCAACGCCGTCAGGAAGCGGAAGCTTGGCAGTCGGAACGGGAGCGCTACGAGAACCAGGCTACCGACCGGGACGGGCGTATATCTGACTTGTTTGCCGAGAACCAGGAGATGTCCAAATCTTTCGAATCGCAGCGCCTGGCCGCCTCCGAGAAGATCGAAGAATTCGAGGGTATGCTCGCCGATCGCGAGAGCCAGATAGAGTCGCTCAGACACGAGATGGCCTCGGCCCGCGAGGAGGCCGGAGAAATACTGTCTCGCACGAGAGAGCAGGCGCAGGAGGAAACAGGTGCCATACGGGCCGAGTTCGAGCGGGAGAAAGGCCGGCTCGAGCAACAGGCGGCCGATTTGCAGAACCGCCTGCAGCAACTCGACGAAAAGGCACGTTCCGATGAGCAGATCGCCCAGCAGCGGGAGGCCGAGCTGACCGAACAACTCGCCTCGGCCGAGGCCCGCCTGGCGGAAATAGAGCAAAGTTCACGGCAGGTTCATGACCAGTACCGGGAGAGTCAGGATTTACTGGAACAAGCGCGCGAGGCGGCGCAGCAAGATGCTCGGGCGCTGGAGGAGTTCAAGGCATCACTCCTGGAAAAGCTCGCAGCCGCGGAGAGCAGGGTAGGAGAGTTGGAAGACGAGCTGTCCCGCTCGAATGAGCAGCTAGAGAGCACCCGCGAGGATATTCGCCAGCGGATCCAGCGCTGGGAGGAGAAGCTGTCCGGGATGAACGAGCAGATGGTCATCGCCCAGGAGAAGGAGAACCGGCTGGGACAGGAGTCTGAAGAGAAGCTTGCCGAAATCAATACTCTCTGGGAAGAGCGCCTACGGGAGAATGAACTCAAATTGCAGGCGGCCGAGGCGAGGTCCGGTCAGTTGGCAGGCGAGAAAGAGCAATTCACAGAGCAGCTCGAGATGGCCAGGGTCGAGCGCCAAGGCCTGAAAGAGCAGGCCGCAACTGCGGCACAGGAGAAGGAGCGGGCCCAAGAGCAGCTGGAACAGCTTGAAGAAAACACGAAAACATCCATTCGCGAGAGAGAAGAAGCCGAGCTGCGTTACATGCAGGAACTGGAATCGAAGCAGGATCACTACATCAGGGAACTCGAGCGGGTTCGTTCCTCCCATATTGCAGAAATGACCAAGATGAACCACAACAACCTGCAACGCGGCAAGGCTCTCAAGATCGCCGAACTGGAGGTCAGGCGGCTTAAAGAGAAAATTGCCGAACTCGAAAAGAGACCGAAAGCCGCGCCGGCACCCAGGGCGGCTGCCAGGCACGGCCCCGGCGCCGGGCCGGCTGCGTTGCCCGCATCAAGCTCCGGCGATGGGGGCGACTTCGACATAGATCAGATGCTGGATGGCCTCAAGGAGTCGGAATAGGTTGAAGCAACCGATACCATTCGGGAAATACCTGCTCCTCGAGAGAATCAACGTCGGCGGCATGGCCGAGATCTTCCTGGCCCGCTCGCGAGGCGTTCACGGCTTCAAGCGTATTCTGGCGATAAAGAAGATCCTGCCGACCATGGCGGAAGACAAGGAATTCATCGCCATGTTCATCGACGAGGCTCGCATCGCCGCTGAACTCTCGCATGCCGGCATCGTGCAGATATACGAGCTTGGAAAGTTTGAAGACGACTACTACATTGCCATGGAGTTCATTCACGGCAAAGATCTGCGCTTCATCCAGGAGAGGATGGCTCGCGAGCGGACCCCGATGTCGGTGACCAGGGCTACCTTCATCACCTACAAGATTTGCGAGGCCCTCGACTATGCGCACAGTCGCAAGGATTCCACGGGTCGCCCGCTGGGAATTGTCCATCGTGACGTCAGTCCGCAGAATGTGCTCATATCCTACGATGGGGAGGTTAAGATCTGCGACTTTGGCATTGCCAAGGCCGCCAATCGCTCACAGAAGACGCAGGCCGGGGTGCTCAAGGGCAAGTTTGGTTACATGAGCCCGGAACAGGTTCGCGGACTGCCTCTCGACGGTCGTTCCGACATCTTCACAGTGGGCACGCTGCTCTATGAGATGGTCACTCTCGAACGTCTTTTCGTGGGAGAGAGCGATTTCTCGACTTTAGAGAAAGTGCGCAACGCGGACGTCGTACCGCCATCCACTTACAATCGGGAAATACCCGAAGAACTCGAAGATATCATCCTCAAGGCACTGGCCAAGGAGGTCGAGGACCGTTTCCAGAACACGGCGGAATTTGGCGATGAACTCCAGACGTTCTTGTTGAAAAGCGGCATGGTCTCGGCCCGCGATCTGTCCGCTTTCATGAAGAATATGTTTTCGGCCGAGTTGGAGGCCGAGTTACGTCGCCTGGAGCAGTATCAGGACTTCCCGGAGTCATCCCTGCAGCTGGAGCAGCCATCCGAAGATGGCGAAGCCGCGAGCGGGTTGTCGGAGGAAGCGCCGGCCGAAGAAGTCGATCTGGATGCCAAAACCATGATCTTCGCCTCTCACGAGCTTGAAGAGAATGGTGTTCGTCGTTCGAGTCCTCCTCCTGTCCCTTCCGCGAAACAGGCACTCTGGCACGATGCGGATGTGGTTAGCGCCGGCGGCCAGGAGATTGCAGAAGCCAAGACCATGATTTTTTCCGATGCCCGGGCGACGCCTTCGGCGGTCGCGGCAGCTCAGCCGGATCTGGCCGCTGAAAAGACCATGCTTTTCTCGGATCCGGAACTCCAGCCGGACGGGGACATCCACGAATTGCCGACACGGGGCGTGATCGATCGTCCCGACCTGAGCCTGGTAAAGATGGATCGCCCAACGCCGGCAACCGTCAGGCAGCGGTCGATGCAAGAAAAACTATTTTTCCCGCTGGCCGTCGTCATGGCGCTGTTGCTGGGCTGGTCTGCGTTCGTCAGTGTCCGCCTGACGCAGCAGCGAAACATGCCAGGCCCGGCAGGCTTCGAGCTGATAACCCATCCGGCCACTGGAGTGGAGGTAGTCCTGGACGGCAAGCGCGCGGCAACGCTGACGCCTTTTGTCGGACAGGATCTTGCGCCTGGAGTCCACCGGGTGAAGGTGACACGAGCAGGTTATAAAACTTTCGAAAGAGAGATAACGCTCGAGGCTGGGACACACCTGATCCTGGATGCGACACTGATCCCCGCGCAAAACAAGACAAGGAAAGCCGCCATCGAGAAGCCACCGAAAAAGCCGGTTCCCGAGACCGCTGAGCTGCGAGTGGTCTCGCATCCCCGTGGGGCACAGATCAGTGCAAACGGGGAGAAGCTCGGCCCGGCGCCGATCAGGCCGAAGCGTTTCAAGGTAGGCGCCAAGGTAAAAATCGTGGCGCTGTTGAGGGGCTACCGGACTGCACATAGAGATGTCGAGATCAAGAAGGGCGCTGCGAACGAGGTCAAGATTGAACTGGAAAAATTCGTCAGGTCCAGGGAGCCCAAAAAGCCTCACAAGCTTAATTATGGCTTCCTGGTTGCAAACACCAGGCCCTGGTCAAAAGTGTTTGTCGACGGTAAGTATAGCGGACGGGAAACCCCAATTGCTCCCGACAAGAAGTTGAAGCTCACAGCAGGAAAGCACAAAGTTATTTTCGAGACGCCAGGCGGTAAACGCTACGTTTTCGATGTGCTCATTGAGCCGGGTAAGATATTGAAGCTGATAAAGCGACTGGAGGAGTGATGGCTATCAGGGACTACGGTGGCGACGAAGAAAAAAGCGAGTCGCCCACGAAAAAAATCTTCGACGAGTTCGACTGCCCGCTTTGCAGCGCAAACAACCCGTATGGCGACGGCTTCAGAGCCGGAGACGAGATCCGCTGCTATTACTGTGGCGCCGAGTTCATGGTGCGGGTAGACGACAACGGAAAGATGAAACTGAGAGAGCTATAGTTGCAACTGATACTATCCCCCGCCCGAGGGCACTACCATCCAGACACGGTCTGAGGGTTCCAGCGGAGTGTCGTAGCCGTCTGTGAAGTTGATGTTTCTTCCGTTCAGCAGGATGGTGGCCCGGCGTACCTGTTTCCCGCTTTCTTCGCCTATGCGTGCCTTGATGTAATCTATCAGCTCGCGGATTGAACGGGCCTCGATCTCCAGCACTTGTTCACCAAGAAGCCGGGCCAGGCTGGCGTGCGGCACCAGGGTTGGCATGTCGCCTTCTCCTCGCCGTTCAGGTTCTGATGCCCAGGCGTTCTATTGTCTTGGGCGCGGGAACGCCGCGCACGTCCCAGCCGCGAATACGGTAATAGGCCGCCAGCATTGGTTCCAGAGGCACGCCGCCCTCGATGCCCGGAAAGATCGAATCGCGCGTCAGGCGGCGCGGCAACGCATCGTCAGCGCCGCTCAGTCCCTCGCGCAGGTTGTACAGCCGTTCCAGGTTGTAAACCCGTTCACCGATCTCGTTCAGCTCGCCCATACTGACGTTGAGGCCGGTGACCAGCGAGAGGAATTTCTCGAACCAAAGCAGCTTGGCCGGGTTCTTCAACTTGAGCATCAGGTGTACGAGCGGGCCGGCGTGCAGCATGGCCCCCATGATGAGACGATAGGTAAACGAATTGGGATCGAGCTTGTAGATCGCGGCCGGGATCATGGCATAGGCCGAGAAATAACACATTGCCAACGAGGATATCGAGGCGTTCGAATTCTGCTGCAGAATGACCAACTCGGGCTTGCTGGTGATGGAATGAGGATCGATTGAGACCGGCCCGGTGGCCTCCAGGAACATTGTCGAGCCCCGGATGTGGCAGCCGCCCCGGTTGCAGACCGCGTATTCGAGGCCCTGGCCGTAACAACCGCGCGGATCGTAGGCGGGCAGCTCGAGGCCCTTGACGTTGATGGCGAAGTCTTCCCCGCCGAACTCGGCGGCCATCTTGCGGGTTCCCTCTGCCAACTTGGCGCCGATGCCGCGACGCCCGGCGATGTCCTCGATCGCCTGCCGGTATGCATCGACCTTGCCCCAGGCCAGGTCGCTTGTGAACATGCCTTTCTCGGTCAACTCGGTGGCGAAGCCCAGGGTGTTGCCGCAGGAAATTGTGTCCAGTCCCAGGTCGTCGCACAGCTCGCCCAGTTCGACCACCGCCTGCAGGTCGAAGATGCCCAGGTTGTTGCCGATCAGACCGATGGTCTCGAACTCGGGGCCCTTCGTCTCGCGTCCCTCGATTTTGACGTGCCGGCCGCATCTTATGGGGCAGGAAAGGCAACCGTCGTTGCGAACCAGGATCTCGTCGCGCATTTTCTCGCCGCTAAGCTCGGGGGTGTGCAGGTCCTGTCCCGCCTGGTAGTTACGGGTGGGGATGATGTTGCGCCCGGCCGTGGTCATGACCAGGTTGGCCGTGCCCAACTCGGGAAGGATGCTACCGGTCATGGGGTGCGCCAGCAGGAACTTGGTGATCTTTTTTTGAAGCTGCTTGTACTCTTCCGGCCGGGCGATGGGCACCTTGCGCTTGCCATCGGCGATGATCGCCTTGAGATTCTTGGCTCCCATGACGGCGCCCGTACCGCATCGACCGGCTACCCTGTTCTGGCTGACAATACAAGCGTAGCGCACCTTGTTTTCCCCAGCCGGTCCGATGACCGCTTTGCCGAAGGATGCCGGCAGCGCCTCCTGGGTGGCGCGTGTGCCCTGTCCCCACAGATGAGAGGCGTCTTTTATGCGGCCACCTTCCTGCGTGATCTCAATGTAGACGGGTTTCTCGCTCTTGCCGCGCACGATGACGTAATCGTAGCCGGCCTTCTTGAGCTTGGTGGCGAAATTGCCGCCGCAATGGGAATCGGCGATGGCCCCGGTCAGCGGCGACTTGGTGGTCACGACGAAGCGGTTGGACTGCGGCGCCGCCGTTCCGGTTAGCGGGCCGACCGAGAAAATGATGATCATCTCTTCGTCGAAGGGATCAAGACCGGGTTTGGTCTCGTCGTAGAGCAGGCGCGCCCCCAGTCCGCGACCGCCTATGTAAAGCTCCTGGTCCGCCGGGTTGACTGGCTTTGTCTCGATCTTGCCCGATGTCAGATCGACATCGAGGAATTGGTTCATGCAGCCGCCGAGCATGGTAAACCTCCCGTTATGCGCTAACTGTTTTTTTGATACTTGAGAAAGTCGGCGAGGCCTTGGCAAACAGATGGCCCTGGAGCAGTGCGCAACCGAGGTAGACGGCTATCTGTTTCTGCTCTTCGGTCTCGATGTTCGTGGCGATCACGGTGATGCCCCCGCCGGCGGTGATCGCGGCGCCGCGCTTGCCCGTCTCGGGAAGCAGCAGGACGGCTGACATCGTGGCCGTAACGGTTGCAGCGGGCAATCTCGTGAATCAACTGCTCCTGAAAAAAAGCGTGCAGGGGTTCGTCATCGACAAACAACAATCGCAGACCTTGTCCGAATCGCTCATCCATCAGGTGTTCCTTCGTCTTTACTCGTCAGATGTTCTCCCTCCCGGACCAGCCCCGGCGATGCTTCGGCGAGCTTACGCAGGAACACTTCACGTTCGACGGGGGATATCAGTACGAAGTAGTTCTTACCGTTCTTTCGGTAATTTATTCGCAGCCTCGCAAACGACCAGGCCGGGGCGCTGATGGGGTTGCGGCTGGGCCACACCTCGATGATCGAGTCGAGCGGGATGTTCCAGCGGACCAGGCCTCCTCGCACCGTGAGCGCCTGGGAGGTGAGTTCGTAGCGCACCGGCCAGTTGAGCAGGCTGTATCCCGCGCCCACCAGCAAAGCGCCCAGGCCCACCAGCGAACTAACCCAGCCACCCAGCGTCAGCTGCTGTATGCCTCCCAGAATGCAAACGAACAAGAAGAGGCAGGCGAATATTACGATCGCGGGATCCTTTTTCGAGATAAACACCGGGTGGATCATCTCTTTTTCGCGGAACCACTCGACAGCCGCCCTGATGCCCTCATCGCCCGGTCGCGGATCGTAGCCCAACTCTTCTCGCGCCTTGGCACAGCTTACCCGGCGGCAGTCCTTAAGCATTTTCAGAGACTGCCTGGTGAAGCGCGGCCGGGAGTGCGATAGCTTGTAATATAGTGGCGTCAAGGCCGCGGCCGGGAGGGCCAATAGGAAGGGAATCGTTAGGCGTGGCCGGGGCACGCCGCTGCTTTCTTCAAGAGCCTTGGCCATGTCGGCCATGCTGACGAAGCTGCCGGAAAGCAAGTAGTGTTCTCCGCAGCGCCCCTTGTCCGCAGCCGAGATCAGCCCCTTGGCCAAGTCGCGGACATCAACGAAGTCGAACCCGCCGGGGACGAAGCCCGGCAGGCGCCGCATGGCAAACTCGATGAAGGATTGCCCCAGGAGCGACGGCTTGAAGTCATAGGGGCCGCAAACCGCCGTCGGGTGGACAATCACGGCATCGAGGCCCTTCTTTATGCCCGCTTCGACCTCGAGGCCGGCTGCGTGTTTGGAGCGCGAGTAGGCCGAAAGCAGCCTCTTGGCTTCGACCGGCACGGATTCGGTGATCGGGTCGGGACCGCCCGGCAGCATCAGGGCTTCTATCGAACTGGTATACACCAGGCGTTTGACCCCGCACTCGAGGCAGGCCGCGACAACATTGCGAGTGCCGCCGACGTTTATCTCGTTCAGTAAATTATGGTCGCGTTCCAGAATTGAAACCAAGCCGGCCAGGTGGAAAACGACCTCGGCGCCCTCGAAGGCGGCCACCAGAGATGCTTTGTCGAGAACATCAGCCTGGCGAAGCTCGACGTCGAGTCCATCGAGAGGGCGCAGATCTTTCCGCACCAGCGCCCGTACCGGCCGACCAGCTTCGATCAGCGCCCGTACAAGGTTGGCCCCGATGTGACCCGTGGCCCCTGTAACGATGACTGTCACGTTTACTCTCCTCGCTTTGACAATGTAAATAGCATCGCGAACATGATCAACCGTTTTCTTGGCGCTCGCGCGAACGGCGCTCGTCGCGCTCGCGAATGGCCGCGCGCTTGTCGTACTTGCGCTTGCCCCGCGCCAGGCCCAACTCGACTTTGGCGCGGTTGGCCGGGTTGAAGTAGACCGAGAGCGGAATCAGGGTATAGCCCCGCTGCTCGATGTGTATCCGCAGGCGGCGGATCTGCATGGCGTGCAGTAGCAGCTTTCGCTTACGTTCGGGCTCGTGGTTGAACCAGGCAGCGCCGGGCCAGGCAGAGATTCGCATATTCAGCAGGAACACCTCGCCGTGTTCGACCACGGCAAAAGAGTCTTTGAGGTCTGCGCGACCTTCCCTGAGCGACTTGACCTCGGTGCCCACGAGCACCATGCCGGCCTCGAGGCGATCCTCGATGAAGTAGTCATGGAAGGCCTTCTTGTTGCGACAGACCACCTTCCGATCGGAGGGTTCTTTTGTATGGGCCATGCAAGCGGAGCAAGCGATCGGCTACTCGCTGTCCTCCTCTTCCTGCTGATCTTCTTCACGGCGCAGGTCCTTCTGTGCCTTCTTGTGGTCCTGGCGAACTTTCTCGTAGTTTGGCTGGGGTTGCCTCGGAGTTGCGCAGGCCGCAAGAACGAACGACACTATCGCGGCCAGCAGGATAGTCAGCAGGTTTTTCATGCCTTGCCTCCATTAGTTGCGGAAAAATTCTCAACGTAACTCATGATAGCCTCGAACTGTCCCGTCCCGTCAAGCCGGGCCTCCTCGAGCACCTTGTGGGCCTTGCCGCTGCCCAGGTAGTGCCCCTGGGCGAAGGGGAACAGGCTTGCCCGGCGGCCGACGCGGGATGTGAGCCAGCGGTACATGGTAGGCAGCGTGAAGCCGGTAATGCCCATGGCCTCGCGCGCATGGGCCTCGGGAAAGATCGATTCCTGTTCGTCCTCGGGCAGCAGGTCAAAGAGTTCGGCGCTGGATACGTAGTAGACGTTCATGTTGATGCCGGCCGCGTCGAGTTTGGGCAGCACGTCTGTGATGAAGGCATTGGTCACGCCGCTGCCTTGCAGCACGAGCGTGCCATGGTAGGGTCTCTTTTGGGGATCGGCCAGGCGCATGGCGTAAATTCCCTTGACGGTCGCAGAGACATCCGGAAGACCCAACGCCCGGCGGTCAATTATCTTCTCGGATGGCCGGGTGACGAAAGGCGCCAGAATCGCCGGGCGTTTTTGCAGGCCGGTAATCAGGCAGGGCCAGAGTTCGTTGGGATCCCAAGGCGTCAGTGTGATCATCACGCCTTTCGGAAAATCCTCCTGGATAAGCTGCAGGCACTGCGGATCGGCGTGGGTGGGTCCGTCCTCGCCGGTTTTCAGACCGGCATGGGCGCAAATCATGATGTAAGTGCTGTAGGGTGTGCCGTTGTAGTGCTTTCGTGCCTGTTGCCCGATGCCGTGTAACCTGAGAGAGACGTGCTGCAAGGCCGCGATGAAGGCGCCGTACGAGGAGCCGACACCGACATGGCGTCCATCAACCGAGAGCGCAGACATGAAGGCTCCCATCGAATCCTCGCAGATGCCGCCGACGGCTATCAGCCTCGAGCGCGGATTGCTCTGGGCGTTGAAAAATCCGCCGTCGAAGCCCTGGCCGAGCTTATTGATGCTGGTGGAGCCGTACAGATCTGCCGCCGCGCCGATGAAGGCGCCCGAAGTGCGCTTGTTGAGATATCCGAGCGCCGCTCCCAGACTGCCGCGCAGCGTGTTTTTCTCGCCGGCCTGAGTCACAAGCTCTGCGGGTGTCTTGTCAGGCTCGAATGTCTTGCCGTCGTAGAGGCTCGAAATATCGGGAGCCCCGTCACGCAGGCGGCGCTTGCGGGCTCTGAGCCTTTCCTTCGCCGCCGCAAGGCCCTTTCCCAACCGGTTGAAGATGGAACTGTTTTTCTCGATCTGCTCACGCAGAACCAGGAGCAGTTTCCAGTAGTAGGCCTCGAGGTTGTCATCGCTTGGTTCACCCTCGAAGCGCGGAACACGGCAGCCAAAAGTCTGTTCGAACTCTTCCAACGACCCGTAGAATTCCCCGGAGTTGCCCTTGTGGCCGGCGCCGTGGGAGGCAGCACCCTCGATCCCGTACTTCCAGCCTTTGACCGTGCGATAGACGATGGCCGTGGGTTGACCGTTATGGTGCGCCAGGGCGTATGCCTGGGCGGCTAAAATACTCGGGTAATCGAAGCCGTCGCTTACCATGATGACGTTGAAGTCGTGCAGCCTGGCCAACTCGGCCGGGTTCCACTGCACGTAGTCGCCGGCTTGATCTCCCTCGCGGCAGACACGGTCGGAGTCGATCGCGGACTGGTTCCAGTCGATGTGCATGATGATGTTGCCAAGTTGCGCAGTGGCCGCGGTGGCCATGGCCTCCTGGACCCGCCCGGGCGTCATGCCTCCCTCACCCTCGATCACGTGAACCCGGGGCGGATCGTCGGGGTAGAGATCGATGGCGCCCAGCGCCAGGCCGAAAGAAGAAGCGTCGCCCACACCGGAGGCCCCGGTCGACAGCTTGACGAAAGGCGTAGACGGCGCCGGGTGACCGTCGAGGGATTTTGTTTTGAACTTGGCAAACAACGGAGTGTGCTGGGTGGGGTTGCGTCTGAAGCCCAACAGGTCTTCCAGGCGCATTTGGCGCTCGGGCCCGGGAAGGACGACGGCCCGGCCGGCACGCGCAATCTCGTTACGCAGTGCCCACAGGCTGTAGAGGCCAAGCGCCTTGTGCCCGGCGGCATAGGAGATGATGTCGGCCTCGGGGGCCTCGGGATTGCCCATGTCGTAGTCCATGCCCTGATAAAGCAGTGACTCGACGATGCGGCTCGAAGAGATGCTGCCGCCCGGATGCCCCGAGGTCGGCACGCAGTTGTACATGATGCCCACCAGGGCCCTGAAAATGACGTTCAGGCCCGTCAGGGCCTCGACCAGAGCCTCGTCCGCCTGAAAACGCTCACCGCCGGGGATGTCCGCAACAGAGATCACGTAACCCAGCCGTGGCCCGAATTCGAATTTGCCGGATGACATTCTGATCCTCCTTCTTACCCGGTCCACAGGAACACATGACTGCCGAAATGAAGCTGGATGTCAATGGATTTGTATCAGATTCCCGGAGTTCTCGACACGGCAATCGTCTGGGCGGGCACTAGCGCGCCAGGCGATTCGTGCGCTGCCGATCCTGACGAAGCTCGCATTTCTCTTGTGGCGCCCGACGTGCTGTAATGGCAGCAACAAACCGAACCCGTGGGGAGAACCGCCTATGCGCCGGCCCATGACCAAGATCGCCGTCTTCGTTCTTCTGCTTTTCCTTGGTGCCAATTCGTGCAAGCGTTCTGAAATGGATACCATGACCGATCGATGCCTGTCCGGCGGTGCCAACGCCTGCGGACAACTGGCTGACAAATACCGCTCGGGAACGGGCGTCGATCGGGATGTGGCCCGCGCCGTGGAGTTGTACAAGAAGGCCTGCCGGGGAGACGACCGGGGAGCTTGCTTCACCATGGCAGGCCTTCACCGGCGGGGTGAGAGTGTGCCACAAAACGTGCCGCTCGCCGTTGAGATGTACGGGCAACTGTGCAAATCTGGCGAAGTTATCTCGTGCTATACGCTCGCCGGGATGTACAAAAAGGGCACCGAGATTACGCAGGATTATAAGAAAGCCGCTGAGTACTACGAACTGGCCTGCCCCGGCCCCTACCTGCCAGCTTGCTACGAACTGGGGCGCCTCTACGAAACCGGCCTCGGGGTGCAACAGTCCGCCCGTCTCGCGGCCGACTACTACACCAAATCTTGCAGAAACTTCGAAAAGTGCGATGCCTGGGACAAGATCGAGCTTCTGTACCATCAGAGCTGCCAGACAGGTGACACCGAGTCGTGCTCTTTGTTGCAGGATCTAAAGGCTCGCCGCAAGTCGCAGCCTGAGAAGTAACCAAGACCAAGACAGGTGGCGCATGGCGCATGCAAAGCCGTTCCCTGAAGAACGCAACTCACTTGTCACTGATGCATGTTGACCCGTCTCGGCAACGAGCATATACATTGGACGACAAAGAGGAGTACGAGAAGTTGCCGCCCGTTATCTACAACCTGTTCCCGCGCCTGGCGGGCCGGATGGATGGTTGGACTGAGCACGCGGAGCGCGCTCGCTCGATGGGCTTCAACTGGATCTACCTCAACCCTGTCACGCAGCCGGGTTTTTCGGGCAGCCTGTATGCGGTCAAGGATTATTACAGCGTCTGCCCCGATTTCATGCCGGCATCGGCTTCCGGAAGCGGCATCGACGAGCTACGCGAAGTGCTCGAACAGTTTCGCTCGCTGGGGCTGCGGCCGGCAATAGACTTGGTTATCAATCACACGGCCATCGACTGCCCGCTGGTTACGGAGCATCCCGAGTGGTACCTGCGTGATGAAAACGGAAAGGTTGTGAACCCCTCGGCCATCGACCCGGCCGATGCCCGCAAGGTTACCGTCTGGGGCGACCTGGCCGAGATCGACAACGCCGAAAGCCCCGACCTCGACGGGCTCTGGGACTACTGGGCCTCGCTGGTGTGTTTCTACGTCGAACTCGGCTTCGAGGGTTTTCGCTGCGACGCGGCCTACAAGGTGCCGGCGCTGCTGTGGCGCATGCTTGCAGACCAGGCACGCGAGCTGAACGAGCGGGTGACATTTTTCGCAGAGACTCTCGGTTGCCGCCTGGCGGAGGTCAGAGCGCTCGGGGGAGCCGGCCTGGACTATCTCTTCAACAGCTCCAAGTACTGGAATTTCGACGCGCCCTGGGCCCTAGAACAGCACGAGTCGTTCGGGGCCCTGGCCCCGTCAATCAGTTTTCCGGAGTCGCACGACACACGGCGCCTGTTTGCAGAGACTGAGGCCAACCTGGCCGTCATGCGCCAGCGTTACCTCTTGGCTGCCTTATTCTCCGAGGGTGTGATGATGCCCGTCGGTTATGAATACGGTTTTTCGCGTAGGCTCAACGTAGTCAAGACCAGGCCGGATGACTGGGAACAGACTCAAGTCGATCTGAGTTCCTTCATCGCGGCCGTCAACCGCGTAAAAATCGAGACGCCGATCTTCGGCTGCGAGGGGCACTGGCGCGCTCTCGGGCCTTACGACCAGCCGACAATCGTGATCGAGAAATCGAGTGCTTCAGAACGTGCGCTGGTGCTGGTCAACAAGGACTGGCACGCGGGCCGGACGATCGATCTGCAAGAGATTCGCCCCGAGGCTCCCGGCGGGGCGTTCCTGCAGCGCCTTGACGAGGAAGGCAGGCTCGATGTGTGTGAGATTCCCGCCCGGCTGGAAATGAAGCCGGCCGAGATCGCCTGGATCGCCTGAGCCCGGCCGAGGGGGAAAAAGAAAAAGGGAGAAAAAGGGGGACGAAGGTCTGGGGGGACGTTGGTACATTAAGAACATTAATCCAATAGGTCCCGCTCTTCCAAACCCAGCTTTTTCAACGAGCACATACCCTGCTTGACTGACCTGCGTGCGGATTGGGCTTGGACACCAAGGGCACGCGCGACTCTGGCACCGCTCAACCCCAATCGCCTGATAGCAAGGAAAGAAACCACCTCTCTAATCCTGACCACCTGTCTTCGTCTCGAACCGCTGGTCAATTCTTCGATCTGGATTTCTGTAAGCTCGCAGGCTCGGTTGATCAATTTAACAAATCTCGCCTCAACCGTCTTCTTGTCCAGATTCAGAGGCTGGTCATCTCCTTCGATCTGTTTCAGCACTCTCTCGACGAAGTCGCCAGCTCCGAGCACTCGCTCGTCGTACATCTGTCTTTCTTTTTTTCGCCGGGCTGTCGCCACCTCGGTGGGCCCACCCATGCTTCTGATCAACCCGCCGCCTCCGAACGTTTTCTTGTCTTCGATCGCGCCGTTCTCACCCATGAACTCCACTAGCGCCCTGCGGGCCGGACCCGCTCGGCTTGCGAATCGACCGAGTACATCGTCCACAATCTGAAACTCGCGCTTGGAATTTCCCATGAGCACAGAATGACCGGTCCACTTGTACTCATTCCGGTTGGCGTCCAAGACAGATTCGCGCAATATACTCGACCAAAACGGGGCCGAAACCCTGTTGGGAAACGGTGATATGCTATTCCACGCGCCTGCCGGCTCACAGCTTGTAAGGATCCACGGGGCATTGATCACCGAAGATGAAATCGGAGATGTTGTGAAGAACATCAAAGGCCAGGCCCAGCCTGTCTACGATAAGTCTCTCCTTGCTTCGATTGAGTAAAACAGGAAAGTAAGCAATGTAAGGCATGAAGCTAATTCGCTATCGTGCATTTCCGGGTTCTCAATAGTTGCTGCAGGTGACTTGACGTACACTTCATTCCATTGGAAACTACGTCGATAGCATATCCTTATACTTAGACAAGGAGATCAAGAATGATCAAGCGATACACAGACAACGAAAAATCGAAATTGCTAACCAAGTACCACGAGGTACGAAAGTCCGGCACCAACGCTGAAAAGTCGGCCAAGGCCGTCGGCGTGCATTACAACACGATTCTGAAATGGGAGAATCAGGCAGGTAAGCCGAAGGTTACGAAGATTGCCAGCAAGACAAAACCGAAGAAGATGGCAAGCGGGACCATGACGCTAAGAAGAAATGCTTATCTGAAGAAGAGCCGGACAAGGACAGCGGCGACGACGATTAAAACCGATGGTGTCGTGCTGGTTACTCCTGATGGGTTCAGAATCGAGGGGATCGCTCCTAAAGACCTGGTTCGGGTGCTGCGGGAGCTGAAGTAGTAGTTCGTAGGCAAAACGTAACGGACAAATTCCCGTCCGGATGCCCGACTTGGGCATAACCAGTGGAGCCTTTCATGATTGAAGATCCGTCAGCAAATAGACCTCGTTCCAGGAAGAAATTCCTTTTCTCGGCCTTTTTCGGTCTGGTCCTGGGCGGGCTTATCGGCTCTGTGATTACTTATCATTACGCAGGTGAAAAGGCGGATCGGTTTGAAAAAAGCATGAAGGAAGCCTGGGAGATGGTCTATGTGGTGGTTGTAAGCCAGGACATAAAGAGCGGCACAACCTTGAAATACGACATGATGGCCAAAGCTAAGATACCCAGACAATACGTCTCCGAGAACATGATCTCTCCAAAATCCGTCGAACAGGTTACCGGCCAAAAAGTCAAGGTCCTTCTCAAAAGAGGCGACTTCATCAGATGGGGAGATCTGGGTGGCTTAACCGAACCAATAAAAAAACCAGAACATAAATCAAAAGACGCTTCGCAGTAAGAGGCCGGGCGCACGGGAAGTAAGGGGGGACCGGGATGACAGTCCTTTCAAAACTAAAACCGCTCGGGGGAAGCGCGGGGGGCATGGCTATCTACTTCGCGGCAAAGGCTGCCATTGTCTCTGCAAACAGCCTTAAGCCGATGAAAAAACTCAGCCAAAAAGGGGCAAAAAGGGGGACGGAGTAGACCTAACCCGCCGTTTTCCCTGAGTGGACGTATCTCCGTCCCCGGGTTTGTTCCGTCCCCGGGTTGGGTTTGACGGCCGTCAACCGCGTAAAAATCGAGACGCCGATTTTCGGCTGCGAGGGGCACTGGCGCGCTCTCGGGCCTTACGACCAGCCGACAATCGTGATCGAGAAATCGAGTGCTTCAGAACGTGCGCTGGTGCTGGTCAACAAGGACTGGCACGCGGGCCGGACGATCGATCTGCAAGAGATTCGCCCCGAGGCTCCCGGCGGGGCGTTCCTGCAGCGCCTTGACGAGGAAGGCAGGCTCGATGTGTGTGAGATTCCCGCCCGGCTGGAAATGAAGCCGGCCGAGATCGCCTGGATCGCCTGAGCCCGGAAAAAGGGGGAAAGTTGATTTCTCAACAAATTTATGATATTTCCCGCGTGGATTTATTGGAGGAAAAATATGCCAACCACAATGACAAAAGACCAAGCTCACAAACTTGTAGACAAAATGCCCGAAGATTCCTCGTGGGATGATCTCATGCACGAAATATACGTTCGTGAAGTAATCGAACAGGGTCTCGCCGACAGCAAGGCTGGCCGCACCAAGGATGTTCGGGATGTCCGTGAGAAATACGACCTGCCCGAATGAAAGTTCACTGGACAGACACGGCAGAGGATAATCTTGATGCGATTCACGCATACATCGCCCAAAATTCCCCAGAGTATGCGAAGCGCATGGTCGATCGGCTTACCCGTCGCTCACAGCAGATTGCGGACTTCCCGCTCTCTGGCCGTAGAGTCCCAGAGCACGAGATGGACCAGATTCGGGAAGTGATCGAAGGTCCGTATCGTATTGTCTACTACATCAAGCCTGACCAGATTGATGTCCTTGCAGTTTTGCATGGAGCGCAGGATGTGCTCCGGCGAGGCAAAGAAGCCGAACAACTGGCTCAACTTGACAAAAAATAGCTGCGCCATTTTTTGCAAGTTAGCCCAAGCCTTAGGTTTCCTCTGTAGCCGAGGGGGTGTAGCCACCGGAACTCCGCATAATCATATGCTCCGCATTAGTGGGAG
>CAZXHT010000027.1:0-62234 GCA_964640665.1 uncultured Myxococcales bacterium
AATACATTGATTGTTCTATAAAATGGAGTCTTGTCAAAAATTCCTATGTTGTTGGTGCCCCTCGGCGAACGACATCTTCGAAAAGCGATCAGAAGGCGAGACACAGTTTTTCCGCCGTGTTCCAGCCACAGTTTTCCAATCCCGCCCCAATTCGAGCAGACTGCGCGGGAGATGGAAACGTCGGAATCGCGATTGCCCCGATCCCCAGGTCCGCCACTGATGCTGGGACGACACGGAAATACCTGACGAATCTAGTCGATCCGATTCTGGCACCGGACGACGCAGAAAAACCAGATCAATCCATGGTACTCAACAGGCTGGCCGTCGGGCATGGGTCATGGTGGTGACAAAAGGTGGGTCATGGCAATGAGAAATGACATCATCGTCATTTCACCGTATCATCGGAATATCATCGTATCACCCTATCATCGGAGGTGAGATCTTGTGTCAAGAAGAGCAGATGGGAAAAGTGTTATGAAGATCAAATCACCCACCGCGAAATCACCCACCGCGAAATGGTCTGGCGCGCACGTCGTCTTTGCCCCCGCGCTGACCACCGCAACGGCAGCCGCGACGGCGGCCCCGGTGGCAGCCGCGATGGTCGCGATGGTCGCAATGGTGGCAATGGCGGCCGGGGTGACCGCCTGCGGAGACTCGGGTCCGTCCGCCACGCCGGACTGCATCCAAAACATCGACTGTGATGATGAGAACCCCTGTACCGACGACTTCTGTCGTGAGGACGGTGTGTGCGAGCACGAAAACAACTCCGCTGCCTGCGATGACGGGTTGTTCTGCAACGGGTCGGACACGTGCAGCGAGGGTGGCTGCATCGTCCATGTCGGTGATCCATGCATCGGGGGATCCGAGTGTGCCGATCTCTGCGACGAGATCGGAGACACCTGCAATCGTCCCAACGGATCGGAGTGCACCGACGATGGAGACCTCTGCACAGAGGATGTATGTGACGGCAACGGCCAGTGCGTGCATCCGGCCAGCTCGCTGTGCGATGGCTTGATCTCGTGGTGGACCTTTGACGAAGGTGAGGGCGCTACCGTTGCTGACAACTTCGGCGGCAACCATGGCCAGCTCGTTCCCGACGAGGCGGATGGACCGCGGTGGAGAACGAACCAGAACGGCCGGGACTGCGTGGCGAACGGGTGTCTCGTGTTTGACGGCGAGGACGATGGAGTTGCCTGCGGGGATGACCCGTCGCTAGCGATCTCCACCGACACCACCATCTCGTTGTGGTTTTCGCCAAACAGTTGGTATCGCGCGGAGCGGCTCCTGACGAACGGCGTGTTCGATATCCTCCACCGCGGCGAGTGGGCGGGCGACAGAGTGTATTTCCTGCTTCGCATCGAGGACGAGCCCGATCGTGGAGACAGCGCATGGGCTTACAAGGCCGGTGTCCACTCCGGGCGCGATCTTCCCCTGGGCCAGTGGCATCATCTGGTGGCGGTCAAGCGCGGGCAGAGTATGGAGCTCTGGATCGACGGGACAAACGCCCGAACCATCGAGGATGTTCTCGAAGGGACCGCCGTCAGCACCTCGGCCTTTGCGGCCGTGCAGATCGCAACCGGCCCCGAGCCCTTCTCCGGCCTGATCGACGATGTGAGGCTCTACGATCGCCCCCTGTCGGCTGCGGAGATCTGCCGGGCCTGCGAGCAGTTTTCCGCATCGGCGGGCGTCCGGTGCTGCGAAGACGTCTGCCTCCATGAGCCCGCCGCGTGCACCGACGCCGCGTGCTCGGACGGTGTCGACAACGATGGAGACGGGCTCATCGATGCCGGTGATCCGGGATGTATGGATGCGACGGATGTGACCGAAACGTGGCAGACGGGGGACTTCCAGGGCCTGTCCATCGACCAGCTACGACAGGAATTCGACTCTTTCTTCTCCTCGTCCTATCCCAATGGGATCATCGACACGTTTCCTTACAACTTGTCTCGGCCCATAGCCGGGCTGGTGTCCATGTACGAGGCGACACAGGACCCCACGTACATCGAGCTCGCCCTCCTCACGGTCGAGGCCGTGTTTGACAAGATGGTCGATGTGGACGGCGACGGGTACCTGGAGTGGGACTTTGGTCCTTCACAGTGGGATCACGACGGCGATCCCACCACTCCCACACGTGCTTCGTGTCTTTACACGCAAAAGAGTGTCAAACATTTCGCGAGGCTTGCGCGGGTGATCCAGCACGACGACACGCTCGCTGCACAGTTCGGCACGCGGGCCGCGGCCTTGGTCTCCAAGATCAAGACGCACATCATCAACGATCCCTACTGCCGCGGTCGTTTTCTCCCCGGCTACAGCACCGTGCACCACATCGTGTCCCATCCGGTCGGCGTGCTGCTGGAGCTCTACCTCCTGGAGGGCGACCAGACCTATCTCGACGGAGAACCCGACACCTATCTGGCCACGATCACCGCCCAGGCGGACCTTCTCTTGAGCACGATCTTTCCCCAGCTGGACAACGACCAGGCCGTCGAATGGGCCAGCACGGGCTGCGTCGACCTGGACCACACCTACCCGGACTGCTACTTCGTCAACATGACCGAGCACCCCGCGTGCACGGATTCCAACGGCACCAGGTACTGCAGCGCTTCGGACGTCAGCCATGGAAACGAGTTCGTGTTCACCGCCATCGAGCTCTACCGCGCGGGCATTGGATTCACCCGCTCAGACATGGACGCGTTGGTCTACACTTTCATGAACAAGGTTTGGGATGGCGATCGAACCTACCCCAACTGGCGTGACTTCATCGACGGGCACAATGAACCCCCCGGCGGAAGGTACGGCCCTTGGCGCATGGGAAGAAACATCGCACCGGGCTGGGTCGGCCTCGCCGCTTTCAAAGACGAGCTGCAGCTCCTGTTCGAGTGGGCGCACACCGACCACTGGACCAACGGCCAGGAACCCGACCGCCTCGGCCAGATTGCCTTTTACGGCGAGATTGCGCGAAACAAAAGGGCGCAGGACTGCCAGTACACCAATGGCGCCGCTGAGATCCCCGATGGGGTGGACAACGACTGCGACGGCCTCACCGACGAGTGAGAAAGCCGCGAACCCTGCACCCAAAGAACCCTGTTTCCGCTTCGGACATCCAGAGGGGCCGGTCCGGACGGAGACCTGTCAACGTTCGTCGTGGTAGAAAAGAGTGGGAAGAGAAACACGAAAAAGGAGCCACGACCTCGATGTGGCGGTTGGCCAGTTTCAGGTCCCCGTTGGATATGTTCGGCAGGTTCGGATTCGCCCTGTGACAGTGATCCTACATCTTAAAGATGGGACGGCAATGGACCTCCCAGTAGATAATCCGACCCTGCCCAGTTGGAAGCAGTCGGGATGGAAGATCGCTTCGGAAGCTGGCCATGCATTTAGAATCCAGGAAGACGAAATGACCGGGATGCGTGGCCTGATGGATTTTGGAGATCGGTTCGTGACGCCACAGAATCCGAAAGGAATCGGCTGGAAGATCAAACCGACGATCGATGCGGAAGAGTTCCAGATCAATCCGCTTCCCGGTGAGCCCGGCGTGTACCTAGATCAGATCACCGTTGTATTCAAACCGAGCACCAGTCCCTCGACTATCGATGCGATCAATGCCGAGATCGGTTCCAGCATTTGGAGGGCACCGATCGCTAGTAACGCTTACCGCATCAAGTTGCCGGCCTCGATCACCCTCTCGGAGGCGTTTGAATTCTTCAAGTCGAAGCCTGAAGTACAAGGTGTCATGCCTGCCACCAATTATGCACCCTTCCAAGTCGTTCCAGATACGGCTCAGGACGCCCACGATATCGCCAACCTGCCGGATGCCTGGGACTTCATGGACATTCAGACCGGTAGCGTTGGCAGTCGAACAGTTAGAATCGCAGTTGTCGACACAGGGGTTAACCTAGCCCATCCCGAACTCTACCTAAACATTGCGATCAACCAAGGAGAGTTGCCAGTAGCAGTGTTCGACTCGGATGCGGACGGGGATGGGTTGATCACGTTCGTCGATTTGAATGATCCCGCCTTCGCGGCAGCATTGCCAGCAGATGTCAATGCGAATGGCTTCATGGACGGGGAGGACGTGCTAGCCGATCCAGCATATCGGAATGGGCTTGACGAGGACGGTAACGGCTTCACAGACGATCTGGTTGGCTGGGACTTTGAGAATGTGCCCCTGGGAGATCCAGACCCAACCCCGGTATGGGACCCTGACGGGGTATACAAGCATGGAACCTTCGTGAGCCAGGTGGCCGCTGCCGTAGGTGACAATGGAGTTGGCATAGCCGGCACAGCCTGGCACATATCTATCGTCCCCATTAGGGCGACAGCCGTTAGCGTCACACCAGATGGCGTAGTACAAGCAATGCCGGATGTTGCGTTTCTGGACGCGGCAACTTACCTTGAGGCACTGGGGGTGGACATCATCAACACCAGCCAAGGGTGGCACTTTGCATCCAAGAAAGCCGACCTCGGCGGCGCAAATTGCAAGAGGCAGGCAACCATCAACATACCGCAGGCCGATTTCGACAACTCCATCGGACCGGGAGAGGATGCTTTTCGCATCGCCCCATGGTACGACCCTGTGAATGCAATCGTTACGAGCCGATCGCTATACACCTTCGCCGCTGGCAATAGCACTTTTAATATTGGTGACCCGAACATCTTGATCGTCCCGGCAGAATTCATGAAAGCGGTCATTCCAGATAATGTATTGATTGTAGGTCATGCTGACGCTCGTGATTCCAACGATCCGATGTCCGGCTACGGTACGAATGTTGAACTTTGGGCTCCAGGCCAGTGGGAGCTTATCGAGTATTCAGGAGTGGGGTTTGCCTATTGCGAAGGAGAACCCTGCGAGGGAACGTCTTTCGCGGCACCAACGGTTGCCGGAGTTGCTTCCCTCATCCTCTCGGCATTGCCGGCTCTTGTTGGCGCACCTGATCTTCTACATGCGCGGCTCTTGGCAACGGCGGACGAAGTCATTGACGTTGTGGTGAGCGGCTCAACTCGCGAGGAAAATCGTCCTCTTGTGAATGGGCACACTGCGGTGAGTGTGCACCATAAGTGCTTGAAAGGAGGTGTACCGTGATGCCCATTGCCCGAACCTTGTTCGTATGTCTCGTCGTGCTTTCTTCTTTCTCTCCTGGCTGTGGAGACGATAAAATGAGAAAGTGCGCTGGAGAAATTACACAGGGAGGATGGGCTGTCAGAGATTCGGCGAAGTGTGAAGAGGGCGAGGAGTGTCTTTATTACGGCAACAAGTTCGACTCATGGTACTGCTTCCTGCCATGCTGTAAGGAGGGAAGCGTATGCCCTGATGGGCTATCCTGCGAAAACGGTCCTAGTTCCTGCCCTACTTGTATGGATAGTATCAAGGTCTGCCTGTAGAGGCTTATTCCCATCGAGCGCTACCACGAGTTCCGCAAGATCTGCCGCAGCATAGACGAGGCCGAGGCTCAGGACATAGTTCTGCGACCGCTATAATGAAGGCGCGCCTTGCCGTTACGGCTCTTGCGGCCTGCGCTTGACGAGCAGTGTGCGGGTGCCGGCCTGGACGACTTTTTTGTGCTGGTCGATTATCTCCAGCTTGAATCTGATTATGCCCCGTTCTGGTTTTCGCGATTCGCGCTTGAACTCCACGGTTCGCTTCTGGTAGACGGTGTCGCCGATGTAAATCGGGGCGATGAACTTCCATTCCAGCGCCAGAAAGGCGATCAAATTGCCGTCCATCAGGCCCTCGCGCACGCCCAGGCCGGTGGAGATGACCGGGCCGATCATCCCGTGGGCGATGCGTTTGCCGTAATAGGAATTCTTGGCGAACTCGGCATCCGTGTGCAGTGGGTGCCAGTCCCCGGTGAAGGAGGCGAAGTTGACGATATCTGTCTCGGTGATGGTGCGGCCGAGCGACTCGAAGACCTCCCCCACCTTGAAATCTTCCCAGTACATTCCTTTTCTGAGTGCCATGTTCTGTATATGACTCCCGTAGTGCGCGAAATGCAAAAATTATTTTTGGGCCGGATCGCGTAGCCAACGAACGACCGTGGGCAGGTCAAGATCGCTCTCGTCGGGGATGCCCGAAGTAGTGGCTCCGGCGGCCGGCAGGTAGCACGTCTGCGTGTAATCGTACACCATTCTTGCGGCGTTGTAGCTCCAGGCCAGGCTTTGCAGGGCGTGCTTTACCCGGGCGATCCACTCGCGCGGCAGGCCGCTGTCGTCATGTTTGTAAAACAGCGAGACTACCTCGTCCTCCAGCACTCTTCTGAGTTGCTCGGATTCGCGCACATCCTGCGCCGCGGGATCCTTGTGAATCTTGCCGCTGCCGATGGCGAAGCCGTTGAAACCGTCGTAGGCCTCGGCCCACCAGCCGTCGAGGGTCGAGCAGTTGAGCCCACCGTTGAGCACCACCTTTTGCCCGCTCGTGCCGCAGGCCTCCAGCGGCCGTCGTGGATTGTTCAGCCACAAGTCGACCCCCTGGACGAGGTGGCGGCCGACGTTGATGTCGTAGTCCTCGAGCAGCACGATATGCCCCTGGAAGCGCGGATCTCGTCCCAGGCGGAAGATGCGCTGGATGATCTCCTTGCCGCGGTCGTCCTTGGGGTGGGCCTTGCCGGCGTAGATGATCTGCACCGGATGCTCCGGGTTGCCAAGCAACCGCGCCAGCCAGTCCTCGTCCTCGAGCAGCAAGCCGGCCCGCTTATAGAGCGCGAAGCGCCTGGCGAAACCGATAGTCAGCGCGTCCGGGTTCAACAGGTTCGCCCTCAGGCGGGCCTCTCCCGGGTCATCGCCGCGGAGTGTGGCCTGGTTGATCAACCGCCGCCTGACGAATTCGATCAGCCGGCCCTTCAGGGAGCGATGGGTTTCCCATAGCTCGCCGTCGTCCACTGCGTTGATTCCACTCCAAACTTCCCGCCGGCGGATACGATCCATCCAGTCGCGGCCCAGGTGCCGTTCGTAGAGCCTGAGCATCTGGGGCGCCAGCCAGGAGGCGACGTGCACCCCGTTGGTGATGTGCCGAATGGGCACCTCGTGCTCGGCGCGGGCCGGCCAAAGGTCTTTCCACATGTGGCGGCTGACCGTACCGTGGATGGCCGAGACGGCGTTCGCGCGGTTGGAAGTTTTGAGTGCCAGGACCGTCATGCAGAATGTTTCTTGCGGATCGTCGTCGTGAACGCGGCCGAGACCCAGCAACGTCTGCCTGTCGATCCCGAGTTCCTCGCGCAGCCGGCCCAGGTTGTTCTCGATCAGTTCGGGAGTGAAACGGTCGTGGCCGGCTTCGACGGGGGTGTGCGTCGTGAAGACGGTTCGCGCCGCCACGTAGGCCAGCGCCTCGTCGAAGTCCATACCCTGTTCCTGCATGGCCTGCCTGGCCGCCTCCAGCGTGGCGAAAGCACAGTGGCCCTCGTTGAGATGCAGCACGCCTGGATCAATGCCCATGGCCCGAAGAGCCCGCAACCCGCCGACGCCCAACAAAAGCTCCTGCCGGATACGCACCTGCTGATCGCCGCCGTAGAGGCGCTCGAGGTGGCCGCCCAGTTGCCGGTCTTCTGCAACGTTTTCTTCTACCTGCGGGTTGAGCAGGACGAGCAGCGAGCGGCCCACCCTGACCGTCAACACCTCGGCGTGCAATGTTCCGACGGGTGTTTCCAGTTTGATCGTCAACGGTGCGCCTTGTTGATCACGGGCGGGTTCGACCGGCAGCATCTCGGGGTCGCTTTGGGTATAGCTTTCTTGCTGCCAGCCATTTTTGTCTATGCGCTGCCGGAAGTAGCCCTGGTCGTAGAACAGGCCGACTCCCACCACCGGAACTCCCAGATCGGAGGCTCCCTTGAGATGATCGCCGGCCAAAACTCCCAGTCCCCCTGAATAGAGCGGAATGGATTCGTGAAGCCCGAACTCTGCTGAAAAATAGGCCACCGGTCTGAACTTGAGGGGGCCGGCATGGGTGGCTCCCCAGCCCCGTTGCGGATTCATGCCCTCTTGCAAGCGGTGGAAGGCGTAAATCACCCGGCTCTCGATGGCCAGCTCACGGGTTCGTTCCTCTAGACGCTTCTTGCCCAGGTGTTTCAGGAAGGCGACGGCGCTGTGGTTGCACTCGCGCCAAAGCTCGACGTCGAGATCCTTGAGAATGTCGATCACCTCGGGTTGCCATGACCACCACACGTTGTGGGCGATCTGCATCATCTTGTCGTACAGATTTTCCATGGAAGTTGCTCCCAGTCTTTAGCAGAATCCATGACAGTTTCCCCGGACTCGAGTGGCCAGTCAACCAATACGATTTCGCCGCGTTTTGACAAGTGATCAGTTTGTGATACCCATGGAAAAGGTCACCGGGAGGGGACCGATTCGGATGGATAAACTCGATGCCGCAAAGCGTGCCGGTTCGCAGGGTGATAAAGCCGGTCTGGAACTGTTTTCACGGGTCGCTCAGCTCTTGCGCCGCCGGCGCGCCGGGGAATTGCCCCAGGCCGAGATCAGGCTTTCGGACGCAATCAGGGAACTCGAAGAGCATCTTGTCGCGCACCCGCAGTCCGTTCCCGCGTTGAGGCTGCTTGCCGAAAGCGCGCAGGTATTGGGCGAGTTCGGGCGAGCCCGTGAGTACATATCGCGGGCCGAGTTTTTGGATCCTTGGAACCTCGAGATCCTGATCATCTCCGAGTCACTCTACGAGACCGACGCAGGCTCGGCCCATAGGCGCCCGGGGGAACCCCTGAGGCTGCACTCCGATCTCAACTCGGGGGTGGTCAACGCCGACTCGCTGATAGAGAAGGCCATGGGATCTTTTCGGCTGGGCGATCTCGAGCGGGCCCACACGCTTGCCAAGCTGGCATATCGCATCACACCAGAGAGCGAACACCACCTGATGGACATCCTGGCTATCGGGTCGAGCCTCGATCCCCAGAGAACCCTGGTCGAGTTCACCCTGCTCGAAAAAAAGAACCCGCGCTCGGCATATTTGTATCTTGTGCTGGGCTCGATCTGTAACGTCCTGGGCAGGTACGACGAGGCGACCTCATGGCTGGCGGCCGGTGTCGACCTTTCATCCAAGGATCCCTACTTACTGGCCATGCTTTACAACGAAATGGCATACGTCATGGCCAAACGCGAAATCCGCCTGGATCGTTGCGTGGCGCTGGCGCGCGCGGCTTTAGACATGTTTCCGAACAAGAAGGCCAACGGTTTCATCCGTGACACACTGGGTGTAGCCTATCTCAAGAGCAAGGAAGTGAAGAAGGCCGTCCGCAACCTGCGTGAGGCGGTCAGCAAGGACCCGACAGTCATTCCCAGGTTTCACCTGGCCTTGGCACAGTTGATGGACGGGGACCCTGCCGGTGCCCAAGCCGAGTTGAAGATCATCGCTGCCTCGCGGCCTTCGCTCGAATCGCCCCACGTGGAGGAGACGGCCATTCTCGATCGCGTGCAGGCGAACATGGGGCGCCTGGAAGATTTGTTGAATCTCGGCGGCGCGGGCGATATTCAGGACGCAATGGAAATTCTGGCTGGGCTGATATAGAGCCAGGCCGGTTGTGAACGGCGGGCAAAGGAGACCCGATGGCAGAAAAGAAGAAGAGCGACGGCGAGAAGACCGCCAAGAAGAAATCCACGGATCAGGATGCAGATCCAAAACAAAAGCCGCTGGTGAATCTTGCCGAGGTGGCCTCCATGTTGCGCTTGCCTCCGCTGAGGATTCGCAAGATGGTCCAGGCGGGCCAGATTCCGGGCGTCAAGGTGGACGGAGAATGGCGCTTCAACAAGGATTTGGTCTATCAGGCAATAAAGCGGCGCTCTCGGGGGCGTTGACGGTTACCTGAGCCAGACAATCAGCGCCGCGGCGGCGGCGAGCAGCACTGCGGGGACCAGCAGCCAGGCGAGCAACAATCGCCCGGGGTGCAGATCGCGCCGCGCGCAACTATGACATACCGCCAGGGGCTTGCTCAGGCCCGGGACGAGTTCGGCGCACTCGGTGCATATCAACGCATGACACACTGCACACCTGCCGGCTGCCGGCCGGTGGCAGAATACGCAGTAGTCGTTATCCGGCTGAAATGGCGCCAGGCCGGGCATGCCTACTCGGGATAGCTTGCGAAGAGGCGTCCCCAGGGATCGTGCTCGTGAATGTCTTGCGCGATTGCTCGTCCCCTGGAGGGCCACCAGTAGAAATCGTGGTACAGGTATGAACCCAGCACGAAGGCGTACACGGCGGGGGTTCTGAACAGCATGCGTTGGAATATCTTCAGCGGGCTGAACCAGAAGAGATCTCCGACGTGGCTGGCCAGGTTGTCCCCCACACCGAAGGCCAGGTTCAGCCCGGAGATGTCCTCGCCGACGACGTCGATCTCCTCGATCCGGCCGACACCCAGACCGCGCTCATGGGCCAGCCTGATGTAGGCCAGAGACATGGGATCGAAGCCCATGATCTTGGCCGCTACCGCGTCGATGGCCACCGAGTCGGCCGAAGCCAGCAACAGGTCTGCCCGGTAGGGTTTCATGGTGCGCGGCCCGGGACCCGAACCGCATATAGTCCCGTCCATAACGGCGAAAATACCCGAGTGAATCTCCTGCTGGATGGCCAACAGGTCGACCAGCGTCTGGTGAATGACACTGTGAGTGTAGTGGCGCCGGGTGTTGAGCAACCCGCCGAAGGCGTTCTTCATCGCGCCCGTGGTGGTGGTGTAGATGTGCGTCTTCATGGTCGGCAGGTGCACGATGTTTTTGCCGATGAAATATGAAGGTATCCGGATGCCGTCTGGATAGATCTTGTCGAGTACCAGCATTTTGGCCCGCGGCTCGTAGACCTGCCATTGGATGTCTTCCTCGCGGAAGTTGTACAGCACCGGGATCTGGTAGCGTTCGAGCACTCCCTTGAGGCGGCACAGGCGCTCTCCCTTGAATGGGTCGGTCACGACCGTGTTATTGCCGACGCACACCAGATCGTCGAGGCCGGCGGCCTGCAAGGCCTGGATGGTTCCCTCGAGCTGCCAGGGAGTGGTATTGGCTCCCGGGAGCGGATAGTGCCAGGAGATGTTCTCCTTCAAGATGGAGGTCGCCCCGGCCTGCAAGGCTTCGCCCATGCCCGCCTGGCTGGTGATCGTACTGATATCTTGAAGCACCCGATCGGGAGCGGAGCGTACCACCGCCACACTGGAACGTTTAGACATGGTTTACTCGATGATCAACGTGTTCGATAAACTATCCGGCCGCGACTGGGATCATAGGGAGAGAAAGCCACCCGCACGCGATCGCCGAGGACGATACGTATGTAATGCTTGCGCATTTTACCGCACACATACGTCAATACCACGGGCCCTCCTTCGAGCTGGACGCGGTACATCCCCCCCGGCAGCACTTCCTTTACGACTCCTTCAATCTCGAAGGCTTGCGCTTCCTCGGGATTCTTCCTCACAGACAGATCCTTATATTCAACTCTACACCTCCTTGAAAAAGCGCTCGTGACGCTTATGGAACCTCGAAAAACGCGACGATTTCGCGATCAGAGAGTCTACACAGCCCCGTCAGGATGTCAACCTCGATCCGGATCGCCCTCGCGGGCGATGATTCGGGCCAGGAAGACAACCAGGTCACCGGCCGCGCGGCAAGCCACGGCCTGGCGCTGGGCGGGACTCATGCGCGAGAGATCGAGGACACTGATCCCCGGCAGGGCCAGAAGTTGTTCGATGCAGTCTCGCCAAAGGATTTCCCCGGAAGCCCCGTCAACCAGGGAAACCCGAATCAGCCACTCCATTCCGGCAGCGTCCTGGGCCTCGCCGGCTGTCAGGCAGTATTCATCCACACTCAACGTAAACAGGGCGTCCGCCGGCTGGTTTTCATCATCAGCCCGCCGGCGCAGCAGCTTGTTGAAGGCAGCCGGTAGTTGCTCGACCAGGCAGGCAAGCAACACCGGCCGTCCGAACGAAGCCAGCACATCGCCGAAGCGAGTTTCGGAATACCCCTGGCGCGGGCCCGGGTTGATCAAGATTCCCGAATCGAGACTCTCGAAACGTGTGAAGCGCAAAGTCGGGTTCTCGGCGACGCTGACGGCGAAGTCGATCGTCTCTATCCCGTGCAGGTGTTCCGGCAGGCGATTGATGTGACAGCAGGCCGCGCAGCAGACGGCCAAGGCAGCGCTCGAGACTACATACAGGCGTCCCATGGCGGGCAATGCTATCACGGCCCGGATGAAAAATGGCATTTATTGACAGGCCTCGACCGCGAGAGGTATCTTGAAGATGCAACAGCTTGGAATATCGTCATGATCTCGACGTCTAACTGTTGAACTGTTGTAAGGCCGGCCGGGAGACATTTTTATTAAGGTCGGCGACGGGGAGGTAGTCATGAAAAAGGTTGGCATACTCTCGTTGGTGCTGGGCCTGGCGTCGATTTTCCTGGTGGACGTACCCGCCAGGGCCCAGGCGGCGCCGAAGGCGCTGCGAGGACGGATCATCGCCAACTCCAAACCAATCGACATACCGACATCCAACAGGGGCTTTCTCAAGAAACTGCGCAAGCAAGATCGCAAAGTATTTACCAAGAACGCGGACGGCCAGTGGGAGATCCACTTCGTGGCCTTTTTCAAGCGTTCGCTGCCTGTCGATAAACTAGGGGTAGTGGTTCTCGACGCCAAGAAAGAGCCGGTGGCGGTAGCCGACGTGGCCGGCACAAAGGGACAGAAGACCCTATCCACGCACATCCTGGTCGACACGACCGAGACACCCAAGAAGAAGCACATCCTGCGTGTGTTTTACGCCAAGGGAAACAAAGCCATCCCGCTGGCCGAGAAACAGATCATACTGAAGTAAATAAAGTTACCGGATTCGTCTAAAGCACGAGATCCGATGGTTTCTGATAGAGGCGCTCGCAGTAGCGGCAGCGTACGGAGGGCTTCGACGCTTCACCCTCGCGAATGAAGACCGTCTCGATTTCTTCGATGTTGGTTATGCACATGGGGTTTGGACAGCGGAGCAATCCCAAGAACTCGCGAGGAACCTTTATCGGCCGCTTCTCGACCACCTTGCCGTTCTCGATGATGTTGATAGTGGCGGTGGGCGCCACCAGTGCCAGTCGATCGGTCACCGCGGCGGTCAGCTTGAGGTTCTCCACCTTGACGATGTCCTTGCGGCCCAGCTTTTCGCTCTTGAAGTTGATACCGACGGTCAATATGCCGTCCTGTTGCACTCCCAGAATCTCTACGACCTTTAATGCCTGCGGGCTGGGGATGTGATCGATAACCGTGCCCCGCTCGATGGCATAGACCTTGTGCGCGAGTGTTTCCGTCATTGCATTGCTCCCATCACCAGTCCCAATAGCGCCTGCCTGGTGGGAATGCCGTTGTGCGCCTGGCGAAAGTAAAGGGCGTTTGCAGTGCCGTCCAGTTCTTCGGCGATCTCGTCGACCCGGGGCAGGGGATGCATGATGCGGCACTGCTCACCCAGCCTGGCAAGCTCTTTTTTGTCGATGCGATAGGCGCCGGCAACACGCTCGTATTCGAGGAAGTCGGCGAAGCGCTCTTTCTGGATGCGGGTGACGTAGAGGACGTCCAACTTCTGGTCGAGTTGGCTGATGTCCGCGACTTGCGAGAAGCGTGTGTCGTTGGTTTTCAACTCCGCGAGTGTTGTCTCCGGCATGCTCAGGGAGGGGGGCGCAATGAACATCTGGCGGGTGTCGAAAAGACTCAACGCCTTGGCCAGGGAGTGGACCGTGCGGCCGTATTTCAGGTCTCCCAGCATTCCGACCGTCAGGCCGTCTAAGTGCCCGAACTCTTCCTGGATTGTAACCAGGTCGAGAAATGTCTGGGTCGGGTGCTGGTTGGCGCCGTCCCCGGCGTTGAGCACGGGAACGGTCGCGACTTCGGACGCCAGCCGGGCGGCTCCCTCGATGGAGTGACGTATGGCGATCGCGTCGCAGTAACCGGTGACGGTCTTGATCGTATCCGACAGCGATTCGCCTTTTTTCGTGGAAGATACGCTGGCGTCGGCGAAGCCGATCACCCGCCCGCCCATCGAAACCATGGCCGACTCGAAACTCAGGCGCGTACGGGTAGATGGTTCGAAAAACAACGTGGCCAACACCTTGCCGGCGAGCATGTTGGGCCACTTGCCGGCCTTGACCTCGATGGCCTTGTTCACGATGGCCTCGATTTCCTCCCGCGGGAAGTCGCGGATGGATACTATTGAGCGTCCCTGCATTTCCACTTTCACAGCCCTCCTGAAATTTGCCGGAGTATAGATGTCACGCGGGAGACAGACAATAGAAATGTTTATCTAGGCGTAGGCCACGGGATCCTTACAGCCTGCCGCGGCAAAGCCGGCCAAGCGCAGGCGGCAACTCGGACAAAGACCGCAGGCCAGGCCGTCGGGCGTTGGATCATAACAGGTGTGGGTGTTTATGTAGTTCACTCCCAGTTCCAGACCGCGGCGGATTATGCTTGCTTTATCCAGGTTGATGAGCGGCGCGCGAATACTGATCGATTCTCCCCGCGTGCCCATGCGGGTGGCCAGGTTGGCCGTGCGCTGGTAGGCCGAGATGAACTCGTCCCGGCAGTCGGGATAGCCGCTGTAGTCGACCTGGTTGGCACCGATGAAGATGTCCCGCGCCCCGAGGGTCTCGGCCCAGGCCAAGCCGAGAGAGAGGAAGACGGTGTTCCTGGCCGGAACATAAGTCACCGGGATATCGCCCGCGGGCGGTGCCTTGGGCACGGCGATTTCAGCGGTCAAGGCGCTGCCCCCGATCTTGGAAAGCTCCACCCCGATTACCATGTGGCGCCTGACCCCGAAGGCCCGTGCCTGCAGCCCGGCCTTTTCCAGTTCGATGGCGTGCCGTTGTCCGTAGTCGAACGCCATCGAGTAGCAATCGTAGCCCTCTGATGTGGCGATAGCCAGGCAGGTGGTCGAGTCCATTCCTCCGCTTAGCAGTACAACCGCCCGTTTATTAGTGCTTTTCATTTGAAAGAGGCCCCGCTGTTTGTGCTACATGTAGGACACTGTGGGTAAAAAATTGACATGTATTCTAAGGTGGGATATTGTAGGAGTGAACAGCGCAAGGAGGGAAGACCATGAAATCGTCGCCTATCGCTAGAATCCGGTTGGCTGCCAGATCCCAAAGGGAGCGCCGTACGACACCCAGGGACCGGCGTATCCTCGACGGCACCATCAAGTACCAGGGCTGTTTCCTCAACGTCGAGGTTAGCGACGTCAGTGAATCCGGGGCCTACGTCGTGGCCCCAGTTGTCCCCGAACAGGCCGACTGCATCACCCTGGCAATCGGGCTTCCCTCTCTCGGCACGTCCGTCATGGTGACTGGAAGGGTGCGCCGTGTCGGAATCGGCTCGCGAGTGATGCGTCGCCCCGGTGGCTTCGGGATCCAGTTCACACGCTACTACACGCGGATGGGACACTCTTCTCTCAAAGAGCACCTGGCCGCCTGAGTCTCCAGGCAGCGGGGTTTTCCCCCGCGTCCCGGTTGACAGGGATCTCCTAGCGGGGCTAATCTGGCAGAGGACGTCGAAGCCTAATGCAATACGGAGTGGTATCATGGCGACAGCGCGGATCAAATCGTGGTCCAATGAGCAAGGCTTCGGCCACATCGAGCACCCCGAGCACGGGGATTTACTTTTCGACTTCGAAGCCTGCAGCTTTCAACCCGAAGTGGGCGACGAAGTAGTTGTCGAAGAAATCGGCAAACGCTACGACGGATCCCTCAAGGCCAAGCGGGTCAGTTGCCCGGCCAAAAAGCACAAGGGCAACAAGCCGCCGCTGCCGGACCTGCCGAGCTGACACGCGCCGGTTGCGGATGCCCGCTCAGCCGAATTCCTCCGCCAGGCTCTCCTTGAGTTTCTGTTCTACCTTGCCCCTGATGGCGGCCAGCAACATTGACAGTTCAACGCGGACGGAAACCTCGCCCTCGCGCAACAAGACCCGCCCCTTGACACCGGTTCGTTTGAACTCGTAACGTTTTTCCCCCGTCCAATTTCCGCTCAGACCGTGTTTTGCGGCGAGTTTCCGTCCTACTTTCTCGATCCTTTCGTGGGCCTCCGGCAACGAAAGGCCGTGGCTGCGACTGATCTCGATCGTGGGCATTATGATTCCCTCGTGGTTATACGGACGGTTAATGTTTGCTCATCGCGTCTCTGAAGATCCGGTATTGGCGCATGTAACGATATGCCCCGCGCGGCGAGAAGAACAAAAAATCGACCCTGCCAAATGTCACTACGTCCCCGTCGTGCAAGCTCACGGGCTCTCCCGGCACGAGCGGCCTGCCGCGAATCATGCTGCCGTTGGTCGACCCGGAATCCACCAGCGAATAAGTGTCTTGCTGTCCATTGTAAATAAGACAGGCGTGCCTGTTGGAGATAGTGCTGTGTGAAATGATGTAGTCGCGGCGCGCGTCCCGGCCGATGAATGCCTTCCGTGGAAACTCCCGGTTTGGATGCGCATTGGGCATCAACGGAATGAAGTCGAGCACCCGCTCACTGAAACGATCGATCGTCTCGGCTCCCGCAGTGCTATCCACCAGCCGCGTATGCACGAACTCGTCGATTGCGCCAGGAGTCTTGGAAAAGAACAGAAAGGCATGCGGAAACTGCTCGACAAACTCCTCCATAGAAAGCGTGTTGACCACTTTTATGAAATCGCGAAAGCTTTCCAAGAGACCTGCCTTCCGCCCCGGACAACCGGAGCCAAGCATCCAATAGATAGCACGTGTGGTTTTCGCCTGTAAAGCCCTCACGGGTTGTAGTACCAAACTTCGGCCGACGCACAGGGTCCGCCGGCCGAATTCACGAACCCACCGGCGACGAGCAGGCCTCCGGTTGTCAACGGGGTCACGCTGGCGAAAGCAATTTGTCGTCCGAGGGCGTCGGTGGCCGAAAAAGAAGCGCTCAGGGTGTCCTGGTCGATGTGTGCCAGCTCGGCCGAAGACAGAAGTTTGTCCTCGAAACCGTCGTATGCCTCGCCCGCGGCGTAAAGGAAGTCAGCGTTCGGCAGGCGGGCGGCGATGAGTCCCCGGCGCGCCTCGTGACCGGTAGGCTCCCCGCCGGTGTCCAGGACGAAGAATCCCGAACCGGCTTCCGCGTCCGCCAGATACATCTCCGGAGCATCGATCGACTGGAACGAATTGTCGCCTCCGATTATCAACACGCCGTCATCCGTCCCGATCGCCGCGTGATCGATCCGCGGGGTCAACAGGCCGCCACGGGCATGCTCACCGGAAGGAGTGATGTTCGAAAAATCGGTTCCGTCGAACAACTCACACGAGTCGAGAAGCCCGTTGGCGCCCAGTCCTCCGGCCACGATGATATCGTGCCGCCCGGGCCCGAAAGATGTCAGGCTGAAGTCGTGGCGCGGATGAACCAGGGAGAGATCGGTACGGGTGAAAGTCTCGGCCAGGACATCGAACAGAAGCGCGCTGGCAGTGAGCGATCGCTGTCCATTCTGGCCAATCTCGCCACCGGCGATCAGGATCGTGTCCCGGCCCTCTGCGCCGTCTTGCAGGCTGAACAAGGCCGCGGCATGGTCGGTTCTGCTCTCGACATCCGCGGGATCGTAGTTGCCCAGCTTGCGAAAAGCGTAGTTTGCGGGATCGAACAGCAAGATCGGTTCAACCAGCGAGCCCTGCTCATCCTCTCCACCGAAGACCAGCACCTTGCCCTCCGGGGTGACGGTCAGAGTATGGCCAATCCGGCGGTCGGCCCCGGGGAAATCCGGACAACCCGCGTCGTCTGCGGCACAGCTTGTTTGCAGGGCCGGATCGTATATCTCCGGCGGGCGGAAGTTCTTGGGAGATCCACGCTCACCCTCGGAGGCTCCTCCGAAAAAAAGTACTCGTCCGTCCGGCAGGGCTGCCGCGGCGTGCGAGAAACGGGCATGCTCAAGATCGCCCAGTTTCGTAAACTCTCCCTTCCTCGCAAACAGCACCTCGAGCTCGGCGGGGTTTCCCTCGGACAGCTCGAACGGAGGGCTGCGCCCGCTCGAAATCACAGTCTGCCCGTCGAGCCCGAGTCCCTCGATTGTCAGGACGACAGACGAAGAGGGCGAGCCGTTTATGACGATCTCGGCAGAGGACACGTCGATTATCGAGACCAGGCTTTCCGCGCCGGGGATATCGATCGTCACGCGCAGGGAGGCCACTCCCTCCCAGGTATCCTGGTCCGGCGGGGTGTGAATGCGCAGGTCAATGGCGCATTGCTTGCCGGGAACGTGCTTCACCTCGCCGCAGCCGCATGCCGCGAGCATGATCAATCCCGCCAGCAGGGGTGATCTTGCAAATCTCACGGGCCGAACCTCTCGATCTGGATATGAATCAGATCGGGATCGTTTATCGTCTCTTCGCCGCCGCCCAAAGTCAGGGCCAGCGAGGTTCCGACTATGGCCGCTGCCGCGGCACCTACCCCCGTCCAGAACCACCAGCGTGTGAATATACTTCCGCCGGCACTGTCCTGCACGGCGACGGCCGCAAGCGGCTGGGTGCCGCCGGAGACATTCAGCCCGATCTTTGGCTTTTTCTGGAGGCGCACCAGGCTGGTTGATGCGAGCTTCTCTTTTGCGGGTGTCCCCAGCAAGTGCGCGGAAAAATCCATGCCCAACGAGTCGGGCGGGCGCGCCTTGCTTCCAGCGGGAGATAGTGCCTCGGAAAGCCGCCCGGCGAGCTCCGGCCCCAGTTCCGTAGCGCCTCCCGGGCCGAGGAGCAGGCCGACGATCCGCGTGTCGTCGCCATTAGCCGGGATGACGGCGATCGTCAGTACTTTTTTACCTGCGATATTGAGCCCCAGCCGGCTCAGCACGACCGCCCCGGCCCCCGAAATGTGGGCCAGATCGCGCGCGGAAGAAGAAAGCACATCCCGCGAGCCCGGGCCGGAGATCTGCTGTTGAATGCCGGCGACCAGCCGGGAGAGGATTAGTGGGGACAACTTCTCCTCGATCTCTGCGGATTCCCCCGCTGACACCTCGACGATTTTCCTGACAACACGGTACCCCGTTTTCGAAAGACGCAGTGCGTGCAAGCCGTCGGGAACACCTCCCCTGGTAACCGGTGTACGGCCTAGCTCCAGACCGTCCAATTCGGCCAGGACACCTGCGGGATCGGTGTTTACGGAAACAGACCCGTTTACATCCTTGGACATCTCGGCGGCCTCGTCGAACAGCGTGCGGAACTTGCCCGGCACCTGGCCGGGATCGGGCACGTAGTTCGGGGAGACCACCAGGATCTCACGGTAGGCCGACCGGGCGTCATCGCCGCGGCCGGCGGCAGCCAGGCTCTCGGCCAGGCCCATTAAAGCGTCGATCAATGTTCCGGGATGGTCCAGCCACTGCATCCGCCGCCTGAGTATCACACGCGCCGAGAGAAAAGAGTCAATCGCATCGTCCAGCGCAAGTTCCAGAAGGCGCTCCCGCCCCTGCTTGACGAGCGCACGCGCCTTTTGCAGGTCCTGGAGGACGTCATCCGGTGTCTGCTCCTCCAGCCGCGCCACGAGCCGAGCCGCGCCGACAACCTCAATCTCCCCCGAAGACAAAGAATTTTCGATTACCGCGCGGGCGCCAGCCGCCTCACTTGCATCCACGCCCTGCGCCGCCTGCGTATCGAAGAGAATTACCAGCGTCTTACTGGTTTTTTCTGCAGGAACCGCCCGATCGCCGGTATTGTCCGCGCTCTCCGCCGGCTCAGCCGGCTCAACCGGTTCATCCTCCTGCGCCACGGCCAATGGTGCGGCCAGCGCTGCCAGGAAGAGCATGACCATCAGCCTGTGCATCCACGCCTCGCAAAGAAAAATCACGGAACCGGTAAAAACTTAACACACGGCAGCAACGGGGGTCAAACGAAGTGGATATTTGCGAGTTGCGTTGTTAGCGGGCGAACTCGCCATGTTCAGCGCCAAAAAGACCGATCTGTATCCCCGACGGCGCATGTTGAAAGTCTGGCACCAGATTCGCAACTGCCAACGCACCTACATTGGCCAGCTCCTTCGGTTCGAGCTTGTGAAGACCCCCGCCGTAGACTCTTCCCTCGCCAATGAGCTGCTCAGGCGTGATAGCATTGAGAACCTGCCAGACGCGATCAATCAGGGTAGGATCGCGCCCCAATGCTCGCTCGAGGATCCGGGTTGGGTACATCGCAAGGTACACGTTCGCCACGGTTGCGCGGGAGCGGTTCAGGATGAAACGGAACGGACGCCCACCTTTGCCATTACCGCGTCCCATGTAGGTGCAAATGATTGGTGCGGGTGGACGCTTGTCCTGTGCATACCATGGCGAGCGATGCCGGCAGAGGTAGCGCTTGTGTACACCCCGCGCCCTTCCGTCCTCCAGGTACCGAGACAGTAAGGGAAAGCGGTTCTTGATCTCGTTCTCGGCGATGCGAATATCGAGCAGAAGGAGGCGGCGCTCGATGATCGGATTCCCGTCCTCGTCGGCATCGATTACGTTTTCGGGGATATACCGAGGGCTCGGCAAGATTGGGCGGAAGGCCTCCCTCGGGAGGCCAAGCGTGGAAACTTCGTTAGCATCCATGATGAAGTAATCGTTGCAGCCAGTGGCGATGCCACGCTTGATCTGAAAGAAGTCGGATATGGTCGGCACTACTTCACCTGTTCGGATGTCCGCATCTGGAAAGCGCGTCCATTTCGGTTCATACGCGAGTGCTTTCGCGGAGATACTGCGCGAAACCATAGGATCGAGGAGGGACCCGCCGAAGCTGAAGGTCACAGAGTGATCTTTCGGCGGCGGGGCATTCCTGAACCAGACGATCGCCGATGATACAAGGGCATCTGCGAATTGCACATCGCTGGGGTCAAAGCGGTGGATACGCAACAGCGTGACACGCTGCAGGAGATACCGTTTTACGGCCTGACCGTAGTTGACGTCCATGAATTCGCTCGGGATTAGCCAGCCGGCAATGCCGTTATCTGCCATCCAGGCGTGAGAGAGACCTAAAAAATAGCAATAGAGGCCGGCCAAACCGCTTAGCCTCATGCCGCTCGCATTCAACACGAGTGACTGAAGACGATCCTTTTCGCATTTCTCAATGTGATGGTGCCGGACGTAAGGCGGATTGCATATGATGAGGTTGAAGCGCGGTGAAGGATCCTCCTGGGTGAAATCGCTGATCTCCAGTCTCAGATCATTGCCTTCCCAGAGAGACGCAGCTGGTGTGCCGTAGTGGGGGTCGATTTCAAACCCAAGGGCCTCTCTGATCTGGTTCTTCTGAAACACCTTCCGCGCAGCGCAGTAGAAGGCCCCGGTACCGACTGCGGGGTCGAGAAAGCGCACGTCCTCGCAAGGCGGAAGAAGTGTGCGTGCGTACGTCAGGATGTCCAGTGCGAGCGCCGTTGGTGTGGCGAACTGGCCAAGAAAATTCCGAGCCGCCGGCGTCTTTTTTGCGTCGAGTAGCCCTTGCAGGGTCACGCGCTGCTCTTCCAATGCGTCGAGTGTGTTACCCACAACTACACTCCAAAGAGGGATAGGTCATCGATTCGGTGTTCCCACACCCAGTCAATGCCCTCGGCGGCCTCGTAACCGAGGTAGCCACTATCAAAATATCCGCAGAGAAATAGGATGAATCGAGTTCTTTTCCCGTAAGTACTCCGCAGCTGCACCATTTTCATCGCCTCCTCTCTTGCGGCGTTTATTTGTGTTGGTGAAGTTGCCGGCAGACTTAGCCTCCAAGAAGAGTGGGAGATCCGCACCTCGTGACCTCTTTCTCATGATAACCACATCCACTGGGATGTTTACGGTTTTCCCAGCGCCTTCTAGCTCCACCGGTACATTCATCCTGAAGCTGAAGCTACCCTTCGGCATGGCGTCGAAACGGATGCTGTCCCCCTGCGGGAGCTTCGTGTAACCACGAGATTCAAGCCAGTCTTTGATCGTGGCGAGCTGCCGCTTCTCTTGCGCATTTCGAATGATTGGATTGGCAACAGCCCCGCAGAGCCGGTCCGCTACGATCGTTGCCGCGCGGTTGATCTCGGTCTTGGTAGGCGCCTTCTTCCGTCCGAGCCAAGAGAAGATATCGGGATCGGCCATCTTCTCGATGATCGCGGAGATCTTGGCGAGTTCTCGATCTATCTCGCCGGGAGCCATTCGTACCGGAAGCTTCTTCTCTCTCTCCATACGCTTGACCATGCTTTTTGGTATGCCGGCGAGCCCTATGAGCCGGTCTACGGCAAGCGGGGGGCAAGTAGACATGCGTAGTGTCGGAAGAATCTCCGGATGCTTACGCAAGATGGCCGGCTGGATCTTCAGCAGGTTGCGAGTCACCCGTAACGCCGCAAGAACGTCCTTTGTGGTCTGCATCCGCGTCTCGCGGAAGGCCAAGGGCGCAAAGTTCATGAACCAGTCGTTGAACAAATCGACAGACTGGGCAATGTCGCGCTTCCAGCGTTTCGGCTTATCAAGATTCACACCCATCTGCCGGTGGTTCCTTTCTGCTCCCGCTAACGTTGCGTTTAAACTGCACCTTGATGGGGGGCACGGCGGGTCGGGTAGGGATCGCCATGCAAAATGGCACCAAAGGACGTAATCCGGCGGAGGGTTCGCCAGCCAGAAACGTAGAAGACTGAGGTAATCAATGCAAACAGGATTCCAAGGCACAGAAAGACTGTCTTGTAGGTGTTAAGCACAGCAATCGTGGCAGGGAGCAGCGAACTGGAGGCTTTAAGCGTTATCAGGACCGATACGAACGCGGCGAGCCCAAGGCTAGCTATAAGGCCAAACACTTCGGTGGCGATAGACTTCGCTTTGATACTGCCAAGCTGCTCCTTCGTGACGAGATAGTAGGTCACTTCTCGTGGCTGAATTGTGGCGCGGATTAGATCGTTGGCCCCAGATACAACATGGCTGAGCGTAGTCATGGCGCTAGCCTTTGTACTCAATGCCCGAGTTGGGGTACTTTTTCTGGATCTGGGCCACAACCTCTTTACGAATCGACTCGATACTGATGGCGACCCCGGGAGTGGCTAGTAGAAGTTTATCTACAATTCTCTCCAGGACCATGATCTTGAACTCGTTATCGAGAATCTGAGTTGCATCGATCTCTCCGAACTTAATACCCATGTTGACTCCTTTTTGCCATGAGGGTACTGAAGCCTAACGACTGAGTTCACCTGCATTTTGTAGCGCAGCGGAAAAATGTCAGGTGGAACGCTTTGTTAGATTGTGCTTCAGAATTCATATCAAGTCTATTTGACAACGAATATGACATCGGTTAAAGCTGTAAATATCTGAGGCTTTCCTTTATATTTGAAAGCAATCTTCAAGTCAGCAATATTTTTCGTGGCAAAACTATCCAGGTAGCTTTTTATAATCGGCTTTAGCAACTCCATATTACGCTTCAATTTCCAAGACCCGGTGAAATCATCTGTGTCGACAAGTACAAGGAAAAGCCTGTTCTCTGAACCAAAACGCATCTCCCCCTGATTTTCATATAGCCATTTTGCCAGCCCGTGAGGATTCTCTATTGCTTCCTTGAGAATCTGCAATTTTTCTTTCTTCAGAGCTGCGATCACACTTTTGCATTCCTTGGTACCCTTGTCTTTCAACTTCTCAAAAATTTCATAGTAGATATCAGTGTGTTTTGCCTTTTTGTCAAAATCGATTTTCAGTTCTTTAGCTTTAGCCTTCAAATATGTCAATTCAACTGGAAATCCAAGCTCCTTTCTTCTTGTCTTTATGTATTCTGCTGGTAGATATGTCACCTTTAGATCGAATGGGACATTTCTAATAAAGAAATCAACGTGCTTTATTTGACCTACCGTTGGCAGCACTGCCTCATGGGATTTGAAAAGATGCTCGATGAGAATACTTGACCAGTGATTGTACCAACTGTTGAGAACATACCCTTGCACTGCAGTGCTTATCTCGGTTTCAAATTTTGATACGAGCGTGTCGTAAGACTGGAGAACTTTGACATAGCGGCTTACAAGATATTTGTCCAAAGAGTTTTGGTAATCTCCACCCCAATCAAATGTTTTGAGTTTATATAGTTCTGAAACCAGCTTCTTCGTATCTAAACTGGCCAAGGCACTCTTGTTTTTCTCTTCAATGTACGCATTCAACAGTTTATGTGATTCCGATGGGTTTTTGGAAAGCAAATCGTACAACTCGACAAATTGCCCTTTTAATGAGGTTTCATTCAGCTCTATACCGTTTTTCAAAACAAATGCGGAAATCAGTTCCTTCCTAATGATGGACTTTACTTTGAGCCAGAGAAGTCCTTGCTCATTTGAGCTGAATTCCTCTAATTTATCACTTTCATGCAATTTCTTCCAATAGTCGAAGTCTTTCATTTTGACCTACTTTCAGTTTTTTCCGGAAATTGGGATGACCAATCAGGAATGCTCACAAAGGCACTCGACAATTGATGCACATCGTTGGCTTGTCGTTTTTGATATACGATAATGTAGTCACTCTTCATAGCGCCCTTGCGATTATCCTGGACAACAGAAGTGGCAGAGTACGCCATCGGGAAGCAACCGACAAATTTCAGTGAATCAGATGTTTTCTCGATGCACTTTAGATATTGCCAGCTTTCTTCATCTCGCGCATTGAAATACAATGCTATGTGTCCATTTGGTTTGAGAACCCTAGATGTTTCCATGAAGAACTCGGTCATCTCTAAATTATAGTTGCTTTTCGATTTCAGACGTTCCTTTGCATTGGAAACAACAATCTCTCTTTCAAAATCTACGGTATAACCCAACAAGGAATTCCATAACTCACTTAGCTCAAGATAAGGGACACGGTCACTATGGGGGGGGTCAGTGCAAACGAAAGATACTGATTGTGAGGGCATTTCTCTGAGTGCTGTTCGACAGTCCAAATTGATGAGCCATGCGTTAAAATCTGAAGCCCCAACAGACGCGCAGTCGTTCGAAACTTTATAAACGGCTTGCCTCTGGTCTGGTAGTGCCTTCAGCAATTTGTTTGCGCGGTTTTTAAAGCAATTCCAAGCGTTGATTTCAAAATGCGTATTGGGCAGCCAGAACCCAATAACCCAACTACCAACCTCTATTTTATCGCCGTTCCCATTTCTCTCACCTTTACCCCGGTTTTTAATGGCAAAGACCATGTTTGACATCTGACCAGCCGAAGATGTCAGCGTAAAAAGAAGTGTGCGCTTCAGGTGTGATGGATAATCAGAAAATGACTCAATAAGCAGATCAATATTTCGCATTGCTCGACCAGTAAGAATATCACTGACATTCATAGTTGGCTTAACGTTTATCCGGGAATTGGTGAAAAATGTGAGATTTCGGAAATGTTGTGGAGTATAGTCTTTGTAATATGAATAGGATTTGATATCCAGCTCAGAAGGCTCCAGTTCAATTCGATTTCGTCCTTTTTTTGGTTTGATCCATACAGAGACGATTTCATTTCCTTCCCAAAGATAATGGGATGCAATTTGCCCTTCCGAAGTTAGATAGGTATTGTTGATTTTTTCAGCCACCACGCTTTCAACTTCGATCAGTGCCTGATAGTATTCTTGGGGAGAAGGGAGGTTGAGCAGGAAAGATGCGTACTCAATAGAGAATGGATTGATGTCAATTCCGACAAACCGTCTGTTTCGTAGGAGGCACTCTCGCGATATCAGCCCAGAACCAAGGAACGGGTCCATAACGATATCACCTTCGTTGGTACACTTTTCAATAAGGTAAGACATGCTTTCTATGGGTTTCTTCCCCCAGTATTTATGAAAACCTGCTAAACCAGTATAAGTTTTAGGAGTTACAAAATCTGCAATATCAGTTGATGGTTTTGACTCAGGAAAAAGACTTGTTTGTTTTGCTTTTAATGGTTTATTGAATGTCATGATTTATCCTATTTTTTTCTGTCGTCGTTTTCAATGCAATCTAACAATGATTAGATTGATCCGCATAAGATGCTGAAGTTCGATTTCCTGCCCGGATCTCCCGCAGCGTTCACGATACCTTTCGCGTCGCCTTGGCCTTGCGCGGAGGAAGCCGCACCGCTTTCTTGCCGCTCTGAGCTTGCCGGGCCTTTGCGGCCTCAGCGATCTTGCGGATGTCGTCGTCCGATGCCTTCGACAACGCTTCGCGAATTGCATGGATTTCTTCAATGATCGGATCTAATTCCATCGCTGCTACTCCTTCTGCAACTCAAGTGGCGTGCAGATGATCGGCGGCTCGAAGCCCGCAGCACGGCACAGGTCTTCAATTTTACCACGTAACGAGGCGTTGGCGATGTGTTTACAATTCCAGGTCAGCAGGTAGTCCATGCCGTGTACTGTCGCCAGCGCAACGTGAATGGCATCGACACGCGCCTTCTGCGGCAGACCGTTTCCTGCAATCAGGTTCTCGGCCAACAGGATAACGTCTTCCGTGATATCGAGGAGTGCGGCTTCCTGGAGCACAGCAAGGCGACTGGCGGCTGCGCTCTCGTCACCGGCTGCGGCTTCGTCAATAACGAACTGAGAGGCAAACAGGTCAAAACTGTCGCGAGTGACCCACCAATCACGGGTCACCTGCTGGTGCGCGGCCCGGACGAGGTCGCGGCTTGGCCACGCGGTCAGGTAGCTGATGATCGAGGTCTCGATGTACGCCTTGTGCTTCATGGACATTGTCGTATCCTACCACGAAAGCTTGCCAAACTGGGATTATATTGAACAGACTCAATCTGCATAATCTTTACTACCACCCGTATGCAAGGCCGTTCCCGGCAGAACGCAACTTGCTTATCCCGAAGGCCTACTTTGACAGGACTGGACGAACACGGCAGTATTGACAGAGATACTCAATTCGGGATCGGAAAGGAGTGCTCGGATGAAGAGCATCGTCTGGCTCGGTCTTCTCGTATTTGGCATGGGCGCTTGTCTGTTGGCGGAATTTTCCGGGTGTGGCCCCGATCAGAGCTTCACTTCCGGGGATTGGAGCGAGTCGAGCGCTGCCGTCCGGCACGAGATCGCAAGGCCCAAAAGCCCGGACGAACGCGAGACCAGGCGGGTCGTCCTCGATGTCCAGGGTACGGCCACGTTCCAGCAGGGCATGCTGCCCGATTCTTCATACCAGCACGCCGGGACTACCGTCTGGGCCTACTATCCCGACAACAACTACGGCAGCGACCCCAACTTCGGGTTCGGGGTCAACGGCAACTTTTACTGGCCATACATGAAGTTCGATCTCGGCGCGGCCGTGCCCGACGGATCCCAGGTGTTGCAGGCCGTCCTGTCTATGAACGCCGAAGATAGGTATGGCAGCTACCAGAACGGCGCCAGCCACAAGGTGCTCTCGGCCTGGGGCGAGGCCACGCTTACCTACAACAACATGCCGCCAGACTGGAACAACCAGGTCTACGAATCGATAGTCTACGTAAACGGGCTGGGCTGGTTCGACTGGGATATCACCCAGATGACGTCCGACTGGGTGGCCGATCCGGCCGGCAACTTCGGCCTGTCGATCATCCCCATCGACTCGCTCTCCGATGGCGACGTGGTCATCTGGTGCAGCGACGACTACAGCTCGGTCTCGCTGCGCCCCAAGCTGACCGTCGACTACCTGTTGCCCGAGCATCGCGCCACCTTTGTCAGCCAGGCCGCGCCGCCCGCGGCGCTTACCACCGGCCAGCAGGCCCAGGTCTGGCTGCGATTCCGCAACGATGGGGCCGATACCTGGAGCGGCGCCGATAACTACAAGCTGGGCAGTCAGGGACCGCAGGACAACACCAACTGGGGCTTCAACCGGGTAGTCTTGCCGAGTGATACCCCCAAGGACGCCGAGGTCGAGTTCTCGTTTTCGATCACCGCTCCCGCACAGGCGGGCGTCTATTCCTTCCAGTGGCAGATGATTGAGGAAGGCGTGATGTGGTTCGGCGACCTGAGCACACCGGTCAACGTTACGGTCTCGAAGAAAGCCAACGGAGATCCTTGCACACTTCCCTCCGAGTGCGACTCGGGCGAGTGTGTGGACTCGGTCTGCTGCGACTCGGGCTGTGCCGGCAACTGCATGCGTTGCGATCTTGCCGGCCGGCTGGGAATCTGCAGCTATATTAGCGGGGGACAGGATCCCGACGGAGAATGCGCCGGGGAGCCGCCCTGTGGTTCGTACTGCGACGGAACGGGCGGCTGCGGGTTTCCCGCAGCGGGAATTGCCTGCGCGGACTGCGCGACCTGTAACGGTGCCGGCTCCTGCAGCCAGTGGGCGGCCTCGGGAAGCGATGCCGGGGACGTCTGCGGCCTGTGCCGCGTCTGCCCGGGAGACGGGCCCGACTGCGTGCCGGTTGCCGTCGGCTCTGATCCCAATGGAGAATGTACTCCCGCGACCCCGGAAAGTTGCGGCTTCGATGGTAATTGCGACGGGCAGGGAGGATGCGACTTTCATCCCCAGGGAACGGTCTGCGACCCTGAGCGCTGCCAGAATGATATTCACTACCCGACGGATGTGTGTGACGGGGCCGGGTCCTGTCAGGACTCGGGACAGGATGCCTGCCTGCCCTATGTTTGCCTGGATGCCAGCAGTTGTCGCACTGATTGTTCGCTGGACACGGACTGTGTCACGGGCAGCCACTGCGAGGGAGGCGCCTGCGTCGCCTACATCCCGCGCGGCCAGGCCTGCAGCCGGGACGAAGAGTGCATAACCGGCCATTGCACGGACGGAGTATGTTGCGAGGTGGCCTGCGGCGGCCCGTGCGAGGTGTGCAACCTGCCCGTGGATCCGGGCGGCTGCCTGCCAGTGCCCGACGGCCAGGATCCGCGTGAAGATTGCCCGGGCACGGGCATCTGCGGCGGGGTATGCGACGGCGCGAGCGCTTGTCGTTTCACTCCGGCGGATACGAGCTGCGCTCCCTGCACCACCTGCGACGGTGCCGGCGCCTGCGCGGTGTTCGTCGCGGCCGCAAGCGATCCTTTCGACGACTGCCCGCCCTGCCAGGCCTGTTCGGGTACGGACGCTTCCTGCGGTATGGTGGCCGACGGCAGCGATCCCCTGGATGACTGCGCCCCGAGCGCGCCTGCGAGTTGCCAAGGCGACGGCGATTGCAACGGCTCGGGTTCCTGCCGCATGTGGCCCCAGGGTAGCGAGTGCAACCCGGCCGCCTGCACCGACGGATTGCTCGAACCCGCAGACTTGTGTGACGGCGCCGGTGCCTGCCAGGACAGCGGCCAGGTCGATTGCCTCGGCTACCAGTGCCTGGCGGCAAATGCCTGTCGAGACGATTGCGCCGCCGATAGCGATTGCCTGGATGGCTACCATTGCCGGGCGCAGGCTTGTGAGGCGGACAGGCCGACGGGGGATTTTTGCGAGAGTGACGGACAGTGCGCCTCGGGGCATTGTGCCGACGGCGTGTGCTGCAGTTCGGCTTGTCAGGCGGCCTGTGAACGCTGCGATCTTTCGGGGTCGCTCGGGAACTGCACTTTCGTGCCCGCCGGGGAAGATCCGGATGCTGAGTGCGGGGATCAGGGGATCTGTTCGGGGGCCTGCGACGGCGCCGGGGCCTGCGTACAACCCGGCCAGGATATTGCCTGCGGGCCGTGTGCGCGCTGTGACGGACAAGGTGCCTGCTCGGTCATGCTTCCCGCCGGCACCGATCCCGACGACGCCTGCGGGCCGTGTCGCGTCTGCGCCGGGGACCGGGACGAGTGCATCAGCGTGGCGGCGGGTGAAGATCCACTCGATGAGTGCGATCAGCAACCACAGAACGAATGCGGTCTCGACGGCGTCTGCGACGGTCGCGGAGCCTGCAGAATGTGGGTTTCAGGCACCGCCTGCGGAAGCCAGAGTTGTCTGGGCGACGTACTGACGCTGGCTCCCACGTGCGACGGCAGCGGGAGTTGCGCCCAGCAGGGTACGCTCTCGTGCGCGCCGTACATTTGCGACGGTGATTTCTGCGCGGGACCGCAGGGGCTCGATCACGTCAGCATCGAGGATTTGCCCGACGGCAGCGGTCAGCCGGTGGGGGATACCGCCTTGACCACGGACGACCTGCTCGACGTGTACGCCGTCGGACGCGATGCGGGGGGGGCTTACCTCGATCAAATAGTGGTCACCTGGAGCGTGGATGGAGAGATAGGCACGCTGCAACCCGGGCCAAGCCGCAGCGCCACTTTTGATCCCACCACGACAGGCACGGGCAGGCTGCTGGCCGTGTTCCACGATCCTGCCGTCACAGACGGCCAAAGCGGGATTCTGGCCGTGGGGCCGGGTGTTGCCGCAGGAAGTGTGGATCTCGTAGCCGATCCGGCGATCATTCCAGCCGACGGCGTCTCCACCTCGACGGTGCTTGCCGGGCCGGTAACGGATGAGGACGGCAACCTGGTAGCCGACGGCACTTTGCTGAGCGTGATCACCTCCGGCGGATCGATTCAAGGTGATGACGACGATCCCGGGCTGGACGGATTCCAGCGGGCCACCAACCGGGGATTCTTTTCATTCGTAGTCAGGGCGGGCACCAAGGCACAGGCGGCCAGGCTGCGGGTGGTTGCCGTTCCCCCGGGAACGGCCCAGGGCGCGGGTCTGCTCTATTTCGGCGACGGCAAGCCGGTGGCCGACGCCGGGGACGACATCGCGACCTACTCGGGCAAGAGCGTGACACTGGATGGCAGTGGAAGCTTCGACCCATACGGGCGCCCCATTGGCTATAGCTGGAGCCAGACCGACGGCGAGCCTGTCGAACTAGTCGGGGCCGACACGGAAACACCTTCCTTCACTGCTACCCAGTTCAGCGGGAGCCGGACTCTCACCTTCGAACTGATCGTTTCGGTGGGCACGGATGAGAGCGTTCCTGACAGCGTGGACGTCTTCATTCAGGGTGAACCGGACGACCTGCCCGTTGCCATAATCGTTCTTGATCCCGATCATGGCCCCGCCCCGCTCAGCGTCCTGCTGGATGGGCGCACGAGCAGCGCCTCCAGCGGCGCCACGTTGAGAGGTTTTCTGTGGAGTTTCGCGGACGGCTGCCCGGCGGTGAGCGGTCAGAGCACCAGCCGCACCTTCGACGAGCCCGGCGGCTACGGCGTGACTCTCACGGTGACAGACAGCAGTGGAAAGTTCGCCGCCGCCGGCGCCCAGGTGAGCGTTTTCGACGGAGACAACCAGCCACCCCTGCTTAGCCTGAGGGCGATCCCGGGCCGTGGACAGGCTCCTCTCGAGGTGGCCTACACGGCGGAGGCAACCGATGCCGACGGCACCATCGACAAGATCGAGTGGGATTTCGGCGGCGGCTTTTCAGCGGAAGGCGCCGAGCAAACAAAGTTGTACTCGCGCCCCGGGCGTCACACGGCACGAGCCAGGGCCACGGACGACAAAGGTCTTACGAGCGTCGCGCAGATAGACGTTTTCGTGCTGCAGGCAGGATCCCTGCCGCCGGTGATCCTCTCCAGCGCGCCTGTGTCTGCGCGGGTGGGTGAAGCATACGACTACCTGCCGATGGCAATCGGCACACCCAGCCTGGCCTGGAGCCTGGGCAAAGAAATTGGCGGCGAGTTGCTGAGAGCCCCTGCCGGAATGCAGACAGATCCCGGCACCGGGGCTACCCACTGGGTTCCTTCCTCCGCCCAGGCGGGTGACGTCGACGTCACCCTGGTTGTCGCCAACGACGCCGGCGCAGACTTTCAGGATTTCACGATCCGGGTGGAGGGTTCGGGTTCCGCGGGCGGCTGTGGCTGCGGGACGCAACGGGGCTCTCTTCCCGGATGGCTCGCCATGTTGCTGTTGCTGGCGCTTGCCTCTTGCCGAACTATCGGGAAACGTTTACGACGCTAGAAGGTTGTCAAGAGTCGACTCGGGCACGGCGCCCGTCTGGCGCTTGAACTCCCGGCCGTCCTTGAAGATGATCATCGTCGGAATGGCCCGGATGCCGAACCCTCCGGGTGTCTGCGGGTTGGAGTCTGTGTCGATCTTGGCGACGATGACCTTGCCCGCGTTCTTGTGCGCGAAGCTTTCGAGGATCGGGCCCATCATCCTGCATGGCCCGCACCATGGCGCCCAGAAATCGACCACCACCGGCACAGGAGCCCTGGAGATGAAATCGTGAAAAGCCGAGTCGCTCAGGCCGACCACGCCACCGGGCGTTTCCAGCCCCGTTTTGCAAGAACCGCAAACCGGTTTTTGGCGCACCTTCTCGATCGGTACGGAGTTGGTTTTTCCGCAGGACTGGCATTTGACGAGAAACTTGCCGTCCAGGTAATTGACCATTTCACTCATGGCTTCTCCCTCCGATCTCGCGCGGGCCCGCTCAGGCACTCTTTTCGAACAGGCTCTTATCCGCGCCGCAGACGGGGCAAACCCAGTCGTCCGGCAGATCATCGAACCCGGTACCCGGTGCGGCGCCGTTGTCAGGGTCTCCGTTGGCGGGATCGTAAACGTAGCCGCAGACACTGCAGACATACTTTTCCATGAGAAATCCTCCTGTCGGAAGTCAATGCCGACTACGGCAAAGATAGTCACCTTGACGCCAGTGGTCAAGATGAACCGAAAGGAAGTTTTCAGGAAAATACAGCGGGCTCAGATACGCAGCCCGAGATAGCCCATGGCTGAAATATCCCAGCCGGACTTTCCGGTGATGTAGTGATAGCCGGCGTCGGCCGACACGCCGACCGCGAACCAGTCGCCGAGGGGAATATCCAGTCCGGCCCCGAGGCGGGCCTGGAAACCGGCGGTGGCATCGAGTTTACCCTCTGCGTCGGGATCGAAGGCGCCTTTCTTGGCGGTCAGCATTATCAGGCCGACCGAGCCTCGCACAAACGGCTCGATCGGGCCGAGGGGGAGTTTGAAATCGGCGCCCAGACCGGCATGAAGGAAATCGGCGTCATTGAAGAAATGCTGGTAGTCCACCATCAGCGAAATGAAGAGTATCTCGAGTTTTCCGCGCACGCCGAAAGTCCCTCCCGACAAAGTCGTGCTCTCGGGCGTCAGCGGCCGCTCGACGTTGCTTATCTGGGTATAGCCGGCCTGGGCGTCCAGGTCGAAAGCGAACAGGTCGGCCCTGGCCTGCGAAAGCGGCAAGCCCAGGCAGATAATAGCAACAAGAAATGTTTTTCGCATGATCGACTCCTTTGCCCCCGGGATCACGGTCTGTTCAGTGAGACGTCAGACACCCAAGCTGTGTTCATTTTGGCTGCAGGCGACATGCCTGTCAAGCGCTGATTGTCCCACTCACTCCCACATCCCCAAAATATTTACGGAAACGACTTGCCAAGTTCCGCCCTGTCTTGACAAACTATGTATTAGGGGTGTGTGGAAGATTTGCCAGGAGGGCACATGTATAATTTGAAAACTCACGCGGCATTGATTGCGACCGCCATGATTCTTCTTGCGCTGGGATGCCAGGACGACAAGTTGCATGGGTCGACGCCCGAGATCGATCGTTTCCACTTTGGTCCCGCGGACTCACCGCCCATCCTGGACGACTACACGCCCTTGCCGGACTCGGACGAAATCGTAATCGACTTCGGCCTGGTCGACGTCATGAGCATCTCGCGGCGTTACCTTTTCATTCGCAACGAGGGCCAGGGCGACCTGATTTTGTCCGCGGTGGAAATCTCCGCCGGCAGTAGTCCCGACTTCTTGCTGGGTTGCCGCAAGGGCGGCATTTTTGAAAACGGTTGCCCTTACTCCCAGGAACACCCGCTGTCGATCGCCCCGGGTCGAGATCTAGCCGTCGAGATAACTTACGCGCCCGGAGAGGTCGGCCCCGATAGCGGCGACTTCGTGATGACCTTCAACACCAACTTGCATCGAACCATCAGCGTGCATCTCATCGGTCAAAGTGTCACGCGCGAGATCCAGGTTTGTATAAGCGACTGCGTGGGCGACGAGCAATCGGCCGGGTGCCAGCAGGCCGCCGAGATCTGCAACGGGGACGTCGGTAAGGACAACCTGGTGGTCGCATTCGGCGACACCGCAATCGGCAGCGTGGTTGAACGCACCATCAGCGTGCGCAACCTGGGCGAGCGAGGGCTTCAGGTGTCGGTGGTCAATCTGGCCGCGGGCTCAGGCGCCCAATTTGCGCTGGACACTTCCGCAAGCGGCCTGCCCGGCGAGATCGCGACCGGAGACGGGACGCAGTTCATTGCTCTCTACACGCCCGATGGCGGACAAGAGCACTTGGGACGAGTTCGTATCATCTCGGACGATCCGACTGCACCCCAACTGGAGGTTGAACTCGTCGGCCAGGGAGTGGCTCCCCGGGTGTGCCCTGAGCCGGCAGTGCTCGATTTCGGCACGGTGGTCACGGGCGAGGCGGTCGTGAAATCATTCACAATCAACAACTGCGGCTTGATGCCGCTCGAGGTCTACCAGGTTGCCATGGCTGCCAATCCCTACAGTCCCGATTTCAGCCTGGTCGACCCCGGTTCTGTGCCCGGGACGCTGGGGGTCGGCGGGAGCGTCGATGTCCAGGTGCAGTATCTGCCTCCGACGGACGGCTCGGACGCCGGCGGGGTAGACATCTTTTCGAACGACATGGTCTCCGACCCGGTCAGCCACCTGACCGGCACGGTGGCCCTCTTCGGGCGGGCGATCTCGCAGGTTTGCGACCTGCAAGTTGTGCCCTTCGTCGGCAGCTTCGGCGTCGTGGAAATTGGCGCCATGGTGACCATCGACCTCGTGGTTTCGAACGCCGGTAACGGGCCTTGTACACTTTCCGATTCAGACATCAGCGCCAACACTCCAGATGTTGAGTTCTCGCTGGTAACAGAGCCAGCGGCCGACACCGTCATCGATCCCGGCCCGGGCAACGAGATCACCATAACCGTGGGTTACGATCCGATCGATCGCGGACAGGACACCGGCACGCTGAGCCTCTACGTCAACGACAAGGACACCAACGAGGTGCGCGTCGATCTGAACGCATTCGGCAACTGGCCCGGAGGCGATGGACCCATCGCTATCTGCTCGGTCGATCCGCAGACGACGGTACCCTTGACGACCGTACGCTGGTTGGGCAACCAAAGTTACGACACCAACAACCGGCCCATCGTCGACTATCGCTGGAGCATAGTTTCCTTCCCTGCGGGCTCCGCGGCCACGCTCGTAGGTATCGGCGCCAACCGTTCCACCCAGGTAGACCTGGCGGGCAGCTACACTGCTCAACTGGTGGTGGAGAACGACATCGGCCAGGTCTCGGATCCATGCACGGCCACTACCAGCGTGACCCCGACCCAGGACCTGTGGATCGAGATGTACTGGACTCACGCCGGCGACGACATGGATCTGCACCTGCTGGCGCCGGGCGGCACGCCGCGCACCTCAAGCGACTGTTTCTTCTCCAACTGCGTCGGTATGTTCTTCACGCCCGACTGGGGGCAGCTTGGCTATGACGGGGACGATCCCCATCTCGACATGGACGACATCCCGCACACAGGGCCCGAGAACATCAACATCGCCGACCCGGCCGACGGCGTCTACACGGTTTTCGTCAACGACTACCCGGGCAACAGCTACACCCCCGCCAACAAGGTCTACGTCAACATCTATATCGACGGTGCCCTGGTGAAAGGCTTCGACAAGGACATCTCGGGAGAGAACGCCGATTGGTACGTGTGCGAGATCGACTGGCCTTCGGGTGCGATCACACCGCTGTAAGCACTTTTTTGACCGATCGCGACATCCTTCATACAATAGCTTCGGATGGTCTTCGAGCCCAAAACCTTCGGCAGGTATATCCTGCTCAAGCGGATCGCCATCGGCGGGATGGCCGAGGTTTTCCGGGCGGTTGCATACGGTGCCGAGGGGTTTGAAAAGCTGGTGGCCATCAAGCGCATGCTGCCGCACCTCTCTGATGACCCGCAGTTCGTGGACATGTTCGTCAACGAGGCCCGCCTGGCGGCCAACCTCAACCACGGAAACATCATCCAGATCTTCGATTTTGGGACAATCGAAGATCTTCTGTTCTTGAGCATGGAGTACGTGCGCGGAAAGAATTTCGCCGAGATCATCGATGTTCTCAAGGCGCACGATCTGTCGGCGCCCATCGAACTCGCTTGTCACGTCGCCATCCAGACGCTCAACGGCCTGGATTATGCCCACCGCGCACTCGATCGCCACGGCAACATGGCCAACCTGATCCACCGCGACGTCTCGCCTCCCAATATCATCGTCTCCTTCGACGGCGAGGCTAAGATCGGCGATTTCGGTATCGCCAAGGCCGCCGAGACCGGCATTAGAACCGGCTCGGGCGTCCTGAAGGGCAAGTACGCCTATATGTCGCCCGAGCAGGCCGGCGGTCTCGACATGGATCCGCGCACGGACATTTTCAGTCTGGGTGTGTGCCTCTACGAGCTTTTGACCCTGACCGAGACTTTCGCAGGCAACTCCGACCTGGCCGTTCTGCGGGCCATCCGTGCGGCGGAAATCACGCCGCCCCACGAATTGAACCCGGAGATCCCAGAGGAACTCGAGTCGATATTGTACCGGGCTATCGAGAAAGAGCCCTCCGATCGTTTCGAATCCGCGGCCGAGATGCGCGATGCGCTCGAACAGTTCATGATCGACGAGAACCTTCGTTTCTCCGCCTCATGGCTTTCGAATTTCATGCGCGACATCTTCCGGGATGAGATTGAACAGGAAAAAGCGCAACTCGTTGGGGAAACCCGGGAGGCCGAGCACCTGAGGGACGAAGCCACGACAGCCGCCAGGTTGAGTGCCTTCGATGCGGGCGACGTGGAAACCATGATCTACCCGGATTTGCTGGCCAAGATGGTCCGCCGGGCCTCCCGCCGGGACGACCCTGCCCCGGAGCCCCTGGACGACACGCTGCCGATAAGCGCACAAGAAGATCGCGAGGAGAAGACCGAGGAAATCGATCGCTACCAGGAAGAATACAGTTACTCATCCAGCCGCCCCCGCCCCCGGCTACCCTCGCTCGATCCGGAAGCGGATGACCAGGTCGAGACGGCGGAGCTCTCTCCCGCCGAGGCGCATGCATCTGGCTTGCTCCCGGCGGTCGATTTCATGCGCACGGACAGGGGCAGTCACGATGTGCGTACCGATCACGACGAAGAAAACTTCGTGCAGACCGACGACCTGTTGGCCCAAGTGGGGAGCCGGCAACCGGAAGACGAGCCGACCTCGGCGGTGGACCTCGCGGGCGACAAACGGCCTGATGGGGAAACTACACATTCTGGCAGGCGCTTCGGGTTTATCGGTGCGATCTTCCTTCTTCTGCTGGCCGCCGTGCTGGTTGGCCTGTATTTGTACGCCACTCGCAGCCGGCCGGTGGCGGTGCCGATAGCCGGTGCCGATGCCGGAGCCCAAGAAACGCAAGACGCGGGCATTCTAGCCGGCGAAGTGGACGGACAGTTGGACGCGGCGGACATGGAGGACGAGCCGCCGGCGTCTGTAGATGGCGGAGAGCCGCGGGCGGACGGGCGGCTCCAGCCGTCGGCCGCCGATGCGGGCCCGTCGCCGGATGGCGGAGTCGATGCAGCAGACAGCGGGGGAGACAAGAAGGTAAAGCCCGTAAAGAAACGCCCAAGGCGCAAGAAGCGCTATCGTCACCACCGCAGGAAGACCCGCAAGAAAAAGCACAAGCCCCGCCGCCGTACCAGGAAAAAGAAGAAAAAATCCACTCGTCGTCGCTGAAGCGGACCCATGGCCACTTGACGGCACGGTTGGGCGAGACTACAATGCCGCTCGTTTGCAGGAGTGAACCAAAACACGGGAGGCACCAATGTACGGAAAGATAAAGGAAGATCTCGACAAAGAGCTCGCCGAGATGCGAGAGGCCGGACTTTACAAGGAAGAGTGGCTGATTACCTCGCCGCAGCGGGCCGAGATCAAGGTTACAGGCGATCGCGGCGTTTTGAACTTTTGTGCAAACAACTACCTGGGACTATCCGACAACGCCGATCTAATCGCGGCGGCAAAAAGCGGCCTGGACAAGCACGGCTTCGGGATGAGTTCGGTGCGCTTCATATGCGGCACCCAGGATCAGCATAAGGAACTCGAGCGCAGGATCTCCGACTTTTTCAAAACCGATGACACGATTCTTTACTCGTCCTGCTTCGACGCCAACGGCGGCCTGTTCGAATGCCTGCTTGGCAAGGATGACGTAGTCATCTCCGATCAGCTCAATCACGCCAGCATCATCGACGGCATCCGCTTGTGCAAGGCCGAGCGGCGCCGCTACGCGAACGCCGACATGGGAGAGTTGGAGCAGCATCTCGAGCAGACCCAGGACAAGCGCCGGCGGATGATCGCGACCGACGGGGCCTTCAGCATGGACGGCATCGTCGCCCCGATTGACAAGATCTGCGACCTGGCCGAGAAGTACGACGCTTTGGTGATGGTCGACGACTCCCACGCAACGGGCTTCATGGGCAAAACCGGCCGCGGCAGCGTGGAGCATTGCGGCGCCCTGGGCCGTGTGGACATCATCACCTCGACCCTGGGCAAGGCCATGGGCGGCGCCTCCGGAGGTTTCACCACCGGCCGCCGGGAGATCGTAGAGTACCTGCGCCAGCGTTCGCGGCCATACCTGTTCTCGAACACGCTGGCCCCGGTCATCGTGGCGACCACCATCAAGGCCTTCGAAATGATTTCCTCGTCGACCGCATTGCGCGACAAACTGGAAGAGAACACCGGCTACTTCAGGCGCAAGATGACCTCGGCCGGGTTCGACATCAAACCGGGTGTTCACCCGATCGTGCCGATAATGCTGGGCGATGCCAGGCTGGCTGCCGACATGGCCCGCGACATGCTGGCCGAAGGCATTTACGTGGTTGGGTTCTCTTATCCGGTAGTGCCGCAGGGCGCGGCGCGTATCCGGGTGCAGATCTCCGCGGTTCATGAGAAGAGCCACATCGACAAGGCCATCGAGGCTTTTATCAAGGTGGGCAAGAAGCACGGAGTCATCAAGTAACAGGCCCCGGGAGAAATTGGATTCAGGTTCGAGAAGGCAAATGACATCAATGAGCAAGCGCCTGTCGTCGCTAGTCGCGATTCTTGTTTTTTTCATGTTGCAAGCGTTGCCGGCCGCGGCCGCGGAGGGAGAAGCATCCGTCGGCAAGGACCTGTCCATAATTTGGGTGTCCTTCTTCGTGGTCATGCTTCTGGGCATCGCCGTTTTGCCGCTGGCGGCCGAGAAATGGTTTCATCCCAATCGCAACAAGTTTCTCTTCTCGGCCATCCTTGGTTTACCGGTCATCGGTATGTTCCTCTACCTGGACCCGCACGCCGTGCTGCACACGGGGCAGGAGTACGTCTCTTTCATGATCCTGCTGGGGGCGCTGTTCGTCATCTCCGGGGGCATCCTGGTGGAGACCGACCTGCGGGCGACCCCGCTGGTCAACACCGCCTTTTTAGCCCTGGGCTCGTTGCTGGCCTCGTTCATGGGCACCACCGGCGCTGCCATGCTGCTGATTCGCCCGCTTTTGTCCACCAACCAACAGCGCACCCGTAAGGTACACACGGTTATCTTCTTCACTTTTCTGGTGGCGAACATAGGCGGCTGTCTGACCCCGTTGGGCGATCCGCCGCTTTTCATGGGTTACTTGGCCGGCGTGCCGTTCGAGTGGACCTTTCGGCTGGTCGTCGAGTGGGCCGCGGTGGTCGGATTTTTGTTGCTGGTCTATTTCGTTCTCGACACCATCATGTACACCCGCGAGCCCGGTGCCGCCATCGAGCGCGACAGGCTCGAGGTGCGCCCGACCCACGTAGCCGGAGCACGGTTGAACGTCCCCTTGCTGTTCGGCGTGGTTCTCTCGGTGGCTTTCCTGACCGAGAAGGTCGTGCCCTTTCCGGTACGAGAGGCTGTGCTGGTCACGCTGGCGGTGGCCTCCTGGATGGGTACCCAGAAGGAGTTGCGCGCGGCCAACAAGTTTACATTTTACCCGATAATAGAAGTGGCCGTGCTCTTCGCCGGGATCTTCGCCACCATGATCCCGGCCATTCTGATACTCAAGGCGCGAGGCGCAGAATTCGGGGTAGAAAGCCCCGCAAGCTTCTTCTGGGCCACGGGATCGCTGTCTTCCTTTTTAGACAACACCCCGACCTACGTCGTTTTTTTCTCGCTGGCCCAGGGATTGGGTCTCAAGCCAGGCGCCGTTGAAGTCGCCAAGACGGGAGTCGACCAGGCCATCCTGACCGGGATAAGCCTGGGCGCGGTTTTCATGGGCGCCATGACCTACATCGGCAATGCCCCCAACTTCATGGTCAAATCGATAGCCGACGAGCGCGGGCTGAAGATGCCCAGCTTCTTCGGTTTTATGCTCTGGTCGATAGCCATCCTGGTGCCCACATTCATCGCGGTCACGCTCATTTTCCTGTAGCTGGTCGGTATCCAGCTTTGACATCTTGGTGATCCGGTGTTATGGTTAGTTGGTGCAGATCCCGTAACTCCTTTTGGGAGAATGAGATGCCCAGGTTGACCATAACATTATCCTCTGAGATGCATCAGGCACTGAAGGAGGCCGCGCTGAGACGCGGCAGGTCGATTCGGCAGATCATCGAGGAAAGTCTTGCAGAGAGTGGATTGAAAACCACCTCAAGTGCCGCCTCCATCGTGGCTCGTGCGCGGAAACGCGCCGGCCTCGATGAGGCCCGGGCAATCGATCTGGCCGTGAGCGAAACGAAGGCAGAACGCCGCCGATGAAGCCTGCGCTTGCTGTCATCGACACCAACGTAGTCGTGGCGGGACTCATCACCGCGAGTCGTGATTCACCAACTGCCAGGATCCTGGATGGAATGCTGGTAGGAAGATTTTCTTTCTTGCTCTCGATCGACCTGCTTGCGGAATACCGTTTGGTGCTGCTCAGACCAAAGATAAAAAAGCTTCATTGGTTGAGCGAGCGGGAGATCGATATACTGCTAACGGAGATCGCGGCCAACGGCAAGGTGCAAGATGTCGGTCCGGCGGCGGCAGTGCAAACGGATGGACCTCCCGACCCTGGAGATCGCCACTTGTGGGCACTGCTCGAAGCTCGTGCCGGTTCGGTGCTGGTGACCGGCGATAAGGCCCTGCTCAAAAATCCCCCCAAATGGACGAAAGTTCACACTCCCCGGGTTTTTATAAACGAGCTTGGCTGGCAGACCTGATGGTTTCCGCAGCTGCGGTCGAATCAGTTGGGCTTGAGCGGTTCCTTGAAGTACAGGGTGCTGATCGAATGGGGAAAGACGCGAATGTCGTAGGTTCCCAGCGAGACCATCCCGGACGATTCCTTGGCCAGGGCCGAGATCACGCCCCTGATCGGGGTAACGTTGGCTGCGCCGAAGAAGCCCTTGGCAGCGGTTTCTGTGGCGGTCGTGTCCGGCATCCAGGCCGGAATGTCGAGCAGGTAATAGGTCGCCTCGGATTTCAGTGAACTGCCGACCGTCGCATGTATGACACGATCGAGTTTGCAGTCAAACACCCTGGCCATTATCAGTCCTCTTAACATATTGATGCCCAGCACTATGCCGGAGTCAATGTAAGTGGCGTATAACCTATTCGTCAATGTTGGCACGTCAATCTCAAGAGTGCCAGCGCTGGCATCGCAAGCGTCCGCGCGCAAGTAGACTCCGAAAAAATACAGGCTAACGTATTCATTTTCACCTGGCCCATTCGATTCAACAAACAGCACGAGATCCTGTTTTGTAGGCAAGGGATTCGTGAATTGGTAGTAGCCGAAGCCTTCGTTGTCGGTGGCGGTCGTGTTGGCCAGGGGAGTCGTCAGGTCGCCGGCCAGGGCGTCTGCAAGCGAGTATGCCTTGACCAAAAGCCCAATTGTATCTGCGGTTCTGGGGTCTCCAGCAATTGTCAGAATGGTCACATTACCTTTCAGGTTGCACTCCGTAGCGACGCCGTTGTCCGCCGGCGCGCCGTCCTTGAAGCATTGCAGGTCAGGCGTGCCTCCGGTGCCATTCGCGTTGGTGGTCGGCGTGAGGACGCAGGTACCCAATTCGCAACTCTCGCTTCCGCCGCAGACCTTGTAGGTCGGGCACAGGTCGACCCGCTGGCACTTGTTGTTGCCCAGGTTGCAGGAGTTGGGCTCGGGACTCACAGCATCCGGCAGGCCTTCGCAATCTGCATCGTTTACACAGTTGTCGAGGCAGACAATGTACTTGTCGTGGCAGTACTTGTCCTGGCCGCAGGGAGTCTCCACCACCATGCGCGATTCATCGTCGCACTCCTTGATCGAGTCGTTTCCTGCCTTGTAGACGCATTGCGGGTACTCGGCCGGATCGCAGCCTCCTTTTGCCTCGCAGTGGTGAGTGTCCTGGTTGCAGTAGTATTCATCGCGGCCGCAGTCTGCTGTCGTCGTGCAGTCGGGCACGCAGGTGGATTCGTCGTCGGTGGGGCTCTTGAAAAAACAGTAGGTGCCGCCGTCGCAGTCGCTCGGTGTCCAGGCACCCGCGGTGCACTCGAGCAGCACGCTCGGATCTAAAGGATCGCAGGCCTTGGCTCCCTCGACGCAGGGGCCGGTGTCTCCGCCGTCTTCCCCGTCGCCGCCATCCGTCGTGCCGAGCACGCAGATGGAGGTTCCGCCGTCTCCGCCGCTCGAGACGCAGGCGTAACCTGTTGGACAGGGATGATCCGGGATACTGCATTGCTTGCCCTCGGCGCTCAGGCTGTAGGTGCAGCTCGAGAGGAATCCCGTGAGCAAGGTGGCCAGTATTGGGCTTAGGTATCTCATCGATTACGTCCTCAGAACCTGAACGTTGCCGTCGCGCCGCCGGGCGTCAGGCTTACCACCGGCGTCGACACCTGATCGGGTTCGGAGATTCCCTCGGTGAAGAACAGGATCAATCCGGCCACCAGGCCGGCCGCGCCTACGCCGAAGAGGATGTTGGCGGTAAGCGCCCTGGTCTCGATCTTGGCCTTCAGATCGTTGGCCTTGTCGGCGAAGGGCTCCTTGTCGAAGTCGGTCTTGGCAGCCGAGGCCAGATAAGCACAGGTGCCCGCCCCTGCCAGCGCTGCGCCGCCCAGGCCGACCGCCACCCAGGTCCAGACCCGCTTGCGGGGCGGGGGAGGCGGCCCCCCGTGGATGCCCGGGTGGTTCTTCACCGGAGTCACGATTACCGGAGGCGGGATGTCGTCCTTGACCGTGTTGAACTCGGCCATGATCTTGGGCGAGGTGTCAGGCGGCAGAGCCGCGTTGTAGTCGAGCTTCAGAGCCCCTTCGAAATCCTTCCGCGCGCCGTTCTTGTCTCCCAGCGTGAAATGAACCAGGCCCAGGTAAACGTGGACCTTGGCCGCTTCCTTTTTTGTCGAATGGGTGTCTTTCAGCGCCTTGAGTAGGATACCCTGGGCCTTCTGGTATTCGAAATTCTCGTAGGCCTCGATTCCGCGGGCCAACTCCTTGTTTTCAGCCAGCGCGGCCATCGGTGCGAGCAAGACGATAAGGGCCAGCGCGCAACCCCGACCCGAATACACCAGCCGGCAACTCGTAGTTTCCATGAGAATATTCCTAGCACGTCGGACATTTGAATGCAAGATAGGCCGCGGGCAACATGATATTTGACGCCCGAGGGCGATTTGTATATGCTGCGTCCCGAATCCTTAAAGCAACTCTCGTGAAGGAGAGCTATCATGAAAAGGGGAGCATGCGTCATTCTCGTGCTGGTTGCCGTGCTGGCGGCAGGTTTCACCGCCTTCGCGCAAGGTGCCGAAGGCATCGACAGCGAGCGCTTCAAACCCGCCATGGACAGCCAGGGGCTTTTCGTAACCAGCGGCGGCCAGGGAGAGCTGTCGGGCGATATCAACGTCGGATTGTTCCTGCACTACTCGCGCAACCCCCTGGTAGTGATGCGCGACGGCGACGTCGTCCAGAGCCTGGTCTCCGATCGCCTGGCCGGCAACTTCCTGGTCTCGATGGGCATCACCGACTGGTTGACGATGGGAGTGGACGTGCCGGCGGTCTTTTACCAGGAGGGCAAGATGCTCGACCAGAGTACCGGCGCGGACATGGGACTTTCCGGCGCGGCCCTGGGCGACATCCGGGTGTCCCCCAAGTTCACGGTGCTGCGCGAAAAGATTCACGGGATTTCGCTGGCGCTTGATGTGCCGGTCAGCCTGCCGTCCGGGGACGGCGGGGCTTTCCTGGGCAGCACCTCGGTGACCTTCAGCCCGACATTAGCGCTTTCGCGGCACCTTTTGAAAGAACGACTGTTGCTGGCGGCGAACATCGGCGCCTGGCTGATGTCCGGGAACGCCGACTATCGCGATTTGGATGTCGGGCACGAGATGTTCTACCGCCTAGGGGCCGGATTCCGCTTCAGCGAGGGGTTCTGGGGCCTGGGCGAGATTCTCGGGGGCGGCAAGATCTCAAGCCTGTTCAAGAATAAGCCCAATGAGGCGCCCCTCGAGTGGCTGCTGGGGTTGCGCTACCGCGTGCCTTGCGACCTGTACATCACCGCCGGCGGCGGCGGCGGCCTGCTGCCGGGCTGGGGCACTCCGAACTTCCGGGCCTTCGTCGGCCTGATGTGGTCGCCGCGCGTGCGGGACATGGACAAGGATGGCATCGCCGACGACGACGATCGCTGCCCGTCCGATCCGGGACCGGCCGAGAACGACGGCTGTCCCTGGGGCGACAAGGACGTGGATGGCATCAAGGACAACGTCGACAAGTGCCCCGACAAGGCCGGCCCGGCCGAGAACCACGGTTGCCCCTGGGGAGACAAGGACGCAGACGGCGTCAAGGACAACGTCGACAATTGTCCCGAAAAGGCCGAGGACAAGGACGGCTTCGAGGACGAGGACGGCTGCCCCGATCCGGACAACGACAAAGACGGCGTTCTCGACGGCGACGACAAGTGCCCCAACCTGGCGGGCACGAAAGAGCAGCAGGGCTGTCCATTCAAGGATTCCGACTCTGACGGCATCGAGGACGACAAGGACAAGTGCCCCACCCAAGCCGGTCCCAAGGAAAACGGCGGTTGTCCCTGGGGTGATAAGGACAAAGACGGCATCAAGGACAACGTCGATAAGTGTCCCGACAAGGCCGAGGACAAAGACGGCTTCGAAGACGAAGACGGCTGTCCCGATCCGGACAACGACAAGGACGGCATCCCCGACGATAAGGACAAGTGCCCCAATGAGCCCGAGACGATCAACGGGGTCAAGGACTCGGACGGTTGCCCCGACAAGGGCCGGGTAGTCGTGATCATCAAGAAGGAGAAGATCGAGATTCTGCAGAAGGTGCACTTCGCAAGCGGCAAGGCGCGCATCATGCGCGATTCCTTCAGCCTGTTGAGCCAGATCTCCCAGGTGATGAACGGGCACACCGAGATCGAGAAGATTCGCGTGGAGGGCCACACCGACTCGGTGGGATCCGATCGCCTCAACCAGCGGCTCTCCGAGCGCCGCGCCAAGGCGGTCATGGACTACCTGGTCAAGCGCGGCCACGTCGCTCCAGAGCGCCTCGAATTTAAAGGTTACGGAGAAAGCAAGCCGATCGCCCCCAACAATACCCGCAAGGGCCGCGAGGTCAACCGCCGGGTCGAGTTCACGATCGTCGGGATCGAATAGGAAAAGATTTTCCCGGAGATCCGCGCAAGTCACCCGTCGAGGTATGGGACGACCGCCTCGGTTTCGAGTGAGGCGGCCACGGCGCGGCCGAGCAGATCGACGCTGACCACTATGCGTCGGCGGGCGCTCTGTTCGACGACGCCGATCACTCCGCTCAGGGGGCCCTCCATCACCTGGACCCGTTGGCCGATCTTCAAAGGCTCCGCGGGTTGGGCGTCCCCGGCTCCCTGCAAGAGGATCTTGATCGACTCCACCTCGCGATCGGGAACCGGGACCGGCTCGTAGCCGACGCCTACCAGGCGTACAACCGAGGCCGTCTGCAGGATGGCCAGGCGCAGGGCAGGCGACATGCCGCTGCGTACGAACAGGTAGCCCGGAAAAAGAGGTTTGAGGATCTTTTTGCGTCGATCCTTGCGGCGCGACCAGGTGCGGTACTCGGGCAGGAAGGCTTCGAAAGATTGCCGCGCCAGTTCGGCCAGCACCTTGCGCTCGTGCCGCGAACGGGTGTGCACGGCGTACCAGGCAGGCTCTTCCGGGCGGCTCATGTCGGTTCAGGCCCGGGCGTGGTAGAACCCGGCTATGGCTTCCACCACCCTCTTTTGCTGGGCGCGGCCGATCTCGGGGTACAGAGGTAAAGCCAGTACGCTGCGGGCCGCCTCCTCGGCTGCCGGGAAGTCCCCCGGGCGGTAACCTAACTTTGCGAAACACGGCTGCAGGTGCAACGGAGTGGGGTAGTAGACGGCGTTGCCTATTCCGGCCGAGTCGAGGTGCTTCTTCAATGCGTCGCGCCTCTCCGCCTGGATGACGAAGAGGTTGAAGGCGTGATCCGGCTCGTCCCAAACCGGAGGCGGAAGAAGTTGGTGGCCCGGGTGCCGGGTCTCGTTCTGGCCTGCGGACAGGCCGGCCTCAACCATGAGCTGGATATAGTACCGGGCCGCCGTCTTCCTGGCCTGCAGCCACTGGTCGAGGTGCCCGAGCTTGACGCTCAAAACAGCGGCCTGGATGGTGTCCAGGCGGAAGTTGCCGCCCACCAGGCTGTAGCGCATATCGTCGTCGGCACCGTGCTCACGGATATGGCGCAGCCTGCGTGCCAGTTCGGCGTCGCCGGTGGTCAGCATTCCCCCGTCGCCCCAGCCACCGAGATTCTTCGAGGGAAAGAAGCTGAAGGCGCCGGCCAGCCCGAACGATCCCGCGGCCCGGCCGTCCTGCCTGGCTCCCATGGCCTGGGCGCAATCCTCGATGATCGGAATACCGCGTTCGACCGAAAGATCGAGAAATTCGTCCATCTGGCACACCTTGCCGTACAGGTGCACCGGGATGATCGCCCGCGTGCGGTTGGTGAGAAGTTTGCGCACGGCTGACGGCCGAATGAGAAAACTCTCGCCGCTGACGTCCGCGAATACAGGCCGAGCCCCCAGGCGCATGATGACCTCGGCGGTTGAAACGAAAGAAAAGGGGGTAGTGATGACTTCGTCATCGGGCCCGACCCCGAGAGCCATGAGCACGGCCAGCAGGGCGTCCGTGCCCGACGATACGCCGATCGCGTGTTCGACTCCCAGGTAGTCGGCCACTCCCGACTCGAACTGCGCCACCTCCGGGCCGTTGATGAAGCGTTGGCGCTCGATCAGCGGGCCGATGGCCGCCAATATTTCCGCCTTTATTTGACGGTGTTGGGATCTCAGATCCAAAAGCGGAATCTCGCCGCCCGCTGGATCTTCAACTGCTGGTGGCATCGCCTTCTTTCTCTCCGTAGTAGTAGCCGTACTGGCGATAGTAGTAGTAGCCGTACTCGCGCTGCTCGAGATCCAGATCGTTGATCACCGTGCCCAGGATACGCGCGTTGACGTCTTGCAACTGCCGAAGAGCCCGCCTGACCATGTCCCGTGAGGTGTGGCCTCCCTTGATCACCATGATCACACCGTCCATCATGCGCGAGAGGATCAGCGGGTCGGCGACCATCACGGCCGGCGGGCTGTCAAAGATGACCCGGTCGTACTTTTCCTCCAGTTCAGCGACGATCTGGGCGAAGCGCTCGGTGTGGAACAACTCGGTGGGATTTGGGGGGATCGGGCCGCAGGGCATTACGCGCAAGCCCGGCACCTCGGTTTGCTGGATGACCTCGTCGATCTCGGCCTCGCCGAGAATGGCGGTGGTCAGCCCGGTGCCGCGCTCGATGCCGAAGGCCTTGTGCAGCCGGGGGCGGCGCATGTCTGTGTCGATCAGCAGCACTTTTGAACCGCTCTGGGCCATGGTCGTGCCCAGGTTGATTACTACGGTGCTCTTGCCCTCCTGGGGGCCGGCGGAAGTCACCAGGATGCGGCGGGAAGGCTTCTCCGGAGACATGAACAGGATGTTGGTGCGTACCGTGCGACAGCACTCGGCCACCGAGCTCTTGGGGTGGCTTATAAGGTAAGTGTCCCGCTGGGGGGTGTCCTGTCCTTCTTCGGTGTGTGGGTCCAGCTTGATGCTGGGGATGATGCCCAGAAAGGGAACCTGCAAGTAGCGCTCCACGTCTTCCTGGTTCTTTATGGTGTTGTCGAGATACTCCAGGAAAAAGGCCAGTCCGATTCCGCCCAGCAGCCCGACCACGACCGCCAGCAGGATGTTGAGCTTGACGCGTGGGTAGACGGGAAATAAAGGTTCGATCGCCGAGTCGAGTTTGTAGATGTTATTTGTTTCCTGGTGGGCGGCCAGGCCGGCTTCCTTCTGGCGCGTCAGCACGTGCTTGTATAGGGTGGCGTAATTGTCGGCGACCCGCTTAAGCCGGTTGTAGCCGAGTTCTCTCTTGTTGATATCTTGAGCCTCGCTCTTAACCTTGGTTAACTCCCGGCGTAGCGACGCCTCGCTGTCCTGCTTCGCCCGGTACTCGGACTCGAGGCTCTCCATGACGTTGGCAATCTCCCGATCGATGTTGTGTCGAATGAGCTTGAGCTTGTTCTCGATCACCTTGTAGCGCGGATGGTCGGGCAGGTACTTGGCGCCCAACTCGGTCTTCTGCTCTTTCAATTTAACGTAGGATTCCTTCAGTTGCTGGATCAGGCTGTTGCTGATTACTTTGTCCACCGAGTCCAGCGGCAGGCGGTTCTCCTTGACGTCGAGAATCTGCTTGCGCTTGCCTTCGAGGGCGATGCGTTCGGCTTGGACGCGGTTGATGGTTTGGTTGAGATCCTGCAGCCGCTGGGAGGTGATGTTCTGACGATCTTCCAGTGAGACCGAGAGGATCTTGTTGCTCTTCTTGAACTCGTAAAGCTTCAGCTCGCCGTCCTCCATCTGTTTCTTCAATACGTTGGCCTGGCTGCCAAGCCAGCCGGCGGCGTCCTGGGTGACCTTGCGCCGGGTCTGGCGGTTGTAATCGATGTAGGCGTTGACTGCCGCGTTGGCGATTCTCTGGGCCCACTTGGGAGAGCGATGGCGGGCCTTGATGTAGGCCGTGCGGCTGTCCTTTACCGGCTCCACCTCGATCATGCCGCGGACCATGTCGGCGTAGTCGATAAAATTCTCCATGTAACTTTTCTGGGATTCCGCAGCCAGCTTGTCGATTCCAAGAAATTCCTTGTTGCCCTCGAGTCTGAGCAACTGCACGACCTTCAGGGCCACGGTACGGCTGGTGATCACGTTGTACTGGGTCTCGTAGTACTCCTTGTTGCTCCAGTAGGATCCCGCTCCCAGGTTGTACACCTCCCTGACGTTGCCGAGTACCTGCGGGGCGTAGGGTTCTATGACCACCGAGGCTTTCGCCTCGTAGATCTTGGTTTGACGCAGGGTGAAGATGGTGACCAGGGTGACGATCACCACGAAGAAAGCCAGCACCGTCCACTTGCGCTTGAGGATAACGTTCCAGTAATCGCGCAGATCGATCTGAGGCTCCTGCCCCTCGTCCGTCATGTGTTCCACCAGCATTCCTCCGGAATAGATCCCCGACCGGCACAGCCTACGGCATGCGGTACAGGGGAGTCAATTAATCTCAGAAGTCTGCGTTGTTGCTGGATGTATGGGTGGCGAGTCCGAGCGTGACGGCGAAGTCGAAATGATTGAAGTCGAAGGATGCCGAAAGCGGCTGCATGCGCAGGGCCGAGAACGACCAGTTGAGGCGTTCGTCGGCGCCCGGGGCGGCCAGCCCGCCGTCGGCGACGCGCGGCCACCCGGTGGGCAGATCGGGCAGGTTGAAAGAGGTCGTGCCGGCCGGGGCCAAGATTCTCCAATAGGTGTTGCGCCAGACATCCTCGGTGACGTCATCGCACTCCGAGCCGATCCAGTAGCTGGTCGATTCGATCAGGTCTATATCGTGTTCGGAAAAGTGCGCCTGAGTATAGGCCGTCGACACCTGGTTCCACTGGAAGCTTCTGCCGGAGCGGTTCAGCGGCGTGATCTCCAGAAAGTCGTTGTCGAAATCCAAGGTGCCGCCGGACGGGCTCAAGCTGCCCGAGCGATCGAGAATGCCCGAGGTGGCTCCGCTCTTCCATTCGTCGCCGCTGGGCAAAGTGCTCGAATCGAGATAGGCCAAAACGCCCATTCCCAGGCGGCCGACCCCGGAAAAGGCGCCCGAGCCGGGCACGTTGCTGAGCATGCCGGAACCTCCCGAGAGCGCCTGGAAGCCCATGATGAACATCGGGCCGTCGCCAAGCGTACCGTCCCAATCGCCGATGGTCAGGCACAGGGTGTCGCTGCCAGAAAGTGTGGTCGGCAGGTGCGAAATCGCGCAGGAGATATTGGCGTTCAATGCAGTGTCGGCGGCGATGGATACGTTTGTCTCATCGCCGCTTATCTGGTTGCGGGTAATCAGGCCGATGCTGTCGACGGTCAGCATGTTGACGATGCCCGCCAGGCTGCCGCCGTTCAGCATGATGTTGACGATGTCGCCGAAGGGCACCGTCCCGCCCAGCGCCACGATGTGTTGATCGACGGATCCTACCTCGAGCGGGGCCGTCTTGTAGTCGTGCGGGTTGATGGTGACTGAAAAAATGTAGCGCTCTGTTTGCTGGGGTACGTCGATATTCACCGGCATGGAGGCCCACTGGTCGCCCATAAATGGAATGCTAGCCGCCAGCCAGCAATCTTCTTCCTGGGCCAGAAGGTCATCGAACCTGAACTTGACCAGGCTGTCCATCCCGAACTGGTTGATCACCATGGCCGCATTGACGATGTTGTCGTAGCTTGTGATCGGCAATCCGGTCACCGAGCCCGCGATCTGCGCCATGGTCGGACGGGAGGTGATGTGGGTCAGCGCGATTACGATATCGGCCGCGTCGACGTCGACCATGCTCGTGTAACTCATGTTGTCGAAACCGGCTGTGACGATCTGCGGCCCATCCAGGGCCGTGCCCTGGTCCTCGAACTCGATCATCCCGCCGGCGTCGGCCTGCCCGGCGTTTGTCAGGCTGGCAGCGCCCGAAAGGACCTGCTCGAAGTCGTCTTCGAAAAGGTCGCCCTGGGCGGGGCCCACCATGACGTAGGCGCCGGCTATGGGGCTCGAATCGCGGGCGTCTATGACACGCACCCTGAGATTGTTGTCAACCGGGCAGCCGCCGGTGCCGGCCGCGGCTCCCGCCGCGGTCTGCGCGGCGAAGACGATAGTTGCGGTCGTGTTCATCGCTTCCTCGGAAGACTGGCAGGCGCCAGACCCCGAATGCGCGCTTACCGATACCACGGTGTCGTCGCCCGGAATCTGCGCCGGCGGGGTCTGCATTACGCGGAAGTAGACTCCCTGCGCTGCGGCCGATTCAACGACCGGGCCGCTCCAGCTGATGCCTGCGTCGTCGGCCTCGATGGTCACCGTGGCGGCGCCGATCGGGGTTCCGCCCGTGTCGTTCAGGGCGACGCTGACAACCGTGCGGGCGTTCGTGGAGTAGGTCAGGCAGGCGCTGGTTGCCGAGACAACCGAATCGGGATCGGGATCGGGAGCAAGTGCCAAGCCCGCGCACTGTCCAAACGTGTCGCACTGATCTGTAGCGGTGCAGGCGTCTGCGTCATCGCAGACGTAGCCGGATGCCTCGTAGGCGAAGTCCTGCAGGCAGGTGCCCAGGCCGTCGCACTGGGCGTCGTTGCAGTCGCTTTGGTCGCTGTCGGTACACTGCGTGCCCGATGTCATGTTGCAAGAGCCTGCCTGGCAAACGTCGAAGACGCACTCGGCCGCCTGGCAGTCGTTCTTGGGGTCGGTGCCGTTTTGGGCGTTACGACAGCCGCCGGACCCGTCGCACACGCGGCAGGGCGGGCATTCGCCGAAGGGATCGGCGTCGCCCGTGTCGGGCATGTTTGCGCATGTTCCACCCTGGCATGCCTGGCAGATCCCGCCGCACTCGGCGCCATCGTTGGCGGGCGACCAGGCGACCTGGACAGTGCCTGCCGCGCAGGCCTGGCAGTTGTTGTTGGGGTTGGGAATTCCGTCGGCGTAACAGGCGCCCGCGATCAGGCACTGGCCGGCATCGACAGCGTTTACGCAGGCGCCGGTGGCCAAGGTGCAACTGTCTGTGGTGCAATCAAGGTTGTCGTTACATTCCGCGTCGCTGGTGCAGCAGTTGGGAATCGGGGTGCCGGTGCAGGTGCCGGCACTGCAGTGATCGGAATCGGTGCAGTTATTGCCGTCGTCGCAGGTATTGCTGTCGTCGGCGCTCCAGTCGGTCTGGCTGCCGGCCGGAATGCACTCCTGGCAGTCGTTGTTCGGGTTGAGTGCTCCTGCCGCGAAGCAGGCGCCGCCGATCAGGCACTGGCCGGCAGAGGGCGCATGAGAACAACTCTGGGCCGATTCGTTGCAGACGTCGTCGGTGCAGTCGACACCGTCGTCGCAGATCGTGCCGCTGGTGCCCTGGCACGATCCGCCGCCGCAGTGGTCGTCCGTAGTGCAGTACAATCCGTCGTCGCAGGAGTCGTTGTTGTCCGACCAGCCGGTCTGGTTTGTCATAGCGATACAAGACTGGCAGGCGTTGGCCGGGTTGAGGATGCCGTCGGTTATGCATAAATCGCCGATCAGACAATACCCGGCATCGACATTGTTTGAACAAGTGCCGTCCGCGGTGTTGCAAGTATCCGTTGTGCAGTCCTTGCCGTCGTCGCAGTCGCCGTCGGCCAGGCAGCAGCCGGGAACCGGTGTCCCCGAGCAGACCCCGTCGGTACACCCGTCGGGATCGGTACACAGATTGCCGTCGTCGCAGGCGTTGCTGTCGTCGTTGAACCAATCCTGCTGGTTCATGGCGGAGGCGCATTCCTGGCAGGCATTGTCCGGGTTGGGATCGCCGTCGGCGTAGCAGATGTCGGCAATCAGGCAGTTGTCTACGGCCACCTGGTAGCCGCAGGCGTTACGATCCGGGTCGCACGAGTCGCTGGTGCAGTCGAGACCGTCCGAGCAGTCGCGCGCCTCCCCGCCGCAAACGCCGGCTGCGCAACTGTCGGGGGTGGTACACCAGTCGCCGTCGTTGCAGGGCGTCTGGTCGGCTTTCACAACGGCGCTGCACTCGCCGGCCTGGCATTGACCGTCGTTACACTCGTCCGTCTTGCTGATGCAGGCCGTCCCGTCGGGCCGAGCCGGGTATGTGCACTCGCCCTTGTCGCAGACGCCGTCGATACACTCGGATACCTGCTCGGTGCATTCCATGGGCGTGCCCAGACACTGCCCTGCCTGGCAGCTGTCTTCGAGCGTGCACTTGTCGCCGTCGCTGCAGTCGGCACCCTCGTTGATCGCCTCGGCGAAACACTCGCGCGTGTCTTCGTTGCAGGTGCCCAGGCTGCAGGGCCCGTCGAGCGTGGAACAGTCGCCGCACTTCGAGCCGGCCTTGTCCGAACCGCAGGCGGACAACAGCAGGCCGGCAAGCACTGGCAGCAAAAAAGTGCGGGACAATAAGAACATGCCTGAATTTTCTGCGCACATGAGATCTCCTCCTCGCTCTTTATTTGCAATACCACCTTAGGGGAAAAGGCGGTTTCGTTCAAGGCCGCAGTTTCTCGATGACGAGAAGAACATACTTGAAATTCGTTCCGGGGAGGGATACTGTTGCGACCTGTCGTGGATATAGATCGCCCGGTTGTACGGGATGAAGTTCTTGGTGTCCCGTATGGACGGGGTACAAAAACCTCAGAGGAGGAAGACATGAACCGGATTCTGAAGATTTTCGTCACCATGTTGGCTATCGCGAGTCTCATGACGCTTGGCTGCAACAAGAAGACCGACGAGAACGCGCCTGTCGAGGGTGCGGTCAAGGCTGCCGAGGGAGCCGCCAAGGCAGACGAGGGCGCCGCCGAGGCAGCCAAGGATGACGCAGCCAAGGCCGTCGCGGCCGCGGCCGAGATGGCCAAGAACGTCGACACCTCGAAAGCACCCGAGCACATGAAGAAAATGGTCGCGCACATCAACCAGGTGACGCAGGCGATCAAGGACGGCATGCCGGATTGCAAGAAGGCGGCCGCTGCCGCCACGGACTATGTCGCGAAGAACAAGGCCGAAATCGAGGATTGCTCGAAGAAAATGAAGGAGATGAGCAAGAACATGAAGGGACCCGATGCGGCCAAGATGGGCCAGCAACTGATGGCTTTAATGGCGCCCACCATGGTCGAGATGCAGAAGGTCATGATGGATTTCTCGCAGAAGTGCCCGGGCGAGGCGGCCACCGTCGGCAAGGCCATGAACTCACTGAAGGCGAAGTAACAATAGAAGGGCCGCCTGAATGGCGTTGCCCGGGCCCGGATCATATGGAAAACGGAGATCGTACCATCCCGGTTGCCCTCTCGGCTCGGCACGTCCACCTGTCCGATCAGCATGTGGAAGATCTTTTCGGGCACGGCTACCGCCTGACTCCTGTGTCCGCCTTGTCCCAGCCGGGCCAGTATGCCGCGCGCGAGACAGTAGAGGTCGTCGGACCGCGGCGCTCGATTCCCGGGGTGCGGATCCTCGGACCTCCCCGCGGCGCGAGCCAGGTGGAAATGTCGATAAGTGACGGTGTCGCGTTGGGTATAAACATACCCGTGCGCTTATCCGGCGACCTGGCAGGCACGCCGGGCGCCGACCTGATCGGGCCGCGCGGGGCTGTGCGGCTGAACTCGGGCTGTATCTGTGCCATGCGCCACATCCACGCGACGCCGCAGGACGCCCGCAGGCTCGGGATCGCAAACGGCCAGAAGGTGTATATCCACTTTCCGGGGCCGCGCTCGCTGATCTTCGACGAAGTCGTCGTGAGGGTGAGCGATGAATTTCTGACCGAGTTGCACCTGGACACCGACGAAGGCAACGCGGCTGGAGTCGCGTCCGGCAACCGGGTCGAGGTTGTCCCAAGCCTGTGCCGCGACCTGTGCGGCCGCGAGGGATGCCTTATCTCCCAGAGCACCGAGGGTGGCAACACGCGCCCCTTCTGTGACTACACGTCTGGCGGCGTAACGATTCGTTAAACGGGACAACTGTACGCATGGCAGACGACAAAGAAATCGAGCGCCTGATTGAGGAAATCACCGGGCGTGTTCTGGCGCGCCTTGAACCCGCGTCCGGTTTGTCCCCTGCGGGTCGCGCGCAGCGAATTCTCGTGCTTCTTCCCGTGGCATCGGGAAACCTCGGGTTGCTGGCGGATCAGCTGGCGCCTCTGGTTGCGGGAGGAGCGCGCGTGAAGGTACTCTGTGAACGTGGTCTGCTCGGCGACATCGAAAGCGGGGGTTTGCGCGGGAAGTTGGGCGGCGATGTCGGTGTCTTTTCTGATGCAGACTTAAGCGGCGTGCTTGCCGAGACCTGCCGCGATGACCTGGTGCTGGTCGGCAGCATCGGCTTCGAATATGCCCGGGCGCTGATTGAGATGCGCGACGGGCAGCCCTTCGTCAGGCTGGTCAGTCAAGCTCTTCTGGCCGGCCGGCGAGTTGCCCTGGTTGCAGACGACTTGCAGCCGTCCGGGCAGGGCGCACGGGGAAAGATGGGGGCCGAGGCCGCAAGCCTGCTGCGCGACCTGGATACGTTGGGGCTGCAGCCTGTGGCCGCGGCCGATGTAGCGGGGCTAATCGAGCGCATTGGAACGGCCGGTACCACGCTGGCACGTTCATTCAACGGGCTTGTCACCGAAGAAGACGTGGAACAGTCGGCCCGGGCGGGTGATGGCCGGCTTACGCTGCCGGCTGGTACCATCGTGACGCCCATGGCGGCAAGCCGGGCGCGGGATCTCGGCATCGAGATCGTCAAGCTGGATGAGTGATGAACGGCAGCGAGTCGATATATTGACCGAAAGGAGCACGAAACATGTTTCTTGCGCGCGTTGTGGGAAACGTAGTCAGCACACGGAAATCCGAGAAACTTTCCGGAACCAAACTGCTGGTTGTCGATCCGGTCGATTTCGAGAAACAAGAGCCCAGCGGCAAGCAACTGGTCGCCGTGGATTCCGTCGGGGCCGGCGAGGACGAGATAGTGCTGGTGGTTCAGGGCTCGTCGTCGAGACTGACCGACACCACCCGCGATTCGCCGGTCGACGCGACCATAGTGGCCATTGTGGACTACATCGACATCGGCGAGCGGCAGACTTTCGCAAAGTAGAAACGCTCGAGAGGGTGAATTCATGACCATTCCGGTGAACGAGAAAGAGATCGAGCGGCTGGTGACCGAAGTCGTCCGGCGAGTGACTAATGGCGATTCGCAGCCGGTTGCAGAACCACGTCCGCGGCCGCTTTCGTACGAACCGCTGACCGGTGCGCAAAATGGCGGGTCAACGGCGAATGGCGTATTCGAGACGATGGACGCGGCCATCGCGGCCGCCGGGGCCGCCTACCAGGCATTCTCGGGCGTGTCGCTCGAGCGCCGCCGGGTGTTCATTCGGGCCATGCGGCAGACGAGCGAGGAGATGGCCGAGGACCTGGCGCGCAAGACAGTGGCCGAGACGGGTTTCGGGCGCGCCGAGCACAAGGCGCAGAAGAACCTGCTGGCGGCGCGCAAGACCCCGGGCGTGGAAGACCTGGCGCCGCTGTGCTTCACGGGCGACGACGGTCTGACGTTGGTCGAGCCTGCACCTTATGGCGTGGTCGCCGCTATTACCCCCTGTACCAACCCGGTGGCCACCGTCATTAACAACGGCATCTCCATGGTGGCGGCGGGCAACGCGGTGGTATTTAACCCCCACCCGGTGGCCAAGGGGGTGAGCAACGAAGCCGTGGGCCTTTTGAACAGGGCTATCCAAGCAGCCGGTGGGCCCGAGACGCTGCTGTGCTCTATCGCCCAGCCCAGCCTGGAGACGTCACAGGCGATCATGATGCATCCCGGTGTCAGGTTATTGATGGTCACCGGGGGGGGCGAGGTGGTCAAGTTGGCCATGACCTGCGGCAAGAAGGCGGTTGCGGCCGGGCCGGGCAATCCACCGGTGATCGTCGACGACACGGCCGACATTCGCAAGGCCGCACGCTGTATCGTTGATGGCGCCTCATTCGACAATGGCATCCTGTGCACGGCCGAAAAGGAAGTGTTTGTGTTCGAGAACGTGGCCGATAGGCTCGTACAAGAGATGATCGGTTACGGTGCGCGCCTGGTCGAAGGCGGCGACGTCGACAAGCTTGTGGAAAAGTTCGTGGAATCGGGTCGGCCCTATCCGCATCCGAACAGAAAGTTTGTCGGCAAGAACGCATCGGTTCTGCTCGAGCAGATAGGCGTTACGGCCGGTCCAGATACGCGCCTGCTAATCTGCCGGGTTCCCTTCGAGCACGCTCTGGTACAGGCGGAGATGCTCATGCCCATCCTGCCGATCGTGACCGTGCCCGACCTGGCCACGGCGCTTGCCAAGGCCAAGCAGGCCGAGCATGGCAACCGGCACTCGGCAATGATGCACTCGGAGAGCGTCAGCAACATGAGCCTGGTGGCCCGCGAGATCGAGACCACCATCTTCGTCAAGAACGCTCCCTCATACGCCGGGCTGGGTTTCGGCGGCGAGGGCTTCACTACGCTGAGCATCGCCGGACCCACCGGCGAGGGCCTGACCTCGGCACGCACGTTCACCAGGCAGCGCCGCTGCGTGCTGGCCGGGGCCTTCAGGATCGTCTAACAAGGAGCGGGGTTGGCCCAGGGTTCAAAAAAGGAGCTGCTCGAAAGAATTCGTGTCGCCGGCGTGGTCGGCGCCGGCGGCGGCGGTTTCCCCACCCATGTCAAGTATGCCGCCCAGGTGGAAGTGGTCATCGGCAACGGGGCCGAGTGTGAGCCGCTTTCACGGGTCGACCAGCAGCGCATGGCCTCGAAGCCCCGCGAGGTACTGCGCGGGCTGGAGATCGCCATGGAGATCACCGGCGCCCGGCGCGGGATCGTGGCGCTCAAGAAAAAATACGCAACCGCGATAAGCGCGCTCGGCGAGGCGCTCAGGCTCGGCAATCTGGACGAGCGGATCGAACTGCGCCTGCTGGATGACTTCTACCCGGCCGGGGACGAGTTCGTGCTGGTGCGCGAGGTGCTGGATCGTGTAATTCCCGAATTCGGCCTGCCGCTCGCGGTGGGCGCCGTGGTGTCGAACGTGTCTACCCTGATCGACGTGGCCGCGGCCGTCGACAGCCGGCAGCCCGTCACGCACCGCTACGTCAGCGTAGCGGGCGCGGTCGAGAGCCCAGCCACCTTTCGCGTGCCGCTTGGGACTCCCTTGTCGGCGCTGCTGGAAGCGGCCGGGGGAGCAGCCTGCGAACAGGCCGTCGTCATTTCCGGTGGGCCGATGATGGGTTCGATCGTGGACGAGAGTTCCTCAGTAGTAACAAAGACCACCAGCCTGGTGCTCGTGCTTCCCGCGGATCACCCGCAGGTCACACTTCGACGGCGCACTGTCGAGCGCCAAATTCACCTGGCGCGCTCGGCCTGTCTGAAGTGCATGCTGTGCACCGAAATTTGCCCGCGCAACTTGCTTGGCCACCGGCTCTATCCCGACCGACTGATGCGCAATCTGGCCGCGGGCGTGAGCGAGGATCTGACCGCTTTCAGCGGGGCCTTTTTATGCTCGGGTTGCGGGTTATGCACGGCCTACGGCTGCGTCATGGGTCTCGATCCATGCGCCATGAATAAAGAACTTGTAAAGCGACTTACGGATGCCGGGATGCCCCGCCCGCAGCCGGCTGTGGTGTCAGCGGAGCGCGAATTCGGTCCTTTGCGCAGGGTGCCTTCCAAACGCCTGATTGCCCGCCTGGGTCTCGACGCCTACGATCACCCGGCGCCCCGGGCTGCATTTGAAATCGAGCTGACACAACTGACAATACCGTTGAAACAACACGCCGGCCAACCGGCACAGGCCGTGGTAGAAGCCGGCCGGAAGGTAACAGCCGGAGAGCTGTTGGGAGAGGTCCCCGGGGGCGTTCTGGGCGCATGCGTACACACCGGCCTTGCCGGACGGGTGGCCGAAGTCAGCCCGACGGCCGTCACCATCGACGTGGAGTAAAGCGTGGTCGAGAAAAATAACGAGCAGGCGATTGGTTGTATCGAGACAAGCAGCGTGGTCACGGGAATCCAGGCGGCGGATGCCATGCTCAAGGCAGCCCGGGTGCGTCTGCTGTTTTCCAGCCCGGTTTGCCCGGGCAAGTACCTGATCATCACCGCTGGAGCGGTAGCCGATACGCAGGCCGCGGTCGCGGCAGGAAAGACCGAGGCCAGAGACAGCTTAGTGGACGAGATCGTCATTCCCAACGTTCACCCGCAGGTGCTCGAGGCCTTCAGCGCCACGACCGCGCCGGACGGCATCGCAGCCATGGGGGTGATCGAGACTTTTTCGTTGGCGGCGGCGATCATAGCCGGTGACCAGGCGGTCAAGAGCGCCCGGGTCGACTTGCTCGAAATCCGTCTGGCCCGGGCACTGGGAGGCAAGGGCTACGTCCTGCTGACCGGCGAGGTATCCGCTGTCAGGGCGGCGGTCGAGGCCGGGCAGCGTGCGGCCCGCGAACATGGCTTGTTGCTGGCCACGACTGTAATTCCGGCCCCGCATCCCGACCTGGTTGCGGAGTTGTTGTGAGCGTTTGATGGAAGGATAAGGAGATGAATATGTCACTGGCACTGGGCATGGTGGAGACCAGGGGGCTTGCGGCGGCCATCGAGGCGGCCGACAGCATGGTGAAGGCCGCGGCGGTCGAGTTGCAGGGCCGCGAGCGCGTCGGCGGCGGCCTGGTGACTGTGATTATCCGCGGAGACGTCGGGGCGGTGTACGCCGCCGTCGAGGCCGGGGCCGCGGCCGCGGCCCGCGTGGGGCAAGTGTTGTCGCAGCATGTGATTCCACGCCCGCATGCCGATGTCGAATCCATGCTGCCGCGCCCGGGAGCGCCCGGCGGACAGGGCAGGGGAAGGAGACAGGCTTGAAGGTAGCGCGGGTAATCGGGTCGCTGGTTGCGACCGTCAAGCACCCGGATCACATGGGCTGCAAACTGCTGCTCGTCGGCCCGGTCGACAGCAAGGGGCGGCAGACCGATCCTGCTTTCATCGCTATCGACGCCGCCCAGGCCGGCGTCGGTGACTATGTCCTGGTGGTCGAGGAGGGCAAGAGCGCCCGCCAGATGCTCGGCAGCAAAAGCGCGCCTTGCGAGGCGATCATCGTCGGGGTGATCGATTACGCATGGGTGCGCGGCGAACGCATGACGATCGAGGCGCCGGCAGGAGAGGGTGCGCACAAGTGAGCGACGTGCGGGACAAGGTGGAGCGGGTGGTGCGCCAGGTGGTTTATGAGACCATGGCCGCGGGCGATGTGGATATTCATCGGTTGCCCGAAAGAGTCGGGCGCCGGCCGCTCATCGCCGCCAACTGGAAGATGAACCTGCTGGTCGCAGACGCGCGGCAATATGCTGCGAAACTGGATCCCCACGCGGAAACTGGGGTTGAGACTTTACTGTGTCCAGCGCTGGTGCTGCTGCCGGTGTTGCGCGGCGCGCTCTCCAACGACACGCTTGTCAGCCTGGGTGCCCAGGATTTGCACCCTGAGCACACCGGCGCGCATACCGGGGAGCACAGCGCCGAGATGATCAAAGACGCCGGCGCGAGCTACGTGATCGTGGGGCATTCCGAGCGCCGGGCGGCCGGTGAGGACGACGAACTGGTGCGCCGCAAGCTACAGGCCGCACTGGCCGCCGGTCTGATGCCCATCCTGTGCGTCGGCGAACGGTTCGATGAGCGCGAACGGGGCGCGACTTTTCGGGTGTTGCGCGGCCAACTCACGCTGGCACTTTCCGGGCTCGGCCAGCCGGCGCCCGATCCGCGGGACCTCGTCGTGGCCTACGAGCCGATCTGGGCCATCGGCAGCGGACTGGTCGCCTCGCCCTCCCAGGTCCAGGAGGCCCTGGTTTTCATCCGCGACAGGTTGGGCGAGTTGTTTTCACATGCCTGGGCCGAACGGTCGCGCCTGCTCTACGGGGGCAGCGTCGGTGTCGGCAACGCCGGGGATCTTGCGCGCCTGCCGGACTGCGACGGTTTCCTGGTAGGCGGAGCGGGCTTGAATCCCGAAGCGTTGAGTGAAATCATCGCCATCACGGCCCGGTCGTACGGGCGGGAGAAGGCCTGATGAAGATCTTCATCGGCAGCGATCACGGCGGCTACCAACTGAAAGAGTCGCTGAAGACATTCTTGGTGGAGCTTGGGCATGAGGTGCGCGACTTCGGCTGTCACGGGACGGATGCTTGCGACTATCCCGATTTCGCCTTTTTGGTGGCGCAGGCCGTGGCCGGGGCTTCAAGGGTTTCCGCGGATTGCCGGGGCATCATGATCGACGGCATAGGGCAGGCCAGCGCTATCGTGGCCAACAAGCTGCCGGGTATCAGGGCGGTTGCCGGATACGATGCCTTCGGTGTCAAGAGCAGCCGGGTGCACAACGATGCCAACGTGCTTTGCCTGGGCGGACAAGTTCTCGGCCCGGGCCTGGCCAAGGATTTGGTCAAGCTCTGGCTTGAGACCGACTATGCCGGTGGACGGCACCGGCAGCGGCTCGACAAGATCGCCGCGGTCGAGAATCGCATGCGGGAAGGGTAGATATGCGCTTGGGAAAAGTCATCGGGCGGGTGGTGGCGACGATCAAGGACCCCGAGCTCGAGGGCTTCAGGCTGCTGGTCGTTCAGGGACTTGACGAAAACCTGCGGCATTCGGGCGAGCCGTTCGTCGCAGTGGACGGGATTCGTTGCGCCGGGCCCGGCGATGTGGTTTACCTGGTCATGAAGAGGGATGCGGCCATCGCTTTAGGCGATAAACCCCCGGTGGACGCTACCATAGTTGGATACGTGGATGAGTTGGCCGTCGAGGAAGAGCCCGGCGGTCGCATGAAAATCTGGAACCCCTAAATTCAACAGACGGAGGTTTGACGTGGAGTCGAAAGAAGCATTGGGAATGATCGAGACGAAGGGACTGGTAGGCGCAGTCGAGGCGGCCGACGCAATGGTCAAGGCGGCCAAGGTGTCCCTGATAGGCAAGGAGTTCATCGGTGGCGGGTACGTAACCGTCATGGTGCGCGGCGACGTCGGCGCGGTCAAGGCCGCTGTGGAAGCCGGCTCGGTGGCGGCCAAGAAGGTCGGCGAGTTGGTGTCGGTGCATGTCATCCCGCGCCCGCACGGCGACGTGGAAGGCATCCTGCCCAAGTCCAATATTGGCGGCAAGTAATCGGCGCCGATAACGGCCGTGGTTTTCCGCGCTTCTCAGCGGCCCTCGGTTTATGAGGGTGCGGCACCTGGTTCGCAATGGTGCCGTCGGTCGGGCGCCGAATAAACTCGTCCCATGCGTGGTCCGGGCCCGGGAACGACCCGGGTCTGCCCGCGCCGGAGGATGCGTATGGATTCCGACGATCTGGTTCGCAGGATTTCCGCCGAGGTGATGAAACGCCTGGGCTCGCCCGCGGCTGAGCAGGCCGGTGCGATCGCAAGCGATTCGCCCGCACAGCCCGGCTGGACGCCGCCCACGACGCCCAAGGGCAAGCGCGTGCTGGTCTTGCTCAC
>CAZXHT010000028.1:0-11502 GCA_964640665.1 uncultured Myxococcales bacterium
GACGGGCAGGGCTGGGAACACGGGGCGATTATCAGGAAATCCGTGGCCGTCGGCCAGCTTTCATTCTTGGAGGTGGAGTTTTTATACCGCGGCAAGCGGGGCAAGAGGGCCCCGACCGAGATCAGACACGCGGCCCGGCGGATCGAGCGCGAGCTTCGAGAGCGGTTGATAATGAGTCATTGATTGCGCGAGCAAGGCATGCAGGCACTGACTCTGGATGAGTTGTTATTACTGATTTCAGACCGTAGGGGTTGGATTCGCGAAGCTGTCCTCGCATTTCGAGGGCATCACAACCAGCGTGCGCGCGGGGCCCGTCATTTTGTTTTGTCATTTTGATTCGTTATGATATTAATATCGATTGGTATCCATCATATTCGAGACGTGGAGTAGACAGGTTATGGAACATCCGACTTCCCTGGCCGAACGGCTTTTCAAGCGTGGGACAGACATGGGTCTCACGGCTGAATTGGCCCGCTATTCCGGACTGAATTCCGAGCGATTGCAGGCCATACGGGACGGCTCCGGTTTTTCCGCTACCGAGTACGAACAGCTCTGTCGAGCTCTGGCAGTCGATCCGGTCGCCATGTACCAGGGCAAAGAAACCAAGCCGCAACGAATTCCGGCCAGGTTTCGAGCCGCAACCTCACAGGACAGTCCAAGTGCCGGCGACATTCGGATACTGGCACTGGCCGCCGAACAAGGGCGGATTTTGGCGCATCTTGTTAAATTGCTCAACAAGGATGTTCGCATTGCGAACTATCGGAACATTCTGGGAGTGGAAGGGACGAAAGAGCTTTGGCGTGAAGGCTACTCAATCGGTGAGCGGGCTCGAAGCCTGCTGTGGTCTGAACCCGGGCCTATCCACGAAGTCGAGCAATTGCTTCGAGATCTTGGTATCCACGTGGCACGAATTACTCTAAGCGCGCCCGGCGTGGCTGCAGCCAGTGTTTGGGAATCACAGGCGGTTCCCGTTATCCTGCTCAACCAGGCCGGCGAACAGACCGGTCATCCCGGCGTACTCCGGGCAACCTTGGCCCACGAGCTGTGCCATTTGCTCCATGATGCCGATCAAGACGGCATTACAACCCGTGTATCATGGGGAGAAGAGGCTACAGGCAATTACGACGATTCGGTTGAGGTACGCGCGCGAGCGTTCTCCCCTGCTTTTCTAGCTCCTCGTAGCCAGGTTCAGAATTGGGCCGGCGAACAAAAAGCCGGCGTCCGCGGGAATGTCAATATATTTATCAAAGAGCTTGCATCGCACTGGGGCCTTTCGTTCGAGGGGGCCGCCTGGCATGCAAAAAACTGTGAATTGATCGAATACGGTGAAGCGGAAGAACTTGCCCGACAGCAACAGAAACCCTGGATTTCATACGACGAGTTCGAAACCGCGAAGGCCGGCGCGCCGCCGGTAATGTTACATGAGTTGCTTCCCCCAAAACCGTCGCAGTTGTGGGAAGGCTGGGCAACGGAAGTAGTTCTGGCTGCCTTCGAGGAAGGTTGCATTTCTGTCGGACGCGCGCGAGAGCTGCTGACCTGGGATTGAAAACAACGATGCCGTCCTGGATTATCGATGATGGACCCTTGAACTGGCTATCGAGGGCCGTCTGTCCAGGCGATGTAGCTTCTTGGCCAACCGGCAGGTTTTTTGTAGCCGAGGCAACGGCGACACAGGCGAACATGGGCGCCGCAATAGGAAGTCCCGAGGCCCAAAAGCGAAAGGACCTGCTTGCGCCGGAAAGGTCTGCAATTCAAATATTTAAAATCATGACGGATTCCGAGGCATGGAACATCTTGTACTCACACCTTTCTCAAACCGCCGGTACAAATACAAATCTTGCGGAGAACGCGGCCATTGCCTGGGCCCTGACGGAGCGTAGTGATGCCATTTTCGTTACTGTTGACAAGCGTGCCGCTCTGCTTGCGCTTGCAGAACTCGGTTGCGGGCGTGTAGCGCATGCCTTCGATTTGTGGTTGCATCTTCGGGAACAAGATTTGATTTCTTCGGATCAATTCGTTCAACTCTGCAATGATACAAAAAAAAGCGACCAGAGCCTGAATAATCTTCCGCTGCGTTGTAATATGTAGAGCCGGCCATGATCAGGCGCTCGGTGCCGATCGGCTCGCTGACTTTCGTGGAGGTGCGCTTCTACTACGAGGGCGAACCGGGCAAGCGCACGCCCCCGCACCTGAAAACCACCGTTCGAGGGATCGCCAAGAATCTTTCGAAAACATTGTTCCGGCTGGGGCGGGAGGTTAGAACCACTGTCTGATCGAACGAGGCATGCAGGTCATCGGCCCTCGGGGGCCGATTTGCGTTCCAACCCCAGCCCCGCCTCAACGAAGTAGCCATCCAGGGGGAAGGGGGTTTTACTCATCTTTGGTTTGATGCTGCGCGATCATCTTTCTAACCAGCGGGACGAGCTCGTTTGGAACTTCCATGAAGGTTTCGTTCTGGTTTTCGAATGCCGCCTCATCTTCGGCAACGGCTTCTTCTTCGCCCTGCCCCTCGTAGTGCTCAAGAACCCTCCGGACCCTTTCCTCGTCCCATCCGGGAGGAAATTTGCCTTTCTTCATTTCTTGCTCCTTCGCAGTCTGCGTTTGTACGCCGCCAAGGGTTTCCCCTTGAGCTGATATGCGGTTATTACGAATGCACCAGCCGGATCCGGATCGGGCACATATATCACCCGCAGGTATCTGCCTGAACGTGTCCGGCCAACCAGAATCTCCCACCCTTGCATGGTGCCGGTCCCCGCCGACAGTGAGCCACAAGGTTTACCCGGGCCGGGTGCAAACTTATCAGGCATTATTCATGTGAAAGTGAAGCACGATAGCTCATTGGGCCAAAAGAGTATTTCGCGATCTGGTGGGAGGTGGGGGCCAATTGCTACTCTCGATCCTTCTCGTCCCGGTCTGTCTTCCGCCGATCTCTCCAGCACATCAATCACTTCGTTCTCTTCAACATCGTGCCCGTGAATATGCGGCGTACCCGTTTCAGGATCGAGGTAGAATCGAATATTCATATTCCCTCAATTCGACCAGCGCCCAAGGGTAGACTGATGCGGGATGGATAGTCAAAACAATATCCAACCGGGCCCTCGGGGCCTTTTTTATGCCCGGGCTCCCGGGCAGCTTGTCGGCGTCGCCGGCTTGTGATAATCAATGTAGTGAAACGGAGGCAGCCATGAGCATTCCAGCCGAAGCCAAGGCTTATCCCCACATCGTAGTCGTCGCCGCGGTGTCGGGCGGCCAACCGATTGTCGAAGGCACCAGGATCCCGGTGTCCGCCATCGTGCGGGCCCACCAGCTCGGCATGGATTTCGACGAGATCTTGATCCAGTATCCCGGCCTCAAACCCGAGCAACTCCACGCGGCTCTGGCCTACTACCTGGATCACAAGGCGGATTTCGATTCCTCGCAGAAAGAGAGCGACAGCCCTCCACCCGGGGCAGCCGAGGCGGCGGTCTAGATTTGCAACGACCAACTTATCTGGCTGACTAGTTCCCATCTCGAAACTGATCGAACGCCAACTTAGGACAGCTTCGCGAACCCCGCCATTACTGTTTTTGAAGAACGTGTCGATGCGCGCTTCTCATCGGGGCCTTTTTTTTGGGACAATTTTTCGTTACTGTAACGAATGTAGCGAAAATCTTTGACACGGGAGTTACCAGATGAGCGCTGATATCAAGCTTACAAAATCTTATGTCAGTCTTTGTACCGACCTCATGCGCTTGCTCGAAAAGGGGCGGCTGCGGGCTATCGAGGCCGTGGCCGAGGTTCGTAACCAGACTTACTGGGAGATCGGCAAGCGGCTCAGCCGGGCGCGGAAAATTGATGATAAGCCGACTGCCTCTGAACTTATCAATAACCTGGCGGGCGATCTGAAAATCAGCTCGGCCAACCTCTACCGCGCGCTGCAATTCTATAACACCTACCCCAAGGGCCTACCCGACTCTCCCCCTGCCCGCCTGCTGAGTTGGGGGGCGCACCAGACGCTCTTGCCCATCAAGAACGCAAAAGAGCGCGATTTCTACCTCAAGCGCGCCATCGACTCGGGCTGGTCGGTTCGCACGCTGAGAAGGGCCATCAACAGCAACCTGTTCGAGGTCGAGGCGGATTCGAAAAAGAGAAATGCGGCCCATACGCTCGACCGGCCGACCTCGCCGGTGCACAACTACGCGGCCACGGTCGAACGGGTCATCGACGGCGATACGCTGGCTGTCAAGATCGATCTCGGCTTCAATACCTGGCGGGCCGAGAAGATTCGACTCAGGGGCATCGACGCGCCCGAGCTGAAGACCGGCGCGGGTGTCGCGGCCAAGGCTTTTGTCGAAAGCGAGTTGGCGGACGTCGGGCTGGTGGTTATCAAGACTTACAAGACGGACGTTTACGCGCGCTACGTGGGGGATGTTTTCTACGATGCGCTGCGCGAGGACAAGGACGAGATCTTCGCCGAGGGTAAGTTCTTGAACCAGGAGTTGCTGAATGCGGAAATGGCCGGGCCGGGGTTCTGGGGGTGATCCTCCTTGGCCAAGGCTTCGGAGGACAAGGGGTTGTAGAATTCTTTCATGCCGGATATCATTTGAGCAGCATTAGAAACGCGAGGTGTTCTTATGAAGCTGAAAGTAATTGTTCATGAAGCGGAGGAGGGCGGCTACTGGGCCGAAGTTCCTTCCATTCCGGGCTGTGTCACCCAGGGTGAAACATTCGACGAACTTCTCGTAAACATCTACGAGGCCGTCGAGGGTTGCCTCTCGGTGGACCTGAAAGATACCAAACTGACGGAAAAGGACAAAGTTCTGGAGATCGCGGTTTGAAGTCAATCTCGGGAAAGGAATTCGCGAAGTTGCTCGAGAAGAGAGGCTGGGAGTTGCGGAGAATCAAAGAAAGCGAGTTGTAACCAGGAGGTCGTTGATCGTTCGTCGACTGATATCGTTGGAGAGTACCCATGAGCGGGGATGAGATCAGACAGGCGCTTGGCGACGTGCTTGAAAGATTCGCGCCGGAGCTTGCCGGCGTCAAGGTAGTGCTGTTCGGCTCCCGGGCTGGAGGCTCGGCTCGAGAGCGGTCCGACGTCGACCTTGGCCTGCTGGGTGCCGGGCAACTGCCGGCCGGCCTGGTTGAACGCATCCGGGACGATTTGGAGGCCTTGCCTACACTGATCCGTTTCGACCTGGTCGATTTGCGGCGGGTCGGCGACTCTTTTCGTAAAGAGGCGCTTCGGCGGGCGGAGGTGCTTTTTGAAAACCGAGCTTCTGCTGGATAACTTCGAGCTTGCAATCGGCCGGCTCGATCAGGCGCTGGCCGCGCCGGCTGCCAGCGATCTTATCCGCGCAGGCTGTATACAGTACTTCGAATTCTGCTTCGAGCTGGCCTGGAAGAGCGTCAAGCGACTGGCCGAGCAAGCGGGTCAGCTCGATTGCCTGTCGCCCAAGGCGGCTTTGAAGACGGCCTTTGCCAATCGCTGGATCGACAACGAAGAAACCTGGCTTGATATGCTGGCGTCCCGTAATCTCATGTCTCATACCTACAGTGCCGCGGACGCTTTAACCATCTACCAGCGCCTGCCGGCGTACCTGCCCGAGTTCAAGGTCCTGATGGAGGCGCTGCACCGGGCCTGAGGGCGGGCGCTCGTTATTTCGTGTAGCTCAGTCGCTCGAAGGCGCAGCGGGCGTTTTGACAGGCCAAGAGCGGGCGGCCCGAAAAGCCCAGCGGGAAGCCGGCCAACTCGTCCAGAACCCGGGCGCCGTCTTTTACCAGGATAAGCCTGCCCTGGTCGAATTGCAGGCTTAGTTGTAACTTCTCATCGTTCCTGGATGCCGGGGGGGCGACCTCGAACTCCTTGCTGTGGGCGCCTTCCATTTTTTCGCCGTGCCTGATGAGTAATCCCGGCTTGCCTTGCTCGAGCGGCAAGAGCACCTCGAGCCCCTCCCCTTTTCCATTTTCGAAACCCAGCCCTACTTTGTATTTCACTCCCAGCGGCATCAGCATCCTTGCGCCGCCCACCGTTTTTTTCAGATATTTTTCCATGCTTTCGGGGCTTCCGTCCTTGCCCGGGTAGCTGGCCTTGCTGACCGAAAGCTCGGCCTCTATGCGCATGCCCTCCGGGGAGCGGTCGAGCTTGCCGAACAGCGCCATGGCCGGCACCTGGTTGATGGCGAAGCCGGCGCCGCAGGTGTCCTGCACCAGGCGGCCTCGCTCGCGCCTCCAGTTGCCTCCGCTGAATGTGACCGGATGCACCGGCAGCGACGAGGGCATGAAATCGAAATGAACTTTTTTTCCGTCCTTGCTCGGCGAGATGTAGCTGACCTGCCTGTGGTGCACCGTCTTGACATTGAAACCGCCGCCGGCCGCCTGCACCAAAAGGTCGCCGCCTGTGCCTTCCAGACCTTGGTGCAACAGCAGCACGACCACCAAGACCACGGCCGCGGCCAGCAGGACAAGCCCTCCGCCGAGCCACAATAAAAAGCGCAGCCGACGAGTGTTGCGACCTTTGGCGCGCGCGGCCCCGGGGGGAGTCGAGAGCACACGCTCCTCGGTGTCCGCGTCGGATGGTTTGACCTTGGGCGAGGCTTTCTCGGGCCCACCTTCGCCAAGGCTACGGTGGGCAGAGCCATAGACGGCATTCAGCGTGGCCTCCACCAGCTCGGCCTGCTGCGGGCGGCGGTCGGGCTGGGGATCCAGCATTTTCAGCACCAGGCGGTCGATGCGCTCGTCTATGTCACGGCGGCGCTTGGCGGGCGGGTCGAAACGGCCAAGCGGGAGATCGCCCACCAGCATCTCGTAGATCATCACTCCCAGCGAATAGATGTCGGCCCGCTGGTCTACGTGCTTGGCGTCGCGGCGCTGCTCGGGGGCCATGTAGTTGACGGTGCCCATGCTGACCTTGGTGCGGGTCAGCTCCCAGCGCCGGTCGGGGCCGATGATGTTGGCCAGGCCGAAGTCGGCCACTTTCAGCACCCCGGCCTCGCTGAAGAGCACGTTCTCGGGTTTCAGGTCGCGGTGGATGACCGAGTGCCGGTGGGCGTGGCCGACGGCCCGGCACAGGTCGCAGGCTATGTCGATCACCTCGCCGAGCGCCAGCCCGGCGTTGATCTTCTGGCGCATGCTGGGCCCGCCGACGTACTCCATGACGAAGTAGTAGGTGTCTTCTACGTGGCCGCGGTCGATGATGGTGGTGATGTTGGGATGGTTGAGCGCCGCCAAGGCGCCTGCTTCCTTGTCGAAGCGGCGGATGAAGCTTTGGTGCTTGGCCAGGTCGGAGGATAATATCTTGATAGCCACCCAGCGGTTCAACGACTGCTGGCGGGCGCGGTAGACCCGGCCCATGCCGCCCTTGCCGAGTAGCTCGAAAAGCTCGTAGCCGGGTATCTCGATGCCCGCCGCGCCCGGGGTCGTCTCGGAGTCGGAAAGCGGCGCCTTGGGAATGGCGGCGGAAGCCCGGACCGGCGTGGCTTCGTTTTTGGGCGCCGGGCGCGCATGAACGGCCGAGGCGATCATCGACTCGCCGCGCACCACCTCGAAAGGCAGCCCGCACGAGCTGCACTTGACCCGCATGCCGCTTATGAAAATGCTGACGTCGTGCAGCGTTCCGCAAGCTGGACATTGCTGGGTCGACATTTATTCTCCGAAACCGTCCGGGCTCATCGAGAGCTCACTTCAATACCTCGAACAGGCGCACCGGGCTGCGCCTGCCGCGCACCGTCACCGGATCGAGCCCTTTAACCCTGGGCGCGCCGCCGGCCTGCCCGGCCTCCTCGATCGTCGCGGCGCTGGCCAGCACCTGCCCGCCCGCGGCCAGGCCGCAGACGCGCGAGGCCAGGTTGACCGTGTCGCCGAGCACAGTGTACTCCATCCTGCGCTGTGATCCAATCGCCCCGATCAGCGCCTCGCCGCTGTTTATTCCCACTCCCACGGACAGACCCGGAAAGCTCTTGCCTTCCGGGCTTGCCTTGAAAAGCTCGACCTGCTCGATCATCTCGAGCGCCGCGCTCAAAGCCCGCCCGGCGTCCGAGGCCTTGCGGATCGGGGCTCCCCAGACGGCCATCAGCGCGTCGCCGATGAACTTGTCCAGCATGCCGGCCTGCCTGAAGACCACGTCGACCATGCGCTCGAAAAAGGCGTTCAGCATTTTGAGCAATTCGGCCGGGGGCATCGTCTCGGCCAGGGTCGAGAAGTTGCGGATGTCGCAGAAGAGCACGCTCACCCGTCCGGTTCGCGCCTCGCGCTGCAGATCGATGCCGCGCTCGAGAACCTCGTCGAGCAACTCACGTGGCAGAAAGCGGCTCAGCCGCTCGCGGACGCGGGCCTCCGTGTCCAAACGCCGGTGCAGCCGCGACTGCTCGATGATCGCCGCGGCCTGGCCGGCCAGCACCGAAACAAGCTGCAGGTCGCGCACCGAAAACGCTCCGGTCTTCTCGCGCGTGTCCAGGTGCATGGCGCCTATCACCTCGCGCCGGCCCACCAGCGGCACGCACATGGCCGAGCGCACGTTTTGGGTGAGTACGCTTTGAGCGCCCTTGAAGCGCAGGTCGGAAGTGGCGTCGGCCGAAAGCACCGCCTGCCTGTCCTCGACCGCGCGCCTGAGTATGCTGTCGGGAATGACGATATCTCCCTCGGCCGAATCGCGGCGCAGTACCTCGGCCGGGATGAGCGGAGAGCCCTCGTCTTGCCTGAGCAAGATGGCGCCGCGATCGGCCGGTAAAAGCTCGAAGGCGAAACGCAGGATGTTGCGCACCAGGCTGCGCTCGTCGCGCTCGCGCCCCATGTAGGCCTGAAAAAGGTAGGCCGCCCGCAGCAGGCGGTAGTTGGAGCGCACCTGGTCCTGGTCTGATATCTCTTCCAGCGGAAGAAAGTCGCCCGGTTCGCAGGTCAGGCAGGCGGTGACGCCCTCTTCGGCGTCCGAGAGCGGGACGATAGTCACTTTGCCGTGATCAACAGGCGCCCCGGCCGCATGAAAGCTAATCTCGTTGTCGCCTATCGAGATCAGATCGGCGTCGCCAAGCGTCTGTTCGGCCACCGGCCGGCCGTTTACGAAGGTGCCGTTTATGGAGGCGGCGTCGCGGACGATCCAGTCGTCGCCGCGACGGCTGAGCGTGGCGTGCAGTTTAGAGACCCGGGTGTCGGCAAGAGTGATGTCGTTTTCCGAGCGCCGCCCGATGGTAAGGTCGGCGCGCAAAACAACCCGGCCCTCGCCGCCGGGGCCGCTCCACTCGATCCAGGCGTCCCGCCCGCCGTCGACGGCCAGCGCCGCCCCGCCGCAGGCGGGACAAGGCCCGGCCCGTGAGGCGCCGGCGGGGAAAACCTTTCTGCAACTCAGGCAGACGAAGGGCATGGTCCACAATAACCCGCGCCCGGAAATTTTCAAATGAACAAAGTTGTGACCCGGCCCGGGGATCCCGTAGAATGCCGTTTGGGTACGATCGCATGGGACAGACGTTCGGAGATTACCGGTTGGTGCGCCGCATCGCCGCGGGCGGCATGGGCGAGGTCTACCTGGCCATGCTCGAGCGCGAGGGCGGGTTCGCCAAGGCGGTGGCCTTGAAGATGATGCTGCCCACCTGCGCCTCGCGGCCGGGGTTCGCCGAGCTTTTCGAATCGGAGGCGGCCGTGGCCGCCATGCTCAACCAGGCCAACATCGTGCAGATCTTCGACCACGGATGCATCGAGGGACGCCCGTTCCTGACCATGGAGCTGGTCGAGGGCCCCGACCTGGCCGCCTTGATCACCGGTTGCGCAGGAAGCCCGCTGCCGCCGGCGCTGGTCACCGAGATCGGCGCGCAGCTTTGCCGCGCCTTGAGCCACGCCCACGGGCGGCGCGATCCCGGCGGGCGTCCGCTGGGCATCGTCCACGGCGACATCAGCCCGCCCAACATCCTGCTGACGCTCGACGGGTGGGTCAAGCTTGCCGACTTCGGCCTGGCGCGCCTGTTGGAGAACACCCCGGGCGACGGTCTTTTGACCGGCAAGTACTCTTACATGAGCCCCGAGCAGGCCCGGGCCGCGACGCTCGAGCCGCGCTCCGATCTGTTTTCGCTGGGGCTGGTGCTCTACGAGCTGGCCTGCGGCCGGCGCGCCTACCCGCTCTTGGATCCCCCCGATCTTACGCTCGAGGCGGTCCGCCGCGCGGACCACGCCGCTCCCGGCAGCCTTCGTCCCGAGCTGCCGCCCGCCCTGTCCGACGTCATCGAGCGAGCGCTGATGGCCGCGCCGGATGAGCGCTTCGAGTCGGCGGCCGCCATGTCCGGGGCGCTGCAAGCAGCCGTTACGCCCTGCGGCCCCGAGGAGCTGGCGCTTTTTATCCGCCGCAAAATTCCAAAATGCGAAGCCTTGGCGACCACGACCCCCGAACCGACCGAGTTGGCCGACAAGCCCTTGGCCTCGGATCTGTCTTCGCGCCGGAGTTGGATCGTCGGGCTGATCGTATTGTTTGTGCTCGGCTGGGGCGCCGGCTTCGGTCTCTGGATCTTCCACCTCCCTCCCCAAGACAAGCCCAAGCCGCCCGTCTCGCGCCTGCCTGCCGCCCCGCGGGGGTTGGCGATCAGCCCGGCCCCTGCTCCCGTTATCGAGAGACAAAAGACGCCTGTGGCCAAGCGCGCGGATCCGGTACCCGGCCTGCGAGTCGATTGTTCCAAGGGCTTCGCCGTAACGCTCGACAACCGGCCGCTTGCGGGCAGGCGCATGACGCTCGTCGGCCCGCGTCCGCACCTTGTGCGCCTGAAGTCCACGGGCCGGCTTAGGGCCGAGATCCTGGCCCGCTTCGATCCTCCGGGCGGCGAGCGCAAGGGCTGGAGCGTCAGCCTGCGCGCGAACCCCTGGATGAACATCCGCATGGGCACAAGGCCGATCGGACAGACTCCCCGCAGCCTGCTCGCCATAGACCGGGGACGCACCGTCCTGGTGCTCGCGCGCGACGATATCAGGGCCGAGCTTACGATTGATGTGCCGAGGCCTAAATGAGCCCCGATCGAGAACAAGCCAAATTCGCCACCGAGCGCGACGCGCTCGAGCGCGACTGCGACGTCGATTACTTCACCGGGCCGGGCCCCGGCGGCCAGCATCGCAACCGCTCGCGCACCGGCGTGCGCCTTCATCACCGGCCCAGCGGCCTGACCGTCAGCGCCACCGAAAGGCGCTCGCAGTCGCAAAACGTCGAGGCGGCCTATGAGCGCCTGGCGGACAAGCTTCTCGAGCTGAACCGGGTTCCCAAGAAACGCCGCCCCACCCGCCCCGGCCGCGCCGCCCGCGAGCGCCGCCTGCGCGCGAAATCGCAGCGCTCGGACGAGAAGCAGCTAAGAAAAAAGCCGGCCGGCGAAGAATAGCAGGGTTCCATGCGCGCGCCCCGAAGGGGCGGGGGAACATAGAGGGGGTTCCGCCCTGAAGGGGCGGGGGAACATAGCCTGGGGCTTTAGCCCCAGGTTTGGGGTATGCAAAGGGGGTTCCGCCCCGAAGGGGCGGGGGAACATAGCCTGGGGCTTTAGCCCCAGGTTTGGGGTATGCAAA
>CAZXHT010000028.1:11602-11693 GCA_964640665.1 uncultured Myxococcales bacterium
GGGGGTTCCGCCCTGAAGGGGCGGGGGAACGCCGGGCCGCGCCCCTTCAGGGCGCTTTTTATTTTTCCTGCTTTTCCTGGGGCTAAAGCCC
>CAZXHT010000028.1:11793-49726 GCA_964640665.1 uncultured Myxococcales bacterium
CTTTTCCTGGGGCTAAAGCCCCAGGCTATGTTCCCGCGCCCCTTCAGGGCGCTTTTTATTTTTCCCGACTTTTCCTGGGGCTAAAGCCCCAGGCTATGTTCCCGCGCCCCTTCAGGGCGCCTGCTCAGAACGAACCTTGCAGGTAGGCCAACAGGCGCCGCGACATCAACTCGCCGCCGTAGTAGACGCCTTCGGGGGTCACCCCGCCGCCGCGCGGGTAGTAGCTGAAGTATGGCTCGCTGAGCGAGACGGGCAGGTAGAGCTTTAACCCGGCCTCCATCTGCGCGCCGCCGACGGTGAAACGGTAGCCCAGCCGGCCCAGCAAGACGGCCGAGTTTTCCATGTGCCGGTTTTCGAGCGGCTCCAGGATGCTGTCTGGGTTCTCGACGTCGCGGTCCCAGTACTCGCTGCGGACGAAGGCGTACAGGCTGCCCAGCAGGCCAAAGGCGGTCTTGAAGCGCCCGCCCGCGCCGACCAGGTTCTTGGGGGTCTTGTCCTCGTGCAGCACCTCGTGGTGCGACCAGCTTGCCTGCAGCAGCAATCCTTTTAGCGGGGCATAGCGCACGGACAGCTCGGTCCCCCAGATATCCAGGTCGCGCCCGACGTGTGCGAAGTTGAAGGTGCTCTCGTTCAGATCGGGCCATCCCTGGGGAGTCGGGACGATGTCCGAGGCGAACTCTATCAGGTTGGTATGCCGGTTGTAGTAGATCTCGGCCTCGAAAGAAAGCCGGCCGTCAAGGATCTCCCCGCGGTAGCCGGCCTCGACCGAGGTCAGATTCTCGTTGCCCAGCTCGTTGTTGCCGAGCACCCGCGACATGAACTCTTGAAAGCTGGTCTGGTCGGCCCCCTGGATCGGGCCGCTGGGAGGAAATTCCACAGCTACATGGGCGCCGTATTCCTGGTAGGTGGGCTTCCTGAACGAGCGCGCCGCCCCCAGCCTGAGGTAGTGGCCCTCGGCGGGCTTGAAGACCGCGGCCAGGCGCGGGCTTACGAACACGCCCGTCACGGTGTTGTAGTCCAGGCGCGACCCGGCGGTAACCGTCAGCCAATCGAGCGGCGAGAACTCGGCGTGCAAAAAGGCCCCGGCGCGCAACTCCCAGGCGTCGATGCCCATCCGGTGGTAGCGTGGGCTTGACGGATCGGAGTAGGTCTCCCCGTCCAGGAAGTCGTCCGATCTCATCCAGGACGTGCGCACCCGGCCGCCGACCATCAGCAGCAAGGGCTCCCATAGATCGGGCAGAGTCCACTGGGCCTCGCCGTCCAGCGTGTCCGCGACGGCGTCCATGTGTTTGAAGGTGGCCAGCTCGCTCCCGCCCATCTCCAGGCCGCGGCCGACGCCGCCCGAGGCCTGCATCTCGTTCCAGTACAAATGCCCGCGCAGCTTCCGCCCCTGGTAGGCCAGGCGCAGGCTGCGCATGGCGATGGTGTAGTCGAGGTTGCCCAGCGCCGAGTTGGTCAAGCCCGAGCCCTCGGAGAAGTCGGCGTCGAGCATGATCTTGTCGTCTCCGAAAAGTGGTCGCTCGACCAGCGCGCGCGCCTTCCAGACCTTCTTGCCCTTTTTGTGCACGTCGGCGTAGCCGCCGCAGAAATCGTAGCCGCCGCCGGCCGAAAAGCCCCAGGGCCCGATCCGGGTCGCCACCCGGCCGCCTCCGGAAATGGCCCCCGGCTCGCCGCCGACCAAATGTACCCGGGTCGAGGTCTTGTCCGGAACCGCCCGGGTAAAAACGTTGATCACGCCCGCCAGGGCGCCCGCCCCGTAAAGGGCCGAGCCCGGCCCGCGGATGACCTCGATGCGCTCGATGTCATCGAGAAAGATCGGCTGCACCTCGAAGTGGGTAACGCCCAGAATCTCGTTGTTGGCCTCGCGGCCGTCTATCAGCACCAGGTAAAGCTGGTTCTCGGTGTTCATGTAGAGCCGGCTGACGACCGAGGCGAAAAACGGCGAGGTAGTGGCGACGTCCATGCCCGGCACCAGGCGCAGAAGGTCTGCCAGGTTGTCGGCCCCCGAGGCCTCGATGTCCTCGCGGGTGATGACCGTCACCGCCGAGGGGCTCATGCCGATGTCCTGGGAGTGGCGCGCGGCGGTCTCGACCGTCCCGGCGTCTTCCAGGAAGGCCAGTTCGTCTTCGAGCCCCAGTTCGTCTTCGAGCCCCAGTTCGTCATGATCGGCCTCGGCGCCCAGCACCGTCGCGGGGAGAGCCAGGCACAACCAGACACATGCCAAGCAGCTACAACCTCTCTTCACGCCGCCACCTCTTCCAACACTTACTTCCTGTAGTACGCCCATATAATACACAAGGTCGGCCCGTATAAACAGTTTTTCATCCGCTTTCGAGATCGTCGGGACTTTGCAGCAGGCGGAAACCTTCCTGCTCGAAATGACGGTCGAAGCCGAAGACCAGCTCGATGCCCAGTCTCTCCATGATCAAAAACGACGAGCAATCGGCAAGGCTGACGCGCCTTGAAGAACGCAGCTCCATCCTGCGAAAGGCCGCGTTGTGCAGGTCTTCATCGACCCAGTAAACGTCGAAAAGCGGGCGCATGCTGTGTTCGAAACTGCGGGCCGCCTCCAGGCCGACGCGTGAGCGCAGAAGCGCGATCAGTTCCTGCAAGACGTAGCCCGTGATAATCAGCCGCCGGTTGCCGCTGAGCAACTGTCTCAGTAGCGGCCCGGCCGGCCCGTGGTTCTTGTCGTTGCGCACCAGGGCGGCGAAGAGGCCGGATGTGTCCAGGCAGACTTTCAAAGCGCCTCGGGGAAGAAATCGTCGTGCCGCTCGGACACGTCGTCGCGGTCGGCCTCGAACGATCCTACCAGTTCAAGTGCCTTCCTGACCGGAGTGACGTTCTTTTCGCGAAGCTCGTCGATGGCACGGCGCACCAACTCTGAAAGGGAAGCGCCCGTCTGGCGGGAAAGCTCCTTGAGATAGGCGTGCTGTTCGGCCGAAAGCGATATCTGCGTACGTAACATGAGGGCTCCCATCAACTAATGCATCTATACATCATCATGCTTACACTATTACATTATGCATACATAGTCAACCGTTTTTTCAAGCGGAGTAAGCGCTGACGGAGGCTGTGCCATAACATATATTTCCACAACCGACGATCGATGCTAGAATCCACAAGCTCATGCGCTTACGCTACAAACTCATCCTGGCCATGCTTTTCGTCGCCGCCGCTCCCATCGGAATCGCCGGCTACCAGGCGTTCGAGCAGAGCCGCGCCGCCGTCGAGGAGGGCATCCGCGAGCTTCTGGCCAAGACCTCGCACGCGGAGGCCGAGATCATCGGCCGCCGGATCAGCGGTCAACTGAAATCGCTGCGCCTGGTCGCCGGCGCCATGAACGTCGAGCCCGAGAGCCTGAGCGGCCTTTCAGAGAATCTCACCCGCGTTTATTTACTTTCAGATTCTTTCAACGCGGCGGCTCTTTTCGATTCGCGCGGCGGGCAGATCGGCCCGGCCATCTTCGTCGACGATCGCGCCTCGTTCTCGGCCGAGTACCGGGGCCATGAAGAGTTGGACGGCGCCGAGTTGCAGACCTTCCTGGCAGCCGCGCGAACGGCGTCTTTGCAAAGTGCGCGTATCTCCAAAGTTTACGTGTCGGCGCGCAAGCGCGTGCCGCTGGTGGTGCTGGGCGTTGCGCTTTCTAGTGAGGAAAAGCGCTACAGCCTGGCGGTCGAGTTTTCACTTGCGCGCCTGCAGCGGCGGATCGAGAGTCTGCGGGTGGGCAGGAAAGGCTTCGCCTTCCTGGTCGACTCAACCGGCCGCCTGGTGCTGCACCGCGATCGCGCGGCCGCGCTGAGCCGGGCGGACGTCGGCCGCCTGGGCATATTGGACGGCAGGCTGGGCACTACCAATACCACCGTCTCCAATTACTCAGATCCGCGCCTGGGCCCCATGTTGGGCGCCTTCGCCCCGGTGCCCGGCACGAGCTTTTCGATCGTAGTGACCCAACCACTGATCGAGGCGCTCAAGCCCGTCAACGAACTGGGCTTGCGCCTGGTGTCCTGGCTGCTGGTGGGGCTGGCGCTGGCCGGCCTGATAGGCTTACTCGTTGCCAGCCACATCACCCGGCCGGTGCACGTGTTGGTTCGCGGCGCCAACGCCATCGCCTCCGGTGAATTGGAGCACGAGATCGAGGTCAAGGGCAAAGACGAGATCGGCGTGCTGGGCGAGACCTTCAATCACATGGGCGCCGAGCTTCGCAAGAATCAGGCCCGCATCGCACAGCAGACCGAGGAGATCAAGCGCTGGAACGTCGAGTTGCAGGACCGCGTAGACGAGCGCACGCGAGAGCTGCAACAGACGCAGGAGCAGCTGGTCCAGGCCCAGAAGATGGCGGCCATGGGCGAGTTGGGGGCCGGGGTTGCCCATGAGGTCAATAACCCGCTCATGGGCGTACTGGGCTGCTCGCAGCTCTTGCTCACCCGGCATCCCCAGGGCGACGGCGATCACCAGATGCTTACAGACATCGAGCACGAGGCCCAGCGAATTCGAGTAATCGTCAGTCGCCTGCTCGAATCGTCGCAGTCCGGCGCCGCGGGCATGGGACGGGTCGACTTGAAAAGCGTCATTGAAGACGCCGCGGCAAAACATAAAGACGACCTGACCGGGCGCGGCGTCCGGGTCGAAATGAAGATCCCGGATAGCCTGCCGCAGATCATGGGCGCCTCGGAAAGTCTGGGCAAGGCCATCAGCGAGCTTTTGGTCAATGCGGCAAAAGCCATGCCGCGGGGCGGCCGTATCCGCCTGAGCGCCTCGGGGAGTGAAGGACACCTGGTGCAGCTCCAGGTGGCCGACACGGGCGTCGGCATCGAGCCCGAGAACATCGAGCGAATCTTCGAGCCCTTCTTCACCACCAAGCAGGACTGGGACGGCAAGGGGCTGGGACTGAGCAATGTCTACCGCATCGTCAGCGAGCACCAGGGCAAGATCGACGTGCGCTCCGAACCCGGCCGGGGATGCGTTTTCACGATCACCTTTCCAGCGCTGCGGCGCTCGGCCCACCTGCGCTAGAAGAACTCAATAATACCCCAATCCACCACCCGTGACCGCATTTTCATTGTAACAAGCTGACTACCAACAGAAACTCGTTTTACCCGGGGTCATCTTTACGGTGATCGTGAAAACCTCCTTGGTCGCTCGCAAGATACGATATTTACACGGTGGATTGGGGTCACCGGAAAGGCACCCTGGGAGATCCTGGTAATAGCCGGCTGCTTGAGCAATACCGCCCGGCGGTGTAAAATACAGCCTGAGAATACAACACGGGAAAAGCATTGGCCGAAAAGACACTCACCATGGGGTTGCTGATCGCAGCCTGCCTGTTTGGGCAACAGACGCGGGCCGCCAACGCCTGCCTCAGCCTCGATCTGCCCGTGAAATCGATAGTGCTCGGCGGGGGGCACACCGTCACGATCAACGTTCGTGTCGCCAAGGATCTGCCCGCGCCGCCCGTTGTGCGGGTCAACGTCGGCAAGCTCGCGCCGCTTCAAGCCCGGGGAGCCGGGCGCTATGTCACGAGTTACACCCCGCCCCTGTGGCGCAAGCCCGGCGTGGCCGTTTTCTCGGTGTTTTCGTCCGACGGCGGCTGCCCGCCCGCCTTCGCCTCGGTGCCGCTGCTTCTGCAGAAAAAAATCGCCGCCGGGGTTTCACCCAACGCGCGGGTCACAGTGCGAATCGGAAAGCAGGCCTTTGGCCCGGCCCGCGCCGACGCCGGGGGCCGGGTCGAGATCCCGGCCGTGATCGCGCCGGGTTTCAGCAAGGCATTCTTGGAAATCTCAGTTCCGGGCGGCAAGAAGGTCCGGCGTAAGATCGATCTCGGCTTCCCGGCCCGCCCCGGCATCGCGACGCTCATGCGCCCCGGCGCGGTGCGCGCCGACGGCAAGACCTCGGCCCGCGTTTTCCTGTTCGCCTATTCGCCGAGGGGCCGGGCAATCAAGAAACCATTGTTTCGTATCGCCTCGAAAAGCGGCCGGGCAGGCAAGCTCTCTGCCGTCGGAAGCGGAGTGTTCGCATTCGGCTACCGGCCCGCGGCCAGTTTGACCGGGGGCCGTGCCTCGATCGACGTTCGTATGCTGAAGCCTTACCAGGCCCGGCGGACCGTCTACTTGCGCCTGCTGCCGGGCACCGTTCTGAAGATCGCGGCTCGCCCCTCGCTCGATACGCTCGTCGCCGACGGCGAATCGAAGGCCTTCATCGACGTCAGCGTGACGGACGGTCGAGGCAAGCCGGTAGAGAAACTACCGCTCAAGATTGCGGCCGATGCGGGCAGCGTCGGGCCCGTGGCCGATCTCGGCTCCGGCCGCTACCGGGCCGAATGGATAGCTCCTTTGGGCAGGAGAAAGCCGCAAGCCGTGATAAAGGTGTCCGCCGGCGGCAAGGCGCTGAAACTCCGTGTACCGCTTAGCGAACCCGAACCGCTGTCGGTCAAGGCCGAACCGGCCGAGTTGATCGCCGACGGCAAGTCGATATCGCGCCTGCTGATCCGCGCCTTCGCAAGAGACGGCGCCAAGGGGCCGGCCGAGATCATCCTCTGGTCGAGCCTGGGCGCGGTGCCGTCACGGGTGCGCCTGCAAGGCACCCGGGCCGAGGCGACCTTGCGCGCGGGCAAGAAGGCCGGCACGGCGAATATCGTCGTGCGCCACGGCAAGTTCTCGCAAAGCGTCGCCGTGCCGCTTCGGGCCGGGGCGCCCGCTCTTCTTAGGCTCACGGCGCCCGCTATGGAAATGCTGGCCGACGGGATGCAGACATTGCCCGTTTCGATCGAGGTTGAAGACGCCTTTGGAAACCCGGTGCCGAAGGCGCACCCGCTGCTTACCTGCTCGGTCGGCAAGATCTTCGTGTCGGGAGAACAGGAAGCTCCCGGTCGAACGGCGGCCATATTCCGGCCGCCGGCACAGGCCGGGGGAGAGGCGGTAATTCGCGCCGCCGTCAGCAGCGGGTTGACCAATGAGCTGCGCATCGCATTGCGCGATCCACCCAAGAACCTGGGGCTTGCGCTATCGGCCGGCATCGAGCACAACCTGGCTCGTCTCGGCTCTCCGCTGGTAGGCGTCGATTTCAGCATGCGCCTTACAGGCGCCTTTCATATCGTCTTCGGCGCGGGTTACTTTCAGAGCCGAATCAAGGCCGCCTGTCCGAACGGCCCGCAAGGCTGCGCCTCTGATCTGAGCATCGACGCCGTGCCGCTGACGGTAGCCGTTATGTACCGCATCGAAAACCAGACTGCCTGGACGCCTCTGGTCAGCGCCGGGGCGGCGGCCGTCTGGACGCGGGTCGAGCTTTCGCCTTCCTTTCAGGCCGCCATCATAGAGGCGACCGTCGCGCCCGGGGCCTTCGCCCGGGCGGGGGTAGAACTTGCGGCCGGGCCGGGCGGAGTATTGCTCGATCTGGGCTACCTCTACGCCCCCTGGCTGGGCAGCGATCTGATCTCGGGCAACATGGGTGGTCTTTCGGCCAGGCTTGGATACAGGTTCACATTTTAAAGGGGGTCAGACGATGAATCATCCAGGCAAAATATCGAGTGCAGCCATTGTCCTGGCCTGCCTGGCGGCCGCCTGCTCGATATATTCGGCGCCGGCTCCCCACCCCACACAGATATCACCGGATCACAAGGTTCGCCTGCGGCCATCGCTTGACGGCCCGCTGCAGGCGACCATCCGCGGCGACGATCTGGCCGGCGGTATCGTATTTGATCTGAAGACCGGAGAAATCCTCTTCGAGGGAGAGTTCCAGGCCCGCCTGGGCAATACGGCCCTTGTCAACGTGCATCCAATCGTCGAAGACGGCGCGCTGGTTCTTTTGGCACAGGTGCCCGCCGGCATGGAGCTCGGGACGTACGACCTGAGCGTTGTCTCGCCGGACGGCCAAACCGGCGTCCTGTCCGCCGCCTTCGAGGTGCGCTCGATAGCGGCCGTGGAACTTTCGGCCCTCTCCGAAAACGATCCGCCCGTGGCGGGCGACCCTGTCACGATCACGGCCTCGCTGCGGGACGAACGCGGCGAGTTGGTTTCGGCCACCTCGAACGAAGACGTGCTGTTCTCGCTCGACAGCGGCTCGGGCTCTTTTCGGCCCTCCCGGCTCGTGTCCGGATCCGTGCAGGTCATCTATGACACGGCCACATCGGCGGAAGGCGCCCTGATTCGGGCCGGCGAGCAACTCAGTGGGGACGATGTCTCGGGCACCGTTCTGGTTGACAGCCGGGCCGGCAACGTGGCCGGGCTGCGCATCTTAGCCGCCTCCAGCTCGGCGCCGGCAGGCTCGGACGTTCTGCTTACGGCCTGGCTGGTGGACGCTCGGGACAACATCATCCCGGCCGTGTTGCCCGCTGATATAGAGTTCGAGCTGATCGAGGGCAACGGTTCTCTGGGCACCGTGACCGTGGAGCAAGGCCGCGTGGCCGTCAACTATACCACCCACACCATCGTCGAGCAGGCGCGCATTAAAGCGATCGAGAGAGTCTCCACACACAGCCTGACCGCCGAGGCGACAATCGACGGTATGGCGGGCCCGGCTGTCCGCCTGGGAGTGTCGCTCACGCCCGCTTCGCCGGTGGCCGGCGATCCGGTCACGCTGGCCGCCGAGTTGCAGGACGAGTTCGGCAACATGATAGCGCTGGCAGACGCCGGGGACGTCGTCTTCAAGAGGATCTCCGGGCGGGGAATTTTAAGCGGGACGGTGCTTTTCGGCGGGCAGTGCCTGGCGATTTACTCGACCTACCGCAAGGTGGAAGTCGCCGTCATTCAGGCCGAGTTGAGCGTCTTGTCGGGCATCCCTCACGCTCAGGTGGAGATCGCCACCCGGGGGGGCGCGCCAACGGGCGTAACCATATTGCCGGCCGAGGCGCGGGTCGGGGCCGGCGAGCGGATCGATCTTTTCGGCTGGCTTACCGATCTCAACGGCAACCTGACAGCGGCCGCTTCCGCGGGCGATATCGACTTCTCGATCATTTCGGGTCCGGGCGCTCTCGTCGGCCAGCCCGAGCTGGTGGGCGGCGCTATTGTGACCGGCTACGAAGCCCCCGACGCCGTCGGCCAGACGGCCGTGATCGGCGTCGTCGAGAACGTCACCGGAGACGGCAATGCCGCCTCGGCGAATGTATCGATCGATGCCGGTCCGGCGGACAGCTTCGAGGTGGCGATCGGGTTCGGCAGCCTGCCGGCCGGGACTCCTTTCAACATCGGCCTGACGGCGCGCGATCGTTTCGGCAACCGGGCCACCTCTTTCGACGGCTTCGTCTTCCTGACCGACACCACCCAGACTTTAACGCCCGGCGTCAGCGGCGTGTTCACCGAAGGCACGCGCAACGAATATGGAAATATACCCGTGGCACGGGCCGGGGTCGTCATTCGCGCCCAGGACTCCGCCGGGCACTTCGGCGATTCGGCGCCCTTCGACGTGACCGGCGGCGGCGTGGATCACTTCGCTATCGACCCGCCGGCCGGCCAGGTAGCCGGCCGGCCGTTCGTGATCAGCCTGCGAGCCATCGATGAACTGGGAAACCCGGTCGAGTCCTATGCCGGAAGTGTGTCTATAACAGACAGCACCCGGACGATCGCCCCGCAGGGCTCCGGAAATTTCTCCTCCGGCGTACGCACCGAGAGCGTGACCATCACCCGCGCCGCGGCCGCGGTTGTTATCGACGTCAGCGACGGCCTGGGACATTACGGCAGCTCCATTCCATTTCATGTCGCGGCCGGCTCGCCTGCCGCCATTGTCTTTGCCAGCCCGCCGCGCAGCGCGCTTGCGGGAAGCGTCAGCGAGATCATCGAGCTGCAGATCGCCGACGGCTTCGGCAATCCCAGTCCGCTGCCGGCCGCCGCCGAGCTGCTGCTGCTTTCGAGTGCCGTAAGCGGCTTCTTCGATCTCGATGGTGCGGGCGCCTTCGACGGCACGATCGACAGGCTCGGCATTCCGGCGGGAGGATACGCCGCGGGGTTTTACTACAAGGACACGCTCGCGGGCGACCCGCTCTTGACGGTTAGCGACGCGGGCGGTGCCCTTACGCAGGCAAGCCAGCCGATCAAGATCGATCTGCCCGGCAACTCCGCCAGGGTGCGCCTGGTAGCATTTCCGACGCAGCTAACGGCGGGCGAACCATCGAGCACCTTTGTCGTTCAGCTTCAGGACGCGGGCGGCGCGGCGGTCACTATCCATCCCCCGCTGACCGTGGATCTTTCGACATCGAATCCCGCGGGGAGCTTCGACGCCGGCCCGGCCGGGTCTTTCGACGGAACTTTCACCCAGGTTACCATCGCCAACGTCACCAGCGACGCCGTCTTTTACTACCGCGACACTCTCTCCGGCCAGGTCGTCATCGGCGTCACGGCGCCCGCGCTGATGGGAGACAACCGGGTCATTCAAATCGCGGGCGGACCCGTTGAGCGCTTCGTCTTCGACCAGATTCCGGCGCAGCAGGCGGGCCGGCCGTTCGTTGCACGCCTGGTCGCGCTCGACGCCTGGGACAACCCGGCCGACGGCTTCGCCGGCACTGTCAACCTTTCGGATTCGAGCGGCACTGTCGATCCCGCGATATCCGGTCCATTCGTCACCGGCCAGCGCAGCGAAAGCCTATCGGTGACCGGCGCGATCGGGGCCGACCTGTTGACAGCCGACGACGGCTCGGGACACACGGGCCAGAGCAACCCCTTCGCCGTACTGCCCGGGCCGGTAGACCACTTCGAAATCGGACCCGTCACTTCGCCGCAGGCGGCAGGTATCCCTTTCAGCTTATCGCTCACGGCCCGGGACACCTACGCCAACATCGCAAGCTCCTTCGTCGGCAGCGTAGACATCACAGACAGCAGCGCAACGCTCCTGCCCGCGCAGAGCGGCGTTTTCACGGCCGGCCTGCGCGACGAGGACGTAGCCATAACCCGGGCCCGGCAGGATATTGTCGTATCGATAAGCGACGGGCAGGGCCACGCCGGGCAGTCGAATCCTTTCCAGATAACGGCCGGTTCGCTCGATCACTTCGATGTCGGCCCGGTGCCCGAGCGGGTGGGCTTATCCGCGCCCTTCGCCGTTCCTCTTTGGGCCCGCGACTCGTACGGCAACCTGGTGACCGTTTTCGCCGGCACGGTTTTCCTGAGCGACGCCACCGGGACGCTTGCGCCTTCGACAAGCGGCGACTTCGCCGGCGGCGCACGCATCGAGTCACTGGCCGTCTCCATGATAGCCGTGGACGACTTCATCCACGCCGACGACGGCGCCGGGCATGAGGGACTTTCGAACCTGTTCGACGTCTCCGACGCCCAGCCGGTCGAGTTGGTGGCCTCTTTCGAGTTCGCGCCCCCGGCCTGCGTCGAGGGCGAGCTATTCGAGCTGCGGCTGCACGTTTTTAACAACGGCGACTTCGCGGCCCTGGGCGTCCATCCCATTGCTGTCGCCTTCGGCGGCAGCGCCGGTGCAAACCTGCTGGTCGAGCCCGCGCCTCCCTGGCCCGACATCCCCGGCCGGGCGGAACAGATCTTCAGCTGGAATTTCTCGACCGGCTCCGGCGACCGGGGCTGGTTCGATGCCGAGGCCCGGGCGCAGGGAACGGACGAAGACTCCGGCCTGGGCGTTACTTCCAACCTGGCAACGACTTCCTTGCCCATCAGCCCCGGTTCATGCCTGATAAATCCTCTCTTGGCCGACGCCGGCCCCGATTTGGAAATCTCCTGCGGGGGCAACGTCACCATCGGCGGCGATCCCGCGGCAACGGGGGGCATTCCGGCCTATACTTTCTGGTGGACCCCGAACAACGCCCTGAGCGGCAACTCGATAGCCAATCCCGGCGCCGGCCCGGATATCGACACGACCTACCGCTTGCTGGTAAGCGACCAACTCGGCTGCGCCGCCGAAGACAGCCTGCGCGTGACTATCACGGACGGCCCGCAGGCAGTCATCGAAAACCCGACTCATACAGCCTGCGTTGACCAGAACATCAACTTCAACGCCGGCGGCTCGAGCGGGGCGAACCCCTTGAGCTACGAATGGGATTTCGGCACCGGGGACGCGGATAACAACTTCGTCTCGAGTTACAGCTTCTCAGATCGCGGCTGGTACGTCGTCAGGCTGACGGTGACGGACGCGAACGGTTGCCGGGCGCAGGCGCTTCTGCCGCTGGGCATAGGCAGCGGTTCGGAGGCGGCCGGCCCGATAACGATGACCGCCACGCCGCCATCGGCGCCGGCCGACGGCGCCGCGGAGATCGACGTCGATTCGGACCGCATTACAAAATGTTACTTGCAAACGATCGAGGCCGGCAAGAGGTTCCATGTTTTGGCGACGCGGGGCGAGATCGTCAGCCCGGACGAAGACGGGGCCGACGGGATCCAGGTCAGGTCCGACTTCGCGGGCAAAATTCATGTCAGCCTGCGGGCCGATCGCATCGGCGGGGCGGGACGACTGCTGGCCATGACGGCTCGATCCGATCACGAGTCTCGCGGAACGGCGGGCTTCACCTTCAGCGGTTCGAGCAGCCTGCCGCGGGTAACCGGCTTCGAGCCGACCGGGTATTCCGAGCTGCCGCCGCCGCGCTTCGCCGTGCGCTTCGACAAGCCGATGAGCGCGGCGACTCTGCAGGCCGGCATCACCTTGAGTTCGCCGTCCGCGGGCGATTTGCAGGGCATAATAAGCTACGACGCGGCCCGGCGCACCGCTTTCTTCGCGCCCGAAGTCTTGCTCGATCCCTTAACGGAAGAATATACCCTGACGGTCTCACAGACTGTCAGCGACATCTGGGGCAACCCGCTGGACGGCAACTACAATGGATCGGCAGGGGCCTTCAGCTGGAACTTCGGGGCGGTTGCCGACGACCACCAGCCCTATGTAAACTGCCGGGGCACTACCGAAGATCCCTTCTCGCCCGACGGGGACGGAAAGAACGATCTTACCGGGATGCGCGCCGACCTCTACGACGACCAGGGCCTGATGCTCTGGAGCGTGCGCATCTTCGACGCCGACGGCCTGGCCGTGCGCAGCCTGGAGGAGGTCGTCTCGCAGAACCAGAACGACGCCCGGCTGGAATGGGACGGACGCGACCAGGACGGGCTGCTGGTGAACAACGGCGTGTATAATTACAGCGTTGTTGCCTTCGACGCGGCCGGCAATGTATCTTCGGCCTGTGGCGGCTCGGTCGAAGTGCTGTCGGTGCTCGACCCGGCCGAGTTTCCGTGAAGAAAGGAGCCCAGATGGTCGAGAAACTTTCCGCCGAGGACTTCATTCCCGAGCGTCCCCCAAATGATTTCTTCCGCCTGCTGGTGGTCGATGACGAGCGGGTGTCTCGCAACCTGCTGCGATCGATCCTGCAGGCTCACGGCTATAGCCAGATAGACGAGGCCGAGTCTGGAGAAGCCGCTTTAGATATGCTTTCCGGCAACGAATATCACATCGTGCTTCTGGACAAGAACATGCCGGGCCTGGACGGTCTCGAAGTTCTCGAGCGCGGCAAGGCGCAGCGACCGGGCTGCGAGTTCATCATGATCACCGCTTACGGCTCGATGGAGACCGCCATTCAGGCCATGGACATGGGAGCCTTCAGCTATGTGACCAAGCCCTTCGCCGACGTGGAGTTCATCGCAAGGCGGGTGGAGGGCGCGCTCGATCGCGTGATTACCCGTCACCAGAACGATATCCTGATCGATCGTCTGAGGATGGTCGTCTCCGAACTCGATCGAGTCAACGCCGAACTCGAAAAGTTGCGGGGCCAAGAAAACAAGCCGCAATCCGGTTCCGCTAGATGAAGCCCGCGGCCCTCGAACGCTTGAAGCGCCTGGCGGCCAGGTGCGCGGACGGCGCCGGCGATGAGCTTGCAAGCGAGCTCTCGGACATTCTTCAAACACTGGAAGACGAGCTCGATTTTACGGTTCTCGAGAAGGGCCGCCTGGTCGACCAGCTCGCCCGTTCCGCGCGCCTGGCCGAACTGGGCCTGATGGCGGCGGCGATCTTTCACGAGATGAACCAGCCGCTGCTGGGCATCAAGGGTTTCGCCGAGTTGATCGTCGAGGGCCTGCGCGTGGGCGACCCGGCTAAGATTTCCGAGTGGGCCGGCGAGATCCGCAATCAGGCCGCGAGGATGCACGGGATGCAGCGCGACGTGGCGTCTTTTCTGGGGCGCGGCGACCGGGCCGGGAAATCGGCCAAGCTGAAATCCTGTCTGGAGCAAGCCCTGCGTCTCTTTCGTCAGCGGCTGGCCAAGAAAAACATCCAGCTCTTGACGGGCATCCCGGACGATCTGCCCGATCTGGACATCGGCCCGAACCAACTTGTGCAAATCCTGGTCAACCTGATCGGCAACGCCGTAGACGCCGTCAACGGCCCCGGCAGGCTGTCAATCGCGGCCTCTTCTTCGCCCGAGCGACGCGTAAAGGTACTCATCGCCGACAGCGGTACGGGTATACCCGAAAATATGCGCCGGTCAATCTTCGAACCTTTCACCTCGACCAAGGGAGAAAAGGGGACCGGCCTGGGGCTTTACATCGCGCACACCCTGGCGGAAAACAACGGCGGGCGGCTGACTCTTGGCGATCCGGCGGGACTGGGCTGGCGGGAGACGCCCGCGACCGTCTTCGAGTTGCTGCTCGACCAGGCCGGCGAGAAGAAGGATGCGGAGGCGCCCGCCGCGATGCCGGACGGAAACGATCCCCTCAAGCTCGTGACTCGACGCCTCGACGAATTCGCCCGCGGGCTGTCTGTCACCAGGCGCGTGCTGGTTGTGGATGACGAGCCGGTCATCCTGCGCGTGCTCTCGGAGCTTCTGGCTCAGCGTGAGATCCTGGCCGACATCGCCCCGACCGCGGAAGACGCGCTGGAGAAACTTTCCGAACGCGACTATGCCGTGGTGATTACCGACAAGAACCTGCCGGGCATGGACGGCATAGAGCTGCTGGGAAAGATCAAGGCCAAGTGGAAAGAAGTCGAGGTGCTGATAATCACCGGCTACGCATCGATCGACTCGGCCATCGAAGCCATCGGTGCCGGGGCCTTCGATTATATCCCGAAGCCTTTCCCTAATCTTGGCTATGTTGCCGAGAAGGTGCGCGGGGCGCTGGCGCGCCATGATTTCGAGCTGCGAGTCAAGTCTATGATCTCGTTTTTATCCGACACCTGCAAATCGCAACTTATGGAGCTTGCGGCGGGTGATAAGCGTGAGATCATCGAGCGCCTGGAGGCCGCCTTGAAGTCTGGCAGCCAGGAAGAAAAAGGCCGCCTGATCATCATCGGTCCCGCCTCGCTTACCAACAACACCCGCGGGCAGGGCTACGATGTGACTCCTGCCCCTTCTCTCGATCAAGCCGTCTCGCTGCTTGCGGCGGGCGAATATCACGTTGTCATCTTCGTGGACGAAGAAGGCGGCCCCGACGCGGCTCATGTCGTCGAGACACTGCGGGCCGCACACCCGGACGTGGGAGTGTTCGTGGTCTCCACGGAAAGCAACCTCAAGAAGATCGTCTCGGCCATCGGCGTGGGTGTTGGAGACTACCTGATCAGACCGTTCGAGGGTCGTGAACTCTTCTCCCCTCGCCTCAAGCGCCTGGTTTCACGCCAACAGCACGTCTGGCGCTACCGACGGGTGATCGAATCCCTGAAGAAGCTGAACATCGACCTGCAGGCAAGCACAGAAGCGAATCTCTGAGGTGGGCGATGATCCTGCGACCGACCACCGTAATCGACGCGTAAGGCGCCTGCTTCAGATCCCCAAAGGCGAGCGCGTCTACGCCCGCGAATGGTACAAACGCCCGGCAGGCCGCAAGAAGGTCGTCCCCCGCTACTGGAACGGCTGAGCCCGCAATTTCATGCCCAATGCTTTTACGACTTTGAGAATTGTGTCGAAGCCGGGACTTCGTTCTCCGGAGAGAGCCTTGTAAAGACTTTCGCGGGATAGACCGGTATCACGCGCCACCTGAGACATGCCTTTGGCACGGGCAATATCGCCCAGAGCTTTTGCAATGAAAGCGGCATCACCATTGGCCTCCTCAAGGCAAGCTTCGAGATAAGCAGCCATTTCCTCCGGCGTACGAAGATGTTCGCTGACATCGTATTTGGAAGTCTTAGTCTTGGTCTTGGTCTTGGTCTTAGTTTTAGTACTAGCCATGATACGCTCCTATAGATTCTGCACCAGGCGCAAGGCGGTCTTGATATCTTTAGCCTGCGTACGTTTGTCACCGCCGGCCAATAGAATGACCATTATCTTTCCGAACTGTTTGTAATAGACCCTATATCCTGGACCATAATTTATCCGCAACTCCGAGATTCCTCCTCCCACGGGCTCAACATCCCCAGGATTTCCGGTCGCCAATCTCTCGATTCGTACCAAGATGCGTGCACGCGCACGGATGTCATGCAATCCGTCCAGCCACCTGACAAAAATCTCAGTCTTACGGACTTCAATCACGGATCAATTGTAGCCTGCTGGCTACATGGTGTCAACTAGACAGTATGGAACGGGTGCCAGATTCGGGTGCCGGGGACATCGGTAAAGTCGACATCGGGAAAGTCGACGAATGACGGTTAGTATGCCGGCACTTGAAATCACGGCTGCCCCTCCGGGGCGTGCTAGCGCGCCAAGAAGGTCGTCCCGCGCTACTGGAACGGCTGACTATTCGTTGACCCCGAAGGTGAGGCGACCGATGGGTGAAATGGGTGGACATGCTTCTCCTTGTCAACCCAGAGATAGGCCGTCTCGCCCCTCAACCACTCGTCGAAAAGACCTGCTCCAAGCATCAATGCGGTCGACATACGGCCCTTGTAGCTGACATTCTTCAGTATGACATCGCGCTCAAACAAAGGCACCGCGTCCCGGCAGGTAAGCAACTCGGGTTGAAGACTCTCCGGGTTATAGCGAAAATACCAGCAACCGCGGCCTGGATACGCGGACAGGTACTGGTTCAGTTGCTCCGGTCTCGGCCTTGGATACACGACCACGTCGCAACTCGAAGAGCGACAGCGCCGGGGAAACAGTGAATACAGCCAGCCTGAAAACAGGTACTCGGAGCGGTTGGGCTCGTAGAAGACGAGGGCCGGTTTGGGAATCGAGCGAATTGCCTTATCGGCGTCGGCATGGATTTCCGTTACCAGCCTGGCGATGCGCCGCGTGTGGTTGAAATAGAAGATGGAAGCTCCGAGACCAAACTGAACCAGCAGCAGGCTTGCAACGAGGGCCGGGTGCTTGCGAAAACCGCGCACGATCGCATTGGCGCCGAGGATTGAGGCCGGAATGAGCAGCCCGTAGTAATAGTATGGGCCGGTGTCAGACACCCCCGGACAGTAATAAAAAAAGTTGACGACGATCAGGGCAAATCCCGACCAGAGCCATGGTCCGGCGTGCTCCCGGGGCCTGCCTGTCCTGTTCCACAACCAGAGCAGAATCAGGCTGGACGACCAACCGAGCCACCAGGCGTCAAATCGTACGAGGGAAACGAACAAGTTGGCGAAGCCATTCGCGGGGGTGTGATATATCCCCTTGCCCGCGATAACTTCGCCAAAGCCGTAGGCCTCCGGGGCCGAGAACAGAAACCAGGGGAGCACGAACGGTGAGCCGGTCAGCGCTTTATTGTAGAGGCCGATGACAAGAGCGAACAGCAGCAACACACCAACGAACGCAGACAACTGGCGGAAATATCCAGACCTCAGACAGAGTATGATCAGGAATATCGAAAACACTCCACCAAAGGGCAACATCGACTGCGGCCGGACGAGCATACCGAATCCAATGCCGACCGAAGCCAGCAAGACGCCTGACCATGGAGACTTGAAGGCGGTCAACTCAAGCCCGACTCCCGCGGCTACCACACACATCAAGGATGTGGCTTGAGAAACGCCGTGGGCGGACGTAAACACGAACATGGGGGAACAAGCCAGCAGAATAACCGCCCATTTTCCGTGTGACCTGCGGCCGGATATTGAGAAGAGACGATAGAGCAGGAACAACGTCAGGGCGGCGATGGGAATGTGCATCAACGCCGGGTATCCAACCAGCGTTCCCGCAGCCTGGACCAGCGGCTCGCCCGGAGTGTATTTCCCCGTTACACCCGCCTTCGAGATGATGGTGAACAACTCACCTTCGTACGTGAAAGGCACATTGTCATAGCCGAGTCGTCCTTCCGACAGGAGCTTGCCTTGCATGTTGTATGTCAGCTCGTCATCGACGATGGCGCGGCCTCGCAAGATGCCTATCATCAGCAGGCCGATATAAACCAGGCTCAGCACACCGACGGCAATCGTCGCTGCCGACAGTGTCCGGTCGCTGGGAGCCTCGCAGCGAAACCGACGAGCGATGAAGCGAATGAAGAAAACCAGGATTGGAGTGGCAATCAGCAGTCTGGACAGGTGCTCGAAAAGCTGTTCGAAAGTGAATCCGTTCATTGGGTCGAGAAGTCGGAACTGAACGGGAGGAAAGTAGGAGAATTCCATCGGGCCCTCTGGAAGACATCCCAGGGCGATGACGTACACGAAGTAGACAAACAGCGCCGACGACACGAGGAGCCAGAACATTAAGCCGGATCCCAAATGCTTCCGGGCCGGGCGGCAGGAAGAAGGGAGAGATGCGGATTCGGAGGTCACCTCGCCCAAACCGGGTCGTAGTACGGGAGATCGACGGGTTTTTGTTCGAAGATTTTTACAATCGGGGCGGGCAGCTTTTTCTTGTCCACTATCAGGGCGTAGACGTACTCGTCGAACCAGCGATCGGTCATGGTCCACAGGCCCTTGTTGCCGCGCTCTTCGCCCCAGCTGTTTTCAACCAGCCACTTGCGCGGCTTGCCGTTCTTTATGTCCACGCCGATGAAAACCATGGCGTGAGTCGGCAGGCTCTCGCGGTAACCCAACCGCTCGGCCTTGTTCATCGAGAAATCCACCCCGTACAAGCTCTCCAGCGCGTAGAACTCGGGCGCCAGCCAGCCGGAGGGGTCGTAGTCCTGGCCCACGTCGGCCCCGAACCAGATCGCCTCGCCGCGCTTGACCGCGGCGACGGCGAACTTCTTCAAAGCGGCGATCGGGACATTGGCGAAGGTCATGCCGGGCGAGTCGTGCAGGCTGCGGTCGACCATGATGCGGTAAAGCTTTCCCATAGGATGGTTGGGTGTGTTCATCAGGTAGATGTAGCGGCCGAGATCCACCCGGACCACCTTCCGGTAGAACTCTCGAGGCGTCATGATCTCGGGCTTGCTGGCCGTGGGCTTGCCGTCCTTACCCTTCTTGCTCTCGTAGCGCCACTCGAACTTGGCCGGGGGCACACCCAGGTTGAGCGCCAGGATGCGGTAGACGTCCTCGAGAATTTTCGTCTTCTCGGTCCTGAGCTCCGCCTTCGCGGCGCCGCGCGCATGCTTGGTCCTGATTTCCAAAGCGCCCTTTCGAAGGCGGCGGAACAAGGCCGCGTTCATGTAGCGGCTCTCCTTGCTCTGTGTGTTTTCGGGCATGGCATACAGCGGAACCAGGCCGTATTTTTCGATCAGGTCGACGGCCATGTTCCACTGCCCGCCGTCGCCGGCCGGCGAGCGCAGCCACCATTGGAGTTCGCGGTCGTCCGTCAGCGAACGGTCGGCCAGTTCGATCATCTTCTCGAGAAACAGGTTGGACTTCTCCAGCTTGTCCCAGAAGAAGAGGTAGTTGCAAGAAAACTCGAACTTCTCGAGCTTGAGGCGCTTGATAATCGCCGGCCGCAGGGTGTTCACCGCGGCGAACATCCAGCAGCGGCCCGACTTGTTCTGGTTGGTGATTCCCTTGGCGTCTACCTTGTCGGAAAAGAAGTTGGCGACGCCCTTCCTGGCCTCGGTGTCTATGACCAGCTTCCTGACCTCGTTTTGCGAAAGGGCGTCGATGGCGTTTTTCGTCCGCGCGTCCATTCGCAAGGAGTTTCTCAGAGTTTCGATCGCTTTTCCGCTGAGCCCGCCGTCGCCGGCGGCAAGCGCCGGGCAAAACAACAACGCGCAACACGCAAAAAATACACCAATCGTCGCCGCTAGTCTCGTCGCCTTCATCTCTCCTCCATCGATGTTTGGGGATAGAGTTTGATCACGGCCCGGGCGTTTTCGCAAATCTCGTCCCAGTTCATGATCATCGGCGCGTACTCGAGATTCCTCCAGCGCCGGTACTGATCGCTGTAATGCGGCGAAAGCGGCCAGCCCGACGAGCCCGTGTCGACTATCCAGCGGGCATGCTCGACGTCCGCCATGTCGACCACCATCCTGAAGACCGGCCCGTAGTTGGCCCGGTAGGGCGTCGTCGGGTGGCCCAGATCGAAGTGGGCCTTCCAAACCGCCGACAGGGCTCCCGGCGCCTGGCGGGCCTTCAGACTGAAGGCCGAGGCCTTGTCGCCGAAGGCGTGCTTGATGTGCATGTCGTGGATCGCCCCCCAGCGCCAGTGTGTCGGATCGTCTCCCAGTTTTTCCGTGAGCCAGGCCGTGGCATGCCTGAAGGCCGGACGGACGACGTCGGCGCGCTTTTCTTGCCCGGGCGTCGCCCGATCGTCCCAGACCGGGTGATCGGCCTCGGGATACCAGCGATCGACGGCGTTTGAGAAATAGCGCTGCTTGAGCAGGTAGTCGACTCCCGCTTGGCCGACCTCGTCGAGCATGGCCCCGATGATCGCAAGGCGATAGGTGACGAAGAAAACGGCGCAGGCGGCGGAGTCGACCGTGGCCCGGTAATCCCAGGCGGAAAGCAGGCTTAAAGCGGTTTTTTCGATCTCGCTCTTGCGCTCGATCCCCTCGAGGTCCGAGACAATAAAAGGCGCCAGTTTGCGCGCGCGGAGCAACACGGCATCGCCCTGTATATTGCCCAGGCTCTCGGGCGTGTGCTTGGCGGTCTCGACTATCAACTCTTTAATGCGCTCCAGGCGATAGACCGGCGCCGAGTCGATCTGAAACAAGGCGCCGTGTTGCGGATCGCGCATCAGGCTGTTGCCGTTGGCGAAAAAGTCGTCGCCGGAACCGTGGCCATAGGGCATCTGATCGGCTCCGAGAAAATCCGTCCACTCGTATTTCTTCAGCCAGGCCGGCACCGGGAAGGTACCGCGATGGTTTTTATGTTCGGGTACCCGGCCGGTTGCGAACAAGGCGATCGCGCCGTTGACATCCGCCGCCAGCACCGCGTTGACCGGCGAGGCCATCTGCAGCATGTCGTCTCTGAGCTCCGACACCGTCTTGGCCCGGTTGGCCAGCCGCAGGCCGAGGATGCTCTTGCCGGCGGCAAGCGTGCCGGTGTGAACCGAGACCAGCGGCGACCAGTCAGGAAGCGCTCCCGGGTAGAGATCGTTGATAAGCGGCCCGCGCGGCGTACTGCGGATGCGCTTGGTTATCTCGCGCATTTCGGATCCGTCCCGTACCCGGATGACGATTTTTTCCTCGACCAGCGGCTCGGGCCCGCCGGGGCCGATCACGCGCTGTTTGTTTTGCGGATCGAGCTTCTCGATGTACAGGTCGGCCGCGTCGGCCACGGCCGCGGTCATTCCCCAGGCGACGTCGCGATTGTGCCCCATCAGCACCAGCGGAATGCCCGGCACGGTGGCGCCGATCACGTCGAGGTCCATACAGTGCAGGTGTTGCTGAAAGACTATCGACGGAAGCATGTGCGGCAGATGCGGGTCGTTTGCCAGGATCGGCTTGCCCGAGACACTGCGTCCGCCCCCGACAACCCAGCCGTTACTGGCAAAGCTGAACCAGCCCTGCCCCGGCCAAAGCCCGTCGGCCGGATCGCCGGATGGCCGCGGCTGCAGCAGCGATGTCTTTTCTTTGCCTGGATCGTACGGTCGGGCGGGAAATAAATCCGCGACTTCCGGCACTACGGCAGGCGGCAGCTCCCTCTTTTCTCCGCCGGCCGGAAGCGCCGCCCCGCCGGGGAAGGCGCTGTGGGGGTATATCCGCGAAGCGCGCTCGACACCGACGTGCGAGGCGATCACCAGGCGCGACAGTTCCTGGCGCCAGTTGTGGGTGACTCCCCAGGCGATGATATAGGCCACCGCAAAGCTGTCGGCGATGGTCCAGGGCTCGGGCTCGATTTTGAGCAGCCGGTATTCGATGGGCTTATGGCGCGAAAGCGCCGTATTGACTCCCTCGACGTAGGCCGTCATCAGTCTCAAAGCCTGCGGGTCGAGAGCTGCGGCTTCGGCCCTGCTCTCGCGCTCGAAGCCCCAGCCGCGCATCGAGGCGTCGAGATCGACCGTGCTTCCGAGCGGCACGCGCTGATCGCCGACCAGTTCGCTCAGGCGCCCGCGCGCGTAACGCCGCATGGTGTCCATCTCGAAGAAGCGCTCGCGCCCGTGCATGAAACCCACCGCCCGCATCAGGTCGTCTTCGTTTTGCGCGTCGATGTGCGGCACGCCCAACTCGTCCCGGTAGATCTTGACCGGGGCCGTCAGCCCGGAAATCAAGATCGATTCGCTTTTTTCCGACGGATAGTCAGGCGACATGCGGTAGCCGAGATAAGTCGACGCCGCGCAGCCGGAAAACAAGAACATCAAGCCGCAAGTGGTCATGGCAATTTTTTTCACGTTCGCTCCCGTTCAGGATGTTTTTTCTTTCACCAGAACTTTGCGGGCAACACCAAACCGCAGCTGTATACATCCGCGGCGCGTGAGTTCTTTCCGGCCAGCCAGCTCTGGTTGCGATAGGCGAAGTATATCTGCAGCGGCACGCCCACCCGCAGCAGGCTGAGCGTCAACTTGGCCCAGAGAGTATTCTTTTGCCCCGGCAGCCACAGTTTTTCGCGCTCCCAGTCCCAGATGGCCGAGTCTGATTCCCAGTCGGACTGGCCCAGGTAGGTGAAGGTGTAGCGCACAAGCACGGTCACCATCGGCGGCAGACGCTCGGCTGCGGCGGCGTCGTGGCCGACGATCCAGGTCGCCAGGGCCGGGCCGTAGAAGGGCACCGCCTCCAGCTGTAAAGAGACGCCCGAAAAGTCGCCCGGGTCGAGCGTGTAGTGCCCTCCGACGTAGGAGGCGTAGCTGAGCATCAGCGGGTTTTTTGCGCCCGTGGCGGTAGTGTAGGTGTGCTTGAAAAGAAACTCGTAAAACAGGTCCATCCCCAGCGCCAGGCGGCCCATAAGCCGCCCGCCGAAGTCCTTGTCGAAAGACAGGTGAAAACCGAGCTCGCCCATCGAGTGCAGGTCCCACATGGTCGTGCCGGCGGCGGCGATTTCCTCGGGCGGCGCCTGCCGCCCGGTGGGCAGCGCCCCCAGAACCTGCAGGGACATCTTCAGGCCCGATCTTCTCAACCAGGAAATGTCGTCCGAGAAACGATAGCGGGCCCCGATGATGATGTCGCCCAGCACTCCCTTGCTGCCGCTCCAGTCGGTGGGTTTCGGTTGGCCGAGGCTTTCGGCCCATTCCCAGAAATCCTGTTCGCTGTAGGCCCGCCCCAGGGAGTTCTGGTAGTCGCCGGGCGCCCATTGCAGATCGAGATCGATGTCGGTGGACAGCACCACCGGAATGCCGACGGCCACGGACAGGTTGTCGAGAAGGCCGTACTGAACCTGGTTGATCAGCACCAGGAAATTCACCACGGCGTTGGGCGTCAAGACCCCCTGCATTCCCCCTCCCGGCTCGTAGCGTTCGACCGAATCGATCAGCGTCGTGCGCCGGCAGTCATCGTCGTAACGATACTTGAGAGTCGAAAGCGAGATGCTCTCGTCGATTACGAAGGTCCCGGCGGGGGCGGTATCGGTGAAGCCCGCCGGAACCGTGCCGGGCGCGAGCAATATGACCGCCGAGATCAGTGCCGCCGCTTGGTGTCTCACGGGGTCGCCTCCTCCGCTCCCCCGGAAAGGTCGTATTCTACGAACTCGGCGTCGGTGGCCGGCACCCGGCCCATGGCAAAATGCAACCGGGTTTTCCCGGGCTCGTAGACCACGGCGTTCATGCTGTCGCGCAGGTCCACCAGATCGGGCACCCGCAGCAACTCGATTATTTCCTGCGTGCCCAGCCTGCCGTAGCCGGCGGCGATTTTCTGACCGAGAATGTTCCAGGTGCGCAGCGAGCGGTAATAGAAGCTAGACCAGAAGTGCTGCGGCTGCACGTCGAAAATCAGGATCATGCTGTCGATGTCCGGCGTGTTCTTTACGAAGTGCGAAGCAATGCGCAGGTCGTCCGGCCCGACCGAGGCCAGGCGTCTGCCGTGCGGGTCGAGGTTGTCCGGATCGGACGTCTCGGGCCCGAAGACGCTGAAGCCGCCGTCGTCATCTTCGAGAATGTTCGAGTCGAGTTCGACCGCCGCCATGCGCCCCTGGCTGTCGCCGAGCAGCAGGTTCCAGCCGAAGGTGCTGCCCTCGGCGGCCAGAAACTCTTTCGCCTCGGGGACGCTGCTCATGTTGGTCAACATCTCGCGGCCCTCGAGCCCGACAGGCGTGCTGTCCAAAAGCAGCTTGGCCATCCAGACCTGCTTTCTCACCTGTCCCGCCAGCGGGTTGTCGAGCGTGTCGGAGGGATTGATCATGTAAACCAGGCCGTCTTCGTTCATGCCCGAAAAGCCCCAGATCAACCCGGCCCAACCGAGGGTGACGTGCGCCTTACCCTGATCCGGCCGGTGCACGAGCAGCACGGCGTGCTTGTGGGAGGTATTGGAATCGAGCAAGGCGAAATGATGGGCCAGTCGAATGCGCCCGTCGGGAGTGGCGCCGTTCCTGACGGCGAAGCCAATCGAGGTGGGCATGCTGCGCCCGTCCCACTCGCCCAGGTTTGAAATCTGGTGCGGCCGCAGGCCGTAGCCGCGGGTGGAAAAGACGATGCGCTCGTCGCGCATGAAGCGCGCGTGAACCGGGGGCGGGTTGACAATCCGCGACAGGTTACCGGCCTGGACTATCAGCGAGACGACCGAGGCGGACGGCAGTCCTCCCGGCGGGGTGAAGACCACCTCCAGGCCCATCCGGTCGTCGCCCCAGAGGGCGGTGGTAATGCACTCGTCGGCCGCCGTGTAGACGGTCGTGCCGAGTTGGATGCGCAGCGTCTCGGGATCCATGCCTTGGCTCTCGCCCGGCTTCTGCTCGCCGTCGGGATCCTTGAACCCGGCAAGACCGGGCGGATCGTAGAGGATCAGGTGAATTCGGACGTCCGTCGGAACCTCGACCATGGAAGCCACCGGGCGCGGGGCGTACTCGTCGCTGTATACGTCGCGATAGAGATGTTGCTTGACCGTTCCGTCGTTATCTTCGTCGATCAGCCCGTCGCCGTTGTTGTCGATGCCGTCCGTTGCAAGATCGGCCGCTATAAAGTCGAGCCGCTGGATGCGCGGGGCCTGGAGCTGGCGGATGAAGAAGGTCACCGAGCGGAAGGCCAGCATGGTGTCCACGAAAGTGTTGAGGACCAGGATCTTGTCGTAATCGATGCCGGAGCCGTCGGCGACGCCCTGCATCTCCTCGACGTACTCGGGATGTTCGTCTTCGAGAATTTTCTCCAGGTTCTGACCGGACTGTAACATGAGCTGGTAGGAAAACCGCCCGTTCGAGTACTCCGGCTTCTGGTACTCTTCCAGGAAAGCCTCGACGTCACCCTGCTCGCGATTCAAGTATGGCATCAGCGACGTCTCGAGCAGCGTGGTGTAAAGCGAGCGGATCTTGGACTCGAGCAATTCGCCGTGCCGGTAGCCGCGCTCGTAGGGCGTGCCGGTCAAGGTGACGATCTCGCTGTAGGGCGGTTGATGGGCGGGTTCGGAGCAACCAACAGCGGCCAAGACAATAAATACAATCAATCGTTTCATTTTTTCAGCTTATCCCAACATCCAGGCCAGGGCTATTCCCAGGTAGTTGCCGACGGCGTAGCCCACCAGCCCGCTGGCCAGTCCCGAGAAGAGAACCTGGCGGTTCTTGATCGCCAGCGCCACCGGCCCGACCATGTGCGGGCCGAAAATGGCGGCGGCCGAGGTGATGATGATCGTATCGCGATCGATCTTGAAAATTATCGCCAGCGTGAAGTGCAAAATCACCGCGCCGAAAAGAACCACCGCCACGTACAACACCGTGGTCATGGTCGATGAGAAGAGTTGGCTGAAGTCGGTTGTGAAGCCCATGGCCACGCAGAAGACCAGCAGCAAGAACTGTCCCATGTCGTGGGTTCCGCGCATGGCGCGCACCTTGGGGTGCAGCGAGGCGCCGACCGAGAGACTGGTGATCACCAGGATGGCCACCGCCTCGCGGACGCTTTCCGGGCACAGCCAGCCGACCCCGACCGCGGCGGCGACTATCAGGCCGGTCAACAAAAGGCCGGGAAAGATCACGCCGGCCGGCGGCAGGCCGAGGCTTGCCCGCGGGCCGTCTGGTTCGTCTTCGGGCTCTCCCGTGCGCGGGGTGGCCGGCACCAGGCGCGAAAGCAGCCGTCCGGCCAGCGTCAGGATGAAAAACAGGTAGGCGAACGAGGCCACCATGTCGGCGGCGTTGAGCAGGATGAAGGTCTCCGGCTTGACATGCAGGGCGGTGCCGATAGCGGCCATGTTTGGCGTGCCGCCGGTGTACACCCCGACCAGCATGCCGGCTATCTTTTCGCTCTCGGGCATTTGCGGCCCGAAAATAACGTGCGCAAGCGCCCCGACCAGCATTACCGAGATCATGCAAAAGGCGAAAGACAAGACCGTGTTTCTTGCAAGCTTGAGCCAGGCTACGATGTTGACCGAAAAGAGCAACAGCGGAATGGCCATGGCCACGGTCACGTTGCAGGCCTGAAGCGAGACATTGGTCGAAAAATGCACCCAGGGCTGGTTGCCGAACAACATGCCCACCGCGTAGCAGACCACCACCGGGCTGAGAAAGCGCACGATGCGCGAGCGCTTCTCGAGCCACAGAGTCATGAGCGGCATCAGCAGCGCAAGGGCGATCTGTATCGATGCGAGCGGGATGTTCACGGCGCTGTCAGTCACCCGGCTTCATCAGCTGATTGAAGAATTCGAGAACCATCTCCTTGGCCTGCCCGCGGTCGGGCATGGCCGCCAGCATGCCGTACATGGCCGCCATCCCGGCGGCGCCCTGGTCCCCGGCCGCCGCCGCCGCTTCGGTCGCCCGGCGCAGGTCGGTAAGAAAAGGCTCGACGATATTCTCATGGGCCGGGGTGACCATCATGTGCAGCGCGCCCGGCTGGAGATCGAGGTGCCAGCCGCGCTTTTCCATCTCTTCTCCCAGGGCGAAGATGTTGCAGCGCTTGGAAGTGAAGGCGAAGACGCTCATCTGCGGCCGGCCCAGGATTTCGAGGCCCTCGATGTCCCGAATGCCGTTCTTGAGGCGCTCGGTTATTTCCATGATCTTCTTGGCCGTGGCCAGGTAGCCCTGGCGGCCGAGGTGCCTAAGCGTCGCCCAGGCGGCCGCGATCGCGCCGCCCGGGCGGGTGCCGGTCGCGCTGGGCGAGGCATACAGGCCTCCCGGCCAGTCGGCGTAGGCGAAGTACTGGTACCGGCGCAACTCTTCGTCGCGGTAGATGACCGTCGAGGCGCCCTTGGCGGCGAAGCCGTACTTGTGGATGTCGGCCGACATGGAAGTCACCCCGGGCACCTGGAAATCGAAGGCCGGGATGTCGTGGCCCAACTCGGTAAGCCAAGGCAATAAAAAGCCGCCCAGGCAGGCGTCGACGTGAAACAGGATCCCGTGCCCGGCGGCGATGGGGGCAAGCTCGGCTATGGGATCGACCACGCCGTGCGGGTAGGCCGGGGCCGATCCGACCATCAGTATGGTGTTGTCGCCAACGGCCCGGCGGGCCGCTTCGACGTCGGCCCGGTAGTCTTCGGTAATAGGAATATGCACCGGCTTGACGTCGAAGTAGTGCATGGCTTTTTCGAAGGCGGGATGGATGGTGATCGGCAGGACGGCCTCGGGTTGCGTCACCTCGGGCTTGTTCTTGCGGGCCCACTCGCGGGCCGCCTTGACCGCCATCAGGATGCTCTCGGTTCCGCCGGAGGTCATGCTGCCGATGGCCCCCGGGCCGCCGTGCAGCATCTCGGTGGTCATGGAGATTACTTCGGTCTCGAAGCGCCGCAGCGAAGGAAACGCCATCGGGCTCAGCCCGTTTTCGGAAAAGAACATCTGGTAGGCCTTCTTGATCAGGCTGGTGTGCTCGTCGTCGAGGAAATACACCAGGCTCCAGGTTTTCCCGGAGCGCCAGTCCGCGTCCTGCTCGCGCTTGACGCGCATTTCTTCGAGCACTGCGTCAGGGGCCAGGCCGGATTCAGGTATCTTCATGGTTGTCTATTCCTTTCGTTTTATTCCCCGATCAACGCTGGAACCAACCCGCGCGCAGGTAGAACTGCTGGAAGCGATCGGAGGTCTGACCCAGGGATCGATCGTTGATGAAAAATTGCAACTGCTCGTAGCCCAGCCCGAGGCTCAGCCCGCCGAAAAGCTCCGTCCGCAATCCGGCCGACAGCAAAAACCCCGATCCGTCTCCGGACAGCTCATCGGTCGGCCAGACGCTGAACAGGTAGCCGCCGGAAAGTTGGGCCACGAGCCAGGATCCTACCAGGCTGAGATCGATCTCGAGTACTCCAGAAGTATATGTGTAGCCCGCGTCGATCAGCTCGGGATGATCGTGGTCGATGGTGTAGCTAGTCGCTCCATAGCCTAACCTGAGCACAAAGGCGGGAGCCAAGGGCAGCCGATCGAAGGCCAGCCGGTAAACCAGGCCGACGTTCCAGCGCATCTGGGAAGCGTCCCAACTCTCGTCGAGCAGTTCGGGCTCGGCCGCAAGACCAATGCTTTTTGTGAACATGCCCTCGAAACCGATGTCGCGCAAGACGACGGTGTCCAGAAGCGAGCCCAAGAAAACGCGCCCGTCGATGCGGATGCCCGGATAGGCCCCGGCCTCGTGCCGGGGGCTGAGCCCCGCCCGGGTGTTGATGCTCATCCCGGCCGCGATCAGAATCTCGGGCAGGCTGCCCGTCGGCTTTGTGGGTTTACGGGGTGCGCGCGAGACCCTTGCGGAGGCGGCCGGATTGGTCTCGCGCATTTCCGGCGGGCCTTCTTGCTCGACCACCAGCGGCTTTTCATCGCTGCTCTCGGATGCATCCTCTTGCGGGTTTTCCTCGGCCTGCTTGAGAAGGCCCTTCCATTGTTGCTGGTCTTTCTCGGATTGCGGCGACAACTTCGGCGGCGGCGGAGTCTCCGGCGGCGGCGTTTTTGGCGGCTCGCTTTCGACTGCCGCCAGGGGCACGAGCGCTAAAGCTTCATTTTCTTCTGTCTCGGCTGCCGGAGCTTTTGCGACTTTCGGCCCGAGCTTGGCGATAACAAGTTCGGAAAGTTTGCGGGCCGTTTTCATGGGCAGGCTCGGCTTCGCAAGGCGATAGGCCTTCTTGACAACCAGCTTGCCGTCCGCGCCGAACAGGAAAAAAGCTATCAGATATTTCTTCCCCTGGAGCAAGGCCGAGCTGGTAAGAATGCCGTCGATCTTCAGGCCGGCGGCGACCTTCTGCATACCCCAGCGGGTGAGCGCGTTTTGCTTACCCATCGCCAGGCGCGCGACCTCTTGCATGTAATCTTTGTAGTCGATGAGCTTGGCTCCCTGGTCGCCAAGCGCCTTTACCACGACCTGCTGCGCGTTCTTGCCCAGCTCGGAACTCGATTCGTCCCGGCAGGGGGCGACGACGAGGGTCTGGGCAGATGCCTTCCCGACGGCTCCCGCGACACACATGAGAGCCAGCACCAGACAAGCCACCACCGGAGTCCTTCGGGTGGCGGGCGCGCGGTTAGCTACGATTACTTCATGCTCGTCCTGTATGATCTTTCTGAAAACTTTGTTCGTCGTTGACCATTCCACGATGTCGACCTTGAAGGGAAGATCGGATTCGGAAAAAGCATCTCTCAGGGCTGCCAGGCAGGATAGTTCGAGCGGACTCTCTCCCATGACGGCCAGATCCAAATCGGAGAAAGTCTTCAGCCCGCGGCCGTGAACACGTGATCCAAAAGCCCAGACTTCTCGATCCGGCGCCTGCCCGGCCAGGATACGTTTCACGGTCTCGAGATCCGCGGGAGTAATCTCAATCATGGTTGCGCTTTTCCAAGTTGGTCAGAAGAATCCCGGCATCCCCTGCAAAATCCAGGGCGGTCGCGTATACACTCTCGGCCTTCTTCTGATCGTATGTATGCGAGGTTATGTTTCTTTGCTCTCTGTATTCCATCCAACGCCGTACATCGCTTATCATCCCCCGCTCGGCAGCCTCCCTGAGCAAGTCGTTGAATGCCAGCCGGTCGATCTGTTGTGGACTTGGCGAATCCTGCTCCAGGCGTCGTTTCAACATCTTCCAAGATAACTCATAGGTGTATTCGAAACGCTGTATCACGGCGTCGCGCAACTCTTCGTCATTTGCCGCGGCCTTTGAGCGCGATATAGCGCGTTGAAGGCTCGCGAGCGCCTTTTCAAGGGAACCAAAGTCCAGCTTCATACCCTCGTCCTCCACAATAGCAACACCACCGGCTGCCGCTTTCTAAACAGTACCAACTGCCCTGCTTTTTCTCAACAAGCGGCGGAAACCTATCCAAAGAATCGCGGCAGGTAGGCGCGGTTCGCTTCGAGCATTGCCTCCAGACACTTCTCGGCCGTGAATCGATCGGGTACGACCGGGTCTATCAGCAGCGCCTCCAGGGCGGCCCGGCGATCGCCGTCCATGGCGGCCCGGGAACATAGTTTCTGGATGGCCGCCTGCCGGCCGCACAGAGCGGCAAGCACATCGGGCAGCGGCTCGACCGGGCGGCCTCCGAATTTTTCGCCGTCGATCCGGCCGGGCACCTCGACGATGCAGTCCGCGGGCAAGTTTGGAATGTAGCCGTCGTTGGGCAGATTGAAAGCGTCGAAGTTCTCCTTGCGGCTGTGAGCGGCGGCGGAAATTATGTCGGCGACGATCTCTCCGGATGGCTTGGCCAAAAACTCTTCGGCCTGTGTCGTTCCCGCCACGAACTCCGCGATGCGTTCGTCTTGGACCTTCATGTAGGCCATGTACCAGGCGAAGAAATCCAGCGGCTCGCTGTCCGGCGCCCAACTCGATCGCCGGATGTGCCCGTCTTTCAAGTATTCGCCCATGTGGCTGTCGCCGGTTATCGAGAGATACCCGGTCAGTCTGAGCAGGTCGGCTACCAGCAGGCGATCGCGATTGACGTTGGAAGGCACGAGATCGCGCACCCGCGGGTAGAGATCCTCGCCCGTGTATGCTTCGTTGATTTGCAGATACCACGAAAAGTGATTCAGCCCGGCCGCACACACGGCCAGATCTTCTTTCGGCCTCCCCAGCACCTGGGCCAGGTAGTCGTTGCCGCCTGCGATCTCGTGACACAGGCCGACGAAAGCGACCTTGGTATTGTCGTAAACCGCCTGCAGGATGCGGCTCATCGGGTTGGACAGGTTGAGCACCAGCGCCCCGGGGCACAGCCGCTCGACATCCCGGCAGATTTCGACGATCGGCGGTATCTGGCGCAGGGCGTGGAACAGCCCGCCCGGGCCGCCGTTTTCGCCCAGCGCCTGGCGGATGCCGAAGCTTGAGGGTATCTTGCGATCCTGTTCCCAGGTCGTCATGCGCTCGATCTCGACCGAGACGATCACGAAGTCGGCCCCGGAAAGCGCCGCGCGTCGATCCGTCGTCCGTTCGAGCGAGTAGTCGGCCCGGCCGGCCTCGAGCAACCGCAGGCCCAAGTCGTAGACCGTCTCGAGCTTTTCTTCGTCCAGGTCGACCAGCACGATGGTGCCGCCATGGAGATCTTTGGTCCGGATGAAGTCGGCGATCAAGCCGGGAGCGAACTGCACGCTGCCGCCGCCGATGAAAACGATCTTCTTACCCGGCCTGCTCATTGGCGGTTCTCCCTTCGCAAGGTATTCAGGCGCACCAGGACGGAGTCCGCCACGCCGATGTTACCGTCGATGCCCCGCCCCAGTTCGATCTCGGGCTTGTTGGTGCCGTGGAAATCGCTGCCCCCGGTCTCGATCAGATCGAGATCGCGGGCCAGACCGGCAAGACGCGCCCGGTAGTCGTCGTCGTGATCCGGGTAGATTACCTCGATGCCGCTAAGCCCCATTGATTTCCACTCGACGAGTTTCTTTTGAAGATTGTCGTCGTCGAGACCCAGCGAAAACGGATGCGCCAGAACCGGCAGCGCCCCTTCGGCCCGCGCTTTCGAGATCGCCTCTCGGGGCGCCAGTCGGCGTTTGTCTTCATAAGCCGGTGCGCCCTTGGCAAGATATCGATCGAATGCCTGCTGCCAGTTGTCGACAAAGCCCTTCTCGATCAGCAGCCGGGCGAAGTGCGGCCGGCCGACCTGGCCGCCGCCCGAGACGGCAACGACTTCGTCGAGGGTGATATCCACTCCCAGCTTGTTGAGCTTGCCGATCATGCGCCCGTTGCGCTCGGCGCGCCAGCGCTTGAGATCGGCAAGCTCCAGAGCCAGCGATCCGCCCGGGTCGATAAAGTAGACCAGCAGGTGCATCCAGCCGGAACGGCCGGATACCTTGGGCCCCTTGTAGTCGAGGCTGATTTCGATTCCGGGTACGAGTTCGACACCCAGGCGCCGGGCCTCGACCCTGGCCTCGGGCAGGCCGTCGAGCGTGTCGTGATCGGTTACGGCCACGGCGGAAAGGCCGAGATCGGCGGCATGCCTGATGAGTTGGGCGGGTGTCAGGGTGCCGTCGGAGGCGGTGGTATGGGCGTGCAAGTCGATCAAGTTTATCCTCCCTCGATCAGTTTCCTTGTACTACTAACCCCGAAAATCTTCGCGGCCCGCGAAGATTTTCTGAGTACTGCGCGGGTCATTGGGGTTGCGGCGGAGCCGCGCTGTGCTATGCTGCTCTCTCCAACCGCAAAGGAGAATACTCCATGAGCAAGACGAATACCACCTGCATGTCGCTGATCTTCCTGTTGCTGGCCTACGCCGTCCCCGCAGCGGTCCCCGCCGGGGGCGAAAAGATCGAGATCCGTTCGGTCGAGATCGAGCGGGCCGCGGGAGAGCTTTACTTCTCGGTCGAGTTGAACTGGCCGGCCGCCGGGGTGCCCGAGAACTACTTCGAGTTCAGCAGCAAGCAGGGACCGAAATTCACGCGCGAGTGGAACTGGGCGCCGGACGCGCTGGCGCTTATCCCCCGGGACCAAACGGCCAACCTGGTCTTTCGGGCGCTGACTGCCGAGAACGACAGGCAAACACACATGCCATTCATATCGCCCGGTATCTCCAGGCGTCCGCCCGCCGAGGCGAGATTCCTGGGCAAGCTATCGAAAAAGGCGGCCGTGGATTTCTTACTGCGCTTTCCCAACCCCGAGGGCAACTACAGTTACCAGCCTGTCAGGGTAGATTTCACCAAAGCCAGGTACGCCAGGGGGCTGGCCCAGGCATGGATCATGGCCGAGGCCGATTTTATGATCGCCTTTATCGCCCCCGCCGACCAGAGTTTCTTCGCCTATGCCTTCGAGTGTCTTCGCAAACGCATGAAAAAGGACGGCCGCGGCATCTCGTTCAGGCGAACACGAAGAACCGCCGGCCGCGGCGAGCTGTACGAGGTAACCACAGGCGCCTTGGCCCTGCAGGAATCGCTGCAACTCGATCGCCTGACGACCACCAGCCGCGATCGCGGCAAACGCAATATCCCGGTTTCAAAGATTGCCGGTGTGACGGTGCGCTCGCATCCCTGGAAGGAGATGATCGGCGACGACAAGCCGGCCATAGAAGAGATTGCCGGGCTGGTGCCCGCCGACCAGTACTACATCCGTTTCACGACATCCAAGGCCCTGAGGACGTTTCTCGATTTCCTGGATGCCTGGGGAGGATCCCTGCTTTCCCAACTCGAGATGGGCGGCCGCGACTACGGCACGCGCGAGAAGATCGAGCGCCAGATCTGCATCCGTGCCTCGTGGCTTTCCGATCTGCTGGGCCCGGCGGTGATTGAGAGCCTGGTGGTCACCGGAAGCGATCCCTACCTGCGCGAGGGCAGCGACTTCAGCTTGATCTTTCATCTCAAGTCGCAGGCTCTCTTCGAGGCCGCCGTCGGGCGCTACATCGACGAGGCGCGCAAGCGGCGTCCCGATCTGAAGGAGTCCAGGCAGAGCTACCGCGGGGTGAGCATCCAGCGTTTCCTGACCGACGATCGCCAGGTATCTTGCCACAGGGCAAAGCTTGGCGACTACTACGTCTACTCGAACAGTCCGACCGCCATCCGGCGCATCATCGACGCCAAGCTCGGCCGGCGTCCTGCGCTTGCTAAGAGCCTCGATTTCGTCTACATGCGCACGCTTTACCCATTGGGCGCCAAGGGAGAGGACGGTTTCATCTTCCTCTCGGACCCCTGGTTGCGCATGCTGACCGGACCGGCCTTGAGAATCTCTCAGAAGCGCCGCATCGAGACGGTCACCTCGCTTGAAATGGTCAAGAACGCCGCCCTGTTCTATCTCTGGGAACATCCCGGGGCGCGCGTTCCCGGCATGGGCGCGTTGGTCAAGCAAGGTTATATCGATCGCAAGAAACTCTACACCGAGCCGAGAGACACTATCAGCTGGGATCCGACCGCCTTCGCGGCCGGATCAAAAAAATACGGCCGCCTGGGTTATCTCACGCCAAATATCGAAATTCCCGTCGGTCTGGTCAGCAAGCAGGAGAAGAGCGAGTATGAGACATTCCGGCGTTTCTACCAGAACTACTGGCGGCGCTACTTCGACCCCATAGGCATCCGCGTCACGGCCGGTAAGGACGTCGCCCTGTCCATCACCATCCTGCCGCTGATCGACAACTCGGAATACAACCACACTAAGATCGCCTTCGGCGGCCGGGCGGTAGATCTCGAGCCGCTGGCACGCTCGGGTCCGGTGGTCTTCCACTACGCCGCCCACCTGAACCCGGATAGCCCCGACCTCAAGCGCGCCCAGTCGTTCGCCGTCAACATGCTGGGCAACAACCGGGCCACGGTGGAATGGATCGGCGAGCGGATCGAGTTCTGGGTCGAGGACAACCAGATCCTCGGCGACCTGATCGAGCATGAAAACGCCAAGAATCTGTTCAAGGTCCCGATGGTCTTCGGCATCGAGGTCAAGAACAAGTTCGGCTTGGCCGCTTTTTTAGTCGCCTTGCAGTCGGTGGTCAAGACCGGCGCTCCCGGCCTGGTGGTCTTCGAACCGACGGATCCCTACAAGGGGGCGGCCTTCACCGCCATCAAGCCGGCGCCGGGCTCGCACGCCGATGACGAGTTGAAAGACGCCGCGATCTACTACGGGGCCGTCGGAGACATGTTGTATGTCAGCACTTCTCTGGACGCGCTCAAACATATCGTAGACGCCGGGAGTAAAGCGGCTAAGAATCCCGAGACGGCCGCCATGCGTTTCGGCGCGGCAGGCAAGGCCCACATGGCCCTGCGCCTCGACCTAGAGGCGGCCCGGAAGGCCTTCATCCTGGCCAAGAAACTCCTGGCGTCGCTTTCGGTGCCCGCCGAGCGCGAGCATCTGCGCAACCTGTGGCTGGTGGCTCACACGGCGGGACTCGGGCCCGGCGCTCGTATCAAGCCGGAGCAGGTTCTGGGCTACCGGATAGCAAGCGCCTTTGGAAACAGTTTCGAGTACGCTCCCGGGCACGACCAGGTGGTCGGCTCGCTGAGCGGCTCTTTGTGGCAACCGAAAAAAGTGGAACGCCCCTCGCCCGACTCGCCGCTCGGCCGCCTGCTGGACTCACTGCGCTCGCTGCGCGCCACCCTGGAGTTCACCAAGGACGGCCTGCACACCGAGTTGAGCGTCCTGCGCAAGTAAAAATCACTTTTTGAAAAGCGGCAGCAGTTTGGCCGGGATGAACCCGGCCAGCCAGGCGATCGAAACCATCAGGGCGGCGACGATTCCGCCCAGGTAGGCGGCCATTTTCAAAAACATCAAGAAGAAATAGCCGCTCTCTTCGGATACTCCCAGCATGAAACCGTACAGCAGGCAAAAAAGCGGCAGGTACAACACCCACATCCAACTCAACTTGACCGCCCAGCCGCGCGCGGTGTCATCAGCGTTTGTCGGCATGCGAAATCCCACCGACGACGCCAGCAGCAGGAACATGGGAATCAGGATCAAAATGCGTGACACGGCCCGAATTGCCTCGCCTTCCCCCAGGTAGCGCAGCAATGCCCCGACCAGGGTGGATTGACCGTCGGCGCCTGTCAGATAGGCGACGATACCGAACAGCAGCGCAAGACCGATCAGCACCCTGGCCGACACCGAACGGGGCGAGCGGGCCCTGAGCAGCAAGCCGGCCCCGACCAGCGGGAAAATAAGCAGCCAGACCGAACCGCCCACCAGGGCGAAGCGTAAATCCGCCCCGAGCGGCCCGCCGGGCTCCTCCGTCCCCAGGATGATCAGAAAGGCCGCCCCAAAAATAAGCGCCGCTCCCGAACGCAGCCACTTGGGAAAAGGCTCAACCGCGCCCAGCACCAGAAACAGAAGCCCCAGCATCAGCGGCCAGGACACCAGGTAGCTCATCCCTTCCCGGTCGGCCAGCAGATCCCAAGACATGACCACCCCTGAGGAGGCCTTGCCGAAGGGCACGAAGAAAAGCACAAGCCAAATCAGGCCGAAGACCACCATGACCGCGCGCAGAACGCCGTCCAGCCGCTGGGTATCAGGCGGCAGGTCTTGCGCGGCCACCTGGGTCTTGTCGCCACCAGACCCGGAAGGCTCGCCGCAATGCAGACAGAAACGAATGTCGCCGGTAGCAGGTTCCTCAATCATTTCACCACAGTGTGGACAAGTCCAGCTCATTGGAGCCTCCATGCTAGCCGGGGCAGAACACTTCCGGCTACCCTATCGACGCTTTACAACCCTCCAGGATCTACGTCATCCGTCCGATGAGGTTGAATTCGGCAAGGCAGGCTTATTATTCGAGTCCGGCGAACGACTCGATGGAAGCAGCAATACCTTTGCAAGCCGAACACAACTTTCTGTCTCCGGTGACCAGCGGGATTTCAAGATTCACGGCCACGGCGACGAATTGTGCATCGTAGGCGGAGATGCCGTATTGCAGGGCGGTTTGCAGAACCGGCTCACCACCCGGTTCTTGCTCGCAGTGCCCAAGCAGTTGAATACCCGCCCTCCAGGCTCGAATCGCCTGTTTCGCAGACAAGACGCCTGCTCGCGCCGATGTGGCCAGCACATTCAGGAACTCGCTGCGCCAAAGAGGAGGAAGGCGCCAATCCGGATCCTTCTGCCAGACGAGCCTGGCGGCTTGAGTGCGTTCGCCTTCTATCAGCAGGTAGGCCACCAGGTTGGTATCGGCGACAATCAAGGGCGGCCCGCCTGCCTGGCATCATCCAGAATGTCCTGGGTCAGCGGCCTGCCGCCGCGAATTCGCATCCTGTCGAGGTCCGCAAGCGTTGGAGGACCGGCTCGATCGGCCAATGCCTCTTGCAGCAAGAGAATGACCTCGCTGCTGAGGCTGCGCCTGTTTTCCGCGGCTCGCTTCTTGAGCCGGGCATGAATATCGTCCGGCAACATCTTGATCAGCAATCCCGGCATAACACCTCCAACTGCGATATCGATTAGGTATAATTTATATATCATGCTCGGACACAGAAGTCAACCAGCGAAAAGTGGAAAACCTTAGAGGTGACCCACTGTTCGACGGACAGAGGGACCAAAACTGTCCCGATTGGTTTTTCCCTTGACAAATTCTTTTTAGCATGATGTTGCTTGCGTTCTGTTCGATTTATCAAAACCACATAACCAAGGAGGGACAGTAATGGAACGACGATTTCTACTGGCACTCGCGACTTGCTTTGCTCTTGGCCTGAGCGGATTGCTGGCAGCCTGCGGAGGAGGAAACGATTGCGGCGTGGGCACGGTGAACCAGGACGGTAAGTGCGTACCTCAATGCGTGAACGACGAGTACTGGGACGGTGCGCAGTGCGTGGCCGTTCCCGATTGCGCCGACGGCACCACCTTCAACCAGCAAACCGGCAACTGCGATCCGGCCTGCGCGAACGACGAGTACTGGGACGGCGCGCAGTGCGTGGCCGTTCCCGATTGCGCCGACGGCACCACCTTCAACCAGCAAA
>CAZXHT010000028.1:49826-56022 GCA_964640665.1 uncultured Myxococcales bacterium
CCAGCAAACCGGCAACTGCGATCCGGCCTGCGCGAACGACGAGTACTGGGACGGCACGCAGTGCGTGGCCGTTCCCGATTGCGCCGACGGCACCACCTTCAACCAGCAAACCGGCAACTGCGATCCGGCCTGCGCGAACGACGAGTACTGGGACGGCACGCAGTGCGTGGCCGTTCCCGATTGCGCCGACGGCACCACCTTCAACCAGCAAACCGGCAACTGCGATCCGGCCTGCGCGAACGACGAGTACTGGGACGGCACGCAGTGCGTGGCCGTTCCCGATTGCTCTCCCGGCACCCACCTGGAAGGCGATGTCTGCGTGCCTGACGTAGTCTGCGGTGGGGGAACCCACCCGGAATGCACTCAGGCCGGCGATAGTTACAACCCTCTCACCAGTCAGTGCGAGCCTTCCGGCGTCCCCCCCGATTGCGTCGCCGATTATCTTCCTGATCCCGACGTCCCCGACGACGAAACGGCCGTCCCTCAATTCGACCTGCCCGCGGTCGGCCCGGACAACGCCGTCTCGCTCGGTGGTATCATCGAAACCCCCACCGACTTGAACGACGACGGCATTGCCGATGCGGACTGGGATGCCTTCCTGTTCCAGACCACCACCGGGGGTATCTACCTGCGCTTGTGGGCCACATCCGAAGACGCCTGCCTGCCCGCCTTCGTGGTCTATGGGATAGATACCGCCACCTTCGGACCGGATCCGTCCACCTGGGAGATCTTTTACCAGCGCATCAGCATGAACCCCAACGGCCTCGACTCCACCCGCGAACTCTATCTGCCGCGAGACGGCTACTACCTCATCCAGGTGACCGATTACAACAACCTGGTGGACGAAACCTTCGGGACAGGCGGCATCCCCGTGGGAGGAGATGAGTTCACCTACTACATGACGCTGGAGAGGCTTGCCGATCCGGCGCCCACCGCCCTGGCAAACCTCCCGGCCAACGAAACCGGGGATTTTACCGGCGGCAAGCTGCATTTTTACAGCATGGACAACATCGACGGGCAACTGGTCAAGGCGGTGTCCGCGGGCCAGCCGGTTCCCGACACAGCCAGCGATGCGTTCCCGGTTCTGATGCTGTTTGCTCCCGATGGACAACTGCTGAACGAAGCAACCTCGTACAGCGCGGCGGAAAACTCCGAAGTGTTGTTCATGGCCGCGACCGGTGAGTACTTGCTGGTACAGGACTTTCTGCTGGTTGCCGGTTCCAACAACCAGTACGCTCTCGATGTCAACCCCAGATCCTACATCGATTGCGACACGACTGACTGCTCCAGCATGGACATGGCGGCAGGCGAAGAAAACCTGTTCCTGTTCGACCTGGCGATGTACGATTGGTTCTTCCACTCGGCGCTCATACCGGACGAAAACTACGATCTCGCCGTGAAGGTGTTCAACCTGGACGGCGGGCTGCTTGCCGAGAGCGAATCCTATTCATATTACGACTTCTGGACCGGCCAAATATACCTGATTCCATCGTCCGAGTTGATATACGGCTACGACAACATGAGCCTGATCGTCCAGGTATCGGAAACAACCGGCCAGGCGGTCAGCTACACCCAGGATATCATCGACATTCCGGAATCGCTGCTGGTGGAGGGACCAAACACCGGTCTTTCCCCGGTCCAGTTCCCCGATATGACCTATTACCCGGCCGGCCTGGACCAGTTCGAGGCCTCAGCCGACAAGCTGTTCATGTTCACCGATTACGCCAATACCAACTGGATCCAGCCAGTGACATTGATCATGGAAACCGACCAGACGTTGATAAGCGCCATTGACGCGGGCGGCTCCCTGGTCGATCCCCCGCTGGCCGTGACTCGCTATGCCGGTCGTTTCGTGCATTGGCACATGGATCAGGGTGACGGTGCCGTGCCCGGCGGCTACGATGTCACCATGAAGAGCATGGATGTCGCACCCACTATCGGTCATCTGACCTCCAACTCCACGATCGTCGAAGCCACCGGGCTGACGCTGGACGCAACCACCGGCTATGCGGCCTTTTACACGACCAGCGATGAAGGCCTCGCGGGTAGCGTCGTCATTACCCCGACGGGGCAGCTCGTGCCCGAGGTCATGGTCTTTGCCTTCCTGAACGCAGACAGTCAGCCCGACCCGGGCGGTAACGGCCTCGGTCAAGGTCTCAAGGCCACGGGCACCAATCCGGGGGAGGCCCTGGACGCCGGTATGGTGCTTGCTCCGTACTCGGGCGACTATCTCGTGCTGGTTCGCGACGTAAGCGGCAACGCGGCCCCCGCCGATACATTCGACATCATCATCACCTACGTGCCGCCGCCCGCTAACGACACCTGCGAGACGGCCGAGCCCATCACGCTGGACGGCAGCGGCCACGCATCCATCCAGGCCACCACCGCGGTGGCTACCAACGTCGTCGATCTGGATGGTGGCAGCTGCACCGGTTATTCGACGAACGGTGCCGAATTATTCTATTCGATCGACCTGGTGGCAGGACAGACCATCACCGTGACGCAGACGCCGGATGCGGGAGCCACTACCGACAGCGCGCTCTACATGATAACCGATTGTGCAGATCCGACAGGAAGCTGCGTTGTCGGCGCCGACGACACCATGAGCGGAGGGATCGAACAGTTCACCTACGATGTAACGGCGGACGATAGCTACATCATCGTTCCCGATGCTTACAGTGGCGGCGGCGGCTTCACCCTGGACGTGACCGTCCAGTAACAGTCTGCTCTCAAGTCCCGAATCGCCTGGTTTTCCGACAACACGCCTGATATCTGACCGGCCGGAAGGTCGCCGGCGGCGGGATATTGCCATGGCGATTCCCAAAAGCATCACGACAAGACCGATGCCGGACCGGTTGCCGGCGGCGGAACAGCCGCAACCGGACGACGGTTCGGAGGTGCACACCCCTCCCCGGCAGGTGCCCTCGCTGCAGGAGGTACCGTCGGCAAGTTCCGGGTAACTGCACTGGCCGCTTAGCGGATCGCACTCGGCTGCGTGACATTCGTCCTGTGCCTGGCAGCTTACCGGGCTCGTCCCGGTGCATTCACCAGCCTGGCAACTGTCTACCTGGGTGCAGGCGTCGCCGTCGTCGCAGGTGCTGCCGTCGGGCTTTTCAGGATTCGAACACGTGCCCGATTGAGGATCGCACTCACCCGGCTGGTGACACTGGTCTTGCGGCTGGCAGACGACCGGGTTCGCGCCCAGGCATATTCCCGCCTGGCAGACGTCCGCTGCGGTACAAGCGTCGCCGTCGTCGCAGGCGCTGCCACTCGCCTTTTCCGGGTTCGAACAAGTACCCGATTCAGGATCGCACATTCCCGCGCTGTGGCACTGGTCGAGCGGCTGGCAGACGACCGGGTCGCCGCCGGTGCATACTCCCGCCAGGCAGCCGTCTGTCCCGGTGCAGGCATCGCCGTCGTCGCAGGCGCTGCCGTCTTGCAGCGGCGGGAACTCGCACTCGCCGCTTACGGGATTGCACTCGGCGCCGTGACATTCGTCAGCTGCCTGGCAGCTCACCGGATTCGTACCCGTGCATACACCCGCCTGGCAGACGTCCGCTGCGGTACAAGCGTCGCCGTCGTCGCAGGCGCCGCCGTCGGGCTTTTCCGGGTTCGTACAAGCGCCGTTGGCAGGATCACACACTCCCGCATCGTGGCACTGGTCGAGCGGCTGGCAGACGACCGGGTCGCTGCCGGTGCATACTCCCGCCTGGCAGCCGTCTGTCCCGGTGCAGGCATTGCCGTCGTCGCAAACGCTGCCGTCGGGCTCTTCCGGGTTCGTGCAGGCGCCGTTGGCAGGATTACATATTCCCGCCTGATGGCACTGGTCGAGCGGCTGGCAGACGACCGGGTCCGTGCCCAGACACGAGCCTGCCTGACAGATGTCTTTCAGGGTGCAGGCGTCGCCGTCGTCGCAGATGACCTCGGTATTCTGGCCGCCGGCCTGGCAAATGCCGTTCATACAGACGCCGTCCGGCCCACAGGTGGTGCAGTCGGCCAGTCCGGTGTGGGAACAACCGCTGCCGGTGAAGACATCGGTGGTGCACTCCTCACCGTCATCGCAGTTTATGACCGTTACCGTGACGCTGTCGCTCGAGTTCTGCGTGCCGTTACTCACCGTCAGTTCGAAATCAAGAGCGGCAAAACCGCTGACCGTGGGTGCGCTGAAGGTAGGCCGGGACACCAGGAGATCACTCAGGTTCACCGCCGGTCCGCCGGTCTGGTTCCAGGAAAACTGCAAACCGGCGCTTCCCGGATCGTAGCTCTGGCTGCCGTCCAGTTGCACCAAGGCTCCCGTCGGCACCACCTGGTCGGGTCCGGCATCGGCCACGGGTGCCTGGCTGCACGATTGCTGCTGGCAAATCGGCACCTGGGAGTCGATGCTGACGTCGTCGATCCACCAGCCGCTTGCGTTAACCATCGAGTCACTGGCGAAACGGAAACGCACGATCACGTCGGCGGGGCCGAAGGAGGACAGGTCGACACTCACCTGCTGCCAGGCAATGCTGCCTGCCCAGGCGGGACGGCCGGCCAGGGCTGAATCCGTCCATGAACTGATGCTGTCGTTGTAGCCGTTCTGAGTCATGTAGTTGCCGAGATCCTGGAAGCCTCCGCCGTTTACCGAAATTTCGACGACCGCCCCGTCATAGTTGGCCTCGCTATCGATCCGATGCCAGAATGTCAGCCAGGCCGTGCCATCAACGGCAAGCTGCGGCATCATCAGGTACTTGTCCGATTTTGTTCCCGGGTCGGTCGTAAACCAGGCATGGCTGGGGGAATGGAATGAGGTCGTCACATAGCCCCAGTCATCGCTGCCTATACCCGCCGAGTGCGACCAGCCGTTGGGAGGGGCGCCTTCCATGTCGTCTACGAAATTATCTTGCACGATATCGGCGTTGAGGGTCTCGACAAACCCGGAGCTGTCTGCCTGCGGCAGTTGCTGAGCCTGCACGGACACGGCGAAGGACCAGTCCTCGGCGGGACAGGCCATGGAAAGCTCCGCTGTCACCGTGAAGTCGGCGCTGGCCGATCCTCCGGCCGGAATCGCTCCCAGGCTCACCGGCCCCGAGATAGCACACTGGGAAGCGCTCAGACTGACCATCACGTCGCTGGCCGCAGAGCTGCCCTGGTTTTCGATGCTGACCGAGAAGGTGGACGCTTCACCGGCGTCGGCGATACCGTCGGCGTCGCAACCCGCGCCGGAATCATCGACGGTGTGCGCGACGTATACCAGGATGGGGCGCTCGACCCGCACCGAGAAGATAGCGTTGCCCGAGTAACCGCCGCCGGCCGTCCAGTCCAGGCTGAAGTCCATCTGCTCCCCGTCCTGTGCCTGGGCGGAGATGTCGAACTCGGCGTGGGTCGTCGAACGACCGTTCTCGGCGGCGGCGATATTAGCGAAGACGGGATTGGCCTGGGTGATGCTCACCAGCGGACTGTTGCTGCTTAACGCGGCGCTTATCGCCGTGGCCGCGTCGGCTCCCATGTTGCGCAGGGTGATGGGCATGACCACCTGCCGGCCGGGGCCGGCGGGAATCTGGTTGCTGCCGTCGGAGGTGACCTCGTGATCGAAGTAGGTCAGGTAGGGACCCTGCATGGGCAGAATGCCGTGAATTGATATCTCGGGATCGCCGAAGAAGTTGGCCACGTAGTATACCCACTGGATGCCGCTGTCCGCCCACACCCCGGGACTCATCTTCTCCTGGGAATAGGCCTGCATCGGTCCCGGTTGATTCATGCTTTCTCTGAAGGCCGCATCCCAGAAGAAACGGTGGAAATAGTTCGAAGACCAGCCCAGGCCGTAGCGGGTGTTCATCACCGCGGCGAAGGCGCCGCGGCCGCCCAGCAGAAGGTACTCGACGAACGAGTCCTGACTGAGGACGGCGTAGCCATCGTAATAATCCGTGCGGTTGTCGAAGGCCGCGGGATAGCAGCCTTGTGAATAGTCGAAAAACGGCAGGGTGTTCGTCAGCCCGGTGCTTATGTCGTCGCAGTAGAGGCGCATGTTGTAGTCGGTGTAGGAATGCCCCAGGTGGTTGATGATATGGTTGCCGCCGTTGAGTACGTCCAGCATTTCCTGGGCCGTCCAGCAGGGACTGGACTGACCCGGGCAATCGGGACCGTCCTCGAACTTGTCGTCCATCACGGTAACCTGGTAGAAGGTGCTCTCCGAAAAACCCTTGGTATTGTAGCCGTC
>CAZXHT010000028.1:56032-62113 GCA_964640665.1 uncultured Myxococcales bacterium
GTGGAGGAGTTCTGCACGTCGATCAGGAAGTCTATGCCGAAGCTGTAACCCGGATAGCTGTCCCAAAGCCACTCACCCACCATGTAGACGCTGCGCAACCAGTCACCGCCGGCGTTCTGGTAGTCGAGCGTCTTGTGCACGAAGTTTCCCACCTCGGTGCAGTTGTCGGCCGGCACCCGGCCCACCCAGACTTCCGGCAACAGGTCGGTGCCGTCGTCCTGTTCACCCCAGCAGGAATTGCCGTTGGCGTTGAAGTTGCCGTCCAGGGCGGCATAGTAGAGATCGGAGGGGATGTTCTCCTCGGTGCCCATGCCGTCGAGATAGCAGCACAGGCCGCGCACGGGGACGATGGGGGCCTGGGTCTCGCCACCCACCACCTGCAGGTCGGCATCCCCCACCAAAAGCACGTAGTCGGTGCCGTTGTTCTGGTACATGTCGGCAATGAAGTTGCGTACCTTCTCGGCATCGTCGGCGCCTGAGTATTCGCCGAGGATGTCTTCCATGGTCTTGATCATCGGGCTCAGGCCGCGGCTGGCCTTGTCGTCGGCCAAAAACTGCAAGTTGTACTGACCGCTGCAGCCGGCCAGTTGCTGGCTGGTGATGATTACGTAGCGATTCGTGTCCCGCGCAGGCTCCGTCCGGGCCCGGTAGGCGGACAATGAATGCGGGTTGGACACCAACCGGCGTACGGCGTCGAAGTCGCGCCGGAAACCGCGGTAAAACCGCGAAGAAGGCGAAGCGGCCGTGCCGTCGGGCGAGGTGTGCACCACCACCGTCAATGTCGGGAAAAACACGAGTCGTCCCGTTTGCGGATTGTAGACCACCGGGTACACCAAAAGCGGCAGGATTTTGAATCCCCGGAAGTTTTGCAGCGGCTGTGGCCGCAACAGGGACGGCGGAAAGGCCCCGCTCCTGCCGTAGATCGCCTGGTCCGGCGGTGTGTGGGGCCTGTTCCCCCAGCTCAACGGCCAGGGCTTCTGCTTGGGATAAACGACCCGGTTACTCTTGAGATCCACCGCTTCGGCCGGCAGCAGTTCGAGCGAATCCACTTGCTGCCCCGGGGGAATCAGCACCTGCAGGAAGCCCACCGGCAGCTCCGGCTCTCCGGGCCGGCCGATGTTCATGTAGCCGGGAACCTCCAGGTGGACGAATCCGTCGGCGTCCTGCCGGAGGGCGGGCTCAGGGACGTTCAAATCCACCTTGATGGTATCGGACTTGGCCGACCAGGATGTAAACAACACCATCATCATCGCAACCCACTGCACCCATGTTTTCATCTTGTTCTCCAAGGAAATTATTCTTCAAACTAGCACCGTAAACCGCGCTGTACAAGGCCGATTGGTAACGAGCATTCCGCGCTGTCAGCAAGTATGCGGGGAGGTTATTACACCTCCCCCGCCGCGGGGGCACCCGGGGGCACGGCAAAAAGCGCCGAGGTCGTCGCTCGAAGACTGGGTGCCGGCTTAAAGCATACCGGCATGACATCCCGGACTGACTATACCGGGATAAACATAGATGGGATCGCTAAATACGAAAGGTCCCATTGCTCGACGGACGGAAAGCCTGCAAGGTGCGCCGGTTGCAATACACCGGCTACCTCGGTTCTATCTCGATCGTCTGAAAATCAAAGAAATACCCGTTCGGGTATTATCGATCTACTGTCCCCGCGAAAATCGATCAAAGCTGCTCGCTGTAGAGCAATCCCGGCCGGTATCGTCGGCTTCGAGTAAACACGCGCCTAATCGCGCCCCTTGACTCTGACCTGTGCGATCAATCGACCGAGCAGCTTGAAATCGATGGGTTTTTCGAGGACAACGTTTTCTACTGTAGCCAAGAATTCCTTTGCGCGGGCCGTGAACGCGCCCCCGCTGCAGAAGATTACCCTGTCGAGCAGGTTGGGCGCAATCTCCCGGATTTTTTCATGTACCATTACGCCATCGACCTTCGGCATCATCAGATCACAGATGACGACATCGAAATTCGCGTCCTTCTCGAGAATATCGAGTCCGTTTCCTCCGCCCTCGGCGGTCACGACCTCGTGTATACGTCCGACAACCCGCTTGAATGCCGAGAGGATCATCGCCTCGTCGTCTATCACGAGAATCCGGGCTGGACCGGCGGAAGGCTGAACAGCCAGCGGCGGCTTGACCGCCAGCCTTGACACAAGTAAGTTCGTATCGACCGGCAGTATTACCTCGAAACGACTCCCCTCCCCCTCTATGCTGGACACACGGATCTCACCGCCGTGCTTTCTGACAAGCTCGGCGCTCAAAGAAAGGCCCAGGCCTGTCCCTAGCTCACGGGGCTTGGTCGTGAAAAACGGCTCGAAGATCCTCTTCTGAACCGACTCGGGAATGCCGCTGCCCGTATCTTCGATGACAATGTGCACCTTCTCGCCCTGCAAACTCGTGATTACCTTTATCTTGTTCTCGTCTGCCGCGCCTTCCTCGATGGATTGCGCCGCGTTGACGATCAGGTTGGTCATCACTTGAGTCAGCTTGCCCCGGTCCGCGGCAATCATTGGAAGCCGCCCGAGGTCCTTGACCAGCTTGGCGCGATGCCGGATCTCGTTGAATACTATGTTGCAGGCCGTGTTGATGACGTCGTTCAGGTTGACAAGCACGATCTCGTCGCTTTCAATCCTCGAGAAAGAACGCAGGTCTTTCACGATACCCCTGATGCGCTCCGCCCCTTCAAGGTTCTCTGAGGCCATTTCCTTCATATCTGTCAGGATTCGGGCTATCGAGTTCTCCGAGAGAACCCGGTCGAGGAGACCGGCGCCTTCAGCTCCAAACCCGCGGTCCAGCGCCTCCCGCAGCGAATCCAGCACGGGGCCAATTGCCGCAATGTGGCTGGAAGTGATCGTCAGGTTTGCCATTACATAAGCCAAGGGATTGTTTATCTCGTGAGCCACGCCGGCGGCCAACTGGCCGATGGCCACCAAGCGGTCCGCGTGGATGAGACGCTTCTGCAACTCTTCTGACTCTTTTCGCGCCGTGATGTCGGACAGAAACGCCAACCGAGCCGGGGCGTTCTCCCATTGAGAGGGATGAACGCGCATCTCTGCAACCCCGGGTTGACCGTTGAGCCGCAGAATGTCGATCTCCACCACGTTTCCACTTTCGATGGGTACCCCCAGAGGCACACCAACCAGCTCTTGTTGCGGCCTATTGAACAACCTCGCAGCGCTGATGTTGGCGTACCTGACGACTCCCTGGTCGTCTATAATAACGATTCCATCTCCGGAACGCTCCACGATATTATGAAAAGCTCGCCGACTCTCCTCCAACTCGGATGCCAGCCGACTTTTCGCTTCACGCTCTTCTCTGTAGTACTGGATTATCCCGTGCCAGGTTATTACCCCCATAAACTCATTGTCTCCGAATACCGGCACAACCGACAGATGGTCTTGCTTCATGCGCTCCAGAACAGAGGTTGCATCACCTCCATTGTAGTCGACGTGAGTGCAAGAGGAGAGGCAGTCGCCAACAAGGCGGTGGGGATGTTCCAGTACACTTGCCGAGGTGATGATGCCGACGTACTCCCCGTCTTCCATGACAACAAGGAATGTCCTTTCTTGTAAGTGTTGCTCTATGGTAGCGACGCCAACGTTGGGACCTGTTGTTCCGTACTCCTTTGTAATCAGGGTCTTCACACTCATTTCAAGGACTCCCTGGCAATCAATCCATGTCGACCACAACGTTCTTGAATGCCATCCTTACTTGAATATCCACCCTGACCAGATCGCCTTTCCCTATGTGAGGAAACACCTTGTCTTTCAATAATGCCGTTATTTTCTCTTCAGGCAGCCGGTTGAGAAGCTTTTTGCTTGCTAGAAACGCTTCGACGGTCGGACTGTCAACTACTACCATCTCGAATTCGTCAGGAGCCAGGAGTGACATGCATTTAGAAACACCCATCATGCCCTGAGGGCACTTCTTCGCCAGAATAAGGATGTCACGAAAGGGAGGCAGGGAGACATCTTCAAAGCTCAAGTTGACATGAACTTCAGGCCGATCCTCCGTGTGCCCCATGTCATTTCCACCAGTATTGGACGAAGTCATCGGTTTCTCCTTTGGCATCCGTAATGACCTACTTCACGTTCTCTTCCTCGAACAGCCCACCCATGCGGTCGATGTCGGCCTGGGCCACGTGGACCGCCATGCCGGACAGAATGCCTGTGACATTCTTGAACTGCGAGCCAATGTGCATTCCTTGGCCGTCGATGGTGTACTCGCGGATATCCTTGTCGTGCATCGATCCACGCATCTTGAGCATGGTGATGCCGCGCCGCATCTCGCCGAACATCTCGACGTAGCGCAAGAGGATGATCGAGTCAGTGATTGTGGAGATATGGGCCTCGGTGATCGAGGTCCCGCCGAGGAGCGTAGGGGTCGTCGAGGAGAACAGGCCGACGATTCCCTGGTGCTTGACGAACGACGTCACGCCGATTACGAACTCCCTGAAGCCCTTATTCGTGGATGCCCGCTCGAGCGCGGAGAGACTGTCGATCGCGACGCGGGTCGGCTTGAAATCCTCGATCTCCTTCTTGATCCTGATGAGATGGTCCTCGAGCCCCATCACCTCGGGGTATATGCACCTGATCCGGAGTTGTTCGTCACGCTCCATTTTCTCGTAGTCCATGCCCCAGCCGGAGGCATTGCGAAACATCTGTTCTCGACTCTCTTCAAAACCGAAGAGCAGGCTCCTCTCGCCTTCGCGCTTTCCCCCGGCGATGAACTCGGTGACCAGCAAGGTCTTGCCGCAGCCCGTCGCGCCGGACACCAGGACAATGGAACCGCGGAAAAATCCCCCGCCGCACATCTGATCGAGCCTGGAATCGCCCGAGGATATGCGAATATTGGATGATTTCTGCTCGAGCTGAACCTCGGAGAGTGGAATGACTACGACGCCCTCTCCGGGGATGATGGTGAAGGGAAACTCACCCTTGTGGTGAGTGGTGCCCCGAAATTTCAAGATCTCGATGGTCCGGCGTCGCTTCTCATCATCGAGCACATTACGTAGAATGATGACGTTGTCGGCGACGAATTCCTCCACGCCGAAGCGAGCGAGGTCGCCATATTCCACGGTTCTCTCCGCCGTCAGGATGGCGGTGACACCCATCGACTTCAGGGCGAATGCCAATCGATGAAGCTCGCGTCGAACCGTCTCGGGCCTCGATAACTGGCCGAAAACCGCGCCGAGCGAGTCCATGGAAACCCGCTTGGCGTTCGTCTTCTTGATTGCATGCTCGATACGAGCAATGAGGGCGCCCAGGTCGTAGTCACCGGCCTCGACGACCTCCTGGTCGGGTTGCTGGCAGGCATCCACGAACGACCACTTCTTCTCGCTTTCGAACCGCTCGATGTCCCAGCCGAAGCCCAGCATGTTCCTGCGGATGTCGGCGGGAGGCTCCTCGAAGGTGATGAAGACGCCTCCTTCGTCATTGCCCCTAATCCCCTCGACGAGAAACTGGACGGCGAAGACCGTCTTGGCGCTTCCCGCGGTGCCCGACAGGAGGCAGGTGCGGCCCTTGGGCAGTCCGCCGACCGAAATGTGGTCAAAGCCGGCTATTCCTGTTACGAGTTTCTCGACCGAATTAAAAGATGTGTTTGCCATGACTTACTCCTCCTCCGCTTTCTGAGAGTCGGCAGCCGATCGCAGGTCCAGGCCGAGCACGACCTTCTCGGTGTCACTGAGATCTCCAATGACTCGCCTCAGAGGAGCAGGCAACGCCTTTATCAGGGTGGGCGTTGCAAGAATCTTCTCGTCCTCCGCGAGTTGTGGTCGCTCAAGGACATCGATGACGACCATCTCGTACTGCCCTTTGAGCTCCTGCTTGCAGATCCGGCGAAGATTTGCGATGGCGCGCACGGAACGCTGCGTCTGACCGGTGACGTAGAGTTTGAGAACGAACTTGATCATTTGGTTTCCTCCTTGAGTCCCGCGGAGGGGGTACCCCCCGGACCCGCGTAGTATTTCCTGTAAAACGAGACCAGGTCCCCCATGAGCTCCAGCACCAGAAAGCGACCTTCTTTGACCAGCGCTTGTGCCTTGGACGAGGTGGCCTGCCTGGTTTTT
>CAZXHT010000029.1:0-50070 GCA_964640665.1 uncultured Myxococcales bacterium
CAGCCAGTTTCTCTGTAGCTCCGCATAATCATATGCTCCGCATTAGTGGGAGATCCTGGTTTGGCACTCGGGGTTGACTCCGCCCGGCTGTACGCATAGGATTTTCCTTCAATATGCCGGTATCAATTGCTTTCATCTTCTTGCTCATGCTGGCCAGCGTGGTGGCTATGATCGCCCGCCGTTGGGAGTTGCCCTACACCGTGGCCCTGGTTGTGACCGGGTTGGCCATCTCGCTTCTCAGGGAACACTTCTACCAGGGCTTCGATATCGGGTTGCACCTGACCCCCGAGCTTCTGTTCGCCGTTTTCTTGCCGATCTTGATCTACGAGGCGGCGTTTCATTTCAACCTGCGCGATTTCAAGGACAACTGGAAGGCCATCGTTACGTTGGCGGCGCCGGGATTGGTAGTTGGGTTGTTCGTCGCCGGTGGGCTGACTTTCGGCATCTTCGGCATGTTGGGTGTCGAGCTACCTTTTGTGGGTGCATTGTTGCTCGCCGCCGTGCTGTCTGCGACCGATCCCGTCTCGGTGATTGCCCTGATGCGCGAGGCGGGTGCATCCCGGCGCCTGAGTGTGTTGATGGAGGGCGAAAGCCTGCTCAACGACGGCGTGGCGGTCGTCGTTTTCGGCATCGTACTGGTGGCCCTGGGACTGGGAAGTGAGCACGCACAACTGAGCGTCACCTTCGTCTTGCAGTTTCTGAGCTGGGAGATCCTGGGAGCCTTGCTGATCGGTTCGTCGGTCGGCGCGCTGCTTTCTTGGGTTACCTCGCGCGTCGACGATCACCTGATCGAGATCACCCTGACGACGCTGGCTGCATTCGGTTCTTTCCTGCTGGCCGATAAGGCGCACACCTCGGGGGTGATCGCCTGCTTGACGGCAGGGATGCTGACCGGCAATTTCGGCGCGCGCTACGGTATGTCGGCCACTACCAGGGTGGCGGTCGGGTCTTTCTGGGAGTACCTGGTCTTTTTAGCCAATTCGTTCGTGTTTCTGCTGATGGGACTCGAAGTGACGCCCTCGCGCCTGGCCGGCAACGGGCTGCCTATTTTGCTGGTTTGGCTAGCGTTGATCGCTGCCCGGGCGCTTCTGGTTGGCGGCACGCTGCCTTGGATAGGCCGATTGGAAGGCAAGCTGCCCAGGTGGTCAGGTACGGCCATAACCTGGGGCGGGTTGCGCGGGGGTATCGCCATGGTGCTGGCCATGTCGATCCCGCGTGAATGGGTCTTTCGATCGCTGACCATCGATGTGGTCTTCGGCTGTTGTCTTCTGAGCATGCTGGTCCAGGCGACGACCATGCGCCGCTTCCTGGCATGGGTGGGCCTGGCCAAGGAGCGAGGCGGCCAGCAGCGCTTGCAGGAGATCCGCGGCCGATTGCGAAGCCTGCAAGCGGCCTTGCGTTTTCTAGATCGCCAGCGCGAGACCGGCACGGTCGATAAGGAGATGTACGAAGATCTGCATGCCGAGTTGCACGACGACCTGCGGGTCCTCGAACAGCAGCGGGTGGAGACACGCGACGTCGAGGAGCAGATGCGCAATGAAGAAATCAGTGAGCTACGACGGCAGATTCTCCAAGTGCGCAAGGCTGCATTGCGCCAGGCCCAGTCCGACGGTCACGTAAGCGAAAGGGTCGGCCGGCGCCTGATCGGGGAACTCGACGAGCGCCTGCACCGCATGGGCAAGGGGTAAGACGGGCAAGGGGTCTGACTCCGTGTCTGGATGCCGACTACACCAGCACACACCTGACGGCAACGTAATCTCGCTGATCGAGTAGCGCGCCGCATTTACCACTCTATGTTTTCGATAGCGAAGATGTCGCCGGTGTTGTCGGCCCGGGGATAGACCAGGGTTTTGCCGTCCGGGCTGAGATCGAAATCGAAGGTATGAATATCGCCGAGCTCGGCGACCAGCCTGGGCTGGCCTCCTCGCAGGCGCACTTTCCACAACTTGGCGCCGGCCGGCAGGGCTTCCATGTAAAACAGCCAGCGCCCGTCCGCCGACCAGCGGATGCGGCGGCGCGAACGTCTGAAACTGGCCCGGCTGCACACGCTGAGTGATTTTCCACCGGCTGATGGGACGATCTTCAGGCGCGACTCGGCCCGGCGATCCTCCGAGGGCATCCAGCGATAGGCTATCCATTTGCCGTCCGGGGAAACAGCCGGGTAGCTTTCGCTACCGGCTTCTTCGTGTATCAAGCGTGGCACGCCGTCCTTGGTCTCGAGCGGAACGATCCATATCCTGCGCCGGTCCGCCGAGGTTTTCTGGCCGTTGAAGACAATTGTGCGGCAAGCGGCATCGGCGCTCGGAGTCCAAAGGCGGAAAAAGCCGCGGGCCAGCACGCGAAACTTTGGCAGTTCGATGTCGACCTGGCCCAGGCGGCGATCGCCGTCGACGGTTTGGGCGTAGACGATTCGTCCGCCGCCGCACCAGGCGAAGTCCCGCAGTCCTTTCGGGCCCGCGAAGATTTCCTCGGCGTGTTCGGAGGGTTCGTAGATTACAATGCTGCGTTCCTTGGAATTTGCGCTGTTGCGCTGCGAACGATAGGCGATGCGTTTGCCGCTCGGCGAGAAGACCGGGAAACGATCTCCCCAGATATCATCGCTGACTTTACTCTCCCGTTTACTGGCCAGTTCCAGCGCCGCGATGTCAAGGCGCCGTTCGGCCGTGTTGAACAAGATTATCGCCCCGTCGGGTGAAATGTCCGGGCCGCGCTGATTGCGGGTGGCGCCCTCGGTCAAGGGAAGTGACTTGCCCCCGTCCGCGGGTACGCACCACAAGGACATGATCCCGCGGCGACTGGATGCATAGACGATCCAATCGCCGTCGGGAGACCATGCGGGGTCGGTGTTGTATGCCCGGCTTTTCTTGCCGTCATCGGTAACAAAGCGCAATTTGCCCCGTTCGATATCAAGAATGCCGATGTCACGTGTGGATGCGTAGCCTGTGTAGTGGGCAACCAGGGCCAGTTCATTACCGTCCGGGCTCCAGCGCGGCCTGAGATACGATACCGAGTCGCTACCGGCGAGCACGATTTTATTGCCGGTGCCGTCGGGGTTGGATACGACAATGTCCATGCCTTCATGTTCGTTCTGCGCGGCGTACGCCAGTCTTTGCCCATCCGGGGACACGTCGGCACTGCCGGCTCCCTCGATCACGACCTTCACCAAGTCACCGGAGACGGCCGCGTGCCAGAGAGTCGACTTGTCGTTTGCGATCTTGGGAAACAGCAGAAAGTCGCCCCCATGTCCCCAGGTCAGGCCGGCCAGGTTGAACTCGCCGGTGGCCTGGGCCTCGTTGGTCGCCCGGACGGGACTGGCGGCCGGGGGATAAGGATTGATAAAAACGTCACCGTCTCGCAGAAAAGCAAAGCGCTGCCCATCCGGCGACCAGCGGGCCGCTTGCTCCAGCGACTGGCTGGACACCAGCCTGCGCAAGATATGGTTTCCGCCGGGTCCCTTGGGTGTAAAGAAGTCGGCCAGAAATACGGCGGCCAGGGCCAGCGACAAGATCACGACCGTGCCAAGCGCCACCATCAGCCGCCGCCTGCCGGCCGCGACCGAAGCATGTGCCGGCTCGATGCCCAGCGCCTCGGCCAGCGCCCGGGCGCTTTCGAAGCGTTTGTCGGGATCCTTTCTCAGGCAGCGCATGATCAGCGTCTCGAGGTCGGCGGGTATGGTTGAATTTACCTGGCGCGGCGGGGCGGGTTCCTCGGTCACCTGCTTGAGCGCAACCGCGACCGGCGTGGGCGCAGTGTGCGGCAGTTTACCGGTCAGCAGTTCGTAAACGATCACGCCCAGCGAGTAAATGTCGGCCGGCGGGCCGACCTCGAGACCCTGAGCCTGTTCGGGCGACATGTACTCGGGTGTGCCGACGACCAGGCCGGCCTCCGTTTGTCCCCGGCGGGCAGATACCAAGCGGGCGATGCCGAAATCGGTGATCACCACGCGGCCGGTTTCCCTTTCGATCATAACGTTGCCGGGTTTCAGGTCGCGGTGAGTTATACCGCGCTCATGGGCCGCATCCAGCCCGGCGCAGATGCCGCCGATAATGCGAATGGCCGCGCCCGGGCCGAGAGGGGCCTCGCGTCTGATTACTTCGGCCAGGTCGTGTCCCTCGACCAACTCCATGGAAATAAAGGTGTGCCCGTCCATGCGCAACAGCTCGTGGATGCGGCAGATGTTCTTGTGCGTTACCGAGCGGGACAGCTTGACCTCTTGCCGGAAGCGCGCAAGCGACTCGGGATCGGCGGCCAGGTCTGCCCGGATGAACTTCAAGGCAACTTCTTCGTCCAGTTCCCGGTCCACGGCGCGATAGACCTGGCCCATGCCGCCCTCGCCGAGCAGCGAGACAATCTCGAAGCGGGTCCCGACGATTTCGTTCGCCTGCACAACCGGGCGCGGCCCGCGCTCACCCGCGGGCGCATCGGGATCCCAGTCGATCTCGAACACCTCGATTGGTTCGTGCTTACCCTTGACCAGCACGGCATCATAGGGCAGGCAGCAGATCTGTTCTTCTGCCTGCGCCACCGAATCGGATACGAGGATCATGCCGCCCGCCGCCAGTGACTCCACCCTGGCCGCTGCGTTGACCACGTCTCCGAAGATGTCTTGCTCCTTGAGAATCACTTCGCCGAAGTTGATACCGATGCGCACCGAGATGCGTTCTTCTGGCTGTGTCTCGGCGTTGTGCTCTTTGAGGGCAATTTGCATTGCCACTGCCGAGCGGACCGCGTCTTCGGCGCTCGGGTATGAGGCCATTATGGCGTCACCGATTGTCTTCACGACCCGGCCGTTGTGCGCCTCGACCTGCGGAAAAAGCAGACGGTTGTGCCGCTCGACCATGGCCATGCCAGCCTGGTCGCCGTGTTTCTCAAAGAAGGAAGTTGAGCCGACGATGTCGGAAAACAGCACCGCGCGCACCCCTCGCTCGAAGACTCGTTCACCGGGTTCCCGAGCCGGTTCCTCTACCATCTCCTGCACCTCGGGCGAGGGAGAGATGCTGCGGCCCAGGAGGGTCTTTCTGTTAGTCGTCGTGGACATCGTTGGACTAAGTTATCAACAATGATGACGGGTTACAATTGAACTGGCACACTTCGTGATGTATGTCATTGGCTACGTTCTTACCGGGAGGAAATCGTGCGCGCTACGAATCTCGTTTTTATTTTTGTCTTTTGGTGTTTGATTCTCATCCCGGGTGAGTCGCTCGGAGGGGAAGGAGGAAAGATGTTTCTCGGCCGGAAGGACATCATGGGCGTCATCGGCCAGATGCACGCCAGATTCGGCGCCGGGGAGAAAGAGCGTTTTGAGCGCGGAGTGCGCCAGGCGGCCGCCCTGTGGGAGGCTCGGGACGGGAATCCCGCCGAGTTCGCCAAGTTTTGCCTGACGCAGTTCATGACCGGCAAGGATCTCGACGCTCTCTTTACGCGCTACGAGAACAAGCTCGAACAACTCGACGGTCACATGACGGCTCTCGACCTGCAGCTCAAGCACGAGATGCACGAGGACACAGGACCTCTGATCCCGGTCGATCGTCTTTTCGCGGCCCTTGCCCCGGGGGCCCATCTGAGCGAAGATCTCTTCGCCGGCAAGCTGGGCTTCACTGCTCTTTTGAATTTTCCCATCAGATCGCTCGACGATATGCTTCGCGACGGAGGAAAGTGGAAACGCCGTCAGTGGGCCGAGGCGCGTCTTTCCGCCCGCTTCGCGCACCGCGTGCCGGCCGGAGTGAACCAGGCGCTGGCCGCGGCGGACAGCGCGGGTTCTACCTACATCGCCGGCTACAACATCTGCATGGATCAAGTGATAGACAAAAACGGCAAGCCGCTGTTTCGCAAGGGTCTCAAGCTGATTAGTCACTGGGGTCTCAGGGACGAGCTGAAAGCCGATTACGCAGATGCGGTGGGCAACCTGCCCCGCCAGGAGATGATCTACGTAGTCATGCAGCGCATCGTCAGCCAGCAGATCCCGGCCGCGGTAATCGACAATCCCGCGCTAGACTGGGATCCCGTTGCCAACACGGTTGACGGCAAGCGGGCCGAGCGGGAAGCCGACAGGCGTTACGAGCACCTCTTGGACGCCTTTCATGCCCAGCGCCTGCTGGATGTTTACTACCCCGACGCGCCCACGGCCATCGAGCGCGCTTTCAAGATCGAGCGCGAGATACCCGAAAAGAAGATAGGTGATCTTCTTCAAAACGTTCTCGACGCTCCGGTGGGCGCAAAGATTGCAAAGGAGATCGAGAAACGCCTGGGCCGCAAGCTGCGCCCTTTCGACATCTGGTACGACGGCTTCAAGGCCCGCGCCGGAATCGACGAGCAGCAGCTGGATCTCCTTGTGAAAAAGCGTTTTGTCGACCTGGCCGCTTTTCAGCGTGGCATCCCCGGGATTCTTGCCGGCCTGGGTTTCGATAAAAAGACGGCCGCGTTTCTGGCAGCCCACGTAGAGATCGATCCCGCCCGCGGTGCGGGCCACGCCCTGGGTCCGATGATGCGCACCGAGAAGGCTCACCTGCGAACGCGCGTGCCGCCTGGAGGCATGGACTACAAGGGCTTCAACATCGGCATGCACGAGCTGGGACACAACGTCGAGCAGGTCTTCTCGCTCTACCGGGTGGATCACACCTTGCTGGCCGGGGTACCCAACAACGCCTTCACCGAGGGATTCGCCTTCGTCTTCCAGGCCCGCGACCTGCAGGTTTTGGGCAAGGCCCACAGCGACGAACGCACGGAAGCGCTGAAGGCCCTGGACACTTTCTGGTCGACGCGCGAGATAGCCGGAGTGGCTCTGGTCGATCTGGGTGTCTGGCACTGGATGTATGCCCACCCCGAAGCCAAGCCCGCCGAGTTGCGTAAGGCCGTGGTCGAGATCGCCAAGGACGTCTGGAACAAGCACTACGCGCCGCTGTTCGGCGAGAAGGACAGCCCGATTTTGGCCGTCTATTCGCACATGATAAGCTATCCGCTCTACCTGGCCCACTATCCGCTGGGCCTGATCATCGCCTTCCAGGTGGAGAACTACTTCAAAACGCACAAGCTTCCCATCGAGATGGAGCGCATGTGCATCCAGGGAAACATCCTGCCCGACCTGTGGATGAAGAAAGCGGTAGGTAAACCGATTTCAGCCCAGCCGCTGATTCGGGCGGCAGCAGCTGCCATAAAGAAGATTCGTTGAAAACCTGCAGTATAAAATTATTTAGTCATGCAAAGAGGCGAGTAACTCGTCGAGGGCCTCTGTGATCATACGGTTGCCGTCCTGGGTGTGTTTCTTCAGGTTGCTCCGGTAGCGCTCGCTGTTACCCAGAAAACTGGTTACGTTTTCGGGCGTGATGACTTCCTGGAACTCTCCGTAGCCGAGTTTTTGCAGGTAGAGCGAGTTGAGCACCTGTTCGAACTGCTTGCGGACCGGGACCGCCAGGTAGGGTTTGCCCAGGAAGACCGCTTCTCCCATCAGCGAAAAACCGCCGTTGGCCACCACCGCCCGGCAGGAGGCCAGGTCGGCGACAAAGCCTTGCTCGGAAAAATCCATGAGTTGCACGTTGCCAAACTTTTCCTCGCGTCGGAAACCGTACACCCGAAAAGAAGCGTCCACCTGTTTCATGACAGAGATCAATTCTTCGTCCGAGCTGGAAGTCTGGTAGACCAGAACGTGTTCACCCTGCGATTTCTCGGCCTCGAGGATCTCGCGGCGCAAAATAGGCGGATAGAGACTGGTGCGCTTCTTGCGCAGCGGCGGGAAGAAGAAGCTGGTGATCAGGTAATGCCGACAGCCGGGTAGCTTGCTCTTGACGATCGACTTGGCCAGCAGGAAATCTTTCGAATACTTTTCCGGGATGTCCACCGTAAGCTCACAGCGGTTTATCACCTGCATGTTGTCGATCGAGATGACCGGAATGTCGTGGGTCAGGCCTAAGGCATGGGCGAAGCTTTCGAAGTCGCTGATGACCACGTCGGGAGAAAACGAAAGACCGACTTCGACAAACTTCTCGACGTTATGCAGCACCATACCGGGCAACCCGGTCAGCAGATCCCAGAAAGTGGCGCTGCGGTCCACCGCGCCCTTCTCATAAGAGATGCGCAGGCCTTCGATCTCGACCACGTCGGGAAAGTGGCGCTTCAGATAGTCCTCGGCCTTTCCGGATGCCACGATCATGATCTCATGGTCGGGCGACAGGTGATCCAGAATCACCCTGCTCCGGGTGGCATGTCCCATTCCCTCGCCGACGACACCGTACAGGATTTTCATGGGTCTTCGCTCGAGGGAAATCAAAAAGAGAAACCAAGCCCGAGACCGCCGGGGGAGGGCACAAGGTGCAGCGCGGTCAGGTCTTGCTCGCGTTGCCAGCGGCGCTTGAAGTCTTCGGGGCCGGGCGCCGTGGCCGCCAGGACGATCCCGGTTACCAGCGTCGCCAGCGCCGCCACGTTGACCACGATGAACACCTCGGCCTCCGGGTGGTGCATGTAGTCGACCCCGCCGCCCCAGATGATGGTGGCCTCGATGGCCGGCGCCAGAAGTGCGACGCCGATGCAGGCCCAGCCGGCCGTTTGGCGTGTATGGCGGCTGCGATCCATTTCCTTCCATTCGTCGAGCGTGACCTCGTAGCGCAAGGCGGTGTTGTACTCCTCGAGTTCGAGGCCCGCGGCCGACCAATCGGCCCGCGAGGGCGCCTTGTAGGCCGCAGGCTGCTTTTCGCTCTGCGCCTCCTGCGCAAAGGCGGTAAGCGGCACTGCCAGGCATGAGACGAGCGTGATAAGCGTCCAAAACTTGGCGTTGAAAATTCGCATGTTTGTAACCTCGTCTGCTGGTATACAAGATATGCTGAAAGCCTAGCGCAGATCTGCCGACCTGACAATAACTGTGGTAGGATCATCGATCATGTCAAGAATCAATTCCTCAATAATAGTTGTCGTGTTGCTGCTGGCTCAGCCGGGAGGAGCCATGGAGATCGTCGGTCACCGAGGCGCCGCGCACCTGGCGCCGGAGAACACCCTGCAGTCTGTGAATCTGGCCTACGAACTGGGCGCGGACGCCGCCGAGATCGACGTTCAGCTGACGCGCGACGGGCGTATCGTCGTCATCCACGACCCGACCACCGGGCGCACCGCCGGGCAAGACCTCGATGTGGCCAAGAGCAAGGCGGCCGAGCTTCGCCGTCTGGACGTCGGCGTCTTCAAGGACGCGAGCTACAAGGGCGCGAAGATTCCCTTCCTGGATGAGATCCTGGCGGCCGTCCCCGATGGCCGCAAGCTGCTGGTAGAGGTAAAGTGCGGCGTCGAGATCGTGCCCTCGTTGATAGAGACGCTCGAAGGCTCGGGCAAGATCGACCGAGTGATAGTCATCAGTTTCCATTTCGAGGTAGTGGCCGAGGTCAAGCGCCTACGGCCGAAGCTGCCCGTCCTGTGGCTGGTGTCGTCGGATAAGGATAAAAAGAGCGGATCATACAGCCCCTACGATCCGCTAATAATCACAAGGGCCCGCGGAGCGAACCTTTCCGGCCTTGGTCTGCGTCACAACGGCCTGGTTCGGGATTTCGCACAAGCGGTCGGGAAGGCCGGATTGTTGCTGTTCGTCTGGACGGTGGATGACCCGCCCGAGGCGCGCAGGCTACAAGCGCTGGGAATCGACGCTATAATCACCAACCGCCCGGGCTGGATGAGAGAGCAACTTGGCGGTGGAAGGACGCAGGCTGTTCCGTCTGAGAAATAGTAACCTGCGCAGTTGATGTCCCGGTGGAGGAGGTTCTATGAAACACGGGAGAGTTGTTTGGATCGTCCTGTTTTTCGCTTTCTTTACAAGCGACTTGGTCTCGGCCCAGCCTGCGCGGCGCGAGTTTCATGAGAAATCCAGCAGCGCTTATTTCAATCCCCGGCAGCTCGTCTTGCGCATGGGACGCCGGGCGGCGCCCAAGATCATCGAGGTTGTCTCAAGATCGAGCGGCATCAATCCCAGCATGGCCTTACTGGCCATCCCGCAACTCGCGTTGACCGGATACCCAGATGTCGAGGACGTCCTCGAACGTTTCTTGAAGGGCGGCATGCTTCCGGTGGAGTGGCAGACGGCCACCCGCGACGCGGTGATCAAGGCGCTTGCCGCCAGGGATACGCCGCGCTCGCGCAAGGCGCTGGCCCGGGCGCTGGGCATTCCCGCCAATCGCAACTACTTCGCCAAGATCGTCAAACTCTGCGGGCGACTCAGGGCCGCCGAGTGCGCCCCGGCAATCGTGGCCTACATCGAGCGCGAGAAATGCTACTACGACGAGAGCCTGATAAACCTGGCCCAGTGCTCAGGGCCCGCCGCGGTCGAGCTGATTGAGAAGCAACTCGGCACGCGAAAGCGCCCAAGGTTTTACGACTACGAAATCCTGGCGCTGGGCGTGGTTGGGCAGCCGGGCGCTAAGCTGCTGCTGGATACGGTCGCGGCCGAAAAGCGGCCGCGTTTCAGCGGGAGATGGGCGGTCAACATTGCCTGGGCGCTTGGCCGCATGCAGGGTCAGGGTATCGTGCCGCTGCTTCGCAAGATCGCAGCAAGCGGGGATCCCATGGCCCTCTACCAGGCATCTTTATCGCTCGCGGCGCACGGCGATCGGGCCGGCCTTGATCTGCTTCGCCGGGCATCGGGGGTCAAGCTCAAGCGGGACACGATCTACACAGACGGGGGACAGGATTCCGACTGGGGCTGCTTCAGGCGCGAACGCCTGAATCAGGCCGAGTTCGATCTCGGCCTGGCCTACGCGCGCTGCAAACTTGGCGAGCGGGCCGCCCGCGGCAAGCTGCGCGCGGCCTCGCGCGGCAAGGATAAGGCACTGGCATTGCTGGCCGACGCATTTCTGCTGAGGCTCTCTGAAAAACAGGCCGCCGGACGCATCGCGGCCCATATCATCAAAGCGGCCGAGGACGGTTTCGCGGCCCAGGCTACAGACCAGGGCTGGAACCAGAACATGCGGGCGGCCGTGCTTGCCCTTGCCGAACTCAGCCCCAAGCGTGGCGTCGAGGTGGTCATGGAGCTTTCGGCAGCCAGTCACTGGATGTACAGGGAACTGGGACAGCGACTGCTCGGCTCCTTTCCTCGTTCGCGGCAAGTTGCGGCGTTGGCCGCCGCCCTCGGGCGAGATAGCTACGCCCGGCGTGTAGCGGCGCGGGATCGGCTGCGGCAGATGGGGACGCTCGGGCTGAAAACTATCGAAAAGACGATTGCCGGTCTCGACCAGGACGGACGGGTGCTGGCCGCTTCGCTGCTTGGCGAGTTCGACGACAAGACGGGCGCAAAAGTCCTTGAGAGCTTGTCGCTGCGCGACAAAGCCTGGCAGGTACGCAGGACGGCAAGACACGCTCTGGCGCTGCGCTCGGGCAACGCCTGGCCGCCGCGTGTCAAGATGCCGCCCGCAGAAGTACGGCATGTGGTCTACGATGCCGCTGCCGGACTGCCCGCCAAGCCGCTCGGCGCGGCCGAGCTGGGAGGCAAGGTGTTTGTCGCCGGCGAGGAAGGCATCAGCGCCTACGATGGCTACCAGTGGCATGCTCTTCAGGCCAAGGGTCTTTGCCAAGGGCCAAATACCGCCATCGCGGCCTGGAAGGGCAAGCTTCTGGTTTTTTCCAAGGGAGGGGTCGCCCGCGGCAACGGCAGGCGCTTTTCCTGCACCGGCCTGCAACTTCCCCCGGCACGCATGGTTTTGAACGACAGTTCGCGCTTGCTTCTGGGAACCGAGCAAGGCCTTTACGAATATGACGGCAGGCGGGCCGCGTTGCTCAGTGGCTCTCCGACCCGCCGCGTGACGGCCATGGCCAGGCGCGGCAACGGGCTGTGGGTGGGCTACGACATACCCAAGATCAGCGTCACCGTACGTTACTCGCCGGAGCAGTCGGCGCAGACCATTCCGGGCGCCTTGCCTGCTTCCCTCTACAAGGTGACCAAGGGTCAGTTCGTGCCGGTCGTGCAACCGCTTCTGGCCTATGCCGGCTGGCGTTTGCCCATGGACGTCAAGTCCCTGGCCGTAGATTCCGCGGGCAGGCTGTACGTCGGCTGCACCGAGGGCATTCTGGTCTTCGATGGGCGCTTTTGGAACCTGCTCGACGACCAGGCGGGCTACGACGCCCGCTATCCGGTCGACGCTCTCAGCGTCTCGCGGGACGGATCGCTGCTCGCCTTGCAGGGATTGTGGATCGACGCGCGCGATGCGCGCGGCCGCTGGCATCGCAACCAGGTGGCGCGTGAGGGCATCGTCGAGTCGTCCTTATTGATGGCCGAGCGCAGGAACTCGACCTGCCTGCGCTCGAACGGCGACGCCTGGCTGGTGGTAGGAGACTTCGCGCAGTACGGCAACAAGATGATGGAAGGCATGGCGGTGCGCGTGGCCGGGGCCGACCCTCCCCAGCGCAAGCTGCCTCCAGAGACACTGTTCGTCATGGCCAAGGCCGGCGAATGGCGCTGGGAAAACCCGTCCACACACGTCGGTCCGCCGAACAAGGCCCGCGTCGCCGGTAGCAAGAAACCCGTCGAGATCCCGGCGGCCCAGGCCAGTATCGAGGCGGCCGCCCAGGATCCCTGGGACTACGAGTCGCTCAGTTTTCAGTTCAAGCTGGACGAGAAACCCTGGAGCAATTGGCAGACAGGCAACGGCCTGCTGACACCGCTGCTCGGCGAGGGGCGGCACCTGCTTCGGGCACGCGCCCGCGACGAGTCGGGTCATGTCGACCCGACCCCGGCCGTGCTTCATTTCACGGTTCACACGCGACAGCTGGCCGTGGTGCGTATATTGGACGGCAAGTTCAAATCGGTGTTTCCCTCGCAGTTTCGCAGGTACGAGCGCGAGGGGCTGGGCCGCGTCGAGTTGGAAAACAGGGCCGACCGCCCGTTGAAGATCAAGGTCAACATGCTGATCCAGGATCTGTTCGACACCCCGGCCGCGCGGACGATAAACCTGCCCCCAGGCAAAAAGAAGTGGATCGATCTGGGCGCCCCGTTCAACGACAAGATCCTGGCCATGGGAGGAGGGGGCCAGGTGCAGGCGGTGGTCGAGGTGGAGTTCGAGCACGAGGGCATACGGCGTCAGCTCCGGCGGACCTTCCCGCTGACCATCGAATCGGCCAATGCCTTCGACTGGTCCGATCCTTCGCGCCTTACCGGGTTCATCAACTCGGCCGATCCGGCGGTGGTCGTCTTCGGGTCACGGGTGTTTCGCGCCTTTTCGGGTCAAGACAGCGCGCGCATCATCCCGCTACGCAACCTGTCGTTGGCCGCCTACCTGTTTAAAGCGCTGGATGCCTGGGGCGTGCGTTACAAGCCGGACGAGGAGAGCCCTTTCAGCAAAGTCAAGCCGGGCTCGGGGCAGGTCATCGACAGCGTGCGTTTTCCGTCCCAGACCCTGCGGCAGAAGGTGGGCGACTGCGACGACCTGGTAGTGCTGTATACTTCGTTGCTCGAGCAGGTCGGCATCAGGGCGGCCGTCGTTCCGGTCGAGGGTCACGTCTTCGCCATGTTCGACAGCGGGGTGATCGAAGACAACCGGGGAGCCTTCAAGGTTCCCGACCAGTTGCTGGTAAAAAGAGAGGGCTCGCTTTGGATACCGGTCGAGGTCACCTGGCTCGGTCGCCGTGGAGCCACCTTCGATCAGGCATGGTCGGCCGGGGCCGAGGCCTATCATGGCAAGTACAGGCCGCGTCCCGAACAGGTGGTCGGCGTGCGCGAGGCGTGGGCCGCAACGCCGCCTGCGACATTCGGCGGGGCGAAAATCTCGCCGCCTGCGTCCGCAGTTACCACGGCCGGGCGACGGGAAGTGGCCGATTTGCTGGCCGGATACCGCCAGGCGGTGTTCGGCAAGAACGCAGCCGGTGACGATCCCGCGGCTCTTCTCGAACGCGGCCGCCTGCTGGCCAAAAACGGCTTTTTCGATTCTGCCGAGGCCGCGCTGGATAAGGCGCGGGCGGGGCATGACTCGTTCGATGTAGCCTATGCCCTTGGAGTAGTTCACGCGGGTCAGCGAAAGATCAAAAAAGCACTTGCCGACTTCGGGCGGGCCGACCGTCTCACCAAGGACAACTTGCAGCGCTTCAGGGCCGCCATGGCGCTGGCCACGACGCTGCGCGCAGCCGGCAAGACCGAAAAGGCCAGGCAGGCCTGCGAGAGAGCCATGAAGCTCAACCCGGCCGCCCGCTTCGACTCGAAGTACACGGGGCTGATCAGGTTTCTGCGCTCGGCCCAGAAGACCAAGGCGGCCGGCGGGCAGGCACCACCCCAGTTCTTCCAGCAGATGCTGGCGGGCATGTAAACGTCTATCGTTTCGGAATATTGATCCTTTTTTCAATCGGCGTTACACTGCCGAGCGTGAGTGCAAGATACTCAAAGCTTTGCGCAATCGCTTGTACACTCATTTTCTGCATGGGCCTCTCTTTCGAAGCCCGCGCAGCGGGAGGCTCGTCGCTCGACATTAACGAGTACGCCGACGACGGTTTCGGCTCGGACGCGTCGCTTTTGTTGCTTTCGAACTTCGCCTACCACGGCTTCGGCATCGGGGCCGGCGCCCAGTTCGCCTATCCCTTGTTTCCCTCGGGTTTCATCGGCGATCCGCGCTTCCGCGATGCGCTGCACGTCGAGGGCGGTTTGGACTTCATGCGCTGGGGATGGGATGCCGCCGGAGAGTCGGTCGAGTTGATGATCTTCGCACCGCGAATAGGGCTGCGTTACGCCTTCTATTTCACCGATACCATGGCGGCCTTCGCGGGCGCCGGGATCGGCGCCGCCTTCGCCAGTGCCGACGGGGCGGACGGCAAGACGCGCTTTTACTGGAACGCGGCCGGCGGCGTGATTTGGGATCTGAACGACGTGATCTCGTTGCGCTGCGAGTTCGGCTGGGGGTATTTCAGCGACCTGCTTCGTATCGGGGTGCTCTTTCGGATTTAGTTTCCAGTGCAGACCGGATCGGAAGCCGCGCACTTGTGGCTGGTCTCGTCGCAGACGAGTCCGTAGACGCATTCCGACGAGGCCAAGCAGTCTGAAGTTTCCGCCTTTAAAGGCACGCAACTGTCCGTCGCGCAGTACAGGTTGGCTCCGCAATAGGGCTCGCCGCTGCCGCCGCAAGTGTCATTTTCGGCAAGGTAAGCCGTACAAGTCTTGGTGTTGGTGCTGCAGTAGTTGCCGGTTGCGCATTCGAGCACGTTGACGCAATCGTCGCCCGTCTTCTGCAAGCCCTGGTAGGGAATGTCGCAATTTTCGAAAAATGATTGCGGATCATTTGTGCCAACGCAGCCCAGGCTCAGGTAAGCATCGACACAGCCCTTGGCCTTGACCGCGTCATAGTCGGCGCGTCCGTCGGCGACGGCGTTACGCATTAAAGTGACCATTTGTTCGAAGACGATGCCGTAATACGTCCGGCAGCCACTCTCTCCGCTGAAGGAGTGCTTATCCTCCATCTGCGAGATCTCGTCCGGGTTGCAGCACTGGTAGGCCTTCAAACAGTAGGCCTTGGCCATCTCGGCCGCCAAATCGCCGAGACCGATCTCGGTACTTGAGCCGCCGCCGCAACCCGTCGCAGAAAGGGACAAAACGAGCGAAAGCGACAATGTAGAAAAAAGTTCCTTACATGTCATGAGAGCCTCCCGGCGCGAGTCATTGTGCTGTCTTGATGCTAACGCCATCCTGTCAGACAGGCAAACGCCAAAATGTCAGGGGTGCATGTTACCAAGACAAAGTAACCAGGAGGTGCGCGATGAAATCGATTCTTCTACGACTTGACCCCTGGGAGCACTGCCCCGACTGCGGATCTCTGCTGGTGACGGTCACGGGCGGGATGCTTTGCGCCTACTGCGGCTACGAGCGTGACGTGGACGACGAGAAAAGCGGCGCGCCGCTCACAAGCCTGCCCGGCCGCCGCGGAGAGGGCGCCCGTTTCCACCTGGCGGATTCCGGCCCCCACTCCCTCGACCAGGCGGCCTGAGTGCCTGGCCCGGCTGTCACAGCACGGGCGAGAGGACGCGGCAGACGCTTTGGGCAAAGCGCTTCAGGCGCGGTTCGTCACGCATCTGCTGTGTCGTAATCTCATGGGCATGCTCCAGGTCACTTGCGAAAATCTCTTCCATCCTGGCAGCGAACGCCCGGCCGCTTATCAGCACGTTGACCTCGAAGTTGAGCCTGAAACTCCTGATGTCCAGGTTGGCCGACCCCACCGTCGTCCAACTGCCGTCTATGGCCATCGTCTTGGCGTGCAGGATGCCAGGGCGATGCTCGTAGAGCCTGATGCCGGCTTCCAGCAGCTCTCGGTAATACGACCGCCCGGCCCACTTAACCAGTAGGAGATCCGACTTGCCCGGCAGCAGGATCCTGACGTCCACTCCGCGCCAACTGGCCACCTTGAGCGCCAACAGCATGGCATCGCCGGGGATGAAGTAGGGAGTGGTGAGGTAGACGTTCTCGCGGGCCGCGTTTATGGCGCTGAAGAAGACGGCGCGGATCGTCTCGTAGCGCTTGTCAGGCCCGCTGTCGACCACCTGGACCATCTCTTTTCCGGGACAGCCGTCGGCCGAGAAATCCGGATAGTATTTTCTGCTCAACAGGTTCTCGTCGGCGGCGAAATGCCAGTCTTCGCAGAAGATCTCCTGCAGGCGCCAGACGGCGGGTCCCTCGAGGCGCATGTGGGTATCCCTCCAGGGCGCGAACTTCTTCTTGCGTCCCTGGTACTCCTCTCCGATGTTCAGCCCCCCGCAAAAACCCACCCGTCCGTCGACCACCAGAATCTTGCGGTGGTTGCGCAGATTCGGCCGCCAGGTCGGCCTGAGCGGCATGACCGGCATGAAGCGGGCGAACTTGCCCCCGGCGTTTTCCAGTACCAGCACGAAGCTGTCGTCGAGCCCCTGCGAGCCCGTCACCCGCAGCGCGACGCGCGCAATGTCTCCGTCGAGAGACGAGTCCGGCGCCAGCGCAAAGCAGTCCGGTTCTTGGTGGGGCGGTCGATCGCCGTCACGGTGCATCAAGCCCAGCGAGCGAACGCGGCGGCGTGTGCGGCGGCGAAAACGGTTTCGGCCGATGAGCAAGTACAGGAGCGCACCCAGGTAGGGCACAAAGACAATAGTCAGAATCCAGGCCAGGGTGGCGCCGGCCTCCTTGCGCTCATCGACGATCCGCCCGATCAGGGCGAAGGCGATCAGATATCCGGCCACCGTGGTCAGCACGGTTACGATCGTGCTGGTGGGGATTTGCGCCAGTGTGCTCACCCGTCGGATCATAGCAAAGCGACAGCGGTGGATCCATCGCTATGGACAATCGGCTCGGATGATGTTGTGCTGTCTTGCGGAGGTGGCAGATGGCGTTCAATCCCAACTATGTGCCCTGGATGAGCGTACTGGGCATGCTGGGGCTGGGCATCGGGTACCTGACCGCGGGCGGAGGCGGAGGGCCCGAGAGGATGGTGCCGGGCCTCTACGGCTTGCTCATAGGCAGCCTGATCGGAGTCGTTATTCGCATGGCGCTCAGAAGAAGGTTTGCCCGCCGAGAAGAGCCCAAGGATCCTCCCGGTTGATGCGCTGCGCAAGATATGCGAGAATGAGCCGTCGAGCGAGGTCATGATCGAGAAGAGGGCATTTCAGTTATTTGTGTTTGCCGCAGGCCTTTGGGTCTTATCGGGTTGTAGCTACGACCCGGCCTACGAGGGTGCCCTTTGCGACGCCGAGGGCGGGTGTCCGCCGGGCTACATCTGCGTGGAAGAGGGAGGGCTGAGCCGTTGCCGGCGCGAGACGATCCACGATGGGGAGCCGGCTGTCACGGATGACGGGGGAGACCAGAGGCAGGACGACGGCGGACTCGACGGATACGACAAGGATTCGGACGGCGGGCCTGACTGCGACAATCCGGACATGGACGGCGACGGTCACCTGGCGCTCGCCTGCGGCGGGGATGACTGCGACGATTCCAACGATCGCGTCTATCTCGATGCCCCCGAACTGTGCGACGGGGTCGACAACGACTGCGACGGCAAGACCGACGCCCATGACGGCGACCTGCGCGTTACGGCCTGCGACAAGCAGGACGGCGTTTGCCGGGGCGCGGCCAGGGACGAGAGCCTGTGCAGTGACGGCGCCTGGCTGGTTTGCCGGCCGGAAGATTTCAGCGCACACGACGCCAACTACGAGGCCGAGGAAACATTGTGTGACGGTTTGGACAACGATTGCGACGGCCTGACCGACGAGAGCCTCAGCGGGCCGGCGTGCGCGAAAACACTGGGCGTGTGCGCCGGCGCGACGCGTCCCTGCCTCGGTGAGCAAGGTTTCAAGGAAATCTGCGATCCTGTGGACTACGGACAGGACTACGAGGCCACAGAGACCCGCTGTGACGGGCTGGATAACGATTGCGACGATGTAACCGACGGCATGAGCCGCGACTGCTCCGTGGCTCATTTCGGCCCCTGCGCCCAGGGCACCGAAACCTGCGCCGGCGGAAACTTCAGCGGATGCCCTGCGCCTGGAGACGAAGTCTGCGAACCGGCGGGCATTGACGAGGACTGCGACGGCTCGGTTGACGAGGGTTGTACGGGTTGCACATCCGGCAGCACCAGGAACTGCCCTCTCCAGGCGGGCGTCTGCCTGGGCGCGCTGAGCACTTGCATAGACGACGAGTGGTCCGCCTGCGACTACGGCCCGCAATACGAACAGCCGCCCGAGACATCCTGTGACGGGCTGGACAACGATTGCGACGGTATCACCGACGGCATGTCGCGTCCCTGCGGCCAGACCCACGTCGGCTGGTGTTCGATCGGTTCCGAAACCTGCATCGGTGCGGATAGCTGGGATGGCTGCCCGCAGCCGCAGCCGGAGGTGTGCGACACTTTCGACAACGACTGCGACGACCAGATCGACGCCGCCGATCCCGAGCTGGTGGCAACGCCTTGCGAGATGACCACCGGCGTGTGCACGGGCGAGCACTTCCATGATTTGGCCAAGTGCGCAGGCGGCGTCTGGAACCCGTGCGACGCCGCCGAGTATGGTCCTGACTTCTCCGGCGAAAGTTGCGGCGACGGCCTGGACAACGACTGCGACGGATTGACCGACTGCGGGCCGCCGGCCTGCGAGGGCGCCGTGCGCGACTGCCAGAACGATTGCCTGGCCGGCCAGCAGATCTGCCAGGCGGGCGCCTGGGCCGAATGCCTGCCGGCCGTCGGCCCGGAAAACATCGCCGCCGGCGATTGTGGAGACGGTCTCGACAACGATTGCGACGGACGCGCTGACTGTGCCGACGAGGAGTGTGACGGCTACGATGAGGAGTGCTCAAACGGGTGCCATCTTGGTCACAGGTCTTGCCAGGCCGGTGCCTTCACCAACTGCGACGCCGCCGAGGTGGTCGAGGAGCGCGAGCGCAACGGCAACTGCGGAGATCACGTGGACAACGACTGCGACGGCAACACAGACAGCGACGATCCCCAGTGCTGCGCCACGGCGGGCATGACGGGCGCCTTGTTGCTGCTGTGGGCGTTGCCGTTCGCCGCCAGGCGGCGCAGGCGCAAGTCCGGCAACGGGGGCTAGGAACGAACAAGTGAACACACTCGGTCAGGTACCAAGACGATTAATCAAACAGGTCAAAAAGTTCAACGAACGTCTATTGCCCCCGGAGCGCTACCGGGAATCGGTCATGCTGGGTCTCAGCGCGCTCGAGGAAATCTACTTCGTCGGCAAGAATGTCGTCGACACTTCGCTCAGCGTCTCGGGCAGCATTCTCTACGACGACAACTACCAGGCACGGCGGCTTTCCCAGTACGAGGGGCAACGCAGGCTGGTGGTGCTGGTAACCGGCTACATGCAAAGCCCTTTGAGCTTCTACCGTCTCGAGCGTCAGCTGGGTAACGAGGTGTTCGATACCTTCACCTATATCTGGGGCGATTTCCCCTATAGCCAGGATCTGACTCTCAGCTCGGCCCAACTCGAAGCGGTTGTGCGAGAGGTCTACAGCCATACCCGGGCGGAGGAGATTTACCTGGTGGGCCACTCCCAGGGCGGAATCATCATCCGCGCCATGGTGCAGCACGGCATGGGCGCCGACCTGCCCATTCGCAAGTGCCTGTTTCTTTCCTCGCCTCACCAGGGCACCTGGGCCGGCCTGGTCGCCATACCACACCGGGGAGTGTTGAGACTGGCCGGTCTGGTGCCATACATTCGCAAGGTCACCGGCGAAAGCGGACTGCAACTGTTGCCCGGCAGCGACTTCCTGAGACAACTGAACTCGAGGCCGCTGCCCGGGAACATCCAGTTCTCATCGGTATTCTATGCTCTCGACCCGATGATTTGGCCGCCGACCAACGCCATCCTTCCTTACCCCGAGGCCGGCAACCACTTCATACGCAAGATCGGCCATGCCCAGCCGCTTTATTGCTCCCGGGCCCACCAGGTTGCAGTCAGCGAATTGTACGGCGTCAAACGCTCCGGTGCGCCGGACGAGAACAACTGATGCAGCCGACCCCCGGTGAAGCCGGCACGAATCCGCGCCGCGGCCTGCTCGTGGGCGTGGCCGTGATAAGCTGCGCCAGCCTGATGCTCGAGTTGGTGCTGACGCGCATCTTCTCGGTTACTCTTTTTTATCATTTCGCATTCCTGGCGGTCAGCCTGGCCCTGTTTGGTATCGGAACGGCCGGTGTTGTGCTCTACGTTCGCGGCAAGTCCTTCAAACGAGACAAGCTTGCGCGTTCCCTGACCATCTATGCCGTCCTGTTTGGCATCAGCGCCATTTTATCGCTTTGGGTGGTGTTGGCCAAGAAGCCGCCCCCGCGCTTCGGCTGGGGCTCGCTTCTCGATCTCAGCAGCCTTTACCTGGTGGGTGCCTTGCCGTTCTTCTTCAGCGGCATGTGTTTGTCACTGGCGGTGACCCTGCTTCGGAAGCATGTCAGCCGGGTATATTTCTACGATCTGAGCGGGGCGGCCCTGGGCTGCCTGTTGACCATACCGGCTCTGAACCTGCTGGGCGGCCCTTCGGCCTTCCTGGCGGCCGCCGCCGTCGGCGTTACGGCCGGGGCGTTGTTCAGCTGGGGCGGGCGGCGCTTCTGGATCGTGGCTGCCTGCGCCGCCTCGTTCTGGGGCCTGGTCGGCGCCGATGTTGCGTTTGGATTGTTCCAGGTGCCGTCGGTCAAGGCGATTGACGAAAGCCGCGTGGTCTATTCTCGCTGGAACTCGTTCTCACGGGTGACGGTGTCGAAGACACCCGAGGATTTCATGTGGATGAACATCGACTCCGATGCCGCCACGCGCATCTTCTCGGCCGGCGCCTATCGGGCCGGCGCCAACGCGAACATGCGTTTTTCCGAGACCAGGCTGGCGGCGCTCGTCTACGCGCTTGCGAACAGCGGCCCGGCGCTGATCATCGGGCCGGGCGGTGGCGCCGACGTGATTGCCGCGCTGCAGAGGGGTGTCAAAAAGGTCATCGGGGTGGAGCTGAACGGGATCATCGCCGGGGACGTCATGCAGGATCGCTTCGCCGCCTATTCGGGAGATCTTTACCGGCGACCGGAGGTCAAGATCGTGGTCGCCGAGGGACGCAGCTTCGTGCGCCGGGCAGAGCGGAAATATTCTTCCATCCAGGCCACGCTGGTCGATACCTGGGCGGCCACCAACGCCGGGGCCTTTACCCTTTCGGAAAACACTCTCTACACGGTCGAGGCATTCGAAGACTTCATCGAGCGTCTCGAAGACGACGGCCTGCTCAGCATGACCCGCTGGCTGCGCAGCCCGCCACGCGAGTTCGTGCGCCTGATTGGCTTGGGCGTCGCGGCGCTTCGACGCCGGGGAGTCAGCGACTGCTCACGGCACTTCTTCGTGGCCGCGGATGCGCGCATGGCCAGCTTTTTATTGAAAAAGACGCCCTATACGCCGGACGAACTGGAGCTGCTGCGTTCGAGTTGCTCAAGAGATCGACTCAGAGTGCTATACGATCCCGATCGGCCGATCGGCCGGGGCGACCTGATGGGAAGAATCGTCAGAGCCTCGCGACCTGAAACAGTCTGGGACGGCAGTTCGTTGGACATCTCACCGCCAACCGACGACCGGCCATTCTTCTTTTACACCACGAGGCCATGCGACTTTTTTGCAAGGCTTTTCGGTTCAGCGCAAGAGAAGAACGATATCGGCGTCCAGTTGCTGGCCGGCTTGCTGGTAATTGTGGTTCTGGCGGTCTTGCTGTTCATCTTTATACCGCTGTTCGCCTTCAGGCGCACGGATCTCAAGGGATCCCGGGGAAGCAAGGTTCTGGCGCTTCTGTACTTCGCCGCCATAGGCATAGGTTTCATCGCCCTCGAGATGGCCTGGATGCAGCACTTCGTTCTCTTCCTGGGTCATCCGATCTACGCGCTTGGCATAGTACTTTTCGTGTTGCTGCTTGCGAGCGGCACGGGGAGTTTTCTCACCCGCAAGATAGGCGAGCAGCGGGCGCTTTTAAACCTGTGGCCCAGCGTATCGTTGCTGGCCCTGGTAGTAGTCATCTACGCTCTCGGACTGGGGCGCTTGTTTCAGGTGCTGGTCGGGTTGCCGCTTTTCGCCCGGATCTCGCTGGCCGCGATCATACTCGTCGTTCCGGGTCTGCTGATGGGCCGGATGATGCCGCTGGGGATCAAGACTCTCTCGCTGCACGCCCCCGAGATCATCCCCTGGGCCTGGGGGGTCAACGGAGCCGCCAGCGTACTGGGTTCGGTAATGGCCGTGGCTCTGTCGATGAACATGGGCTACACGATCACCCAGATGATCGCCGTGGCGGTCTATCTGCTGGGGACCTGCATGTACTGGCTGGCGTTCAGATCGCACAGGGGCGGGTGAGATTATCTGAGCTGAACAGGATCGATCGCGGGCATGTGATCATGTAGCCCCGATTGCACGCCTCCCGATGTGAGCGCCACGGGAACGCTCACGGCTGTCACTACAACGGCGCCGGCAATCGCCCATACCCACCATTGTTTGTACCAGTCGGCATACCAAGGTGATGCCGGCTGTACGGGTTCTGACTTCGAGAGATTCGCCTGGAGCTTCCGGTCATTCTCGGCCTGGAGAGCCTTTTTCTTTTCCTCGGCGGCGACCGCCATGACCTCGGGAGAAAGATCACGAAAAGGGGTCAGCACGCCTTCGACGAAATGTTTCTCCCCCGGCCGAACGGTAATGTCCGTGACGAAGTCGTTGTAGCCGTCCTTGACGATCATCACCTTGCGCTTGCCTACCACAACATCGCGAATCAGGGGCGTGTGTCCCAGCATATTGTTGTCGACGTAGACCTCGGCCTGCTTGACGTTGCAGGTGAACTTGACCAACCCGGAAAACGGAAGCAAATCGACCTGGACGTCGGTCTTTCTCCGGCGACGGATCTTGAAAGTCAACTCCATCGTGCTGTAGCCGGTCTTGGTGGCCTTCATCTTATGTTTGCCGGGCCGCAGGCGGATGGGGCTCTTGATTGGAGTCTTGCCCCTATATTTACCGTCGACGTAAACCCTGGCGCCGTCCGTCAACGATTCGACGACGAGTGTGCCCGTGCGCGGCTTGCGGGCCCTGGCCGCGGGAAATGCAACCAGCACGAACAGCAAACTCATAAAGCAGATGGTCGCTTTCTTGTATCGTGCATTCATGAATGCTTCAAGGAAACAGTTTGATGTCTACAGGCAGTATAGGCCGAAAACATGGCGGACATCAAGACTTGTTTTTAACGTCGAGGAAGTGCTTGAGTGTTTTTACGTACTCGTGTTCTGAAATGACGCCCTTTTTCAACATCAGGTGCAAGAGCGAGCGCAGCTTCACCTCCAGACCCAGCAGATAGTCTCCGAGATCCATTCCGGTTGGCAGCGGAACCGGAGGGCTCTCGGGGGCACGCATGGCTTTGATCTCTTCGGTCAGGCGAGACATTGTGGAATGCCTGTCGGATGCTTTGAGGCGCACGCCCGATTTGCGCCTGCGCTTCTTGCCGCGCGAGGCGCGGATTTTCTCGGCATCCTCGAATGTCTTGCTTTTTCCGCTGCCGTGATAGTTTTCTCTGATGGCTCGCTGGATTACCGACAGCCCGGCCAGCGCCGGGCTAATGGGGCACCCGGCGACATCCTGCATGCGCCTGATGACCGATCGGTTGAGGGGATCGCTCATGGCGATCAGCAGTTGCTGGTTCTTGCCCTTGCCTTCGAGTTGCAGCGGGATCAAGTCGAAGCGTTCGGCCAGGCGAGCCGGTATTCTGTCGAGGGCCGCGCGGCCGATCTCCATACCTCCGAGATCGGCGACCGGCAGGTGAAGAGCCTTGCCAAGTGCCTCGGTCAGTTGCCACTCGGCGATGATCCTGAGAGCCACCAGGGCGGTGCCCAGCCGGTAGCCGGACTTTTCCTTGTAATCGAGGGCCTCCGACAGGTCATCTTCATCGATCAGACCGTCCTCCATCAGGATCTCGCCGAGGCGCTTTTTGGCCATGGGGACTGCCTTTCTCGAAGGAGGACTTGATCGCTGTATACAGGGGCCGCTGCCCGCTGTCAATTCGGTCCTGGTAAGATTCTTGACTACTTCAGCCTACATGTAGTATTATGTAGTTGTATTGCACACCTTTGCCGGGAGGCGGCTTGTGAATTCCGATCGAGATCGCAGGCAGGAACGCAGGTTTGATAAAGTTTTCGCCGTCTACCTCTGTGGAGCGTGGGGCACCTCGTTCGGGATCGCGCGCAACATTTCTGAAGGGGGCATGTTTATCGAGACTCCGGACCCCTACCCGCTGAGCAGCCGTATGCGGATCACTTTTTCGCCTCTTAAGGGCAATGCCGAGATGACGGTTGTCGGCGAGGTGATTCACTTGTGTTTCCTGGATCAAACCGCCGCCACACAAAACGCGGCCAGTGCCCGTCGGCGGGTGATGGTCGGAATGGGTGTGCGCTTCGTGCAATTCGAGAAGGAGCGCGAAGTCCCGGCTATACAGGTGGAAAGAGCTTTTATGCAGTAGTCCCGCATTTTCTCTTGCATCGTCATACCAGTTTGTTATCATGCGCCTTCGATGCGCGATTAGCTCAGTTGGATAGAGCGTTGGCCTCCGAAGCCAAAGGCCACAGGTTCGAATCCTGTATCGCGCGATTTGACAATGAGTTACATGCTGGAGCTATCCATGGCGAAAAGAGACCGAAGACAGGGCCGGCAGGATGAGAGAGACAATCAGGCGGCGTCCGAGCGGCGAGAGCAAGAGCGCCGCCGCGGTACCCGGGTGCCGATCTCCATCTGGGTTGAGGAAACCAAGGGAGAAGATCTCTATTACCAGCAGACGGGTAACCTGTCACTGGGGGGGATTTACTTCGAGCGCACCATTCCCCATCCGGTGGGCACGCGCGTGAAACTCAGGTTCGAACTGCCCGGCAAGGAAGGGGTGGTCGAGACGAACGGGGAGGTAGTCAATGTGCCCGACAACCCGGCCGATCTCGGAGCAGGCATCAAATTCGTCGACCTGGATGCGGTAGAAGAACGCCTGATTCAGGAGTACATCGACGAACACGCCGACAAGGTCTGAACATTACTGAAGCGCTGTTATTTCCAAGGTTAGTTGCATTTCACTGCCGGGCTCGATCGTGTAGAGCCCGTCGTCGCATCCATCGGCGATCGGCGTGCCCGTGTCGTCGAATCCCCGGGCATAGAAACGCCAGACAGGGCCCTTGTCGGGGATGTCATCGATCACTGCGGTCTGTACGTTGCTGAAGATTATCGGAACCTTCTTATACTCCTGGCCATCGTAGGTCGGAAACGTGGCCGTATTCTCCAACTCGTCGCAGCGCGGCCTGTTGGTGTGAGTTTCGAACAGGTAGACGGTGACAGTGGAGAGCTGTTCGGCAAGTCCCCTGGGAATCAGCAACCCGGCAGAGACCGTCGCGGTCTCCGGCTGGCCGCCGCAGCCCGCCCCGAATAGGACCAGGGCAGGCACCACCAGCAGCTTCAGCGCTCGTGCGAGATTCATTCGATCACCTTCACCTTGATGTTGATAATGGCCCGGCCCCTGTCGGAGCCACTACCCGACAGCCCGACGCCGAGCCCGACGGCCACGCCGGCCACGACCCCTCCCACCAGCGCCCAGATCCACCAGCGTGAGCCGTGATCCTTCTCGGGCTCTTTTTTCCCGGGAGGCAAAGACGCGGGATTCTCGAGCGCCGGGTTCAGCGGCGGCTCGATTTTTTCGGGTTGCGGGTGTTTCTCGATTCGCGGCGACGTCCGGGCGGCCAGCCGCGCCTTGACCTTTTCGAAAACGCGCACGATCTTGGGCGCGGTGCCCGCGGGCAGCAGGTAGTCGGCCCGCCGTTTGAGCAATCCGGCAAATACGCGTCTGGCCGCCGGGACGTCGTCTAAGGCAATGTGGCAGCAAGCCAGGTAGTAAAGCGCCCCCATGCGCCGGTTTTCGTCGAGGGCCTTGCTTGAAAGCGCCTTGACAAGCAGGTCGCGGGCCTGCGCGTAGCGCCCCTCGAGGTAGCCGCGCACGCCCAGATCGACCAGCCCCGTGGCCGAAGGCGCCCGGGCGATGACTCTGTCAGCGCTACCGGCCGATACGGGCACACCAAACCAGACAGACTGTGCCATGCAAGCCACGCAAATGACCTTCGCAAGCAGCATTGTATGTTTCTATCCCCAAGCCTGCGGGCTGTCAAGGTACCCCTGGGCAGTTGCGCTCCCATGAGCGGTTTTCTGCCGGGGTTGACAAAAAAACCGGGCTCCTTATACTTGGCCGGTATTTTTGCCCGCAGGGGCCTGGAGCTTGCGTGAAGCTGTGGTTGAAAGAGATTGTGCCCGAAGGCTGCCAGGTGCACAGGCAGCTTGGGCAGGCTTGGCTGGAGGATGTTTTTTCCGTTGCGGACTTGGTGAATTTTCGGCCCGGCGGCGACTGCGACATTGTGCTCCAGGCGCGACGGGTGGGGTCCGACGTGCTGCTGCAATCGGACTTCGGGCTTGCCCTGACAGCCGATTGCTCGGCCTGCCTGAAAGATTTTCCGTTGCAGGTCATGGTTGGATTCTCGGTGACTCTCAGGCCGGCGCCGGCGAAAAGAAGCGCCGTTAGCGAGGACCTGGAACTTGGCGCGGACGATCTGAGCGAGTTCTTTTTCGATGGCGACTTCATCGACTTGGGCGAGATCCTGCGTGAGCAGATCCTTCTGGCCTTGCCGATGTACCCGCGTTGCTCCGAGGATTGCCGCGGTCTTTGCCCTGTTTGCGGAGCGGATCTCAACCAGGGCGAATGTGGTTGTGAACGAGATGATGTGGATCCCCGCTTGATCGTGTTGAAGTCGATATCCAAACGCTGAGCCGGAAGCCCCCGGGCGCCGGCCGCGAGAGACGGAGTGAATCATGGCAGTTCCCAAGAAGCGAAAGTCGAAGGCCAGGCGCGACACCAGGCGAGCGCACTGGAAACTCGAGGCACCTAACGTGATCGACTGCCCCCAGTGCGCCGAACCGATGATGCCGCATCGCGTTTGTCCGAAGTGCGGCTACTACAAGGGGCGCGAAGTCGTCAAGGTGTCCTCTTGATGCAACCGGGATGAACCGCTATGAATGCGAGCCTCGTCGCCCGGCCGGAACGGCCCGGCTGCCGGGTGGCCTACCTTTTTCCCGGGCAGGGCTCGAAGCTCATGCAGGCCGGGCGCGATCTGCTCGCCGCCAGCCCCATCGCCAGAAGAGTTTTCGAACAGGCCGCGGACGCCCTCGGCTGGTCGCTTAGCGACCTGTTCAATAACGGGCCCGAGGAGGAGATAACCCTGACACCCAGGGGGCAGTCGGCCAGGTTGACCTTCTCGGTAGCTTTGTTGAGGGCCGTGGAAGAAGAGGTTCCCCAGATGCCCGCAGCCTGTCTGGGACATTCGCTGGGAGAGTACTCGGCCCTGGTGGCGGCCGGGGGCGTGAGCTTCCCGGACGCCCTCAGGTGTGTCAGCCAACGGGCCGCGTTCATGAGCGCGGCCTGCCCCGCGGGCAGCGGTGGAATGTCCGCCGTTTTGGCGCTCGAGCGCGAAAAGATAGAAGAGATTTGCGCATCTGTCGCCGGAAAAGAAGTGTTGCAGGTGGCAAATATAAACGCACCGAATCAGATCGTAATCTCGGGTCACCTGGCGGCCATAGAACGCGCCGAACCGTTGTTGATCGAGGCGGGAGCGCGGGCGGTGATCAGACTGGGCGTCTCCGGGGCGTTTCATACCTCGCTGATGCAGCCGGCGGCAGACCGGCTGGCCGAAATGCTTTCTGAGATCGAATTCAAGGCAACGCGCTGCCCGGTGCCGTCCAACGTGACCGGCGCTCCCCACGGCGAGGCCGAGAGCGTCCGCCGCTGCTTGGCCGAGCAGGTTATCCGCCCGGTACGCTGGGTGGATTGCATGAACTGGGCGATCGAGAGCGGGGTCGATCTATTTGTCGAGTTGGGCCCGGGTGGGGTGCTCACCGGCCTGGCCCGCAGTATCAAGCGCACGGCCGAGTGCTTTAGCCTGGCCGGTACGGATGCCGTCCCCAGGCTCGGTACTCGGCTTGCGGAGGTTTACCAATCATGACCATCGAAGAGAAAGTCAAGCAGGTCGTTGGCGGTGTATTGAACATCGCTCCACAGAGCGTGCGCGCGGAGGCCAGCCTGAAAGACGATCTGGGCGCCACATCGCTCGACCGTTACACGATTCTGATGGATATCGAAGAAACCTTTTCACTCGAGCTCGATGATGTTCCCGATGAAGATCTCGAAGAGAAGATATCCACCGTGGCCGACATCGTCGCATTGCTCAAAGAGCGGCTGTCGCAGGGAGATGCGATATGAGCGCATTGAATCCACCCGGGCAACAAATGGCAATCGCCTGTGACCACGGGGGGCTGGCCCTGAAAGAGTATTTACTTAGCCTGCTTACCGGCTGGGGTTACCAGGTCGAGGACCTGGGCACGAATTCCCCGGATTCGGTCGACTACCCGGACTATGCCTCGCGCCTGGCCGCGGGCATCGCTGCCGGCCGCTACTGGTGCGGAATACTGGTATGCGGGACGGGAATAGGCATGTCCATGGCCGCCAACCGTCACTCAGGGGTCAGGGCGGCGGTATGCTCCTCGACTTACACGGCCCGCATGGCGCGCGCCCACAACGATGCCAACGTCCTGTGCTTGGGGGGCCGGGTGCTGGGGTTGGGCGAGGCAGAGGACATCATGCGAACCTTCCTCGAGGGGCGCTTCGAAGGCGGGCGCCACCAGCGCAGAATCGAAAAGATCGATTCGGCCGCCGACAAAGAAGGATGAACCTTGGACACCAGGCCCGGCTGGAACGAATATTTCATGGAGTTCGCCAGGTTGGCTGAACGTCGCTCGACCTGCCTGCGGCGTAAGGTCGGGGCGGTGATCGTCAAGGACAGGATGATCTTGGCCACCGGATACAACGGTGCGCCCAAGGGAGTGGCCCATTGTGCCGAGACGGGTTGCCTGAGAGATCGCCTGAAGGTTCCCTCGGGACAGCGGCACGAGTTGTGCCGCGGACTGCACGCCGAGCAGAACGCGATCATCCAGGCCGCCTATCATGGGGTGAGCATCCGCGGGGGAACCTTGTACTGCACCTTCAGTCCTTGCGTGATCTGCACCAAGATGATCATCAACGCGGGTATCGAGAAAGTCTACTTCGAGGGGCGTTACAATGATCAACTGGCCACGTCCATGGCGCGAGAGGCCGGCCTTGAACTGATTTGCCTGGCTGAAGCCACGGATGAATTCTTGCCTGGAGGTGGCTCGTGAAGTGCCCGTTCTGTGGACAGCTCGATAACAAGGTGATCGACTCGCGTCTCAGCAAGGACGGCCACGCCATTCGCCGACGGCGCGAGTGCGCCGATTGCAGCCGTCGTTTCACTACCTACGAGAGGGTGGAAACCACTATCCCGATGGTGGTCAAGAAAGACGAGCGCCGCGAACAGTTCGATCGCGAGAAGCTGAAAACGGGCATAATCAAGGCCTGCCAGAAACGTAAGATCAGCGTTGATCAAATCGAGCGCTTCTGCGATGAACTGGAGCGCAAGATGCAAGAGTTGGGCGAGCGGGAGATTACCAGCGAGGAAATCGGCAGTCGGGTCATGGATTACCTGCACGACCTCGACGACGTCGCCTATGTCCGCTTCGCCAGCGTCTACCGCTCTTTCAAGGACCTCAAGGAGTTCATGTCCGAGCTGCAGGAGATGATCAGCGAAGACAAGCGCCGCGATCGTAAACGGGGAGAGCGGTGACCGGACGCGGAAAAAATGCGCCACTCTCAGACGGCACGGCCGAAGGTTTCATGCGCCGGGCGCTTCGGCTGGCGCGCCGGGCGAGCGAGCGCACCTGGCCGAATCCCATGGTGGGGGCGGTCGTGCTCAGGCGGGGACTGGTAGTCGGCGAGGGTTATCATCGGCGGGCCGGCCTGGCCCATGCCGAGGTCGTGGCCCTGGACCGAGCGGCGGGTTCGGCCCGCGGCGGCGATCTCTTCGTCACCCTCGAACCCTGTCATCGCAGCGGCCGCACAGGACCGTGCACCGAGCGCATTTTAGCGGCCGGTATCCGGCGGGTGTTTGTGGGCACTCTGGATTCCAACCCCACGGAGCGGGGACGCGGCATTGCCGTCCTGCGACGGGCGGGAATCGCCGTCGAGGTCGGGATCCTCGAACGCGAGTGTCGCGAGTTGAACGAAGTCTACAACGTCTTCATCCAGGGCCGGCGGCCCTTCGTCCTGGTGAAGGCGGCGGCCAGCCTGGATGGGCGCATTGCGGCCCGCTCAGGGGACTCGCGCTGGATTTCCTCGGAGCCGGCCCGAACTTATGCCCACCGGTTGCGGGCGCGCTCCCAGGCCGTGCTGGTCGGAGCGCGGACGGTGCGTGTCGACGACCCGCGCCTCGACGTGCGCCACGTGCGGGGCCGCAACCCGACCGTGGCGGTTCTCGATACGCGCTTGAGCTTGTCTCCGCGCGCCCGGATCTTCAAGCTGAGACGGGCTGCGCCGGTGATCGTTTATACTTCGCCGCAGGCCCCGGCCAGGGCAGAGGCGCGACTGTGTGCGGCAGGCGCCCATGTCGTGCGGGTTGCGACGCGCCGCGGCCGCCCATCGCTTCGGCCTGTTCTTGCCGATCTGCTGGCCAGGGGCGTTTTTCGCCTGCTGGTCGAGGGCGGCGCGGAGGTCGTAGGCAGCCTCTTCGCCGAGCGGCTGGTGGATCGGCTGGAAGTCATCCTGGCCGGTTGTATCCTGGGTTCCGCCGGTGTTCCCCTGGTGGCCATGGCCGGGCCGACCCGGGTGGCTGGTGCGCCGCGAATGAATTCGCCGAGTTGGAAGAAGCTGGGGCGCGATATGTGTTGCAGCGGCAAGATTGACTGGCCGTTGTAAGAAAGGTCCGACATGTTCACGGGTATAGTCGAAGACGTCGGCACGATCGTCTCCATCGAGCGGGGGGAGCAGGGCCTGGCTCTGCAGGTTCGCTGCGGACTCGAAAGCCAGAGTATAAAGCTGGGAGATTCCATGGCCGTAAACGGCGTCTGCCTGACTGTCGCCGGACGAGACGGGGACGTCTTGTCATTCGATGTCAGCCACGAAACACACTCGGCCACCACGCTGCGCTCGCTGGGTTCCGGTGATGGGGTGCACCTCGAACGCGCGCTGTCATTCGGCGGCCGGCTGGGCGGGCATCTGGTCACCGGCCACATAGACGGAGTGGGCGAGGTGACGCGGCGCGCACACAGGGGGCAGAACGTCGATCTCGAGATCCTGGCTACCAGCCAAGCAGCGGCCTACCTGGTTCCAAAGGGTTCGGTGGCCATAGACGGCGTCAGCCTGACGGTCAACCAGCCCCGGGGGAAACGCTTCCAGGTGACGCTCGTACCCCATACCCTCGAAAAAACCCTGCTTGGCGCCCGGCGCGCGGGCGACAGGCTGAACATCGAGGCGGACATCCTGGGCAAGTACGTCAGGCATTTCAGCGGCGCATCGGGGGACGGTACAATCGACGAGGATTTTCTCAAACGGCACGGCTTCTTGTAGTTGTATTACATGCCGGCATGATATAGTTTCGCAAAGCCATGGGAATCACGAGCGAGAAAACAGAGATTGCGGGCAGGGTCGAGAAGGCCATCGAGGAGATCCGGGCCGGCAGGATGGTAATCCTGGTCGACGACGCCGACAGGGAGAACGAGGGAGATCTGTGTATGGCGTCCGAGTTGGCGACGCCCGAGGCGGTAAACTTCATGGCCCGGAACGGCCGAGGCCTGATCTGCCTGGCTTTAACAGACGATCGCATAAGGCAGCTGCGGCTTCCCATGATGGTCGATCAACAGCAGAACGAATCCCAGTTCGGAACGGCCTTCACCGTGTCGATCGAGGCCCGCCGGGGAGTGACCACCGGTATCTCGGCCCACGATCGAGCGACGACCATCGCCGCCGCGGTGGCCGACGATGCCCGGGCGGACGACCTGGTCAGTCCCGGCCACGTCTTTCCGCTGCGGGCCAGGCGCGGCGGCGTACTGGTACGTTCCGGACAGACAGAGGGCTCAGTCGACTTGGCCCGCCTGGCCGGGCTGAAACCGTCCGGGGTGATCTGCGAGATCATGAACGACGACGGTTCGATGGCGCGTATGCCGGATCTGGAAGTGTTTTCGAGAACCCACTCGCTGTCGATCGTGTCGATCGCCGATCTGATCGAGTACCGGCTGCGCAACGACACACTGGTGCGCCGGGTTGTCGAGGCCCGACTGCCTACACGTTACGGCGGTCCGTTTACGGCCATAGCCTACGAGAATGACGTCGATCCCCACACGCACCTGGCCATACTCAAGGGGGAGATCGATCCTTGCAGGCCGGTGCTGGTCAGGGTTCACTCCGAGTGCCTGACCGGTGATGTCTTCGGCTCGTTGCGTTGCGACTGCGGCAGCCAATTGGCCGGGGCACTGGCCATGATCGAGCGCGAAGGCGCGGGAGTGGTTCTTTACCTGCGCCAGGAAGGCCGCGGCATAGGCATCGTGAACAAGTTGAAGGCCTACAACCTGCAGGACGAGGGTTGCGACACGGTCGAGGCCAACCATCGGCTGGGCTTCAAGTCCGACCTGCGGGATTACGGTATCGGCGCGCAGATCCTGCGTGACGTGGGCGTGCGCAAGATGCGCCTGATGACGAACAACCCCAAGAAGATCATCGGGCTGGAAGGTTACGGGTTGCAGGTCGTCGAGAGGGTGCCGATTGAGATCGCCCCCAACCGGACGAACATTGGTTACCTGCGCACCAAGAAGACGAAGATGGGACACGTTCTGACCAAGCTGGACGAAGGCGGGTCCGGCCGGCACTGACCGGAGGTGTGTGATGCCGAAGATCTACGAGGGCCAGTTTGAAGGAAAAGGACTCAAGGTGGCGGTTGTGGTCAGCCGCTTCAACAATTTCATCAGCGAACGCCTGCTGGAGGGAGCCCTCGACGCGCTCGCTCGCCACGGGGTCCGGGATAGTGACATCGCCATCTTTCGCGTGCCCGGGGCCTTCGAACTGCCGGCGGTGATCCGCAAGCTGGCTGCGGGCTCAGGTTTCGACGCCATCGTTTGTCTGGGCGCCTTGATCCGGGGAGGAACTCACCACTTCGATCTCATCTCGGCCGAGGTTTTCAAGGGTGTGGCCGCGGTGGGCATCGAGTACCCGGCGGCTATCGGAATGGGTGTCATCACTGCCGACAGCCTTGAGCAGGCCATCGAACGGGGCGGCTCGAAGATGGGCAACAAGGGGTTCGAAGCGGCCATCGCCGCGATCGAGATGGCGTCGCTTTATCGGCAGATGGGTAAGAAAAAAGCCTAAATCAGGAAGAACGGCAAGTCACGATACAATGGGTATTCGCAGGAGAGCCAGGGAAAGCGCCCTGAAGATGCTTTACGCCTGCGAGGTGAGCGGACAGCCTGCCGACTGGGTGATAGGGCGTTACTGGGAGGATTTCGAGCCCCGGCAGGAAGGGCGCGAATTCGCCGATCGGCTCGTTAGAGGTACGATCGCCAACGTCGAGCGCATCGACAAGGCGATCAAGTCGGTCAGCATCCACTGGAGAATCAGCCGCATGGCATGTATCGACCGCAACATCCTGAGAATGGCGGCCTACGAGATCTTCTTCCTCGAGGATATTCCCCGGCGAGTCACGTTGAACGAGGCGATCGAAATTGCCAAGACCTTCGGGACGGAGGAATCGAGAGCCTTCATCAACGGCGTGCTCGACAAGCTGTCCGGCGAGGGTAAATGAGAGATGTGCTGGGAATTTGCTGCACCCAGGTCGGGCTGGCTGCACTGGACGACTTGCAGGTCGACGCCCTGGTCCTGATGCCTTTCAAGGATGAGCGCCCGCTGAAGGGTGCGGCAGGTTATTGCGACTGGCGCCTGAACGGACGTGTCAGTTCGCTGTTTCTATCGGGTTGGTACCGGGCCCAGCCGCGCGACGTCCTGATGATGGACACCTGTGGGCGTATTGGTAGCCGGTGGGTTTTTCTGTTCGGGCAAGGCAAGCGCTACGGCATGGATCTGACGATCTTCAGGCGCAACATCAGGCGCATGCTGGAGACAGTCAAGAAGGCCGACATGCAGAGCCTGGCGCTGGAGTTGCCGGGCGTCGATCCGGGGCCGCTCTCGGCCCCCGAGGCCGTGGCGGCCTTCCTGGACGAGGCGCGCGCGATCTACCGCGGGGCGAAGATCACCCTGCTGTCACCATTCCCGCGCTTTTCAGAATTCGTGCACCAGGTGGCCGCTGATTTTGACGATGTCGAAATTTAATCCACCTTCGTCTCTATCACCACGATGAAGGTCCCCTAATGAATCTCGTAATCGTCGAGTCTCCAAACAAGTGCAAGAAGATATCTTCCTACCTAGGACCCGGCTACCGGGTAGTCGCCACGGTCGGCCACTTCCGGGATCTGCCCGCTCATGAGCTTGCGGTCGACGAGGAGACACTGGATCCGACCTACGTTGTCGATCCGAAGAAGAAGGACATCGTAAAGAGGTTGATGGCTGAGGCATCTGGGGCCTCAGAGATCTACCTGGCTCCCGATCCGGACAGGGAAGGGGAAGCCATCGGCTGGCACGTCGCCCAGGTTCTGGGACTGGGCTCGCGGGCGAAGAGAGTAGTCTTCCATGAGATCACGAAAAGCGCCGTTCAGAAGGCGATGGCCGTGCCCGGGCCGATAGACGTCAACCTGGTAAACGCCCAGCAGGCCCGACGGGTGCTCGATCGCCTGGTCGGTTACAAGGTCTCGCCGTTGATTCAGCGGCTCGGCCGCGGCTTGTCGGCCGGCCGGGTTCAGACGGCGACCTTGCACATCGTGGCCCAGCGGGAACGGGACAGGCTTGCCTTCGTTCAGGAGCCTTACTTCGTGATCAAGGTCAACTACGCAAACGACATGTTGTCGGAGTTATCCGATGACAAGGGAAAACCGATTCGCTTGAAGAACGAGCCCGAGGCGCGGGAAGTTTTCGAATCTACAAAGACGCATCTTCATATCGTCAAGTCGATTGACCGAAAGGTCACGGATAAGAAGGCCCCGGCGCCGTTTACGACCAGCACCTTGCAGCAGGCCGCTTCGGCGCGGCTCAACTTCACGCCGGACAAGACGATGAAGGTCGCCCAGGCGCTCTTCGAGGCGGGCGCGATCTCTTACCACAGGAGCGATTCGGTAAACTTGTCCGAAGACGCCGTTCGAATGGCCCGCGACTGGATCGGGAAAAACCGGCCGGAGTCGTTGCCCGATAAGTCTCCGAGTTACAAATCCAAGGGGGGTGCCCAGGAGGCCCATGAGGCCATCAGGCCGACCTGGCTGGGCGATGTGAAACTCATGGGAGACCAGAAGGCCCTGTACGATCTTATCAGGAGCCGTTTTCTCGCCTGCCAGATGAAGCCGGCAAAGCTTGCCAGAACTGTTGTAATCACCGCCCTGATTGGCGGCGATTATCACTACACCGCGCGGGGAACCGAGATCCTCGAGCCGCACTGGCTCGTCCTTGGCCGGGCCGACGAGGAGGAGGAGAAGAAGAAAAAGGACGAAGACGACCAGGTCCTGCCGGAAGTCCGGCGGGACGAAGAATTGCAGGTCGAGAAGGTCGATTTTCTTTCAAAGGAGACAAAGCCGCCTCCCAGGTTTACCGAGGCGGGCCTGGTGAAGGAGATGGAGAAGCTTGGTATAGGCAGGCCCTCGACCTATGCGAGCACGATCTCAATTCTTTACCGCAGGAACTACGTCGAGCGTCTTACCGACGCGGAGGGCCGGTGCACAAGCCGCCGAAAGGCTATCGTTCCGAAGTCCGTCGGTATGCAGGTCGACGAGCTTATGCTTGCAGGGATCGAGTGCATCACCAGCCACGAGTACACGGCCCGGATGGAGGAGAAGCTCGACGTAATCGCCCGGGGCGATCTCGACTGGAAGGATTTTCTGAAGGAGTGGTATTTCGATTTCAAGCCGCTGCTTGCCCAGGCGGCTGCGACCTGGGCGGAGATGATTAGAGGTATGAAGCGGCCCGCCGGCGGCGGAGACAAATCTGCCACCGATGCTGCGGGACTAGATCCCGACGCGCCTGTCTGCGACCTGTGCGGCAAATCCATGCGGCGTCGCAAGGGCAAGAACGGCGAGTTCTGGGGCTGTTCGGGTTTTCCGGAGTGCAGGGGAACGAGGCCGGTAGGCGCCCAGTCGCCGGCGCGAAAGAAGGGGGAGAAGTCGACGGAAATCACCTGTTCCAGGTGCGGAAAGCCGATGCTGGAGAGGAAGGGCAAGAACGGTAAGTTCCTTGGTTGCGCGGGTTACCCTGATTGCAAGGAGACCGCCCCCATCGAGTTAACGAAGAAGCGGGCCAAGAAGTGCCCGGATTGCGGCCGGGTCATGGCCAAGCGCAAGGGCAGTAGCGGTGACTTCTGGGGATGTTCCGGCTATCCCGAGTGCAAGCACACGGAAGACGTGAAGAAGAAGAACGTCTGAGTCAGTGTATCTACCTACAGCCGAAACCTTCTTGACACCCTGGATTTATTCGGCGCTCGCTTTCTGAGCGCAATCCCCAAGGCAAGCAGCAAGAGCCAGCCCACCGACGGCACCCGACTGCTCGAGCAGGCGCAACCTCCGGCACTTGTCTGCTCGGCAGGCCTGACGAGTTCGTTCTCGGCGCGCAACCCGGCAAAATCCTTCCGCAGCTGGTCTGCGAGATGCATGTCGCCCGGCTGGATCTCATTTGAAGGCCGCTGCACCCTGGGGCAGCGCACAGGCCGCGGCTGAATGTCGACCGATAGCCTGACGGGAGTTGCGTCGAGGCTGCGATAGTTGCCCGGGGTCCGCGCGCGCACGTCGATCAGGTGTTCGCCCGCAAGCAACAGGCGCGGGTCGCGCAGGCGCAGGACGGGCCCGCGCCCGAAAGGACTCCAGAAACCGCCGTCCAGACTGAACGAGTACTCTGCCGGCTCGCCCGAGGCGGTGGAAACCCGGATGCTCACCTCGGGGTAAAGCGGCCCGCCCGGCCGGTAGATCGACATCTGATCGATACGTGGAACATCGACTTCGGCGATGCGGGCCCGGGTATCGCGACCCGGCGTAGGCGGGTTGGAGGCCATGCTCAGGTTGGCGTACAGGCCGAGGTATTCGTAGTAGTCGGTTCCCGCCCGGGGCATGACGCCCTTGATGCCCTTGATGTCGAGCGCGAAACCCTCAATCGGGGGTATCTCGATCGGGGCCATGGCACCGGTCAGCATGGGCAGGGCCATGCTGATCAAAGTGGGAATCAGTTCTTCCAATGCCTGCGGATCTTCTTCAAGCAGTTCATAGTTGCTGGCGGTTACGTTGTCGAGGTGGATGCTGTCCTCTCCGAAGATGGGGGTGATCTTGTTGTTCTGGTCCATGTCGAGGCCAAGATCGAGAGAAAGGTCTATGGTGAAGGTGAGGATACGGGTCCAGTGTTCGTCCAGAAGAACGTAGAAATCCAGCGCCGTTCCCGGCATGAACACGAAAAGCAGGGGCTCGTCGATCACCTTGTTGTTGTCGGCGTCGGTGGTAAAGGTGCCGGCCCCGACCTCCATGTAGGGCACGTGTCCGGGCTTCAATTTGAGTTTGACCGGCACGTTGCGCCCGCCGGTCAGGTCGTTGAGTGAGGCGAGTCCCATTATCGAGATGGTCGAAGAAGTAAGCAAGTCGGTCGTCTCGGTGCCGATCGACAGGCACAGCACGCCCGACAGGTAGGCTTTGTAGATGAACCAGTCCAGGAAAGCATCCGATACGCCGATGCCGGCCATGTAGGTCTCGCCGCTGACCGGGACGGTGGGCGTGAAGGTCAGCCTGGGAGGAGACGCGTTGGAGGGGATCTCTAATGGATCCGGCTGCGGTACGCAATCGTCGCGGGTGGTGTCGACCGCGCCGATCATGCGCAACTCCAGGCCGTCGTCAACGATCAGCGGATCCAACACGGGATCCCGCTCTTGTCCTGCGGCCACAAAGACGTCCAGCGGCTCGCCTCCGGCGCCTCCCAGCCCACCGAGTTGCGCTGCGAGGTCGATCGAGCCGGCCATGCCGAGCGGCACCAGGCGGCAGTTACCGCCTTGCTTGCAGAAGCCGCTGTCGCAGGTTGAGCCCGATGGACAGCCGCCGGTGTAGTAGTCACAGGGCAGGCAGGTGGCGTCGGAGATGGCCTGGTCAAGGGCGTCGTTGACCTGGCTGTTGAGCTGGTTGTTGAGCAACGACGTCAGCAGGCCGGCGATCCAGTTGATGCCGTCGTTAATCCAGTCTCCCAGCCCGATGTCGCTCAATATGCCCCAGTCGCAGATTATTTCGTAGTCGTTCCCGTCTATGGATAGCGAGACATCGTTGACCTTGAAGGACAGCAGGTGATCGATGATGTCCGTGTAGAAGAGGATGTTGGCCAAAACGTGCTTGCCCCTGACGTCGATCGGAATATCGCAGTCCAAGTCGCCGTCGATTGTGATCGTGCCGCTCAGGTTGACCGTGGCATCCAGGGCCAGCGTGTCCGGGGCGACCCGCGTCATGGCGGCGTCCACGACCTCGGCGGTAAGTGTGCAGCCGTTATCACAGAGGTGGATGTCGATGGTGATGCACAGGGGACACCAACCGAACTCCTGCGAGGCGTCGGTGGGGGGCACGTCGAAGGTCAGGCCGTCCTGCATGAAGGTGCCGATGATGTCGGTCAGGTTGTTCTCGATGAAGCCGAAGGCGTCGGGGGTCAGGCGCGCCTGGACGGCGTCGTAGATCCTGGCATCCTCGGCGACGGGGGCCTCCAGAGGCGTCAGGCAACTGCAGGTCGTTCCACCGCAGGCCAGGGAAACCAGCAAGACGACATTGACGCAGACCAGGCGAAAGACGTATCGGCGGGACAGTCTCATCGGTAACCTCCCAGTAGGGATCCAAGCTGGATTCACTCTAGCACACCGGGCAAAAAACGAAAAGCTCCGCGATCCTGCCGTGATCCTGCTGTTTGACAGCTTTGTAAGCTACGGGTTACGTTGGGGTGGTGGACTGGAAAAACAGGTTTAAAGCGCTCGTGACCGTCGAGCGGGAAGAGTGGGGGCACCGCAAGTTCATCACTCGCGCCCGGGCCTTGTTCTATGCCCGGCTCGCTTTCTTGGCGATCGGTTTGGGTATCCTTGCGATTCCCCGCTGGTCGCACTACTTCGGAACCGAGGGCCGCGCCGCCTTCATTTGGTACTTCGTGATCATCGTTTACAGCGTCGGCAACTACCTGCTGATCGAACGGGGTTGGCTGGGAAAGGCCGCTACCTTCGTTACTCTGTCCTTCGATCTCATCATCCTGGTGTACATGATATCTTACTCGGGCGGCCTGAAAAGTCCTGTACTGCCGACGCAATTGCTCTACACGATTTTCTTCGCCTTGCTTTTTCCGAATCCCTTGTCCATAGTTCCGCCGCTTTTGGTGTTACCGATCGTGGCCAAGATCGACACCGAGATACCTACTCGTATCCTGCAGCTCGAAGACGTGTTCATGCTGGTCTGGTACTCGGCGGTGAACTTCATCGTGGTGTACGTCATGGTCTATCTGAACGAGCGCGAGGACAACCAACACAACGAAGTGGTGGCGCTGCAGAATAACCTCAAGAAAATGGCCGTAATCGAGGAGCGCAACCGGCTGGCGCGCGAGATCCACGACGGCCTGGGCGCGTCGCTGTCCTCTCTGATCATCCAGTCGGAATACCTGCAGAGGCAGGCCATGGACGAGAGCCTGAAACAGGAGATAGGCGAACTGAAGTCGGTCGCCGAGGAAAGCATAGACGAACTGCGTCGTTCGATCTCGATGATGCGATCGGATTTCGACCTGGTTCCGACTCTGGAGGACTACTGCTGCACCTTCGCGCAACGGGCCGGGTTGGAGATTGGCTTCACGGTGACCGGTGAGATTCCCCGGCTGGCCAGCAAGCTGCAACTGGCTATTTTCAGGGTGCTGCAGGAGGCTCTCAACAATGTCCGCAAGCATGCCGGGGGCAAGAAAGTCGAGGTCGAACTCGTGCACATGCACGGAGTGCTGCACCTGATCATCACCGACGACGGTGCCGGATTCGACTTCAAGGGAGATCTGCAGGGTCACTACGGGTTGACAAACATGCGTGAGAGAGCCCGACAGTTCCATGGGCAGATGGAAATCGAAAGCTCCCCGGGACGGGGGTGCAAAATATTCTTCACCATCCCCACGGTCAATCCCCGGACGGGGCAGTCGTGGAGCGACACAATGACCGACATCCAGGTAGTTAACTAACGTTTAGCTGTACCCGGGAGATTGATATGGATCCAATTCGCATTTACGTGGTTGAAGACCAGCCCAAGATTATCAAGAACTTGATGAAACTGTTGCGCGACTCGGACGAGATCGAGATCGTCGGCACGTCCATGTCCGGTGAAGATGCGCTTGAGGGTATCGAAGACACCAAGCCGGAGGTGATCCTGCTTGACCTGGGCCTGCCGCAGATGAGCGGCATCGACGTCACCCGGGAGGTCAAGAAGAAACACCCGGAGATCGAGGTCCTGATCTTCACTATCTTTGATGAGGAGGATAAGGTTCTCGAGGCAATCGGCGCGGGCGCATCCGGTTACCTGCTCAAGGGAATGGAGGCCGAGAAGATCGTCGAGGCCATTCGCGACGTTCACGATGGAGGCAGTGTGATCCAGCCGAGCCTGGCCAGATCCTTGCTGCGTCACTTCCGCGCCCCGGTCGATAAGGGGAAAGAAGAACCGTACCCCCACCTTACTCCCCGGGAGGCCGAGATCCTGCAGATCATTGCCAAGGGTCTCTCCAATGCCGAGGCGGCGAAAGTGCTCGAGATCAGCCGGGCGACCATCCGCACCCACCTGGAGCACATCTACGCCAAGCTGTCGGTATCGAACCGGGTGGAGGCCGTCACCGAGGGTATTCGCCAGGGATTGATAGACGTGTGAGGCCGGGGATCGAACTGCGCTTCATTCCGAGTAGTTGTCGGAACTTTTCTCGATGCTCTCTACCAGGCTACCGTCGAAAACGATGACCACCTCGTCCTCCTGCACACTGGTCGAGCCCTCGAAGAAGAGCAGGATCCGGGTCTTCGTTTTCGAGATCGAGTAGTAACGCCAGCGTTTGCGCCGCCCCGAAAGCTTCTTTTTATCGAAGGGATCGCCCAGGAGTTCGAGGACGTCTTTGGTGGTGGAGATGTGTCTTCTGATGGCGTTTGCCCGTTCTTTGGGAAACTGCTTTCCCATTGTGACCCGCGGATTCTCGTCGACACAGGCGAGGGGAAAGCCGCACAAACCCACGCTAAGCGCAAGAATCGCCAGGCCGCCCATGCGGCCCGCGGAACGTGCGGGCAAAACGGCCTCCATCTTTGTTCTCCTAGACGTGCCCCTCAATGGAACGACTCACCGTTGGCTTTATTTCCGGGCGAACGCAACCCGACAGAGCCTATCACATGTGAGTGCGGGCGCAAGATCCGTGTTTGGTCTCCGTCCACGACGCGATTTTCCGACTCTCCCGGTCCGGCCGTGGCGGGCACGAACACCTCGGCCAGCGGTGCGGGCGAATACCCGGGATCGCCGCGGCCGGTAATCACTAAGGCCCGCGAGCCGGTGCCGAGCCACTTTATATGACTGCCGCCGGAGAACACCCGGGAATCGAAAAGTTGCGGGTCGGCCGTTCCATTGAACAGCAGGGCAGCCTCTCCCTGCGCAAGCGAGGCCCCCGGGGGAAGCAGCAGAAAGCCCCCCGCGCTCCAGACCATGATTCCTCCCAGGTCGAGGCGATAGGGACAGGAGTTGAGAAGCTCGACGAACTGGTCGCCGTCGTCGACGAGCCCGTCGCCGCTGACATCGAATGCGCCTGCATCGACGAGGACCTCGTTGACCACCAGGTCGCCGGGCAGTGCATGGACGACGGCCTCGTCGGGAACCGGCTCTGAGAGAACTTCTAAAATGTACGCGCCCGGCTGTTGCCCGCGTAGTTCGACCTTGATCAGCACATCGCCCGTGTGGCGGGCGGGGTAGGCCGGCGGCTCCGAGAGCAGGTCGGGGCCTCGATCGTCGTTGAAGACCAGCACCTCGCCGTCCGCTGAGAACAGTGACAGGACGGTGTCCGGCACGTGCGAATCTTCGACGGCCCAGGTTCTTGCCCTGAGTTGCCGGCCGGCGGACAGCGGGGCGGCGAAGTAATCGACCCGATCCCCGGCCGCCGGGTCTAAAGATGCCTCGATCCGAACGGGTTGTTCTGGAATCGCCTGGGCCGTGGATGGATCGTCGTTGGCGGTGCTCTCCTCATCCATATAGTGGCCCTCGAACGGCTCGGAGTCGATCGACACGGACATGCCGAACCCGGGACCGCCGCCACCGTACCTGTCGCCTATCAGCAGGTGCAACTCTTGGCTGTGGGCCGGAAGCCAGGTCAAGGTGGCTCCCTGCTCGGGGTTCGCCGACGAGCTGGCCGAGCGCGTAAGAACACTCGCGTGAGAAGGTTGTTCGAGCAGCAGGTAAGGCATTGCCGCAGAGCCGGCTAATGCTCTCGCCGAGATGACCAGGCGTTCGCCCCCAACGCTGGATATGGAAAACGCCCCCAGCGCTCCCTGGCGAGGGGGGGTCCAGTCGAACTCCGATCCTGCCGGTGTTTCGACATCGAGTGTCTTGGATCCCAGATCGAGGCTGAATTCCCGCTTGGGGACAGCGGTTGGGGAGCAAGGGTCATCGAGGTCGGCTCTGTCGGTTACCCGGGCGAACAGGAATTCTTCCCCGGCACTCAGCCGCTCGATGGCCGCCGAGGTCGGGTCTCCGGCCCGGCCGAGGGCGTATGACGCCGCCTTGCTCCCGCCCGTGCAGGCGAGCAGTTCCAGGGCGGGAGAGAATGCGGCGCTCGACGCGGAAATCGATACGACTTCTTCCGGCAAGTCGGGCAGACGAAAACCGGCCCCGCCGCCGGCAAACGGCAAACGTCCCTGTATGACGCCCGCGGCCTGCAGTTCTTGGCTGACTTCGATTCGCAGCGTAAGGTAGGCCTCTTTGCCGCCCAGGCCGATACCGTCGACCACCAACACTGCGGCGCCGTTCAGGCAGGCCTCGATGCGGGCATCGGGTGAACCGGGACAGTCCGAGCGATTGTCGTTAAAAGCCAGCGGTTGGCCGCTGGCCGCGTCGACCAGTGTCAAGGCCGGGTCAGCCAGACCCCCGCCTGTGACCGCGGCGTACAGCAGGGACCTGCCCTGCGGCCTGAGCGAGAAAGCTTGCAGGTGCCCCGGGAAGAGGCTGATTTCTTTCTCTTGGCTTACGAAGGGCAGGGCCCGGCGCGGCAACGAGATCAGATGGGTTTCCAGGCGGTACCCATAGTCGTCGCCGCCGACGGCCTGGTTGCCGATACGGTTGTTGTAGTCTGCCACCCGTAAGAAGTACTCGCCGCCCTGGTGGAAGAACACCTCGAGATAGGAGGCCGAACTCTCTCCGTCGTCGTCGTTGATCCTTCTGAACAACTGGCCGCCGCTTCCGAGATCGCCAACTTCTATCAGTGGGTCGATAGGCGAACTGGCTGGGCAGGGGAATACCCTGAAAGACATTGTTTCACCGGCCTCGGCCCTGAAGACGAAGTAGTCCTCGTCGGGGAGGCTTGCGGGCGTACCGATGACTCCGTCTACATTGCGGCCAATGACCAAGAGCGGCGCACTGGTTGGGTCGTTGTTTATGGGTTCGATTTCCTCAATCGCCTCGGTCTCGCAGGCATTGCCGGCCGTACCGCCGTGGTGATCGGAGTCCCGCCGAACACAGCGATTGTCGCTGCAGGTCATTCCTCCCGGGCAGTCGGCTGGTCCGCGGCATTCGTCTTCGACCGAACAGGCCAAGGCCTGCAGGCCGCAGATTGCAGCCACACCCAGGAAAACGGCATAGGTCTTGCTGTCTGTCGCCATCCGATCATTATATGACTTGACTGGAAGAAAGAGAAATAGTACCCGTTTGGTGTGCGCCCGCTTTCACGCGGGCCAAAGTGGCTGGGTGCTCGATGAAAATGTTCAAACACATTCTGGTGGCGGTTGATTTCTCCGATTACAGTCAGGAAGCCGTGCGCATCGTCTCCGGGTTGGTCGGAGATGACGACTGCCAGGTGTTGGTGTTGCATGTCTGTAACGCCCCCAAGGCCGTCGATCCGACCATCATGGTGGCGCAGAGCCGGGCGATAAAATCGCTAATAGAACTGCAAAAAGAGATGGCAAAGGCGGCCGAGAAGAAACTTCAAGACTGGATCGGGCGCTACGATTGGCACGGGGCCAAGGTCAGCTGGGAGGTCTTGAGCGGGGCTGCCTATAAGGTGATTACCAATAGGGCGCGCGAGATCGATGCGGATCTGATCGTTATTGGTTCATACGGACGCTCGGGTTTCGCGCGCCGGCTGATTGGCTCGACAACCGAAAAAGTGCTGCGCAAGACGCGTTGCCCGCTTCTGGCCGTGACTATCCCGGTACTCCAGGGCTGATCAAGGAATCTTGCAACTTCAGCGTAGCTTTTTGAGCAGTTCCTTGCAATGGCCCGAATACTCGCCGCCGGCATCCAGCTTGAGGCAGTTGCCGCAGTACTCCTTGGCCTGATCGCGTCCGTCCTTCGAGTCGATATTGATGTTGCCGGCGATCATGCAGTAAGGCTCTGGGTTGGCGGCGTCGGACTTTATGGCGATCTGGAGAATGTTCAAAAACTCCTTTTGGCGGTTCTTGGAAGCGTAGATCTTGGCCAGCTTGACGCAGGTTTCGGATGCCAGGTTACCCTCGCCGCTGGTTCGCAGGCCGGGCACGGCCAGCTCGTACTGCGCCTGCGCACGATCGGCGTCGGGCTTGGCCTGTGCCATGAAAGCGTCGCCCAGCCTGAGGTGCGACAAGGCCTCGGTGTCCTCGAACTTGGTGGCTTCCTTATAGTATTGCTTGGCCTTGGCGAAATTCTTCTCGCCCAGGTAGGCGTCGCCGATTAAAATCGACGCCTGCCCGCTCTCGGCGTCCATCTCCTGCACTCGCATCGCCCGAGATCGCGTGCCCTCGTAGTCTTTCGTGCCCAGGTATATGGCGGCTTCCTCGAGGGCGAAATCCGGCCGCGAGCCGTCCAGGCGCAAGGCCTTCTCGATGGCCTGCTTGGCCTGTTTGAGTTTTTGCTGCCGGCGCAATTCCTTGGCCCCGACGAACATGAACAATGCATCGCTGCCGTGTCCCTTCATCAGCATGGCGAGCTTGGTAAGGCCGGCCTTTCTCGTATTGCGCACGCGAATCTTCAACACGGTGTCGATCAACTCCGCATATGCCTTCTCGTTGTCCGAAGCGCTTGCCTCCATCTCTTCGCGAAAATGCTTGAGCATGTCGCCGGCGACTTTCCTCCTGCCGGGCGAATCTCCCCATAGAAGCGCCAAGATCCCCATGTAGAGAGTGGACTTTACGTGTCCCCGGTCGGACTGCAGGGCGCGATGGAAGGCCTGGGTGGCTTCGCGGTACATGGTGCGCCGCATGGCGTACAGCCCAAGGCCGACCAGTGCCCGGATCTCCGACTGCTTGGCGCCCTCCATCAAATGATCGCGGGCCTCGGCCAACTCGCCCTTTTTCAAAAGCACGTACCCCAGCGCGGTTTGCAGCACGGCCGAGCCGGAACTGTCCTTCAATCCGTCTTCGAGTATCTTGCGCGCCTTGTTTGTGTTGGAGCTTGCGTACATAGCCAGCAAGCCTCGGGCGGCCGTCAGCATCGAGTTGCTTTCCTTGGAGGCCAGGGCCTGGTTGACGTACTTCATGCCCTCCTGGTAGAGCGGCTTGGGGCCGCCGAACTCTCCGGGGAGGACGGCGCAGATGAAGGCGCCGCGCGAGAGGGCTTCGAGGTGCTTCTTGTCCAGCTTATAGATGGCGCGGTAATGTTCGAGAGCCTTGGTGTATCCCGCGTAGGTGTCCTGGTTGAAGGAGATGCGTCCTTTTTCCAGGTGATCGTTGATCTTCTTTTGCTTGATACCCGCCTGCCAGGTGTAGATGACGTAGACGATCAGGATCACGGCCAACGCGCCGCCCAGGTAAAGGGAATACCTGATGCCCTTGCGCGAAGGCTTGCGGTTGCGTTCTTCCATGTCGTTGTAAATGTCGGCGATGCGCCTCTTGGGGGGCTGGCCCGCCGCCGGCCGGGGCCGCGGCTGAATCTCGGGCATGGGTCGAGAGGCCGGCATGGCATGCTCGGTGACTACCTCGGCGGGTGCCACCACCGGCATTTGGCGCTCGGTCGGTCTCTCCGACATTGCAGGAGTACCCAGTGATGCCGGTTGCGGCTCGGGCTGGGGGGCCGCTGTGCGCGGAGCATAGTCGATGCCGATTTTCAAAAGCGCTTCGCGAGCTGCGGTAAAGTCGGGATCGATGTCCAGGGCCTTCTTCAGGTAACCTACTCCTTGCTCCTCTTTGCCCAGCTTCAGCTGAACGTTGCCCAACAATCGATAGGCTTCGGCGTTTTCCGGGCTCAACTTGAGCAGCTTTTCCAGTTCGTCAACGGCCTTCTGGTGCTTGGCCTGGTCGGAGTAGATGCGCGCCATGATCAGGCGGCCGGTGGGCAGATCCGGGTGGGCCTTGATGCCCTTCTTGCACACCACCATGGCTTCGACGAACCGGCCCATTCCCAGGTATGCCTCGGCCAGGGGTATGAAGGCCTCGGAATTGGGGCTGGTCGCGAACTCGTATTCAAGCTGGGCGAGGTCGTTAGACGATGTACTCACCATGTATGCAACTCCGCAGCGAATCCCACCTGACAACCGAAAAAAACGAGTACCGCAAAAAAGACGCTTGTGTCAACGGAAATTCAAATAAATGTCGATTGGGGCTGCTATGGCCTGTCGATTTATGTTGAAATGCAGCCGGCAATGTCTAGAATGAAAACCATGACGCGCTGCGCCAAGGCAATGATAAGGAGGAAGCGGGCATGGATCGCATCGAGTTGATCAAGAGGATGATCGAGGAACGCCGCCTGGGGTTCATGATGGACGAGGTCATGAGCGGCAGTCATCATTTCACAAACGGCGCCGGGCCCGAGGGAGAGCATCCCATGGAGTTTAGGGTCACCTGGGGCACTCGCCACATGGGCCCCTACCTGAATCCCTTGGGCCACAATTTCATGTCGAACTTCCTCGAGGGCACGGTGACGGTCGGCGGGTTGGTCGAGAACGCCCCTTGCCGGGGCACGCTCGATCTGAAGTACTTCAGCGAGGCCAAGATTCGCTACAGCTTTACTTTCAAGGGCCCGGCGGGCGAGCCTTTGAGCTATGTGGGAGAGAAGGTCAACATCCGCCCCTGGAACCTGCACCGCACTCACACGACCTGCTATGGCACGATCACCGACTTGAAGAGCGGCAAGGACATCTCGAGCTCGATTCTGTATTTCAGGTTCGGCACGATACCCGCGTTTCTGGCCAGCGTGCGGCTGGGATGACCGAAAAATAGACTGTTGTAATACATCCAGGGGACGGGTATCATCCTGGCTTGCAAATTGCCCGGAGATAACCGCATGCTGAAAAAAACGACCATAGTAATGATTCTGACGCTGCTTGTCGCCGTCGGCTGTGACAAGAACGCCGAGAAACCGGTCGATCAAAAGAAAGCCGCGCCGCAGCCGGCGACTCAATCGCCGGTACTCGGCAAGGCCCTGGCCGGGGCCAAGCAGGTTTCGGTCGCCGAATTGCTTGGAAACCCCCACGTATACGACGGCAAGATCGTCCGCGTGAGCGGCAAGATTGAAGACTTCTGCCATCACAAGCGTGCCTGGTTCGGCATCAGTGCCAAAGACGGGCAGGGAATGGTGCGTGTCTTCTGCGCGCCCAGGTTCCAGGCCCCGGCCGACTGCCTGGGCAAGCGGGCCGTGGCCGAGGGCAAGGTCGAGTTGAACACCATCACGGCCGAGCAGGCCGCCCACTTCGGAAAGGAACACAAGTTCCTGGCCGGAGTGAAAGTCGAGCCCGGAAAACCGGTGGTGCTGCCGATCGTTCGCGCCTTCGGCGCTGAAATAAATTGAGCCCGCGGGCAAGAAGGAGAGATCATGAGATTCGGTAGACTTTGGATGTTGTTGGGTTTAGCCGTCCTGGCTGCCGGTTGTGCTGCTTCGGGCAAGGCCGTCATCGAACAGTACAGTAACGTCACCCAGAATCGCTTCGAGGGGGCGGTGGCGGTAGTCCTGGAAAGCAGGGACACCGGCAAGATCGACGACCGGGGTGAGTCATTGGTTGCCGAGAGCTTCAAGCGCATCAAGCTGATGAACCGCAAGGCACTCGATTGCGGGGCGGACGATCCCAACTGCCGTCTCGAGCGGGCCGTCTGCTACAAAGAGAACTGGGACGAGGTCGAATTCATCCATGTACGCACCATCACCCCCGAGGGCAAGGTGCTCGAGATGGAAATGGACGACATGTCCGATCGAACCTATACCAGCTGGGCGATTCCCGACCAGGACCAGCGTTGTTACGTCTACCGCGTCAAGGGGGCTGCTCCGGGCGCGATCATCGAGGAGCACTACCGTATCAGCAGTAAGAAGATCCTGGGCGCCGGCGGCTTCTGGTTTCAGGACCGCGACCCGGTGCTTGAGGCCACCTATACCATCAATGCCCCGGCCGACTACAAATACAAGTGGAAACTCGAAAACATCGACATCAAGCCGACCGAGAAGAAGGTCGGCAATCGCATCGTGCGCACCTGGTCGGCAAAAGATGTCTCGCCACTGATAACCGAGTTGGGAATGGTGGCCCCCGACGACGTGGTACAGCAGCTCAAGATCGCCAACGAGAATATAGCCGCCTTCGGCGACTACCCAGCCTGCAAGTCGATCAAGACTTGGGAAGATATGGGTCATTGCTGGCAGCAAATGATCGCCAAGGAGCAGCAGGAGACCCCGGCCATCAAGGACGTGATCGCGAAGATCTCCAAGGAAAATAAAACCGAGACCGAAAAGGTCAAGGCCGTCTGGAAGTACATGAACGAGAACGTGCGCTACGTTGGGCTCGAGCGCGGCCTGGCCGGTTTCATTCCGCTCTCCGCCGCTGTCGTCTGCTCGAAGAAGTACGGAGACTGCAAGGCAGTAGCCGGGCTAATCTCGGTGCTCTGCCGCGGGCTGGGGCTCAGGGCCGATCCGATCCTGATCGGCACCCGGCCGCAGCTCGGAGACCTGGATCAGGATTTGCCCGGTCCATTCCACTTCAACCACTCGATCGCCCGGGTGGAAGCCGACGGCAAGGTCTACTGGCTGGATGCCACCGGGCGATATTCAAGTTTCGATACAACCGGGTCGCACAATCAGGGCGTGCACGTTGTGGTGGCCAACCCGGAAAAACCCTTCCTGGATTACATTCCAGTCCAGCCGCCCGAGCACAACAGTATGACCAATAGGGTGGTTTTCATCCCGGATACAAACGGTGACGTCACCCTTGATGTGGAGCGCACCTCGACCGGTAATGCGGCCAGCTACTATCGCGGGGCGAGCTATAACTACGACGATGTTAAGTGGAAGAAATGGATCGAGGGAATCCTGGCCGGGTCTTATCCCCAGGCGGCTATTGTCGAGCAGAGCTACAGCGGCAAGGAGGACAACAACGCGCCCTTCGGCATCAAGCTCAAGGCCAGGATACCCAAGGCCCTTCAGTCGACCGGAAAAGGCCTGAGCTTCGAAGTGAAAGAGCTCTTCCCTGCGGAT
>CAZXHT010000029.1:50170-61154 GCA_964640665.1 uncultured Myxococcales bacterium
CGGCGGCCTGGCCAGCGGCCTGGTTATCATTCCGCCCGCTGTCGAGAAGGCCCAGGCGCCCGAGGGCAAGTGGCAGGGTATTCACGCCGTCTATCTGTACGATGTCGGCTACGTATCGTACGATCCGATCGACGTCGGGATAGCCGAGTACCCGTCCTTTGCCTACACCCACTTCGCCAAGATCAAGCTGCTCACCCGCGCCGCCACCGAGGGCTACATGTACGGCAACATCCCAATAGAGCACATGGGTGAGATGTACAGCGTCGCGGCCAAGGTCATCAAGCCAGATGGCACCGAGTACAAGCTGAAGAAAGCCGACTACGTCACCACGTTGCTCATCAAGGACGTGGTGCCCGACCGCACCCCGCCGATCGACTACTACAAGACGGAGATCATCTTCCCCGGGCTGCAACCGGGGGATGTCATTCAGTACACATATACCAGCCGGTCCCCCACGCTGATCTGGTTGTTCAACCATGTGGGCGCACCGGTGCTATACTCCAAGTTCATGGTGGCTCGGCCGCAACGGCGGGTCGAGATCCAGCCGGTCACCTACAACCGGCATAATCTCGATATCGTCAAGAGCGAGGAATCGGGGATGGCCACCGGCATGGCGGGATTCTTGAGCATCGGGGGGGTCAGCCACAAGGCTACCTACGACATCTGGACGGCTACCAACGTTCCCCCGATCTCCGACGAGGTGGCCACTCCCCCGATGGTGGAGTTGTCGAGCGTTGTCACGGAATGGCAGGGAGACAGGCGCTTGGATTGGTCAACGCTTGGCAACGCTTACTTCAAGTGGTTCACCCATTACGGCCGCTATTTTGGCAATGCAAAAGATCTGGCGAAGAAGGTGACCAAGGACATCGCCGACCCGCGCGCGCGGGCCAAGGCCATCTACGACTGGGTCAAGAGTAACCTGAACATTCAGCCTTACTACCAGCTAACCTACGTTCCGCGAACGGTGGAGATCACGACCATCGACATCGGCAAGTTGATCGAGGAGAAGAACGCGACGCCGGAGAAGGTGGCGAACCTCATGTGGCTGATGATGCAGGCGGTCGGGGTGCAGGCAACGGTGGTGTTGGTTAGCCACATGGACTACTTGCCGCAGGCGCTTGAGAACATGCCCACCATCTTTTACCAGTTCACCCACCCCTTGCTAGCGCTCGACGACGGGACGCTGATCGACACAACCAACCGGCTGTGCCCCTTCGGCATGGCGCCCTGGGTCTTCGAGGGGCGCAAGGCACTGTGGATCAAGAAAGGCTCGGTGGCCTTCAAGGACATCCCGGCTAGCTCCCCTGAAGCCAATCGGCGGGAGATCAAGGCGCAGGGCACGCTCGACCCCGACGGCTCGGCCAAGATCGAGGTCAGTTTCAATATGACGGGCCAGATGGCCCTTGCCTGGCGCAAATGGCTCGTTCCCATGAAACCCAAAGACCGGCAGGACTCGGTCAGGGACATCGCCACCCTCACTGCCGACAAGGCCGAGGTGGACGAGTTCACCTTCGACAACCTGGACGACATCGACAAGCCGCTCGGCTTGAAGCTGAACTACCACGTTCCGGGCTACTCGGAAGTGCTAAACGACAAGATGGTGATGAAGGCCGGCGCCTTCATCCACTATACGGCCTGTCCCAGGCTAACCGGTCGGTTCGGGCGTTATCTGTACGTTTGTCCCAAGCCGATGACCGAAACCCGCGAGAACCCGGTTGAGTTTCCCTTCAAGCGCTACGACGAGATGAACATCAAGGTGACTTTTCCCAAGGGATTCCTGCTCCAGGCCCTGCCCAAGGGATTTCGTACGCGCCAGATCGAAAAGGGGACCAGCCTCGGTGTGCAGACATCCTACGGCACCGACGGCGGCAAGGATCTCATCGTGCAGCGCAAGTTCTCGGTCAACGATCCCTTCGTCAGTCTCAAGGGCTATCCCAAGCTGCGCGACATGATCCGCCGCTACGAGGCTCAGAAGGATACCCTGCTCACTCTCGAGCTACCCAAGATGGATTGAGCCCCGCTCAGTTCAAGAGGGCTCCTGCTTACAGGTCGTACTCCAGCCGGTAGGCGCCCTTGGCGCCGGGGGGGGCAGCGTCGATAGGGGTGAAGCGCAGGTCGCTCTTTTCGAGCATCTCGCGGCGAACGTTCTCGGTTACCAGGATTTCCCAGGGCCCGGCCGTGTCCTCGCCCAGCTTGCTGGCCGCGTTGACCTCGGCCCCGAAGACGTCCTCGTCGCCGATGCGCAGCACCGGGCCGTAGCCGATTCCCAGGCACAACAGGATCTTCTCGGTCTCGGGGCGCGAGGTGTTGTACTCGGACAATTTGCGCTGCATGGTCAGAGCGCTGTCTATCGCCTTTTTCACCGAGCGAAACATCACCAGCATGCTGTCGCCTTCGAGTTTAAGCAGGATCCCGTCGTGATCTTCGATGCACGGAATCAGCAGGCGCTCTGACTCGAAGATAACCTGCAGGAAGTGGATGATGCCGAAGTCGGCCACGCTGCGCGAGAAGCCCGAAAGGTCGGTGAACATGACGGCCCATTGCTCGCCGAAAAGATCCCAGATACGCTGGTCAATCTTTTTCCGGTCTGCCCCCGCCGCGATACGCTCTCCGATAAGCTGCTCGAGCCGGTCCATCGAGGCGCCGGTCTGGACCCGGAATGCATATGGCATGTCGTTCTCCCTTTTTGAACATGTGCCGGAACTTTATGCGATGCGACCTCGATCGTCAACAGCCGGCATTCACTTCTTCTGCCAGAGTCTCAGCCGATGGGTCATCTCCTGCACCGGGCCGTCGGCTAAAAACAGGCGCACGCGGATAATGAAACTGCCCCAGCCGCCCATGGATAGCGGAAACGCCCACAGACCATCGCCGCGCCTGCACACCAGCCTGAGCGGATTGTTGAAACTCAGGTGCAGCTTGTATTCGACGCAATCGATCCGCGAAAGCGCCTCGGGCGGACCCTTTATGAAGATCGTCCAGTTCCACCATCCGTCGCGGACCTCGGTGGCGATGTTGTCGGGCTTGACCGGCAGCAGGTTGTCGACATCCGGGTTGCCGCGAAAGACGTCTATCACCCGCTTGAAAGCCGTGCGGTAGAAATCGCTGTCGAAACCGTAAGCATGCACATCTCCCTCGCCGCCGATCAGCAGGATCTCTTCTCCAGGCAGGACCGATGGAGCCGTGCCCAGGGCCTCGATATTTCCCGGGAGAATTTCCTCGTAGACCGCGCGTCCGTCGGGGGTCGTTATGACCAGCAGCGAACGCCGCCACAACGATCGCAACGAGACCGCCAGGGCCATGTAGGCCGGGCGGTCGGCACGCAGCTTGACGGCGACGCCACGCACGCCGGAGGTCCATCCCGAGTTGGCCAGCGGCACATCGAACTTTCCACGCGACTTCCCGTCGAACCCCACCAGGTGAGCGGTCGTCTCGTGGACATACAGCAGGCCGGGCGAGCCGGTGTTTGCAGGGAAGCTGCACACGGACGGTCGCCGCGCGGTTCTTCCCAGGTTGCGCACGCTCTTCTTCCGCATGCCGGCGCGGCCGACCGTCAGTTGTCCCTGACGGTTGACCCAGGCGATCTCGGATCGCCCGTCGCCGTCGATATCCAGAACCCACAGGCGATTGACGTTGGCTGCCGGAATCTTCCCTTCCGGCTTGCCGTTCGCATCGAGCAGTTCGATGTCTCCGCCCGCGCCTCCGGCCGCCGCGAACTCGAGCCGGCCGTCGCCGTCCAGGTCGCCGGCCGCCAACAGGTGCGGGTATGCCCGCGGAGGCTGCGACCAGATCTGTTTTCCCAGGCTGTCGAACAGGCTCACGGGCGAGAATCCGCTGCCCGCGTCCATGAACTCGCTCTTGCCGTCGCCCCGGATGTCGACCGCCAGCATGCTGTTCCCCCGGCGATCGAACTCGATTCCGCCAAGCCGCCTACCGCGGGAATCGCAAGACAATGCGCCACGGTTGCCGACAACGATGATATTCTTGTCGCCGGTTATCTGTGAGATGTGCCCCAGCTCGGGTGCCGAGAGAAAAACACTCTTTTTCAGAAATGGTTTTCCAAACAGCACCCGGGGCGTAGCCAGCACGCCGGGAACGCGGCGAGCCTCTTTCAACCAGGCTTCGAACTTCTTGGCCGCGTCCGGAGCGGGCGACTTTGCACCCTGCGGGATCGCTTCATCGACCGGCCGGCCGACGGCTGCACTGTGTTGCAATTTTCCAACCGGTCTTCCGGCGCGATAGTCGCCGCTTGAGCGCAGGCGGCCGTCGGGGTACCAGCAGTTCCAGCGCCCGTTCTTCTCACCCTGGTCATAGTCGCCCTGGCAGCGTTTGCGTCCGTTGGCGAACCAACTGGTGAAGCGGCCCTGGCGCAGGCCGTCGCGGTAGTTTTCCTCGGTCTCGATCTTGCCGTCTTCCCGCCAGGCGACACACTTGCCCCACAGCTTGCCGTGCCGGGCGCCGCACTGGCTCTTCTTGTTTCCGTTCTCGTACCAGGCGATGCTGAAGCCGTGCTGCCGGGCCACGTCGTCGAGGCATGCCTGGACGTAGCCGTCGGGCGTGTCGGACTCGATCAGGTTTGCGCCCTGGGGGCACTCCTGGAGAATTGACGTGGCGCTAATCTGGTCATCGGTTTTGGTCGCATCAGTCTGTTGGGCATAAACCGCACCGTTTCCGATAACCAACGTGCACAGCAGCAGCAGCAAACGCTTGCTCATGTTTCCTCCCTGTCGATCGCTTGACTTACACCAGCCTAACACGCTGCGCCGAACTCTTCTAGTAGCCATTGATTGACTAGTACCCATGGCCATGTTTTCCTGTCCCGGTCGTTGACTGTATAGGGGATCCGACAAATGGAAGATCTAAAGCCACCTTGTGTACTAGAAGCCCGCGATCTGGACGACGCCTGGTTCACGGCGCTATGGGCCTGCCTGGAGAAGGCCGACGACGGAACATTCAAGTATTCGCAGCGCTACCGCATCGACCGGGGTTCATACGAGGGGCAGGAGCGCCTGGAGATCGACACTTTCCTGATGGACATCCTTGTTCCGGGTTCCGGTCCGCTGGTGCCCCAGATGCCTTCGGGCAAGGAGCACCTTGCGCCGACAGACGAGGACCAGGCGCACAACTACATGCTTTACCTGATGACCGCCGAGAAGCAGCCTACGGAGCAATACACCTACGGCGAGCGCCTGGTCGGGCCGCGCGCGTTGCTGAAAATCGACGGGCTGCGCCGGGCAGACGGCGCGGCGGTCGACGCCGCCGGGTTCGAGTTGCTGGTCGGCGGCCGGGCTTTCCCCCTGAACGACCTGCCTCGCACGCTGGATCTGCCCTTCGGGATGAATCCCGTCGAGGAAGTCATCAGGCTCTACCGCGAAGACGGGCACAACACCAACCAGGCCGTGATGGAGATAGGCATGCCGGCAGACATCATGCTTTCCGATCCGCCCTGCCTGCGCTTGATCGACACCCGCATCAGGAACGGCAAGCTGCACTTCATAGTCTATTTCCGCTCATGGGATCTCTACAACGGCTTCCCGGTAAACCTGGCAGGCCTGCAACAGCTCAAGAACTATATGGCCGACGAGATCGGCGTGGCGGACGGCAGCATCCGCGCCGTAAGCAAGGGTCTGCACCTGTACGACGACATGTGGGAACTGGCCTGCGCGCGCACGGGCAAGCAAGACGCAATAGAGGCGAAAAAGCCAAGCGGAGCGTAATCCGTCCGCCCGGATTGTGAGTCTCAGGCATGAAACGGCAAGAAAACGGCAATAAAAGGCCTTGCATGGATGGATGGATGCGGTTATACTATTGGTATGAAAACGGCGATATCCATTCCGGATGAAATATTTGAAGACGCTGAGGATATGGCTAAACGTCTGAAAAAATCGAGATCACAACTATTCAGCGAGGCGATGCGGGAGTATCTTGCCCGCCACGATCGCGAGCGGGTTACCGAGGATTTGAACAGGGTTTTGGCCGAGGTCGATGATGCACCAGATCCGGCCTTGGCCGAAGCTGCCCGGAACGTTCTCGCGAACACCGAATGGTAGTCTCACAAGGCGACATTTTCTGGACCGACTTGCCCGAGCCGAGTGGCTCTGGTCCTGGTTTTCGAAGACCCGTCATGGTGATTCAGGGTGATGCATTCAATCTGAGCGGAATAGCCACGGTCGTCTGCGTAGCTCTGACGAGCAACCTGCGCTGGGCCGGTGCTCCCGGCAACGTCATGCTATCGCGCAAGAATACCGGGCTTCCCAAGGACTCGGTTGCCAATGTCTCTCAGATCATTTCCATTGATCGAACTTTTCTCACCAAGCGAACAGGTCGTCTGACGCGAAAAAAGACCAACCTGGTGCTATCGGGCATCGACGTGATGCTGGGCAGATGATCCACTCTTTTTGTGACGGCGCTTGTCTGGCGCCCGAAGTATGGTTATAATGAAGCTGGTTCTTTGACAGTCGGGACGAAGAGAGGTTTACAAGTCCTTTTGAAACCTGGGGGCGATCCGGTTTCGACGGGGGTGTGAACTCCGGGCCGCATGTCGGGGCTCCGCGGACCCCGTAAAAACTGCGGAAATCAAAGCTGCCAATAGCGACTTTGCACTGGCTGCTTAGACAGCCACGTCCGCCCGACCTTTTCCTGTGAGGTAGGGACCGGGCGCCATAAAGCAGGATAGCCGAACCGAGTGCCCGAGCGAGGCAAGGCGAAATTTAGTCGGGATCGCGCCGAGCGAAGCCTGTCCGTGGACTACGAACGGCGTAAGATTGAGCACGGACTAAGCATGTAGTGGTACCGGTCGAATCACTTTCGGACGCGGGTTCGATTCCCGCCGCCTCCATTGGTTTTTTACAGTAATTCCAGACTGTTAGAGCTTGCATGGATCCTTGGGGCCGTCATGGGGCCGTAACTTTGCACGTCGAGTCGTGCTACGGCTTCCCTGCCCACGTCGGGTGAGAGGTGCGCGTAGCGCATGGTCATCTCGATGGTGGTGTGTCCTAAAAGTTCCTGGACGGCCTTGAGAGAAACTCCGCGCATCACCAGGTGGCTTGCGAACGTGTGACGCAACACGTGCCAGCCAATGCGCCGCAGACCGGCGCTCCTGCACGCACTCCACAGGGGCCGCCTGCACTGGTTGTCTGTCAGGAGGCTTCCGTCCTCCTGGCAGAAGACGTAGTCGCCCTTCAGGTGCCGGTGCTTCTTGAGAGCGTCGAGGCACTGGGGGCTGAGCGGGATGGTACGTGAGCGCCCGCCCTTGGGCGTGTCGATGTGCCCCCTCCAGTTGCCCTGGTTGATATGAATCTGTCCGCTCTTGAGATCCACGTCGTCCCACCTCAGGCCCAGGATCTCGCCCTGCCGCACGCCGGTCTTGAGAGCCAAGATGATCATCGTGCGCCATTGCCCGTCCGCCGCTTCGATCAGCCGGTCGGCCTCTTCGAAATCGAAGAAGTCGTACTTGGGCTTTCGGACCTTCATCCACTTGACTCGTGGAATGTTCTCGATCTGCTCGTCTTCCACTGCCAGGGAGAGGGCCTTGCGAAGGACCGTGAGGTGGTTGTTGATGGTCTTGGGGGAGAGCCCCTCTTTGAGCTTGCGGGCCTTGTAGCGCTCGATGTGGTTCATCTTGATCTCGTCCAACCGAAGCCGGCCGAGTGTCGGCAGCAGGTGGCGTTCCAAGATCATCTTTTTGCTCTTGCGCTCGCTGGCCTTGTTGTTGGTTCTTGCGTAGGTCATAACGAAGTACTCTGCGAACTTTGAAAGTGTCGGCACCTCCTTTCTGGATTTGCCTGTTGCCGAGGAGTCCAGCATTTCCACCCGAAGCTTTCGCTCGTAAGCCTCGGCTCCTCGTTTCGTCTGGACCGGCGACTTCTTCTTCACCCGTTTCGTGCGTCCGTCTGGAAATGTGAAGACGACGTCCACCAGCCAGCCCTTCCTCTTGTCCTTGCGCACCGACATCACGTCCTCCGTCTCTGTGACGACAGGCACGCCCTTAGATCGAGGGGTATTCTACCAGGAAGTACTGACAAACGACACCCCTTCATCCGGGCGGCCTGGCATGACGCCGTCAGACACTCTGTTTCCGCGTCGGCGGAGTGCGTTTCTTTCCTCTCAGGGCTTCCAGCATGGCGTCCCGAAGGATCACGATTCTTTTACCGAGCTTCAGAGCAGGCACGGCTTTGGATTCGACCGCTTGGTAAAGCGTCTTGACGTTGACCCGCAGGAATCCGGCGGCTTCTTCGACCGTCAAGATCTTCGGCAGGTCGTAGGTGTACTGGACTCCTGGATTCGTCAGTTCAGCGTACATGGCTTCTTCTCCGTTTCTTTGCAAGTGTCACTCATGTCACTCGGTACATAGGCAACATCCGTGCCAGAAGACTGAGGTATTTCAAATCAGGCAGTTACGAGGCAGGAAGGTTTTTGGGCCGTTCAGCACTAGCTTCAAAAACGGGATTAGTATCTCGATTCTGAACGTCGTGATACCACTTAGTTCTGTGGAGTATTGTGCCGATTTGACATCAAATAGCCCTAAGAGATAATCTATCGCGTGGGCAAGGTAAGAGCATCAACAGGGGAGATCGTAATGGGTCGCAGACTAAATGGATTAGGGGAGTACGCGGGTTGGGAAGTAGATACCATTCGATTCACCAGTTTTGCATCTGAGGAACTCAAGGCCAGGACTGTAGAACAATGGTGGCGAGGTGTTACTGGATTGGAAGACCGCCAGGTAAATCAGAGACCAAATGGTCCTTGGGTAGAATCGGGTACTATCAATGGCGAAGTTCTTACTTTTCACTTGCAAAATCAGAGAATTGACTGGGTTCTGCAACCTGAGAAAAAAGATGAGGATCGAGACAACATCATTTCCCTTGGGGAACTACAACCTGCTTTAGATAGATTCATACAATTTATTGAGAAATGGTTTGCCCTAGAACCGCCGATGTCCAACCGTATTGTACTCGGAGCCATTTTACTTCACCCTGTGGAAACTCGTCAGTCTGGCTATCGTCATCTAGAACAATACCTGAAGGATTTTGTCGAAATTGATGCTGAGGGCTCCTCGGATTTTACTTATCAGATCAACAGGTGTAGGAAGAGCAAGATTATTACAGGGCTTGAGATAAATCGACTTTCCAAATGGTTTGTGTGGACCTGGAAGTCAGTCTCTGTTCGAATGCAGATATTCCCTCCCCAGCAAGATTTTGAGCAAGACATTGGGGAAGAAAAGATGGCCTGCAGGCTGGATCTAGACATCAACACTGCCCCAGAATTTGAAGGTAAGTTTGATATCGATATCCAGAAAAAACTATTAACTGAACTCAGGTCCCTTCTTGAGGAAATTGCCGAGAAGGGAGATGTAAAATGATGTCAGAAGCTCAAACCGAACTATTAGAAGAGCCAGCCGACGAAGAGTCAGAATCTTCTTCATCAAGTGGTTCTCAACTGTACAAAAAGGACATCAAGGAAGACAGGAGTGAGCACGTCCTGTCAAGACTACGTAAATTAATAGAGGATACCTGTGCTTGTGGAGACCCTTGGGCTAATGATCGAGTGTATCCCAGGACAAATGATTGGATGGATCCATGGTCAAATAGATGGGCAGATCCTTGGGCGAATGCCCGAGTAAACGATCTGGATATTGCAGATGTCGAAGAATTTAAAAATAGGTTTTTACATGAAGCAAGCAAGCTTCAGTATTCTCTGCCAATTGAAGTATTCTGGTCTCATGACAAAATATCTGCTTTGTGGAAAGCCGAAACAAGATCCTCTGCTGTGCCTGGGAATATTCCTGTCGCGAATAAACCAGTTCTTCGGAGTGTGCCACTCGATGAACTACACGAACTTGAAGTATTGTATGAATTCCGTGGTGCCAAGGCAGTATCGATATTCTTGACCGAACATCAAGATGTTCTTCCTTTATTGAAGCAGATTCCAGAAATAACCAAACGCTACTTCGAGAATATTTTGAAGTTTGTACTGGAATTGCGGCCAGATCTTGATGGGAACAACCCTCCGGAGCTATTTGTCTATATTGTGAATAATCATAGTGCCGAAGAGGCGTGGGAGCGGATGCGTAAACTTGAAGATGAATGGTGGCTTGATGCAGTTGGCGATGCCTTGGTGAATATCCATGTCGAGTTCGTCTAGTTTTAATTGGTCTAGTTTCCTTGACTTCGCGAATTCACTTGCACAGAAGAGTGAGGCTTCTGAGGCTGCTCTTCGTTCTGCCATTAGCCGAGCCTATTACGCAGCCTATCATGGAGCAAGACAACTACTCATGGATATGAATAAGGAAATCCCTAGAAGGGATAAAGAGAGTTCTCACAGCGCAGTTTGGCGGATCTGCAAAAAGGATTGTGGTCTTTCGGTTCGTCCCATAGGTACCGCTGGAAGGAATCTCCAAGATGACAGGGAGAGGGCAGACTACAAAAACCCATTTCCTGAAAACCTTCACAAAAAGACCAAACAGGTACTCGAAAGTGCTAAATATATTGTCAAAGAAACAAACCGAATCAGCCTATTAAGTCGCCAGCCAAAGTAGCCCCGAATCGATAAGGAAAAGATTAGAAAATCCAGTAGTACAATATTCGGATCACTTAAACTAACCAATAATACAAGAATCCTACTTTTTCCCTCTCGACCCTTTGATTCCAAGCCTCTTCATCATGCGAGCAATTTTGTTGCCGTCCAGCCCGAGATCCCTAGCTGTCGCGGCCTGGTTCCACGAGTGAGCTTCAAGGGCTTCGAGAAGTGTCTTCTTCTCAATGTCTTTCCACAAAACGCCTTTCATGTACTTCTTGACTTCGGCCTTCCTGTCCGCCGCAGTCACCGGTGTGAATTCGAGATGCTCCGGGCCGATGGTGTCTGCCTTGCACATCTCCGCAGCCCTGATGATCGTGTTCCTGAGATCCCTCACGTTACCTGGATAGTCGAACAGGAGTTTAAGACGAAATCCGATAACGACTACATAACCCATTGATTCAGCATT
>CAZXHT010000030.1:0-60528 GCA_964640665.1 uncultured Myxococcales bacterium
CATCTCTTGGAGCATGCTGTTGATGTTGAACTTTTTAGCCGCCTCATCGACCAGGCCGGCCTGGCGCTTGGCACGGCGCTGCAACTCTTCCGGGACGATCTTCTTGGCCTGCAAAGTTATGGACAGCAGGTGCCCGGGCCTGTCAAAAATATAGGGGCGGTTGTGCCAGAAATTGCGCCAGACCATACGAACGATGTCGTCGACCACGGACAGCGTCGAACCGGGGCGGCCTCGGACGGAAAATGTGCCGTCGATCAGGTGATCGAGCACATCATTCCTGCTCATGGCGGCGAACAGGTCGCCGGGGGAAGGGTCGGGGCGGTGAGCCAGAAAGCGCATCACCACGCGATCGAAGTTGTGGCTGTGGGCGTCGGATCCGCCCCAGGGATGCAGCATGGAACGGCCCTGGGAGACGATCTTCTCTTCGAGTCTGTGTGCCACGGGGTAGCGCTCGGCCATCCTGGCCGACAGGCGCCAGCCCGACACGACGCGGTTCTGAAAGCTGACCAGGTCTTCGAGAACACGCGTGCTGACGGCCGGGAAGCCGCCGTTGAGCGTCTCGATGTACTTGGCCTGCGAGATCAGGTCGAGTGTGGCTTCGAGCGAGAGGAAATGCCCGTCGAAGGGATGTGCCATGACATAGGCCAGCCCCAGCGCCTTGCAGTGCTCCATGACCAGCGATGTGCGCACTTCGTTCCGGCCCGGCACCAGGCAGTTTCTGAAGATGTCGTCGATGATTTCCTGGGACAGGCCGAAGTGTTCACCGAAAGGCCCGGGAACCTTGTCGGGGCCGCCGTAAACCAGTACCTCGGGCGCCCGGCGGAAGACGCCGTCGATGTCTTTCTCTACGGTGGTGATCTCGCCGCAAGTCGCCAGGCGCGGCTCCGCGGCCGCCGCAGCTAAAAGCGAATCGCGCAGCGTGTGGCTGCGGACGTTCATGTGATCGGTGGTGGTAATGATGCCGATGGGCGGTTTGTTGCGCTTGTTGTTCAGCAGCTTGACGAGCCTGTCGGGCTTGGTGAAGCACTCGCTCCAGCGAACCGGCGTGTCCTGGCCCAGCGCCTCGCGGATGCCGCCTGAGATCATTTCGTCCATTTCCGAGGCCGGGCCGTTGGAGGCCTCGGTGTGGATATGGGTGATGGCGAAAACCGGGAAACGAAGACTCATCGTGTATTACTCCAACTCACCGGGATTTCGGGGATTAAAGCATGCGCCGGGGCGCATGTCAAACATCCGGGTAATCATATACTTTTAACCCCGGCCTTCTTGGCCCCGGAGACGAGGAACTCGATGAAGCGCGAGCGCAACCCGTCGCGGGCCAGCAGTTGCTTTGCGGGCGGCAGCTTGAGGATTGCCCCCAGCAGGGAGCCGGCAGCCAGGGCACCCAGCCCGTCGTCCGCGTCGAGAAGCAGATCTTGCAGCTTGTCTTGTTCCAGGGCCATGGTCAGCACGCGTGTCATCGTGTTCAGCGGCGTCAGCTTGCGGCGCTCGCGCGGGATCATCTTCATGGCGTCGAACTTGCATTCCATGACGCACACGCCGCAGCCAAGGCAGACCGAAGGGTCGACCGTGGCAAGCCAGCGCAGCTTCTTGCCTTCGAGGGTGCGCTTCTTGTCGCTGATGTCTATGGCGTCCACCGGGCACGCCCTTTTGCACTTTTTACAGCCGTTACACTTGTCGGCATCGACTCGGGCCAGGAAATTCGATGTGAAAGTGTCGCCGAAGATTTTGAACTTCTTGAAGCCCAGCATCACTTCGCAGCAGCAGCCGCAGCAGTTGCAGATGAAGGTCGGGTTGCGCTGGACGTTGTCGCCCAGGTGAACCAGTCCGGCCTCGCGCGTCTCTGCCAGCAACTCGAGAGCCTCGGACTTGTCGATCTGCCTGGCCATATCGTGCCGCACGCAATAGTCGGCGCCCGGGCCGATGGTCATGCACGATTCCAGCCGGAATTTCGTGCAATCCTCTCCGCGGTGGTGAGCCACGTGGCGGCAGTAGCACAGCCCGACCGCCCAGCGCCCGGCGTTTTCCACAAGGTAAGTGGCGCGCTCCCAGTCGAGCACCTCGGCGTAGTTTGCAGGCAGGGTCTCCTCGTGAACCAGGGTGCGGAAGAGAGACGTCTTCGCGGCCGGGTCGAACTGATTGGCGAAGTCGGGCTCCTCGAGCAGGTAGCGATGCACCAGCCCGGCAAGCTTGGTCTGGTCGATGTCGTCGCGCACGCGCATCATCGAGAACTCGATGAATCCGACGATGGTCGGCGTGATCATGTAGCGCATCTTGCCGCCGATGAACATGTCCAGCACCAGGCCCTTGTCGGCCATGGTTTCAAGCCGGGGCTGCAGGCTGTCTTCGGGGATGCCCAACTTACGCGAGATGGCGCCAAGCGATGAGAACCTGAGCGGCATGCGCGCGCCCAACTCGGCCTCTTCCGGCGTATAGAGGGCGGCCAGGATCTCGTAGATTACCCCCCGACCGGGCGCCCCGACCGGCAACCTGTCAAGCCTGCGGCGCAGTTTTTCGTAAGTCGACTTGGTTGCGATGTGTCCCATGAAAGCTCCCTGTAAACGACAACACCAATACTACGCACATCTGCGAAATGCAACGAGGTTTGCGACAATATTCCGCTTTCGTTCGATGAAATCCATCGATCCGTGCCAGGTTGACTGACGCACCGCCAGCCCGTAGTATTCTCGCGTAAATCCATTTCTGGAGGTTGGCTATGTTGCGCACGGTTGTTCTGCCGGTTTGCACGGTCTTGATGCTGGTCTGTACTCCCTTTGCCGCGGCCGAGCCGGGTAAGGGTTGCCAGGGTTGGATAGCGGTCGAGTCTGTGCCGGACGATAAGGCTTTCGTTTTTCTGGACGGCAAGGACACCGGGAAACAGACGCCGACCACTTTAAAGAACGTGCCTTGCGGTAAGCACCTGGTGGGTGTCTCCAAGCTGCTGTACTCGGGTTCCACCAAGAAAATAATGGTCAGCGACCAGGAAGTTGTCAAGGCCCGGTTGACACTGAAGCCCAACTTCGCGCCTGTCGATATCATCAGCGTGCCGCCGGGCGCGGCTGTCAGTCTGGACGGCAAGGCGCTCGGTGAATCCCCGCTGAAGATCGCTCGCCTGGAGGCGGGCAAGCACGAAATCCGGGCTTCTTTTCCCGACTACACGGATGCCGTCAAGAAGTTCAAGCTCAAGCCCGGTAAGAATGTCACAGTCAAGCTCAAACTCAAGCCGACTTTCGGCGGGCTGGTGATTAGCTCCAGCCCGGAAGACGCGGCCAACGTGTTTCTCGACGGCGACGAACTGGGCACCACACCGTTGACCTTGAAGAGGGTAGTACTCGGTAAACACACTGTCCGTGTCGTCAAGGAGCTTTACAAACCCTTCAAGGCCGGCGTTCAGGTGCGCGTCGGGAAGTTGATCCGGGTGACGGCCAAGCTGAAACCCGTATACGGTACGCTGGCCGTGACCTCGAAACCCGCGGGCGCAGCCGTGCTCGTTGACGGTAAGGAACGCGGTCACACTCCCGTGACCTTGAAGCTCGGCGCCGGCGAGCACGCGCTGCAGGTTTTGGGCGTCGAGGGTTCCTGGGGGGCGGTCAACAAGAAGGTCCGGGTGATACAGGGCAAGAGTGGCCGCCTGTTTGTCAAGCTACCGGTTCGCACCGGCAGCCTGATGGTCGACTCGGTTCCCTTCGCGGCCGGCATCGAACTGGACGGCAAGAAGCGCGGAAAGGCGCCCCTGTCGCTTACCAAAGTACCGATCGGCGTGCATGTGATCGTGGCCCGGGTCAAGGGCAAGGAACCTTTGACCGGCCGGATCGAAGTGGTCGAGGGCAAGACGTCCGAGGCCGAGATCAATATCAACGATCCGACCAGGTCGGTCTTTCGATCCGGCGGCGCCGGAAAGCCGATCGCCAAACCGGTTCAGAAAACGGTCACTAAGCCGGTTGTCAAAGAGACTGTAAAACCTGTCGAGAAGCCGGTGGAAAAAACAGTTACCAAGACGACCGCAAAACCAGTTGCGAAGATCGAGTTGAAGACCGAGAAAAAATCGAGCGCGGACGCCGGAGCAAAAGAAGTCGTCGCGACAGCCGCACAGACGCCGGTGGTGAAAAAGGGCCGGACCATGTCAAGCTGGCGCTGGCTGGCCTGGATCTCGACCGGCACGGCCGGCGCCGCGGCGATTACCGCAGCGGTTCTCTTCGGGGTCGGAGCCTCGACCCAGTCCGACGCCGATGATGCCTGGGCACAGGCCCTGGACACGACGCTGCCGCCTATGCGGAGAGACTATTTCGTCCAACGCAGCCAGGATCTCGACCAGAAGGCCGCCGGGTTGTTCACCGGCGGCTGGGTGACGGCAGGCCTGGCGGCCGCCGCCGGGGGCGCCGCGATATTCTTCTTCCTTACCGAACCCGAGCCCGAAAGCGGCAGCGCGCGCGCCGAGGTACAATTCGGCCCACTTGCCGGCGGCGGGGGCTGGGTCGGTCTGCAGGGACGGTTCTGAGGATTCTATTTTTTCAGGTCAACGAAGACTGTGTGTACCTTGCCGGCCTCGATGCGCACTCGTACGCGTCGGGACAACCCGAGGGCTTCGTTCTTGAGAGTCAGGGTGTGACTTCCTGCCGGCAGCTTGACGTTCATCTGTGGCGTCGGACCGATTTTCTTGTTGCCTAGAAAGACCACCGAGAAGGGCTCGGAATTGATCCGCAGGGTTCCGGTCTTGCCTGGAACGTTCTTGACCACGTGCCTGACGGGCTTACTGGGCGGCTTTTTCACCCGATGCTTGCCTCTAGGCTTCTTCACGGGCTTCTTCACGGGCTTCTTCACGGGCTTCTTCACGGTATCTGTCGAGGGTTTATCAGCCACACGAGTCTTGCCGCCATCTTCCGCGGGTGCCGCGCTTCCGGCATCGGCCGAGCCGGGATCTGAGGCCGCCACGGCCGAGGGATCTGCTGCCTCGGGCAGGCCGGCGTCGAGATCTTTTGCGCCCGCATCGGGGGTCGCGATCATCTGGCCGGCGTCGATATCGACGGGTCCTACCGGCTTGCGGGCGGTGGAATTCTCTGTTGTCGGGGGCCGGGTCAGGAAAAACCAGGCCACCGTGCCGACCACGATCAAGCCTAAAAACGCAAGGGCTATCTTGAGACCGATGTTGCTTTTGGGAAAAGCGGCGGCCTGGAGCTTTCCCGTGGCGACGGGCTTGTCATCGACCGGCGCCCGCGGCGGAGTCTCGGTCGCGGCATCCGGTTGCTGTCGTGTTTCGCCCTTCATCCAGGCCTCGGTGAGATCTTCCTCGGATCCGGCGCCGGAGGCCTGTTCGGTCGCTTTTAGCATCCTGGTCTCGGCCGCCAGCAGGGCTGGATCGTACTTCGAGGCGTCGCCGCCGGCCGCGGGCGCATCATCGTGTGCCTGCAGAATCTTGGTCTGGGCCGAAAGCAGCGCGTCGTCTTTCGCGACGGCCGGCCGGCTCGGATCCGTGGGACGGGAGGAGTCGGGCGGTTCGGTGCTGTAGTCCGGGAGATCGAGCATGTGAAAGGCTACTGCTTCGCGCTCGGACAGGGCCGGTTTCTTTTCTTTCGCCGCAGGTGCTTCGATCGCTGCCGCGGTTTGCGCGTCCCGGCGGATGGCCCTGATGGGAGTGGGCTGGATGGTGCGCGGCCGAACGTCCGGCAGCCGTTTGGGGATGAAGGCCGCCAGGGTTGTAGCGTCTGGATAGACACCGGCGCGATGCAGGTAGCCGGAGAGTTCGGCCGCCAATTCTCCCGCCGTCTGGTAGCGTTTCTTGGCGTTCTTCTCGATCGCCTTTTTGACAATCGCCGAGAGTTTCTTGTCGACCTTGCGGTTCAACTTGTGCGGCTTCTCGTAGATTCCCCTGGTGCTGAGCGCCATGGTTTCCTGCGGAGTGTCGCCCTCGAATGGACGCCGGTTGGTGAGCATCTCGTACAACGTGACGCCCACCGAATAGACGTCGGCGCGCCGGTCGACCTTATGGCCGACTATTTGCTCGGGAGCCATGTATGCCAGCTTGCCCTTGACTACGCCGGCCTGGGTGGAGGTGATGCGGCTGGCCGCCCGGGCTATGCCGAAATCGACAATTTTAACCTCACCCTCGAAGGAGACCAGGATGTTCTGCGGGCTGATGTCGCGGTGTACGATCTCGAGCGGATTGCCGTCCGCGCCGACCTTGCGATGGGCATAGTCGAGGCCGCGACAGATCTCAAGGGCGATATAGCCGGCGATCGGAGGAGGGAACGGATCGGAAGTCTCGACCGATTTCTTGACCAGGCTGAGAAGATCGACCCCGTCGACAAACTCCATCACCAGGTAGTACTCGCCGTCCAGCACACCGAAATCCAGCACCGAGACGATGTTGCCGTGGCTCAGGGTGACCGTGATCATGGCCTCGTCCATGAACATCTGGACGAAGGAATCATCGCTGGCGAACTGCGGCAACACCTTTTTGATGGCCAGATCCTTCTCGAATCCCCCGGCCCCGTATAGCTTGGCCCGGAAGAGTTCCGCCATCCCGCCTGTGGCGATGCGCTCGATCAGGTGGTACTTGCCGAATTCACGCGGGAATCTGTCGTTGTTCTCGGCCATAAAGGTTCCTTGCCGTTCGCAAACAGGAGCCTAGCACCGCAGAAAGTGCAACACAAGACCGACAGATGCTCCGGTTTGACAGGTTGCTGGTAATCGGTTAGCTTGGCCTTGTGTTTTTTACTGATTTTACCGGGAGGTGCCCGCGGATGAGGCGCGTTTTCTTGGTTCTTGGCTTGTCGCTGATTTTTGCCGTTTGGGTTGGCGCTTGCGCTGGCGAGAAAATCGACGGGCAACTCAATATTCAGCTCACCTGGGTGTGCGATCCGCCCATCGAAGATTTCGTTGCGCAAATCGATGTCTACTGCGTTCGCGTGCTGTACCCGGGCAACCGCGCGCCTGACGAGAGTTGCTCCAGCAGCCTGGAGGGCCTGAATCTCGCGGTAGACGAGACCTCGGGCCTGGTCGTCGTCGAAGTGGTCGGCCTCACGGCTTCCAATGAGCCGCTGGTGCGTGGCAGGTCGACCCCGGTGCGGCTGGTGTCCGGCGTGCCCAACGCTCTTACCATTCCCGCGCTGCCCTTGGGCAGCTTCTCTCTGGTTGCGGCGGACAGCGGCCAGTGCCTGCCGTTGCCTTATTACGCGGTCGATCACACGGCTACGGTTTTCCCCTCGGGTCACGTGCTGGTGACCGGAAGCGCAAGCCCCAACGAAGATCCTACCCGGATTGCCTTCCTGGTCGATCCGGTGACCGGCAGGCTTGCGACGCTGGAAACACCCCCTGCATTGTACCGCTATCAACACAGCGCGACACTGCTCGATGACGGCAGGCTCGTCATTCTGGGGGGCCAGAATCAGCTTGGCTCGGCGCCTCAAGACATTCTGATGCTGCACGGCGCCAGTATGATGAAGCCTTACGACAGAGCCGTCAAATACAGCCTGGTGTCATTCAAGGAACTTGCCGAGGGGCTGATGGTGCCGCGGGCCAGGCATTTGGCATCGCTGTTTTTCGGAAATCAGGTGCTGGTCAACGACGGAGAGAGGACGGCCGAGATGTTCCTGGGTTCCAGGGAGCAATCCGGCTTCATCGCGGTCAGTGGCAGCGACCCGTTTCCAATCAGCGGCGGACGGATTGCCTCGCTGGTTCCGCTTGACGATCAGCGGGCGCTGGTGCTGGGGGCCGAGACCAACCACAATGGGTTGCTGACCGTACAGCAGAACACGCGCGGACTCGGCTTCACTCCTTTCAACCTGCCGGTCGCCGCGCGCGACCTGCCGGTCGGGGTCGCGCTCGGTGACGACCTGGCCATGTTCCTGGGAGGGCTTGCAGGGGCCATGATCGGCGAACCGCCGGTGGTCTTAGTCGATCCGAGCGGACCTTCAATGCACGAGGTTCCGGTGGATGAACCGTCCTTTCCGCAGCGGGGCTTCAGCGCCAGCCTGTTGCCCGACGGGCGGGTGTTCGTCGTGGGCGGGACCTCGGCCCGGGCCCAGTACAAACCGGGCAGCACGTTCCTGTTAGAGAAGCAGGCCGGCGGCGACCCGACAAAATGGGACAGCTACCCGGGCCCCAAGCTCGTCATGCCGCGAGCTTTCCATACGGCCTCTCTGTTGCCCGACGGCCGCCTGCTGTTAATCGGCGGCATCGCAAGCGGCCCGGACGCCACGAATCAGCAGGTGGCTTCCTCGGCCGAGGTGATTGCCTTCTAGGTGCTTGCATGGCATTAGTACTCATTCGTAACGCGTTGCTGGTGGCTACCGGAGATGATCGTCTCGGGGAGCTGGCCGGGGGTGATGTGCTGGTGGACGGCCCGGCCATTGCCGAGGTTGGCAAGAACCTCAACCTCCAGGCAGACCGCGTAATCGACGCCGATGGATGTATCGTCGTTCCCGGTTTTGTAAACACTCATCACCATCTTTACCAGGTCTTGACCCGCAACCTGCCAAAGACGCAGGATTCCAAGCTCTTCGATTGGCTCACCTATCACTATGAAGTCTGGAAATATTTGACCGCAAGCGAAGCGCGTGCGGCGATGAGCGCGGGAATTTCCGAACTGCTGCTGAGTGGCTGCACTTGCAGCGCCGATCATCACTACCTATGCCCCAGCGGCATTGCAGACGACCTCTTCGGTCTTGAGACGGAAGTAGCGGCCGGGCTTGGGATCCGCCTGCACATGACCCGCGGCAGCATGAGCCTGGGCAGCAGCCGGGGAGGGTTGCCGCCCGACTCGGTCGTCCAGGACGAGGATACCATCCTTACCGACTCGGAGCGGGTTATCGAGCGCTACCACGACCCGTCTCGTTTTTCCATGTGCCGGGTGGCCCTGGCGCCTTGTTCGCCGTTTTCGGTCAGCCCCGACCTGATGCGCCGCACGGCCGAGTTGGCCCGCCGCCACGGGGTGCGCCTGCACACCCACCTGGCCGAGACGCTGGACGAGCAAGAATTCTGCCTCGAGCGCTTCGGCCGGCGACCGCTGGATTATGCTCGCGAGCTGGGCTGGTTGGGCGACGACGTCTGGTTCGCCCATTGTGTTCACCTGAACGATGAAGAGATTCAATTGATGGCCGCAACGCAGACGGGAGTGGCGCATTGCCCGACTTCCAACCTGCGCCTGGGATCTGGTATCGCCCCGGTGCCGAGCATGCTTTCCGCGGGCGTGCCGGTCGGCCTGGCTGTCGACGGTAGCGCCTCGAACGACGCTTCGAACATGCTTCGGGAGTTGCAGATTACCCTGCTGGTGCATCGGGTAGGCACGGCCGTGGACGCCATGCCGGCCCGCACGGTATTACGCATGGCGACACACGGAGGCGCACGAGTGCTGGGACGCGACGATATCGGCGCTCTAGCGCCCGGCATGGCCGCCGACCTGGCCATGTTCGATCTGAGCGGATTGGCCCATGCGGGTGCAGGGCACGACCCGCTTGGGGCACTACTGTTTTGCGGTCTTGATTACAGGGCGGAAATGGTTATGGTCAACGGTGAAATCGTAGTCAGCCAACGGCATCTCGTTGGTCACGACGAGAAGACGATTGCCGCCGATGCCCGCACGGCATCGCAGCGCCTGCTCAAGGCGGCGGGCGTGATCGCCTGAGGAGAACTCGTATATGCTAGCCAACGCCAAGGTCTGTCTCTACCCGCGCGATCGGCAAGAGGCCGTGCGCATTCTCGAAGAGTACGGCGGACAGGCTCTCATTCTGGCCGGCGGAACCACTGCCGCTCTCAACACCGATCCAGCCGTTACCACCCTGGTTGACCTGACGCGCATCGGTTTGGACAGCATTGAGGAAGAAGACGGCGAATGGTCGCTGGGATGCTGTGTGCGCATCCAGCAAATCGCAACTCATGCGGGAATCGCGGGGCTTTGCGACGGCATGTTGTCCACGGCGGCCGGTTCGGTGGGCAGCCGCCCGATTCGCAACATGACCACGCTGGGCGGAAACGTGGTGCAGGTATTTCGCTGGTCCGATCCGCCTGTGGCCCTTTTGGCAATGAACGCCGGCTTCGAGCTCATGGGCCCTGCGGGTTCGAGGCGCCTGTCGGCGGACGAGTTCTTCGAGCGCCATCCCAGGCATGTGTTGCAACGGTCGGAGATCCTCACCCGTGTATACGTTCGCCAGCCGCAAGGGGCAAGCGGCTGTGCCTTTATAAAGTATGCGCGCACGGCCTTCGACCTGGCCGTGGTTGACGCGGCGGTATGCATCGAACTCGACGGGAGAAATTGCAGTGCGGCGCGGGTCGTGGTGGGCGGAACAAGGACGGTACCATGGCGATCCCGCGAGGCGGAAAAGATATTGGTCGGGTCACGGCTGACCAAGGCGGTCATGCGCCGGGCCGCTGCGGCCGCACGGCTGGAGACCCGTGCGGCGGGAGGCGTGCGCACGGACGGGGAGTACCGACGCCAGATGGTCGAGGTGATTGTGGGCCGGGTGATCGAGCAGGCCGTGCAGCGCGCACAGGAAAGGTCCTGAGATGGATATTCATGTCGAGGTTAATCACCAGCCGCTGGTCTGGAAGGTCAATCCGGGAGAGATTCTGCTGGACGTCCTGCGCCGCGAGGGATACAAGAGCGTCAAGTTCGGATGCGGCCAGGGAGACTGCGGAGCTTGCACCGTGCTGATAGACGGGCAGTCCATGCGTAGTTGCCTGCTCCTGGTGGGACAGGTCGAGGGTCGCTCGATCGTCACCGTCGAATCCCTCGGCAACCACGACCAGCCGCACCCGCTGCAGAGCAGCTTTGTCGAGTGCGGGGCTATCCAGTGCGGGTACTGCACTCCGGGTATGCTGCTCTCGGCCAAGGCCTTGCTTGACGAAAACCCAAAGCCCGACGAAGACCAGGTGCGCGAGGCCCTGGATGGCAACTTGTGCCGCTGCACAGGCTACAAGAAGATCATCGAGGCAGTTCTTGTGGCCGCCGAAAGGATGCGCTCATGAGCCGCAGACGATCTTTCTCGGTTGTCGGAAAGTCCGTGCTCAAGAAGGACGGCCTTTCGCTGGCGCAGGGTGCGCCGCTGTTCTGCGAGGACCTCCTGCCGCGCGGGTGCCTGTACGCCCGCGTATTGCGCAGCCCGCATGCCCATGCCCGCATAGTGGCCATCGACGCCTCTGAGGCCGAGAGCATGGCGGGTGTGCATGCCGTGCTGCACCACGGCAACGTACCTCGGGTGATGCGCACCACGGCCGGCCAGGGAGCACCCGAACCCTCGCCGTACGATTTCACGACCTTCGACAACAAGGTGCGCTTCGTGGGCGACCGGGTGGCGGCGGTTGCCGCCGAGACGCCGCAACTGGCGGCCGAGGCCCTGGGGCGCATCAAGGTGGAGTACGATGTGCTCGAACCCGTGCTCGATCCGCGCCGGGCCATGGAGCCGGGCATGCCGCGGATACACGACGAGCCCGACGCCAGGGTAGTTATCCCGGTGCCCTACGAGCCGCAAAAGAATCTGGCCGCGCACGTCGATATGCAGATCGGCGATATCGAACAGGCGCTTGCGGAAGCCGACGTCAGGATCGAGCGCGAGTACGAGTGCCAGTACGCCCAGCACACGCCGATCGAGCCGCATTGCGCGCTGGCCGAGCCCCTAGCCGACGGGCGCATCCGGATCACCACCTCCACCCAGGTGCCCTTTCACGTGCGCCGGATCGTGGCCCAGGCGCTCGAGGTTCCGGTCTCGCGCATCCATGTGGTCAAGCCGCGCATCGGCGGGGGCTTCGGCGCCAAGCAGGAAGTGTTGGTCGAGGATATTACGGCCTTCCTGGCCATGCGCAGCCGGCGGCCGGTTTTCCTGCGCCTGAGCCGTAGCGAGGAGTTTCTTAGCCGAACCCGGCACTCGATGATCTTGCGCCTGAGGACCGGGGTCAATAAGGACGGTTCACTCAAGGCCGTCGATCTGGACGTTCTTTCCAACACGGGGGCCTACGGCAGCCACGCCCTGACGGTAGTCTGCAACTGCGGCAGCAAGATGCTGCCGCTGTATCGCTGGCCGGTGATCAGGTTTTCAGCCGATGTGGTTTACACCAACCTGCCCGTGGCGGGCGCCTACCGCGGCTACGGGGCCACCCAGGCGTCCTTCGCCATGGAGATCCAGATGGACGAGATGGCTCGTTCGATCGGCATGGATCCCGTTGATTTCCGTTTGAGAAACCACGTTCGCCATGGAGAGACTTCTCCGGTGTTCGCGGCCTTGGGCGAGGGAGGCGAGGGCACCCCCCAGAGCATCGGCAGTATCGGGTTGAAAAAATGCATCCGTGAGGGGGCCAGGGCAATAGGCTGGAAGCGCAGGCGTCACAGCACCCGGGGGGTGCTCAAGCGGGGCATGGGTATGGTCTGCCTGATGCAGGGATCCAGCATTCCCCAGGTGGACATGGGCGCCGCCACGATCAAGATGAACGAAGACGGCTCGTTCAACCTGCTGGTCGGCGCGACCGACATCGGCACCGGCTCGGATACTGTACTTGCGCAGATAGCCGCAGAGGTTCTGGGGGTCGAGGTCGACAAGGTGCTGGTTACAAGTTCGGATACCGACGTGACACCTTTCGACGTGGGTGCCTATGCGTCGAGCACCACCTACCTGAGCGGCGAAGCGGTACGCAAGGCCGCGCTCGATGTCGCCGGACAGGTTCGCAAGGTGGCCGCCGAGATGCTGGACGTCAAGCCGAAAACGATTCGCCTCGAGAACGGCCGAGCGCTGGCTTCCGACGGACGTGCGCTGCTTCTTTCCGAAGTGGCCTTGCGCAGTCTGTATGAGAAAGACCAGCACCAGATCGGAGCCTTGGCTTCACACATCACTCGCAAGAGCCCGCCTCCCTTCTCCGCCCATTTTGCCGAGGTGGAGGTCGACAGCCGGACCGGCCTGGTCAAGGTTCTAAAATACGTGGCGGCGGTCGATTGCGGCACGGCCATCAACCCCGTCATGGCCGAGGGGCAGATCGAAGGCGCCGTGGTCAACGGCCTCAGCTATGCCCTGTGCGAGGAGTTCATCTTCAACGACAAGGGCAAACTGCGCAACGACTCCTTTCGCGACTACAAGATATTTTGCACCCGGGACCTGCCGCGCATCGAGACGATCCTGGTGCCGACCTACGAGCCCAGCGGGCCCTACGGCGCCAAGAGCGTCTCTGAGATTTGCATCAACGGACCCTTACCCGTGATCTCGAACGCCATCTTCGATGCGCTGGGCGTCCGCCTGAGAAAAGCGCCTTATACTCCCGAGCGGGTGCTGGCCGCAATCCAGGCCGCCGGCGCCGCAGATTCAGTCGAGTGACATGAAAGGGCGCGATCCCACAAGGCTCGAACGGGAGAAATTCGATCTGCTGATCATCGGCGGCGGGATCTCCGGCGCGACGCTGGCCTGGGACGCCTCGTTGCGCGGGCTCAAAGTGGCCCTGGTGGATAAGGGAGATTTCGGCGGCGCCACTTCGGCGGCTACTACCAAGTTGATCCACGGTGGTCTGCGTTACCTGAAGAACGCCGAGGTGCGCCTGGTGCGCGAGTCGCTGCGCGAACGGCGCATCTTGCAAGGCATAGCCGGACACCTGGTGCGTCCGATTCCTTTTTTGATCCCGACTTTCAAACGCGGCAACCGCAAGTGGATGATCAGAAGCGGGATGCTGGCCTACGATTTACTCGGTTACGATCGTCGCAGGCTTGAAGACCCAGCCCAGCGAATACCTGGTCACCGCATGTTAACCAACGATCAGGTGCTTGCCGACGAGCCAAGCGTTCCAGCCGCCGGCCTGACGGGGGGGGCGGTCTACCACGACTGCCAGTGCGATCCGGATCGGTTGACGTTGGAGTTCATCATCGGGGCGTCCAGGAACGGCGCGGTGGTGATCAACTACGCCCGGGTGGGCGACCTGGCTTGCAGCCTGGGAAATCTGGTCAGCGCCGAGGTTGTGGACCTTTTATCCGGCAAACGCTACGAGGTCAATGCTCGCATGACGGCCAACGTGGCCGGACCGTGGGCCGATAAAATAGATCTGTTGTGCGGGGCGGACGAAAAAGTCACGCTCAGACGCTCGAAGGGGATTCACATAGTCACCCGGCCGCTAACCAAGAAATTCGCCATGGTGATGCAAACGGATGCGGGGCAGCACTTATTCGTGATTCCCTGGCGGGGACATAGCTTGATCGGGACGACCGATACCGAGTACCAAGGCGAGCCTGACGATCTCGGCGTGCAAGACGAAGACGTGCAGAAGTTCGTCGACGAGATAAACCAGGTTTGCCCGGTGGCCAAGCTGAATGCAGCCGCCGTGAAGTATCGTTATGCCGGTGTGCGCCCGCTGGTCGATCAGGATGCACAGGTATACGATGCTTCCAGACGTTACGAGATAATCGACCACCACTCCAAGGGGGTCAAGGGGTACATCAGCGCCGTGGGCGGCAAGTACACTACCAGTCGCAACCTGGCGCGCAAACTTACCAACCGTATCCTGGCCCGCCTTGACGAGCCCAAGGTGAGCTGCCTGACCGCTCACAAGCTGTTGCCGGGTTCAGTCAGCGGTTCTTTCGGCGACTACGCCGACAAGTGTCTCCAGGAGGAGCGGGGCCTGTTGCCCGAGGATGTTTTGCATCATGTCATCTGGACCTACGGCGCTCGACACGAGGACGTCCTAGACCTGGTTCGTGCGGACTCATCCCTGGGCGAACGAGTACTGGACGGCAGGCCGGAGATCATGGCTCAGGTGGCCTACGCTGTTCATTCCGAGATGGCCTGCACCCTGGCCGACATCGTATGTCGCCGTACCGGTATCGTAACCCTGGGTGACCCGGGAGACGTGGCCATGAACAAGGTGGCCGATTCGGCGGCCAGGCTGCTGGGCTGGGGGAGCGAGCGCCGTGAACGGGAGATCGCCGTTTGCCGGGACAAGATCAAGGGTTTGCCGGAGATGAGCCCGGGCGGTTGAAAGTGGGGGAATGGCAATGACTGGGCGGGGTTTTCTTGGTGAGCATGTGAGGTTCCCGGCAGCGCTCCTTATGGGCTTGCTGCTTCTTTCTGTCCGGCCAGCCGGCGCCGAGCCGAAGAATCTGGCCGGCAAATGGCTGCTTGTCACGGGCAAGACGTCCTCACTGGAGGGGGCTTGGCGTATGAAGATCGATCTCGGGACGGAAGCCGAGATCGTTCTCTCCACCAGCTTCAAGGGGTTCGATCCGGGATGGTTTCTTCTGGTGAGCGGAGCATACAAGTCCAGGAGCAGGGCCCGTTCGGCCTGTAACGAATTGACGGCCTTGAAAATCGATTGTGTGGTCGAGAAAGCGGGCCGGCTTTTCGACTTTTCTGACGGCAAGGTGCGGGTCACAAGGTTGTCGGCAGAGTTATCGGCGGCCGGCCGCAAAATCTGTCGCGGGCCGCCGGGCCTGCAGGCGCCCGATGGTGAAACTTCAGCATCATTCCTGTTCATGGATCCGACCTCCGACGGACTGGTGATTCACCGCGCCGGAGAGCAAAAACAAGTGCCGGGGCTGTTCTTCAAGACGCGGGCCGTATACTGGTCGCCGGACTCGTTGTGCCTGGCCTTCGGTGACGAGGACCTTTTTTCCAGGTCCGGCAACCAGCGTATGATCATTGTCGACCTGCCGTCGCTGGGAGTTTCCAAGGTTGAGACCACCGGGTTGGGCTCCGGCGAGAAGCACGGCCTGCGCGACGCGTTCGAGGTTTCTGATGTTTGCTGGATGCCCGATTCGGACCAGTTGCGTTTCAAGCTGCGCGTCGACTACGTCGGCAAAAGTGGAAACCCCGACATCGATAGCGAGAGGCGCAGTCGCCTGGGCAAAAAATTCGGCAGCCACGATCCCCTCGAACTGGGGAACTACGCCATCTTCTTGCGTCCCCGGCAGCGGGATTTTGGGCAACCTCCGGCCGGCATCCCGTTGATTGATCCTGACAAGTTCGGATACATCGATCGCACGGGCAAGATGGCAATCAATCCTCGCTTCGACCAGGCCGGTCCCTTCACAGACGGACTGGCCGATGTGCGGGTCGCTGAGCGCAAGATATCGATAGATCGCCAGGGCAGGAAGATCACCCGGGCTGCCCGGAAAGCCCGGCAGGTGAAGGCGGAGAACTCGAGCGAGGGGGTTTCGCCCGTGCCGGTCAAGATCGGCGAGCGTTTCGGTTACCGCGACGATTCCGGAATGATAGTCATCGACCCCTTGTACGACGAGGCCTACCCTTTCTCGGACGGCCTGGCACGGGTAAAGCTGGGCGGCAAGCTGGGATACATCGACCAGGCGGGGCGGATGGTGATCGAGCCCGGCTTCACAGAGGCCGCGGACTTTTCCGAAGGATTGGCGGCGGTGAAAATCGGGCCTTGAGCACAAGCTGCTTCAGTCGACGAGGCGCAGCGGGGGGATATCGAACAGCGAGCGCAAGACCTCGTCGACGTAGTCCGGCAGGTAGCGGTTCCAGAGTTTTATCGGCAGTTCGCCCAGCTCACTCTGCGGTGAGACTGCGAAGTTGAACAGGAAAACCATCAGGTACTCGACATTCTTGGCCAGCGGGCCGCGATATTCCTGCTTCAGGCGCTGCTGGATGATGCGATCCTCGTGAATGCAACGGCCGATCTCGCTTTCCATCATCTCCTGGTAGTTGCTGACGATGACCTCGATGTTGACCTCGTCCTCCCCGCTGCGTACGAAACTCTCGAACTCCCGGCTGGCCTGGGCGGGGTCGAGCCCCCTGCGCTCGATCAGTTTCAGCATGGCCGGACCCAGCGGTCGGGAAAGGATCTCATCCTTGTCGGGAGTGTAGCGCACGATCAGGTTGATGGCATTGTAGTTACCGTGGTGCGGCTCTTCCTCTATGACCACGCAGTTGTCTGCGCGGTCGAAGACGTTGAGCGCCAGATCGTACTGCTTGTCTTCGAGGATCACCTTGATACCCGCAACGTCGTTGATGATCAGGTCCTGGTCGAAATCGATGGCGCGGTTGTGGCGCAGGTCGTCAAGCAACTTGTTTTCCGCATTTAGGAACTCCCGCAGCATCTCATCGGGATTGCTGATCAGCGCCTGGTGCGAGACGCCCAGTTCCTGCGCCCGCCTGGCCGATAGCTCGTCGGCATGGCGCTTGATGGCCTGGAAGGTGTGGTCGATGATCCGCCGGGCGCTCTTCTCGGCCAGGCGTCTTACACGCTTGATGCGCGATGAGCCGATCAGGAGGTTTCTGGGCTCCCGGGGCAGGAAGTACATCGTTCCGTGGAAAGGCGTCTCGCGAAAATAGCGTTCCGGGTTGTTACGATAGTTGCTTGCCAGCAATTCCGTTCGGGGGGTGCCGAAGGGCGCGTTGGCCACGATGGCGTCCTTCAGTTCTCCCTTGTGAGGGGCGAAGCGCGACACAAGCCGCCCGCCGTGCATCCCCGAGAAGACCTTTTCGGAAAAGAGCATGAGATAGCGGGAGATGTAGACATTGTTGAAGTGAACCAGCCGCGTGACCAGTTCCGCGTCGTCGGGGAGCGGCCGGTTGTACATCCAGCGACTGATCAGATCGCGGAAATTCTCGCGATGCAGGTAACTGTTGATGTTGATCATTTCTGTTCCGGCACGTTCCCCCGGTCGAGAGTGGATTCGATGGCCTGCCAGCATTTCTGCATGGCGGCGGTGTCAAGCGGGGGACCCTTCAGCGGAGCGGGGGATTGCAGCGCACCGCCCACCTCGTTCAGGGAGAGATCGGCGGCGGGAAATGCCTTGAGCAGTTCGGCGATCTGCAGCGTGGTTTTGCCCAGCAGGAAGGTGCCGTTGATGCTCTGGTAACGCTGGCCCTGACGCACACCTGCCCTGGCGCCGGGAGAGTCGGTGCAGACCTCCTCGACCTCCAGGATCCCGTCGCGCGCCTGGTAACACCAGCTCAGGCCCAGCGCGATCTCGGGTGCGCCGGCCTCGCTGCAGGTCTCCAGCGGCAGGGCGACTTCCCACAACTTCTTGCCGAGCGGCTGCTTCCCGCAGGTTGCCTCGATCCGGGCGAATGTGATCTTCGCAAGGCCACCGTAACGGATGAGCAGGACGATCTGCTTTTCCTCGCAGGACTCCAGGTGGGCGATGCGCTCGGCGGAGTCGAGGTCGGCCGTCTTGGAGCTATCGATGGCAACGATCAGGCCTTGCTCACGAACGCCGGACTGGGCACCCGGGCCGCCTGTCACGGAGTCGATGCGGATGCCTTCCCGCTCCTGGTGAAGCTGCATCCCGAGCAGCTTGCCGGCGTGCTCGATGGTCGCTTCGATTCCCCCGGCGGCCCGTTTCTTGGATTGTTGCAGGATTGCGATGCTATTCTCGATCTCGAATTTCTGGGAGCGGCTCAGCTCGGAGGCGTGCTTTTTCATGTAATTCCGGTAGCAGACGATACGTTCGTCCCGGCTGCGGCCGGACAGCTTCAGGCAGGCCTCCATCTCCTTGCGTAGTCTCTCGGATTGATCGCTGGAGCGGTTGGCATTCTCGCGGATCTTGTTTATGTCCGCCGCCGATAGCTCGGCTTTGGTAACGAAGTCCTTATCGCTCTGGATCTTGACGAGCAGTCGTGCCCAGCAGGCCTGGCTTTGGTTCGCCATCTGTTCCTTGTCGTATTGCAGGCAACGGCGTACCGAGGGGTTCTTGTAGAAATGGTCGCCGGTGGGTTTGACCTTCACTGTGCCGCTACAGCCCGCGACAATAACGCAGGTGATGCAGAAAAGAACAAGAAACGGTCGGCGCGCCTCTGAAAGCATGACATCCTCCTGGAATCTTGGTAGCTTGAAAACCGGCTAATCGTACCTTCGGTGCGAGGCCGAGTCAACGTTGTCGCCGGCACCCTCCGGGCACCGTATAATAATGGTGCTGTGCCCTGGGGTACGGGGATGTACGGCCGTGCGGAGCAAGTGATCGCGTCGAGCACCAATACGTTTTTTAGCATCTTGATTGTCATGAGCTGGCTGCTGGCCGGGCTCGGGGCCGGCTCGGCCCTTGCGGAGCCCGACGCCGGTGGATTTCGTCTCTCACCCCCGGCCGTGGCGCCGGCGAAAAGAGATCGCGGGATACTGGTGACCAACCTGCGAGACCTCATCGATGCTCATGGGCTTGCTCTGTTGGTAAGAGACGTCGCAGCTGCCGGCAAGATCGGCACAATCCTCAAGAAGCGGCGGCGCAACTATGCTTCCTTGCTGACATCCGACCCGGTACTTTTGGAAATTGACAAACGTATGCGGGCTCTTTTCGGGCAGATGCTCAGTGGAGAATCTCGTTCGGTTGCTAAAATAATCAAGCTGCTTTCCTCGGCTTCCCCGGAGAACATACATGCGATTACGGTCAAGTGGTTGAGAAGCCTGCTGCAGCGCAGGGGTGTGCTCTTCAAAGACGACCTGGGAAAGCTTTCGAAAACAGATCAGGCCGACATTTGTCTGCAGGCGCGGGCCGCAGACACCCTCAAGGGCCTGCCGAGCTGGCGCTACCGCCAACTGGCCTGGCTGATCCGCGATCGGCAGGTGAAGCGATTTTTTAGCGCACGGGACGAGCGCTTGTCTTTCATCACGCCGGTGCGCATCCGAACCGACAAGTTGCGGCCGGACGTCCGGGATGCCCTGCGGCATTACCTGGCCATGGTGCGCAACCTGAAGCTCCAGGTGTTGAACAACAAGAGCATGCCCTATGATCGCTACCAGACACTCTCGGGTCTCCTGCGAGGCCTGCGCTATATGCAGACCATCCGGCAAGCCTGCGCGGCCACCGGCATCGATTTCTACATAATCACTCGCTTGTTGATTCAGGAATCAGAGTTCATCCACCAGCGCATCTCGTGGGCCGGGGCATTCTCGCTGGGCCAGTTTCTGAATATCGCCCTGAAGGACGTCTGGATCTTCAAGGGTCGTATCCCCGGCGCAGCCGTTTTGCTGAAAGGCATCGGAAGTCTCGAGGAAATGAAGAAAAAAGTGCTGGCCGATCCGCGCATGGCCATAAAGGTAACCTGTATCTACTTCAGGAGGCTCAAGGACGAGGTAGCCCTGCGCCTGGGCAAGAAGGGCCGCCGGGCCAGCCGGGAGATGATTTCGCTCTTGACGCTGGAGACGTTCCTGTTGCGTAAGGGAGTCGGCCAGACTTCGCTGGCCGACTCGCGGGCCGAGCTGAACCAGGCCTGGCCCGTCGGCGAAATGGTGATGTTGCCGGTGGTGCCGCTGGCCGGCTGCATGATCCCGGACACCGGAGCATTGCTCGCCGGCTGGCTGGGACGCACGATCAGGGATCTGGTAGAGATGCGCCTGGCCGAGGGAGTATTCCAGGGAAGGCTCGACCGGTTGCACTCGGCCATGGGGCTTGCGGCCTACAACTCGGGCATGAGCAACCTGATCAAGGCCTCCAAGCGCCGCTCTCCCTTCGGGCCGCTGAGCTTCCCGCTGCAGATCACCGAGACACGCAACTACGTAGACGACATCCTGGAAGGCCGCGACATCCTTGAAGGAGTCACCGACCTGATCTCGGATGTCGCCCTGATGAGCTACTCCGACCTGATGGAGCTGTCAGCCCGGGCCTGCCGCCGGGCCGGAATCAAGTAGAGGAGATTATAGAATCACTCTCCCGGGAACCACTTGTTCAATACCTGTACGATGGTGTTGAACGAGTCGCACGACCGCCAGTCGCGCAGGCTGGCGCGGTTGGCGATGTCCGCGAAGTCGCGTGGGGAGATGGTGCGCAGCAGTTTTTGTACCTGTATGAACTCGAACAGTTCTTTGGGTTGGCTTGATACGGCCGTGCCGGCTCGAACGCCCCTTTCCTTTTCGAATTCCTTTATCAACCCATCGAGTTCCCTGTTCGTCACGTTCCAGTGCCTGCGCAGAGATGCCCGATTAGGCCACAACCAGGCCTCCAGTTCCGGTACAACAGCCACGGCCAGCGAACGGCTCTTCCAGGAAACACCCGCGAGACGTGCGCCAATACTACTTTCTCCCTGTGCGGGCCCGATGCGGTGCTCCCAGCCGCTGCCGGCATGGTCCCACAGCAGAATGGCGTATCTGAACTCCCGTCTGAATTGCCGGGCGAATTCGGGACCGTCCTTCGCGATACCGGAATCACGGGCGGGGTGTCGTTCTACCTGGAAAGTGATTGGTCGAATTCCCAGCGACTGGTGCCTCTGCAGCACGGCTTCCATGACCGCCTTGGCATCCGCGTCGGCCGTCAGGATAAATAGGTCTTGTTTCTTCTTGCCGTTCATCCCAGGATCCCCGAGGCGTGGATGGTGGCCAGGTCGGGAACGCCTTCCCATTCCTCCAGTCGCGGGTGGAACGGGCCGTGCACGATGCTTGTGCCGGCCACACCTCGGGAAAAGCACAGCAGGGCCTCCCTGCCCACCTGTTGCACGACCAGGGGCGAGTGGGTGGCCACGAGCACCTGACCTCCTGGGATGGTGGAAAGGGAACGTACAATAACTTCAAGCGCCTTCGGGTGCACTCCGTTTTCCGGCTCCTCGATTAGGTACACCCCGGGTTCCGGGGGCATGAAGGCAATCAGGGTCAGGGCCAGCATGCGCAGTGTGCCGTCGCTCACCAGCCAGGAGGGGCATTCGAAGCCGTCGTCGTATTTGAGCTTGATGTATTCGGCGTTGTCGGGTTCCCGGCTGTCCCAGCCGATCTCGGCCAGGTTCTCGATGGCGTAGCGCAGGTGGGCGGTCCATCGTTTCAGGATCTCGGATCTCGTCCCGGCATTCCGCTTCTTTCTGTTGCCTTTGTTTCCTATCAGGCGTCCCACCACCCGTGCCAGGTTGGTGCCGTCGAGTTCCAGATCGGTGGGGCGGGTGGCTGGACAAGGCTGGCGCATGGCGCGGCTGTTGAGCTGGACGTATCTTATTCCCTTGGTGAGAAACTTCTTGAGCGCGTTGGCGGTGGGGTAGCGTGTTTCATCCGCCGGGGTCATGGCCAGGGCCAGCCGGTCGGGGCCGAAGGTGAAGGTATCCTGGTAGGTTCCCTCTTCACGGCGATAGAGATCGTTGCCGCCCTTGGTCTTTCCCAGAAGGCGTTTCCGTTTGCCCTTTGCCGGGATACGGTACAGGTCCTCCTTTTCTACGCGCACGCCCAGATTTTCGTTCTCTGCCAGAACCAGTTGGTATTCGAGCCGATTGTGTTCGCCGCCCAATCCGAGTTTGGTCGCGTCGATCATGAACTTGAATTCGATGGATCCGCCGCGCCGCTCGTAGGTGAGATCCCGGAATTCCGGGGCCCTTTTCTCGACCGCGGTCAACGGGCTTTCCCGCAGACAGTCGGCCACGAAGTCGAAGGTGTCAAGGAATGTCGTCTTGCCGCTGGCATTCGGGCCCACGAGTACATGGAAGCGCCTCATTGCCAGACCGGGTATGGAATGAATGACGCGGAAGTTCTTGATGCCGATGCTCTGGATGATGCCCGTGCCCAGTCCGTATTTCTCACCCATTCTTACCCTGCCCATTTTAACTCCTTCAGGTTCTCACTGCCGTTTCTCCCCCGCATCACCCGACCATCTCCCGAACCCTTGAAGTATATGCTTCTCCAGCCTCGATTTCATAGCTTCCTGCGACACGTACAACAGCAAGTGTCATCCGGCTGAAGGACAACTGGAAGCCCCGTGTCACCCGCATCACCAGAGGCACACGCCGCCTTTACTTTTTGAGATTTCATCTTTCATAAACATCTTTCCTGTGTCCGATCTTAATGACGTAGACCACGACGTTTCTTTTCTCCAGCGAGTAGATGATCCGGTAATTGCCGACCCGCAGTTTCATAAGCCCCTTGAGATTGCGCCTGAGCGGGATGCCGTACTTGAGGGGATCGACCATGAGCTTCTCTTCTATGGCACGGCGGATTACGTGGCGAACTTCCGCAGAAAATATCTTGAGGTCTTTCTTGACTGATTTCTTGTAGCGGACCTTCCACATCTAGTAGTCGTTTTTCCAGATCTGCTCGTGAGAGATTGTGGGTTCATCCTCTCGCTGTTTGGCAATCTCGGTGAAATAGAGATCTTCCTGCATTTCAAGCGCCTCTTTGGTCAATTCGATGACCACCGCCGAAAGAGACGATGCACCTCTTTGTTTTTTCAGTTGCTGGAGTTGATCCCACAGACGATCGTCAACGGACAGGTTGATTCTCTTTTTCGCGGTTGGCATGCCAGACCTCCTTCAAGCAAGCGGGCTGCCAGAGTGTAACACTATTGTAACACTCCCTTGGGAGGCGTTCAAACCGGGAAATCAGAAGTAGAAACGCCCACCGATGCAGGCGTCTAGATCGAAGTAGAACGGGTCGGGCGCGATGAAGGCCATCGAGGGGGCTATCTCCAGGAAGACGTCGAAGGGGGCGTGGGCGAAGACCATGGTCACGCCGAAGGGGACGCGCACTCCCAGTCCGACTCCGGTGGTGTCGTCGTCTTTGTGGCGGTAGCGCCAGACGCCCAGCTTGGCGCCGGCGCCCATGTAGAACAGCAGGTTGAACGGCGTCTTGCCGGCCCTGATGATGGTGAACACGTTGTAGAGGTAGTCGGCGAAGAAGGCCACGCCGTGCGAAGGGTAAAATCCGTAGCCCACGGCCATGTCGACGGCGTTCTTGCGGTCGAACCAGTACTTGGCGTTCACACCGGCCGGCTCGCCCAGGCTTAACCCCAGCCCGAACGGTTTACCGTCTGGTCCCTGGGCGCGGGCGCTACCGGCCAGCAACGCAAGAACCAGGAGACATCCACCGATTTTCATGACCATGCAAGACCCCCAGACTCCAGCACCAGGACGAATCCAAATAGCATGAAAGCGACGATGGTGTCAAAAAGCCGGAACTTTTAGCGCTTGAAAACTATGTTGCGCTAAGGCAGCATGTCAGCTCTAACCAAAGGCAAACGGGAGGATAGATGATGGGCATGGGTATGATGGAAATTTTCATGGCTCTTTTTTTCCTGGCCGCTCCCAGCGGACCTTACGGGCAGCCCGCTCCGGCTTCCACCGTCTTCAGGCATCTTCCCGAGGGTGCCGTATTGGTGGTTGGAGTGGACGTTGCCAGCCTGGCCCAGGGCGTGGACCAGGGCCTGGGCAGGATACTGAAGGCGCCCTTTGTGAAGAAGTCTCCCGTCATGCAGATGGCTGCCGCTGCCATTACGACGGCCAAGGAGACGATGTTGCAAAAGGCTCGCCAACTCGGCATCGATCCCCTGAGGGACATCCGCTACCTGATGGTCGCTCTGGAACCCCCGCACCAGGGCCATGAGCGTATCTTGCTGGTGGCCGGGGGTAAGTTCCCTCCCGGAATCCTGGACGGCCTGGCCGGACTGACGGGCGCTCAAAAGAAAGACAACATGCTGATCGTCGATGATGATCCGGAAAATCCCATGGTACTGGCCAAGGCTGGGGACAAGACCCTGGTCTTCGGCAGCCGGCCCTGGGTTCAAGATGCTTTAGCGGGCGAACACAAGAACAAGACGATGCGCTCGCTCTTGAAGGATTACGGCCGGGATACCTATTTCATGCTGGCCTTCAGGCCCAACGAGTCGATCCGCGCCGATTGGAAAACCGAAGACCCCATGGCGCGGCCCCTGCTTGCGCACTTCGAGGCCATCTCGGTCCGGTTCACTTATAAGAGTGAGATCATCAAGGTGTTGACAGACGATCCGCAGTTCGTCGCGGTCTACAAGGGTCTGCTCGACGGGCTGGGACAAATGGCCGTCGCCGGCTGGCAATTCGCCGAGGGTGCGCTGGCCATGGGCGAGGCGTACCTGGCTTCACTGGATACCGTCGCCCAACTCGATGCCAACTTGCCGCCCGAGGGGCAACAAGTCATGCGGGTGCTGGTTGATAATCGGTGCGAGATTCGCAAGCTTATGCAGAAGCTGTTTCTGGGTAAGAAGACCCGGGCCACGGCACGCGGGCTGAAACGCAAGCGGACCGCCATGTTGACCATCAGCGGCCACGGGCCGTCGTCGATGATGTTCCTCGGAGCGATGCTGGGAGGGGTCGCGTATGCAGGAAAAGCTGAGAGCGTGGCTCCGCCCGTAATCGAAGCGCCCATCGGCCATTAGCGAATCGTGATGCCAAGGCCGAGCCCGTGTTCGAAGAGGGCGGGGCCCAGAGCGACGCCGAGCTGCCGTGTCTCGCTGTCGCCGGCGGTTGTCTTGGAGCGATTGGCTGTGTGCAGGTAAGGCACCAGGAACCCGATCGCGCTGCCGATGGCCGCTCCGGCCAAAACGTCCGTCCAGAAATGTTTGCCTGCCTCGACGCGCAGGACGCCGGTCGTGGCCGCCAGCGCGTGGGTGGCCAGCCAGACGGGAATCACCAGCGGCGAGTGCGGATGGCGCTTGGTGAATGTGTAGCTATAGGCGGTGGCCATGCAGAAGACCGTCGATGTGTGTCCCGAGTAGAAAGACAGGCCGGCGTCGGGCGTCGTGCGCTCGTCATCCGTAAGCGTAGCGTCGTAGACGAACGTGACCGGCAGATCCAGCGCCAGATCCACCTCGTAAGGGCTGCGATTTGCGAGTTCTTTGTCCCGCTGATCATCGGCCACGGACTGCGCGGGAAACGCCAACCCAATAACGATGCATAAATCCAGAATGCGCATGCCCTTATGAAACACGCATCTTCATGCAGACGTCAATATTTCAAGGGGTCTAAAACGTTAGTGTAACTGCAACAGGTTGTCTTGGAGCATGATGTATAAACATAAAAACGATGGTATTTATGATTATATTGACAAGAAACACTATTGTGTTTATGATCACAGGAGTGCTTGTATGAAAGGATAACATTTTGTATTTTATGAGAAACATCGATCTGGTACTTAGAAAATGGGCTGCCGGGACGGAACGGAAGCCGCTTGTTTTACGCGGTGCACGGCAAACAGGTAAGTCTTCGTCTGTCAGAGAGCTTGGAAGGGATTTCGAACTCTTTATCGAGCTGAATCTGGAGCGCCATGACGACCTGTCACTGGTTCGTTCCTGCAATTCAGCCGGCGAATTGCTCGACGCCCTGGCCGTGCGCCACAACCTGGTACGTTTTCCCCCCCAAACATTGCTATTTATCGACGAGATTCAGGAAAACACCGAAGCCATCGGATGGCTCCGTTTCTTCAAAGAGGACCATCCGGATCTGGCCGTCGTGGCGGCCGGTTCTCTCATGGAGGTGCGGCTTCAGGAGAAAGGGTTCTCGTTTCCCGTCGGCCGAATTACCTTCCGGACGTTGCGCCCGTTCTCATTTTTCGAGTTTCTCAGCGCCGTGGGTAAAGACGTCCTGGTCGACAAACTACAAAGTGCGGGCAGGGACGAGTCGAGACTGCCGGAAGTTGTTCACCTGCAAGCGCTGGATCTGCTCAGGGATTATCTCGTTGTCGGCGGCATGCCGGAGGCGGTTGGCCGCTGGGTGCAGGATGGAAGCCCGGCTGCGGTCCGTCGCGTACACGCAGACCTGCTACAGGCCCTGGCGGAAGATATCCAGAAGTACCGCGGGGCGCGCGATCTCGCCTGCCTCGAGGCTGCATTCGCGAACCTCCCTCAACACTACGGGCTGCGCTTCAAGTACGAGAACTTCGCTCCCGGTTTTCGCTCCCGCCTGATGAAGACTTCGCTCGAAAAGCTCGCGGGCGCTTTGCTCGTGACCCTTGTCCGGCCCACCAGCTCCAGCTCGCTCCCGTTGCGAACCCGTCCGAAGTCGGCACCCAAGCTGCTTCCTCTGGACATCGGCCTGGCGGCCACGAGCATGGGAGTGACCCATGACTCCATGCGCACTCTGCCCCTGGACCGAATACTGGACGGGCGGCTGGCCGAGATCTTCGTGGGTCTGCAACTGCTGGCCGCGCGCGGCGACCCGTGGGATGACCTTCACTTCTGGGTGGCCGAGTCGGCGCGTGCAAACGCCGAGGTGGACTACCTGCTGCCCCTGGCGGGCAAACCCGTGCCCGTCGAGGTCAAGGCCGGGACCTCCGGTTCTCTCAAGTCGTTGCACCAGTTTCTCTTCAAGTCGGGCGGTCGGGTCGGATACCGTTTTTACCTCGGGCCATGCGGGGACGAGAGAAACACGGTCAAGATGCCCGGCGGAAGCATGGACTACAATCTTCTTTCCCGGCCGCTCTACCTGGCGGAGACAATCTGGAAAGCCGATGCAGAATAGCTGGTTGCGCGGCGGTTCGCAAAGTGGTAGGGGATGTTTTACGCTTTCGAGCTTGGGAGATCCGGGTTGAATATTCTGGTCTTGAACTGCGGCAGCACCTCGATCAAGTACGATCTGATCGATCTGGACGGTGAGCGCAACCTCTGGTCGGGGCGCCTGGAGCGCATCGGTCTCGACGGCGGCACTCATTCATACGGCCGCGGAGACGAGCGCATCACCGAGCGGGTCAAGGCCGGGAACCTGTCGGCCGCTTTCGAGCTTGCCTTCGCCACCCTGAGCGACGCCCGCACAGGGCCGCTGCAGATCGATGCCGTGGCGCACCGTATCGGGCACGGGGGCCTGCGTTACCGCGGCCCGGTTGTAATCGACCAGGACGTCAAGAATGAGATCCGCAGGTTGATCCCGCTGGTGCCGCTGCACCACCCGGCCATGCTCGAGGGAATCGAGACCGCCCAGAAGCTGTTTCCCAACGTGCCGAAGGTTGCGGTGTTCGACACGGCTTTCCATCACAGCATCCCCGACGAGGCGGCCATCTACGGCCTGCCCTATGAGATGTTCCACGAGAAGGGCATCCGCAAGTTCGGCTTCCACGGCAACTCACACGAGTACGCAGCCGGCCGGGCCGCAGCCCAGCTCGAGACGCCGTTGCAGCGGCTGAACATTATTACCTGCCACCTGGGCGGCGGGGCCAGCATCAGCGCCGTCCAACGCGGCCGTTCAATCGACAACAGTCTCGGTTTCAGCTCGCTGCCCGGGCTGATCATGGGCACCCGGGCGGGCGATCTCGATCCGGGCGTGATCACCTACCTGATGAAAGTCGAGGGCCTGTCTCTCGACGAGATCGAGCAACTACTCAGTCGCCGGGGCGGACTGCTGGGCATCTCGGGCGTCAGTTCCGACATGCGCGAGATTCTGGCGGCGGCGGATGGCGGCGATCATCGCGCGCTTCTGGCCATCAAGGCATTCTGCTACCGCGTCAAACTGTACATCGGGGCCTACATCGCGGCCATGGGCTCCGTCGATGCGCTGGTTTTCACCGGCGGCATCGGCGAGCACAGCCGCGGCATCCGGGCCCGCAGCCTGCAAGACCTCGAGAAGATCGGCATTGCGATAGATCCGCGCGCCAACGATCGCTGCCGGGTCGACGGCGAGAACGTCGTTAGCGACATCAGCGCGCGGCACTCGCGGGTCGCGGTGCTGGTGGTCGCCGCCAACGAAGAGCTGATGATGGCGCGCCATTGTGCCGAGGCCCTGAATCTCGAAAAATCGATTCAGCCCGCCAAGCTGTCCACCGACCGGCGCCCGATCCGCGTGGCGCTATCGGCGCACCACGTTCACCTGTGCCGCCGCGACGTCGAGGCCCTGTTTGGCCCCGGGCACAAGCTTACCCGCAAGGAAGCGCTGTATATACCCAGCCAGTTCTCGTGTCAGGAGACCGTCAACCTGATCGGACCGCGCGGCCGGGTCGAAAATGTCCGGGTTCTGGGGCCCGAGCGCTCCCGAACCCAGGTGGAGATCTCGCGAACAGAGGAGTTCAAGCTTGGCATTGACGCGCCCATCCGCGCCTCGGGCGATCTGGACGGCACGCCCGGAATCACGCTGGAGAGCCCGACGGCCAAAGTTGACTTGCCCGAGGGTGTTATCTGTGCCCGGCGCCACATCCACATGACGCCCAAAGACGCGGAGCTTTACGGTGTCAGGGACGGCGATACGGTAATGGTCAGGCTGGGAGGGGAGCGAGAGCTGATTTTCGGCGACGTGCTGATCCGGGTCAGCCCGAGCTACAGGCTCGAGATGCACATCGACACCGACGAGGCCAACGCAGCCGAGTTGCCCCCTGTATCCAAGGGCTACCTGGTGATGATCGAGTCCCGCCAATGACCCGCTTATTCGTTATCCGGCACGGAGAGACCGAGGGCAACAAGAACAAGATCTACCGCGGCCGCTGGGACCTGCCGCTCAACGAAAACGGGCTGGCACAGGTCGAAAAGGCCGGCGCGGCGCTCGAGACGGTCAGGCTGGACGCAATTTTAACGAGTCCTCTCGAACGCACCCGTCAGACCGCGGCAGCGGTCGCCAGGTTTCAGAAGATCGAGCCCCAGACCGAGCCGGCCCTGGTCGACATCGACTACGGTCAGTGGACCAGGCTGCCGGACTCCGAGGTTGCCCGGAAACACCCGGATATCTACGCCCGCTGGAAGCAAAGGCCCGAGACGGTTGTTTTTCCAGACGGCGAAGACCTGGCCGACGTGCGCCGGCGGGTGGAATCTCTGCTGGCCGGGCTTGGGGAGGAATACCCCGGCCAAAACGTTGCACTATGCGGGCATCGAGTTTCGGTCAAGATGATCCTGATGGTTGCGCTGGGTCTTTCTGACTCTGCCTTTTGGAAAATCTTGGTAGACACGGCCTCGATTTCCGTAATAGGTCTCGATGACGGTGCATTCAGCCTGGTTTTCGCGAACGACACCTGTCACCTCAAGCCGCTGGCCGACAAGTTCAAGGCGGCGGATTTCTGAACGCGGGAGTTATTGGAATGAGACTCATCCGGGATTGCATCTTCTCCATGGTTGCTTTTTTTGCCGCCTGTGCGCCGGCCGGGCAACAGGTGTTGCCCGACCGGCCGACGGGTTCCGCACAATCGGCCGCAGGAATCGGAAAAGCGACCAACCTACAGGAAGTGCTGGACGAGGCACTGGCCTTCTGCCAGGCCTCGCAGGATTACTGGGGGAAGGGTGATTTCGACAACTCGTTCGCGGCCCTGGACAGGGCCTATGCCCTGATCGTTCCGGTAAACTGCGGTGACGATGCCGATCTCGAACAGCAAAAAGAAGACATTCGTCTGATGATCTGCAACCTGGTGTTGCGCATCCACGCCTCGCAGCACACCGCCGTGAACGGGGCACGTAAAGCCATTCCGATGGATCTCAATCCGACCATCCAGCGGGAGATCGAGACATTCCAGGGCCCGCAACGAAGGTTCTTCATGGCCTCCTATAGGCGTTCGGGCCGCTTCAGGCCGCTGATCCTGGCGGCGCTCAAGAAAGCGGGTTTGCCGGAGGAGCTTTCCTGGCTTCCTCTGATCGAGAGTGGCTTCAAGATCCGCGCCTTCAGTTCCGCCCGGGCGCTCGGATTGTGGCAGTTCATTCCGACCACCGGCTATCGCTTCGGTCTCAAGCGCGATCGCTGGGTTGACGAACGCATGGACGTCGCCAAGGCGACCCGGGCGGCTGTCGCCTACCTGGTCGATTTGCACGGGATCTTCGGCGATTGGACGACTGCGCTGGCGGCCTACAACTGCGGCGAGAACCGCGTGCTGCGGGTCATCCGCAGCCAGAACATCGACTACCTGGACAACTTCTGGGATTTGTATGAAAAGCTGCCCGGTGAAACCAGGCGCTACGTCCCGCGCTTCCTGGCTACGCTGCACATCATCCGAGATCCCAAGAAATACGGGTTCGACTTGGGCGACCCGGATAAGCCGCCCGACACGGTGGAAGTGAACGTCGCCAGGCAGATGGATCTCAAGCAAGTGAGCAAGCTGCTGCACGTTCCCGCCGACGTACTGGCCTCGTTGAACCCGAATCTGAGACTTGGAATCACCCCGCCGCACGCGTACTTACTGACGGTGCTCAGGGACAAGGAGAAGATGCTGGTAGCCGGACTGGAGAAGATTCCCGTCTACACCCCGCCGAAGAAGCGCTTCACCATCCACCATATCAAGAGCGGCGAGACCCTTTCCCACCTGGCGCGACGATATCACGTGAGCATCGATGCCATAGCCCGCGCCAACAAGATAAAAAAGACGGCCCTGCTGCACCTCGACCAAAAGCTGAAGATACCGGTGCGGGCAGCGCAAAAGGATCACCCGCGCAAGACGCTCGTCACCAAGCCGATCCACTACCGTGTCAGTCGGGGCGATACTCTTTGGAAGGTCGCGCGCCGCTACAATACCGATGTGGCTTCGATAAGGCGCCTCAACAAGTTGGCCGGCGAGCAATTGCGCTCGGGACAAGATCTCGTCATTCGCCCCAATGCGCACACGCGCGAGATCCCCGCCAATGCATCCGGCTACGAGGTCAAGCCGGGAGACAGCCCCTATTCGATAGCCAAACAGAACAACATGAAGCTGGAGGACTTCCTGCGCCTCAATCGCCTGAAGCCCACAAGCCGTATTTTTCCCGGCCAGAAGCTCCTGGTTGAAGACCGCTAGGAATTCACTCGCTTCTGAAGCGGTTGGCGATGCCGATTCTGTCGACACCGAAAAAGTGCTCGAGCGGATTGGCGCAACTGGGGGGAAAGTTAACAAACCAGTTACAACCACGAAGGCTGCCGAACCGACCCAGCGGCCGGCCGAGATCTCAGCCGACGATCTGGTGTCCGCCATGCGCCGTAACCGTTTCAGTATCAAGCACACGGCCCAACAGCTCGGTATTTCGTGCTCTTCGCTATATGCTCTGATCGAGCGCAACGATTGCCTGCGCAAGGCCCGCGACATCGACCGCGGCGAGATGGAGCGTTGCCCAAAAGAGTGCGGCGGGGATCTGGACGCTATGGTGGACCGGCTCGAGGTGTCCAAGAAGGCGCTGAAACTGCGCTTGAAGGAACTGGGATTGGATTGAGAGGCGGGCCTTTTTATCACTTACGGCCATGCGATGGAGCAGACGGTAGGAGTGTGGTCGAAAAAACCTTCGGGGCTGACGGTCGGGTGTCCCTCGGAATAACCGGGATACCAGCAGGTCCCGGTCAGCTCGTCGCTTACCAGATTGTCGATGCAGAACAGGTTCTCGTAGGTTTTGACATACTCGTTGATGAAATCGAACGACTTGTCGGACCCGACGAAATCGGCCCAGCGTCTGGCACTGGAGTCTAACAATAAGGCGCTTGGGCTGCGTGGATCTGTGTTGAAGTCTCCCAGAACGAGATTGCGCTGGCCGTTGACTGCCGGGTCTCCGTCCCCCAGATCGATGAAGACCTGTTCGACTTGTTTCTCGCGGCATCCCATGTCGTCACTTGTGACTCCCGATGAACCGTGGACGTTCACGATCGTGATGGTTCCGCCCCCGCTGAGCTCGATGATGCCGCGTCCGATGCGCGCACCCTGGCCGCAATCGTTGATTGTGGAACCATATAGGCCGTCCAGGCAATAGTCGGTCGAGCATCCGCTGAACGTGCCGAACTCCTTTTTGACGGCGGCACACTTGTCGCTCTTAAGCCAGTTGCAGGCCACTTGGTAGCCCGGTCCCAGGATCAACTCCTCGACGGTCGCTGAGCCGGGAGTCCAGTTCTCGCAGACGAACCCCGCCTGGGCCTCGGGCGGTATCGACGCGCATTCTTCGATGTCGAAGATCTCCTGGAAAGTAACGACGTCGGGCTGAACACTGTCGAAAAAGGCCCGGGCTTGATCGATTGCCGGTCCCCAGCAAAGCCCGTGGCCGTAATATGTGTCCATGTATTCATTCTGTTGAAGAGTAAAACCAGCAACTCCCACGGTTGGATGAATACCGGTGTTGAATGTCACGGCCACGAAGGTGTAAGGACCATTATCGCCACCATCCTGGTCAACGATGTCACCACCATCTGCCGAAGATCCATCGCCATCGACGCTGTCACCGTCACCATCGACGGGACTACCAGGGTCACCATCAAAAACCGGCGCGTCCCCTCCGGCATCCTCTCCTGAATCGCCTTGCCCATCCCACCCGGCGTCATCCCCCGTTGCCCCGTCGCCATTTCCATTCCCGTCGTCGGAATTGGGCAGGGCTCCGTCCGCGGGTGTTGCACTTGTACTACTGCTGCAAGCCTGGATGGACAGCCAGCCAAAAGCCACAATAAGGCACGCAAGTTTTTTCAAAGCCAGGCTCATTATCCGTGAGCCTACAACAATTCGATCTCGTTGTGAACCAAGTGCCGGCATAAAGATGTTGCTAATGCCGAGCGGCCCGCTTGCGGCCAAGTGAAGAATATGAAATACACGTTTGTGTCCACATGGAAACTTGGGGACAGGTTACCGATCAAGTGCCTGAAAAACAAGGGAAGTTCCTGCCTCTGTCCCTGGAATTCTTGGAATTCTGGAGATTCGGAAGTTGGCTCTGGCAGGCTGTCAACCGGGGGTCAGATACGATGACCGAGAGTAAATCAATTGGCTGACAGGTCCGGGGGGCTATTTCTCCTGTTGATTTAGTATGCTAATTCTTTTTGGCGGTGCCACTCTTGATCTTCCATTTGCCGCCGTTCTCCAGCTTACCGACTGGCCATTTAACTCCGCCGCCGACGATATCACAGCTGTTGCTGGATGAGTGAAAGGTGACCGTGGTCGTTCCGCTGGGAATCTCAATGGTCTTGCTGCTGCCGCTACATTTAAGATTCACGGAGTACTTGCCATCACTTTCGACGCGGATCGAGCCAGCCGAAGCGACGGACATTGTTAGACCTAAGACTGCCAAGACGGTAAGGATAATTGTAAGTTTTTTCATGGGCGATCCTCCTGAGAATAGTGAGGTGTAGAAAACAATCAATGAATCCAGTGATTAGTTCAAAAAATATTGACAGGGTCAAGGTAAAGATTGAGCGCCTGCCTCCGTCCCCGATGCTCCGTCCCCAGTACTCTTCGATTCCTTCCAGGAGCGAACCACGCACTGGCTGAGTTCTATCTGCATCACTGCTCCATATACCCGAATTCTATGGAAGAAGTCACGAAGAACGGGTAGAGTCACAGGCCTGAAAGGAGCAGAGATGAAACGCTTCTTGGCATTATTGTTGCTGGCGGCTTTCGCGGCTTCGTGCGGTACCGAAAAGGACTGCCCGCCGCCGGGCATCGGGGACGACTGCACCGATGAGTGTTCTCAAGGGCTCGATTGCGTCGAGGGGAAGTGCGTGCTCGTCTTGAATTCACGCGGCGAGTCGTGCCAGGAAGCCACCGAGTGCTCCAGCGGATTCTGCGCCGACGGCGTGTGCTGCGAGACCGAGTGCTTGGACGGCTGCATGACCTGCAACGGCGCCAGCCCGGGGCGCTGCGAGGCGGACCCGGCTCCCGAGTGCAACGTCAAGTACCCCGAGGACGCCACCACCATCCAGGATGCCATCAACTCGGTCGGCGACGGCGGGGTCATCGTGATTGCCCAGGGCACCGACGAGAACATCATTATAAATACCGACAAGGTCGTGATAATCGAGGGCGACGAACAGAACCCGCCGGAGGTCACCGCCGCCGACGGCCAGACCGCCATCCACATCCAGGACGCCGCCTCGGTGACCATCCGTAACCTGCAGATCCGGGGCGGATCCTTCGGCGTGCGGGTTTCCGCGCCGGTTCCGGTCGTCCTGGATCGGGTCCACGTCCGCGACGCCGAAGTCGCCGTGGAGGTCGACCACGGCGCCCAGTGGGTTCCCGAAGCCGTCACCCAGCTCCTCGCCTGCGATCTGTTCGACAACACCAAGGCGGGTCTGGTGGTCCGCTCGGCGCCGGTGGACGTGACCGGGGCGCGCCTGCACGGCAACAAGCAGGCCGTCCAGGTCGAAAACACCCACGCCTTCAACCTGACCGGCACCATCCTCTCCCAGTCCTTCGGTGACTTCGGCGCGACTTTCAAGACATCGGACCACATAGTCATCGACGGCTCCCTCTTCTGGGAGAACAACGGCCTGGGCGCGGTGGTCTTCAAAACCGTAACCGACTCCGAGGTGAAAAATTCCACCTTCAACGGCAACGGCACCGCCGGCATCCAGGTGATCAGCTCGAGCGCAATCGACATCGTGGACGTGACCATCCTCGACCACATCGACACCTTCCTCTACCCGGCCAAGTTCAACCTGCCCACCGACGCGGTCGACCTGGGCGGCTTGGAGCTGGACGGCTTCCTCACGCTGCCCGTGCCCCTCAACCCGACCCAAGTTATTGCCTTCGACTTCGGCGACGACTACTGGCAGGGCAATGGAATCGAGATCAACGATTCCGACCACATCCTGATCGCGGGTGCGTTTCTGAAGGGCAACCAGGGCTCCGGCGTCCTGGTGCGCGACTCCACACTCATTACCGTCCTGGAGGGGGCGATATTCCTGAACGCCAGGAGCGGCGTCGCCGCCGACAACACCTTCAGCCTGTGGGTCCACCGCGCGGGCACCTACCACAACCACGTCGCTGCCGTCCAGGTGGCGGGCGGCTCCTCGGCGGTGGAATACAGTTCCCTGTGCGCCGCCTACCCCAACGACCTGGGCGAATACGGCTACGGCTTCTCCGCCGAGGGCGGCGTGCACTCGGTGGACTTCAACTATATCTACTCCGACACCCTCGCAGGAATCATCATGACCTACGCGGCTGAGGTATCCTTCAACGGAAACGAGATCCACGACTCCCCTAGGGCGGTGATCATGGGCGTGGGCTGTCTGCCCCACGAAGGCGACAACGAGGTCAGCTGCACTCTAGCCGTCCCGTGCGTCGACTGGGCCAACATAAACCCCGCCCCCGCCCCACCTCCCGCCTTGCCGATCGACCCGTAGGAAGAGGAGCTGGAGCCACCATGGACCCCGAGGTCGTAAAATTCCGCACCAGCAACCGCCGGCGCATGCTGCTGGCCGGAATGTGCGTCCTCACCGCGGCCATCCGCGACCTGGTCAAGGAGAACATAGACAAGAAGAACAAAGCCGGCGAAGAAGTCCCCGAGAAGCTCCAAGCCTTCCACGACCAGCTGGTCAAGCACACCCAGCCGGGTGGAACCACCGAAGAATAGAATTGTGAAGGGGGTACCTGACATGAAGAAGAAGCTGATCCTGATCAACCCGACGTTGTCCAACCCGTTTCCCGGGTTTGCTCCCCTGGGCCTCGGATACGTCGCCGCGCTGACGCCGGACGACTGGGACGTCGAGATCATCGACGAGAATTTCGAGGTGGCCACCTTCCGGGATTGCGATCTGGTGGGGCTGACCGGGTTCACGGCGATGGCGAACCGGGCGTACCAGGTGGCGAAGATGTTCAGGGACCGGAATGTTCCGGTGGTCATGGGCGGGATTCATGCTTCGATGATGCCGGACGAGGCGTTGCAGTTCGTGGACGCGGTGGTGGTCGGGGAGGCGGAGTCGGTGTGGGCGGAAGTGATCGCCGACCTGGAGGTGGGCAAGCTGAAGCGCAGGTACGCCGGGACCCACACGGACCTCAAGGGGCTGGTGCATCCGCGCCGCGACCTGTTCCACAAGGACTATTTCTGCGACACCATCCAGACCGCCCGGGGATGCCCCAACGACTGCAATTTCTGCTCGGTCTCCCAGTTCAACGGGTTCGCCTACCGCAAGCGCCCGGTGGATGAGGTCCTGGACGAGCTGGCCACTCTCCAGCGCGCGGTCATCTTTTTCGTGGACGACAACATCGTCGGTTACGGCGCCAACGGCGAGGCCCGGGCGATCGAGTTGGCCAAGGGGATAGTCGCCGGGAAGCTGCGCCACTTCTGGTACGGCCAGGCGGCGCTCAACGTGGCGGACAATCCCGAGGTGCTCAAAGCCTTCTCCGAATCCGGGTGCGGAATGCTGTTTTTGGGCTTCGAATCCGAAAACCGCGATGTCCTGCAGTCGATGAACAAGCAGATCAACCTCAAGCGCGACTACCACGAGGTTATCCGGGAGATCCACGATCACCACATCGGCATCCACGGCTCCTTCATTTTCGGCACCGACGACGACACCATGGAGATGCTCCAGAAACGCTTCGACTTCATCCGCGAGGCTCACATCGACGTCCTCCAGCACTGCACCCTGACCCCCTACCCGGGAACCAGGCTTTTCGATCGCATGCTGGAGGAAGGCCGCCTCTTTTACGGAGATTTCCCCGCCGACTGGGATCACTACGATCTGACCGAAGTCCTGGTCAAGCCCCGCAACCTGGACGTCGATGAATACACCGGACTGATGAGAAAAATCAGCGCCGATATCTTCGATCCCAAAAACGTCCGGAAGCGCTTCATGCGCACCTGGAAGGACACCAGCAACTTCCTGACCGCCTTCTGGTGCATGGTGGCCAACAAGCTCTACCAGCCACCCACGGAATCCAGCGGTCGCTCGGCCAAGAAGTTCTGGTACCTCTCCCCCGACTCATGGCCGTTCAACATGATAATGAAACCGGAAATAGAAACCCACCGGCGCCGCTATCTGAGCAAGAGATCCAGGGACGCTTAAGGGCCGATATCAAGGCTGGTATTCAAGCAGATCGCCGGGGGTGCATGCCAGGGCCTGGCACAGCGCCTCGATGGTGGAAAACCGGATGGCCCGGGCCTTGCCGGTTTTGAGAACTGACACCTGCTGGAAAGTATTGATGCCCAAGACATGCTTCGTTGGGAGCACGGAGATGGCTTCTCGGTGGATGGCTCGGTTCGCCTGCAAGGTTGGGATCGGCGTGCTGGCGCCCAATAGCCACATGAGGGAGCGGGTAATCGAGAGCGCGGGGCCATCTGGTGCGATCCAGGTGCGGCTCGAAGAAGCCGCGCAAAAAATGGGGCTGGTTTCGAAGCCTTCGGATGCTCCAACATCAGAGCCAGAGCCGTTGACCAAAAAAAAGGGGCCTCCTGCACTATATGTGGGTTGAAACAGGCTGATTTGGCAAGGGAGCATCGACATTTATACCTCCGCAACAAAGCATCATCATAGCCAAACAGAACAACATGAAGCTGGAGGACTTCCTGCGCCTCAATTGCCTGAAACCCACAAGCCGTATTTTTCCCGGCCAGAAGCTCCTGGTTGAAGATCGGTAATAACTCAGTCGGTTCTGAAGCGGTTGGCGATGAACAGGAAACGGGTGCGGCCCGCCTGGATCTCGTCGAAGTTCTTCAGCCTGATGGGGGTCTTGGTTGCCAGGTTGCCGTTCACCAGGGTGCCGTTGGTGCTACCCATGTCGAGCAGGCTGTAAAGATGGCCGTTGATGCGGATCTTGAAGTGCTGGCTGCTGACCCGGGGATCCTTGACGACGAAGCCGGCTTCTTCCGACGCGCCGACAGTGGTCTCGATTGCTACGATGCGATGGATGGCGTGAGGATCCGGGCCGGCGATGACCGCCAGGGCAAGGACATAGGGTGACCCGAATGGATCTCGGTCTATGGTGATCACGTCTGTCGTGCGTCTATCTTTTGCCATTCTCAATTCCTCGAAGAGCGTTTATCCGAGATACGGCGGCCATCTTATACTGCCGAGGCCGCGATGTAAACAGTGACGGCCAACTACAGCGCCGCTATCACTCCGCCGCCGAAGCCCAGCAGGATGGCGGCGATTTTTCTCTTTGTCAGGGGTTCTTTCAGAAACAGCGTTGCAAAAAATAAGACGAAGATTGTGCTTAGCTGGTTGAGCACGCTGGCAATTGTAGTATCGGTGTACTTCATGCCCGCAATCCAGAAAAACATGGCTAAAAAACCGCCCAGTATGGCCGCCGGTACGACTACCCTCCAGTGAGGGCCGGGCCTGAAGCAACGCCACACCGAGCCGCGGTTGCGGCGGGTAGCACCCTGGACAGCCAGCAGCGCGATCCCGCCCGCCAGGCGTACGGTCGCGGCCCACCACGGATCTGAATGGTCCAGCACCGGTTTGACCATGCTTATACTCACGGCCATCAGCGCCATGGAAAGCACCCCCAGCAGCACGCCGGTGTATATTTTTTTGCGTTCGGCCGGTCCGGTGACGTTCTCGGGTCTCCAGGTACCGATCAGTATGCCGGCGATCATAAGCACCAATGCCAGCACCAGGCAGATGCCGATTTTCTCGTCGAGATAGAAAAAAGAGCACAGGATGATGAAAGGGCTGTACAGGCAGTCGACGATCGCCGAGCGACCTGCCCCGATGCGGTTGAGACTGGCGAAAAACAGGGTGTCGGCCAGCCCTATCCCGATTGCACCGGACAGCAGCAGAATACACCAGTCGTTGAGCGGATGTTGGTCGATAGCGATCGGCAGGCCAAAAAACAATATAACCGCCAGGAAGAGCAGCATACCGACGACATCCTTGAACAGGTTCAAGGCGACGGGAGGGACGGACTCACCACTCTTCTTGAACAGGATTACCCCGCTGGCCCACAGCAGGGCGCACAGAGTGGAATAGAACTCGCCTGCATTGGGAAACCAGGGATCCAGCATGAAGACCTTATCTGCCCATTTGGTAAAGGAGTCGCCGGGTATCTATGTTGTCAACATCGGCCCGGTATGCTTTTTCGAGCGTCTTGCCTGCAAGCCGCTTCTTCTTCTCGGCCAGATATACTCTCGAAAGGCCCAGCAAGGCGCCGGCATCGTCGGGATGATCCTGGAGAAGATCGAGGTAGGCCTTTTTCGCCCGCCCATGTTGGTGGGCCTCGAACATGGCTCGTGCCAGCAAGCGGCCGCTGGCGACCAGCGTCGGGCGCAGGTCATGGGCCTTTATGAGATACGGCAGCGCCCGACGCGGTTTGTGCCGTGAAAGTTCGCATACCCCCATATACAAGTTCGCCGGGAAGCAGTTTTGGTCCAGGTCGAGAGCCTGGCGTAGGCTGCGACGCGCCTGTCTCGGTCGTTCGAGGCGCAGGAGAACGATTCCCATTAGAGCGTGCGCCTGCGCGATGTCGCTATACTTCTGTAGCGCCTCCGACATGCGTTGGGCCGTTTTGCGTAAAAGCCCGGGTCCGTCGAAGAAGTCTGAAAGCGTTTGATGGCTGTCTGAGAGGAAGGGATCCAAGATGGTGGCTTTTTGCAGGTTTTCGAAAGCGTCGCTGGAGTTGTCGAGAAACAGGTTCAGCGAGGCCAGCATCAGCAGTACGTCCAGGTCGTCGGGTTGCATGTCGTGCGCCATCTTCAGGCTACGCATTGCTTTGTCAAAATCGTGAGCCATGCAGTTTGCGTCGGCCATTCGGGCCAGCAATCTTGCGGATTGCGGCAGCAGGGGCCTTAACTTCTCGGTGATCTCGAGCGCAGACTTGCCTCGCTTGGAGTTGATCTCGAGGACAGCGCGGGCGTAAAGGGCCGAGGTGCCGGGCGCAGTCAAGCCGGCGGCCAGATCCAGATCTTTTTCAGCATGTTCATAATCTCCCAGTAAGCGTTCGATGATCGAGCGCTCACAAAGAACCATGGCACGATCGGCAGGCGCTATCTTGTCGCCGTTTTGCAAAAACCCGGTCAGCGTCTTGCGTGCCCGCCGCGGGCGACGAAAAAGCCGAGACTCCAGGCGCGCCATGGCGATTACCGGCTCGGGCCGCAACGGCTCGAGACCATGAATTCTCTCAAACATGTCACGGGCGACTTCAGCCTGACCCAATTCCCTGCGGATTTCGGCCAATGCAATCATTGTCTCATACTCGCCGGGAGAACGTATCAAACGTGCCTCCAGCGTCTCTATCGCCCTCTGGAAGCGCCCCTGGCGCATTAAAGCTTTTGATTGCAGGCGATAGGCCAGCATGATTTCCGGCCCGTCCGCGATGACTTGTCCGAGAGAGTCCGCCGCCTGCTGCGGAGATGACTCGAGTTGGGTCGCGCTCATGACCAGGGCGGTCAGGGGATCGTTGTCTCCTGCCCTCATTGCCGCGCCGGCCGTAATGCGAGCCTGAACAGTGTTACCCAGGCTGAAAAAGAGATATGCCTTGGCGCGCAAGAGAGAGTTCGAGCCCGGCCAGCGACGTCGTGCATACTCGATCAGATCGAGGCAGGTCTTTCTGGCGGTGACGTTGGCACTGACAAAATCGAGCATGGCCCGGTTCAGCACCCAGGCCGCCAGCGCCTCGGGATTGTCGTGGTCGAGGAGGATGGCTGTTTTCAGGATCTTGTCGGCCCGCCGGTAGGTGTCCCGGCGATCGAGCAGAAAGAGCTTGCGGCCTTCCTCCAGCAGGTCTTGAGTCGTGCCGGAAGGTGACGGGATCTCACGCGAGAACTCAGTCAGCGTGGATTGATAAATATCATCATGCGCCTGCTTATCCTTAGGCCATAGCCAGATTCCGAGACCGAGCGCGAGGGCCAGCACGAGGGTTGCCGCGGCGGCCATGGCTGGAACACCCCTGACAGGGCCGATCCCGAAGCCGCGTTTTTCTTCTTGCGGCCTATACTCCTGGCTCGGGCGCTTGAAGAATGGCTTGAACTCGGGGTACGAAGAGATCAGCCTGAAGTTGTTCCTGTCCTCGCTCTTGGCCAGCATGTCTCCGGCGGAGATCTCTCCTGCTTCGAACTTCCTGAGCACCTGCCTGGTGGTCAACGGGCCTAATGTGCGGAAATCGGGTTTTCTGACCGTCCACTCGGGACCGCACTCGACCAGTGTGACCTCATGCGCCGACTCCTGGCAGGCGGCACACAGCCGGGCACGCCCCGGAACGAGATCGATCTCGGCTCCGCACCAGTCACAGTGGCATTCACCAGCCGCGGGGATTTGCTCAGACACGGGTGTCGCGCGCCGTTTTGCTTCTTCGACGGGGGTGTACGAGCCGCCGGAATCGTTCTCGTTCTTGTCGATCTCGACCGCCGGAAGTTCGTCCTCGAGATCCCCGAACAGAAACTCCTTCAAGGCCAGCTCATGCTGCACGGCATTGACAATGGCGGCTTTCTTCCTTTTTCGTCCGGCAAGCACGTTTTCTGCAAAGAGTTGCAACTCGTTGGGCCGACCCTGTTTGTCGCCGTAGAAGAGAAAGCTCGTCAGCGCCGATCGCAATTCGACGGCATCCTGGATGCGGTTCTCGGGCTCGCGCTCGAGACAGTGCATTACGATTGAATCGAGCGCCTTGGGAATGTCCGGGCGTATATCCCGCGGCGCGGGAATGGGATCGTCGCGGATCATCTTCAATATCTTGTACTCGTTTTTCCCCTTGAATAGTTTGACCCCGGTAAGCAGCTGCCAGATGACGATACCCAGCGAAAACAGATCGCTGCGGCCGTCCAATGCTTGCCTGGTGATCTGCTGGGGCGACATGTAACTCAGCTTGCCTTTGATCGTGCCCGCCCGGGTGGCCTGGCGGCGTCCCGACACCAGGGCAATACCGAAGTCGAGCAACTTGATGCGACCGTCGTAGCACAGAAAGATGTTTTGCGGGCTGATATCCCGGTGCACGAGTCCCAGGGGGTTGCCCTGCAGGTCCTTGGCCGCATGAACGTAAGCCAGGCCGTTGGCCACCTGGATGGCGATGCGGGTCACCAGGGTACAGGGCATCTTCTGCCTGTGTTTTTGCGCGGCCCGGAAAAGAATTCCCAGATGGTCGCCGGCCAGGTATTCCATCACGATGTAGGGACGGCCGTCCTGGTAATCGCCTGCGCCGAGCACCTTTACCACGTTCGGGTGGTCGAGGTTGGTCATGATGGCGGCCTCCTGGCGGAACATCTCCATCAGTTCGGCCTGTTCCAGGAATGGCTCGAGCAGCAGCTTGACCACGGCCAGGGAATTGTCGTCGGGATTGTGAGCCAGGTAGACCTCTGCCATGCCTCCAGTGTCGAGGTGTGCAACGGCCCGGTAGGGACCGAACATTTTTGGTTCGACGATCTTCAAACCGGCATGCCTCTTACGGATCAGTAGATCACTTTTTGTGACACCACCTGATTCTTGCGGATTCTTACCGTGAACATCCTCGAGATGCCAGCTTTCTCGTTTAGCAGGCGCAGTTTATAGCGGCCCGGTACGAGGGGAACATCGATTATCGGTGTCTTGCCCAGGAATCTGCCCCGTAGGTAGACCTCGGTGGGCGGATTGGAATAGAAGCGCAGAAAACCTACATTACCATCGTCAGCCGGGCCAATTGCCACATCGCCCGCGTCTTCGCCATCTGTTTCGCCGTCGCCGTCCTGGCCGTCTGCCGGTCCGGCATCCACTCCCGGGACCTCCGCCTCGTCGCCTGGACGGGCCTCGCTGCCCTTATCGGCCGGAGTAGGCACCTGGCCGGCATCGGCACGTGCTGTGCCGGCATCGCCGCTGTCCTTCGGAGTTGCGGGATGTGTGGCCCGGCAGATCAGCCAGCCGGCGCCCGTAAAAAGAAGCAAGAAGAGCAGGCCGAGCACCACCAGCATCAGCGGAAAGCGGCCGTGGACGATCTCGCCTGTCGGCAGTGGATCTGGAGGGAAGGGTGAACTCGGGGGTTGCACGGGCCTGAATGAATCGCTTGATTCGCCCGACTGCTTGCGCGATCCAGAACCCGATTCGTCCAGTCCGTCGTCCATGTCTCCAAAGAGGAACTCCTGCAGTTCGGTCTGGTGATGGATGTCCTCGATGAAGGATTTTTTCTTGGCGGCCCGATGGCAGAGTAGATCCTGGGCCAGCTGTAATAGCTCGTCGGCACGGCTCGTACCGGCGGGTGAAAAGAGGAATTCCGATAGAGACTGTCTCAAGACCGCCGCGCTCTGGATGCGGTTCTCTATCGGTCGCTGCAGACAGGACATTATGATGGAGACCAGATCGTCGGGAAGATCGGGGCGCACTGACAGGGGAGATGCGATGGGATCCTGGCATACGAGCTTCATGGTCTTGTACTCGCTGGAGGCCTTGAACAGCCTTTCCCCGGTGGCCAGTTCCCACATGACGATAGCGAGCGAGAAAATGTCGCTGCGCCCGTCGAGCGGCTCTGAATTGATCTGCTCGGGCGACATGTAGCGGATCTTGCCCTTGAGCATCCCTGTGCGGGTGAAGACATCGCGGTCGTTCGATAGCGCTATCCCGAAATCCAGCAGTTTTACCCGGCCGTCGTAACACAGGGAGATATTTTGCGGGCTAACGTCTCGATGCACCAGTCCGAGCGTTTGCCCCTGCCGATTGGCGGCCCCGTGGACGTATGCCAGGGCGTTGGCCACCTGGAGAAAAATCCTGGCCAGCACCGTGGCCGGAAGCATCCTGCAGCGCTTACGAATGATCTTGTAGAGGATGCCCAGGTGATCACCGCTGAGGTACTCCATGACGATGTACGGCAAGTTGTCGTGTTCGCCCAGGCCGAGTATCCTGACGACGTTAGGGTGATTGAGGTTGGTCATGATCCGTCCCTCTTGACGGAACATTGACACAAGCTCGGCCTCGCCTTCCGCCTGCTTGCTTAGCATCTTGACCACGGCTAGCTCGCGCGACAGGGTATCGCGGGCCAGGTAAACCTCGGCCATGCCTCCCGTGGCCAGGTGCGCCACTATTTCGAGCTGTCCCAGGTTCTGCCGTTTTACGAATTTCAAGCCGCTATGCATCCTTTGCAAGTGTCAGAAATCCGATTGTTTTTCATGACACGCCGCGTGTCAAGCCCACCGCCGGTAAATTTTGGCAGACCGCGCCTGCTGGTGATATAGTGCCCGGCGTGTCGGATGTTTACGGGGAACGGACTGCATGGCCAGATACGAAGAACGAGTGCTTGACAGCCTGGAAAAGATGGTTGAGGAGTTCGAGGCCGGTACCTCGGCCGAGCTGGTTGTCGTCTTGGCCCACAGGTCGGAGCCTTATACCGACGTGCCGTATAAGGCGGGAGGCATCCTGGCCCTTTTGGCCGTCGTCATGTTCATCTACCTGCCGATCGATTTCCCGGCCGACCTGCTGCTGGTAGATACCCTGCTGGCCTTTGCCCTGGGATTCGCGGCCGGCAGGTTCTCGCCGGGCCTAACCCGCCTGCTGACCGGCCGCAAACGCCGTGCGGCGGGCGTGCAACGGGCCGCCCGGGCGACCTTCGTCGAGCGCGGGGTGTCGCTGACCCGGGAGCGCAGCGGGTTGCTCTTGTACATATCGTGGTTGGAGCGCGGGCTGCGCCTGATTCCCGACGTTGGAGTGGAGCGCCGCCTGCCCCGGCCGACATGGAACGCTGCCACCCGACGCCTGCTGACTTCCCCGCTGGAGAAGGGATTTCCAGAATCGCTGGTCGAGGCCATGCGCCCGCTGGCTTCGGCCTTTGCCGAACACATGCCGCCCGGCCCGGAAAACCCCGACGAGATTTCCAACCGGCCGGTGGTGATCTGATGTCCCGCGAAAAGCGAGCACTTGCCCGCCGTATAATTTTTGTAGTCGTGCTGTTTTTAGGTTTGTTGCTCTGCGGTCTGGGCATCGCCCGTGTCGGCGGGGGCGGGGGATTCGGAGGGGGCGGTGGATCTGGCGGGGGCGGCGGGGGTGGAGGGGGCGGCGGGGGCGGCGGCAGCGGTGAGTTGATCGCCTTGGTAGTCTGGATGCTCCTGCGCCACCCGACTATCGGAGTTCCGATCATACTTATCGTGATCGCGGGAGCGTTCCTGGTCAGCAAGTCGAAGGCACGCGAACTCAGGGGACGACAGATGCGTAGCGCCCAGCTTTTTCGGCTGGGCCAGGCCACAAGACAGCGCAAGGCGATCGACGCGGTTCGCCCGCTGCTGCTCGCGGACGACCCCAACTTCTCGGAGATTCTCTTTCTGGACTTCGCCCAGATGATCTACACGCGCTTTCAGGAGTTGCGCGGCACGACCGATATCGAGGCCCTGCGTCCCTACCTGACGAGCGGCATCTTCGAGCGCCTCGATAGCGTGGCCGGTCATTTTGCCGGATCGCGCTTCAAGGTCCACAGCGTCATCGTGGGGTCGATAACGCTTGCCGAGATCGTCTCGGCTTCAGACTGTTGGCGGCTGCGTTGCGAGGCGGAGACGAACTACACCGAGTCGAGCGCCGCGGCGGACGGCGCCGTTTCCGAAAATGCCTGGTACACGCGCACGCGGATGACATTTCGCCGCGACAAGGGTGTGCTTTCCAAGGGGCCGGAAGAGATACATACCCTGGGCTGCCCGAAATGCGGCAGTCCAATCAAGCTCGATGTCAAGGGGGTCTGCGCTTACTGCGGCCAAGCCGTCCGTCCGGGCGAGTTCCACTGGGAGCTTGTCGAGATCGAAGAGCTGGAAAGAATGCCGCGTGTCCAGGCGCCCCTGGATCTGAGCGGCGTCGAGGTCGGGACCGAGTTGGAAACGGTTCGCGACCCCGTACTGGAGGTCAAGGCCAAGGAGTTTCGCATGCGCTACCCGGGCGAGAGCCTGCAGCACCTGGTGGACCGTGCCAAGCAGGTCTTCGAGAAGCTGCAGCAAGCCTGGACCGACGGCCACTGGGAGCAGGCCCGGGCGTTCGAGACCGACCGCCTGTTCCAGATGCACACTTTCTGGATGGAACGTTATCGCGAGAAGGGATTCAAAAACGTGCTCGAGCAGATCCAGGTGCTGAAAGTCACACCGGTCAAGCTCGACAGTGACGCCTTCTACGAGCTGGCCACTTTGCGCATCAAGGCCTCCATGCTCGACTATACGCTGGACAAGCAAGGCAAGCAGGTAGGCGGATCGAACAAGCTGGCCCGGGTATTCTCCGAGTACTGGACTTTCATGCGCCGGGCCGGTTTCGAGCCGAGTGAGAACAAGGATACGGCCAACTGCCCGAGCTGTGGTGCACCGGTCAAAGTGTCCATGGCGGGACGCTGCGAATACTGCGATGCCAACCTGACCCTGGGAGACTTCGACTGGACGCTTGCCAAGATCGAACAGGACGAGGTCTACACGGGTTGACGGCCACGAGTGGATCAAGCAATCTAGAGGAGTCGTTTGCAGAAGAACGAAGACCAATAGTTGGAGGTTGTCATGCTGAGAAATATTTTTCCGTTTGTCCTTTTCTCCTGCTGCCTGGGGTTTGCGGCTTGCGGCGAGTCATCCGGGCCAAAACCGGTTTTGGAGCTTTCGGACGGTGACGTCGAGTTGACCTACCCGGGCGCCAAGGTCATGCTGAGCGCCTCGATCGCGGACGCCGACGGCCCGCTGGAGGGTGTGATTCTGAAGGTGACATCCGAACGGGGAGACTCCGATCAGATCGATCCCGAGATACAGCAATCCGTGGCCGACGGCACGGCCACTTTCGAGGTGACCACCATAACCGGCGGTTCGGCGGTCTTCACGCTCCAGGCAGTCGATATGGATATCGCCGCGGTCACTTTGAGCGTTGATTTCGAAGGTCCCGAGATCTCCGGCACCTGGAGTTACCCTCAGCCCGACGGCGTCGTGGGTGCACCTCGCATCGGCCTGGTCTGGATAGATTTCGGATACCAACCTGGCGCGGATGTCGTCTACCGGGAGCTCGTCTCGCAGGCTCTCGATCCCGTCCCAACCAAAGGCGATCAAGGCAGCTTCAGCGTCAGGCTGCCGCTGCAGGCGGCCCGGGGCGATCTCAGTCGTCCTGATCCGACCGATCCGGACATTCCCGAGACGTTCATGATCGCCCCATACCTGCCGTGCATCTACGACGATCTGGATGCCAGCGGGGACTTCAACGAGGGCGATGCGCTGCTGGCGCTGCCCGTGGATAACATTATGCTGGTTTACGCCGAGGGAGAGCTGCCCGACCCGCAGTATCTTCCCGATGCCGCGCTCGGATACCAGTTCATGGAGCTTGTCGCGGGCAACGAAGTACCGCGGATCATCCCGTTCGGCGAGCAGGCCGACAAAAACGACTTGGCCATCCGCTCGGCGCCCTGCCCCCGGGGGACACTCGCGGGCAGTGTCGCCTTTGGAAGCTCATTGCCGGCCGGGAGCGACACCAGGGTTGCCGCCGTCATGGTCGATGCAGATCTAGTCTTCAATTCCGGCTGGGACACGCTTTACAACCATGGCAACTTCTTCGAACTGGTCTCGGCAGCGGTCGCATTTTCGCCCGACTCGAATGTCGCTTACCAGCTAGCACTGCCCCGACCGGGAGACGTTTTTCCGGGCTACGCCGGGTTTTTGACCGACGTCATGCCGGAGCTTCCGGCGTTCGGCATCATAATCCCGCTGGTATACATCGACGCCGATAGCGACGGCGCCTTTACTAACCCTGACGACGACTTGCACACCGGCGACCTGATTGCAGGGGCGGCCGACATGCCATTCGGTTACGACATGCCGATAATCGAATGGGTCGACGGGATTCCCCTGTATCTCTTTTCGATGATGATGCCGGGAGTCAACCAGGGCTACAACCTGATCCACCAGCCTCTGAAGCTCGGCGTCGATGCCGTTATCGACGACAACACTCTCCAGGTAGACAAGGATGTCGAGCCGAGTCATACCGGCTTGAAGTTCAAGATTTCGAGGAAGGTCGGCAGTGACGACGTCATAGTCATTACGGGCGACGACTTGGCCACGGGAAGCGCGCCCGGTAAAACGATTAGCTCGGCCGCCGGCGGGTTTTCGGGGGTGGTCCAGGCCGGTGATGAGGTCGTGATCCAGAACCGGATCGACGATGGGCAGGTTCTCGACCTGGATACGGCCTACGACCTCAAGACTCCCTGATCGATGTCGCGCCCTGTATTCCTGCTCGCGGTTGTCATCCTGCTCGCCCCGCTGTTCGCGGACGGAGGGGATGAGACGCCTGATACAAGCCTGCGCTTCGCCGGGCACCTGTTCAGCGAACGGGACTTCTACCGCGCCATTACCGAGTACAAGCGCTACCTGTTTGCGCAGCCGGACTCGTCCCGTGCGCCCTGGGTAAGATTTCGCATCGCCGAGGCCTATCTGGAAGGCGGCAAGCTTGATGCGGCCGGCAACATCTTCGCCGAACTGGCCCGCAAGACTCCCGGCACGCGCCTGGGCAACTGGGCCATGCTGGCGCGAGCCCGGGCCTTTTACATTCAGGGACGCCTGATGCAGGCCTGGGGCATGCTCGACGATTTTCAGCTCGACGGGACGTCGGACGAGATGCGCGGTACGGCGCTCTATCTCAAAGGCTGCGTGCAACTAAAGGCTGAGTCCCCGGGCAAGGCGCAGCGCAGCTTCTTGTCCATCGCAGCCACTCACCCGTTGGCCGAGCGGGCCTCTCTGCTCGCGGCAAGGGCACGGGAAGCCTTGGATCTTCCCTCGAAGAGCCCGGTCTTAGCGGGCCTGCTATCGCTGGTGCCTGGCCTGGGACACGTCTACCTGGGCGAGTACTCGGTGGCCTTGACGGCCTTCATGTGGAACGGCCTGTTCGGCTACGCCGCCTACGACGCCATCAGCCGGGGCTACTACGGCCTGGGCGCGCTGGCGGCGACGCTCGAGTTGCTCTGGTACTCCGGCACGATCTACGGCGCCGTATCCGGGGCCGAGCGCTACAACCGGGACGCCCGGATGAATTTTCTTGATGATCTGGATAACGCGGCCGGCCTGGACGTGGCCTTTCCCGACCCTCACGCCGTGGGTGCAATCTTGTTGCAGGGTGAGTTCTGATCCTCAGCCGGAATGGCCGCTTTTCCGTTTCAGGCTGGCCGTACTCACCTTGATGTCCAGCACCGGTGTTCCGTTGAAGGCATCAAGGTTGCGAACAACCAGTGTCGTGCCTCTGACTTCCAGAAGTTCTACCTCTGTGACGCCGATGGGCGTCAGCCGGTCGGGCGTGCGTGAGGCGAACGTCCCAACCCGATTGCCCTCAAAGCCGCGGGCAAAGACACTTCGGATCGGGCGGGCTTTGTGGAAGTGCCACAGAATCAGTAGCGATGTTTCGTCTTCGAGGCCCCTCATGAACCGGGCCATGCCCGGATACAAACGGATCTCCGAGACATCGCCACCCGTAGTGCCGAAGACACTCCGGCCGCGTTCCTTGTCATTGACGACGTAGCCGATGGGCCTGATCACGATGGACTTCGCATCATCGGGGTACAGAGCCGCGAGAGGGACCGGCCTGCCATCGATCATTATCACTTCGTCACCCCCGGGATCCCAATTCTGTGAGAAAACAGGATAGGTTGGTACATCAAGAACATCAATTTCGATGCCTAGAAAGTGCGTTTCAGAGGGGCCTTGTTGTTACTCAGGTAGACGTGGCAGCGCTTGGGCAGGGGCTTGAAGATGCCGGGGGGCAGTGACTCGAGCCGGTTGTGATTCAGGCTCAGGAAGGTCAGCGCGGTCAGGCCCTCGAAGGTGCTCGCCGGCAGGGACTTCAGCCGGTTGTGGTTCAGGTACAGGTCCTTTAGCGAGCCCAGGTGCAAAAAGATTCCTGCGGGGATGGTGGTCAGGCGGCAGCCCTGGAAGTTGAGCGAGGTTAGCTTGAACAGTCCATCGAACACTCCGGTGGGGAGTTTGTTCAGGGGATTGTTCATCATGTCCAGGCTGGTCAGCTCTGAAAGCCCGGAGAAATCTCCGGGCTTCAGTCGCTTCAGGTCTTTGCGATTCAGTCTCAGGCTTGTGATCCGGACCAGCTGATCGGGCCCGATCCGTTCACAGGGAACGTTGGCTCGCGTAACGATCGCATCGCGGACCCGGGGGGTCCGCTTGCAGACCGGCAGCAATGGAGGCTCTTGGTATCCCCGGGTGAGTGCATCCCGGCTCCGGGGTTCCTCGATCTCCAGGGGTTTGAAAAGCTTGCCGTCCCAGGCATAGGTGGACTTGAGGTGCTGCCCGTCAACTACCGTCTCGTAGAAAACCCGGGTGTTGGGCGGGCCGCCCGAGAGTGTGGTCTGGTAGGACACGTGCTGCAGCGTACAACCTCGCCGGCACACCCAGCGCACCGGCAGTTGCTCCCAGCGGGCCGGCCCAATCCGATAGACGAACATCAGGGTGTGGCCCTCGGACCCCCGGCTCACCGGCAGCCAGACCAGCACCTCCTGCGCCAAGTCGAGCGTCCCGAACCGATCCAACTCTAAGCTTTCGCCCTCGGCCATCACCACCTGGATCTCGACCGGTTTCTGTCGCCCCGGTTGGTTCATGCGCATCGAATACTCTGTCTTCGAATTTCCATCGGGAAAGATGCAGACCTCGCCCCGCGGTCCTTCGAAGCGCAGATCCAGGCAATGCTCTCCGGCTTGAACCTGTGCATGGAACAAGGCTGTGATGATTACGAACAGGCAAACTACGCGGCCGGATGACCTGGACGCCGCGGGCGGAATCCTGTTGCAGGGCAAGTCTTGACAGATGGCTATTTTTCCCTCTCGAACAGGGCTGCCGCGCCCATGCCGCCGCCGATGCACATCGAGACCACGCCCCGGTGCAGATCCTGGCGCTCCATTTCGTACAGCAGCTTGCAGGTCAAAAAGCCACCGGTGCAGCCCAGCGGGTGACCCAGCGCTACGGCGCCGCCGTTGACGTTGGTTTTTTCCATGTCCAGGCCGAGGACGTCCTCGCAGCAATAGAGGGCCTGCGAGGCGAAGGCCTCGTTGACCTCCCACAGGTCGATGTCTTCTTTTTTCATCCCGAGCTTGTCAAGCAGTTTGGGGATGGCGAAGGCCGGTCCGACGCCCATGATCTCGGGCGGAACACCGGCCACCTGGTAGCGGCGATAGACCGCCAGGGGTTTCAGCCCCAGCTCTTTCGCCTTCTCGCGGCTCATAACCACCACCATGGCCGCACCGTCGTTCATCTGTGACGAATTGCCCGCCGTGACCGAGCCGGTCGGGTCGAAGGCCGGCCGCAGCCTGGCCAGGGCCTCGATGCTGGTGCCGCGGCGCGGACCCTCGTCGGTGTCCAAGGTGATCTTTTTAACCACCGGGTGGCCGTCCGGGCCTTGTTCGAAAACCTCGGTTTCGATCGGTAGAATCTGTGACTTGAAGCGGCCCTCGTCGATGGCCCTAAGCGCTCGTTCATGGCTGCGCAGCGCGAACTTGTCCTGGCGCTCGCGGGTGATATTGTATTTGCGGGCCACGTTCTCGGCCGTCAGGCCCATCGGCGTGTAGGACTCTACACAGTCCTCGACTAGCGGCGGGTAGGCGACCGGCTTGTTGCCGCCCATGGGGACGTGGGTCATGTCTTCGACGCCGCCGGCCACCACCACGTCGCACTCGTCGAGCATGATACGCTCTGCGGCCTGGGAAATACTCTGCAGGCCCGAGGAACAGAAGCGGTTGACGGTGAAGGCCGGCGTGGTGTACGGCAACCCGGCCGACAGGCCGATCAAGCGCGCCAGGTTCATGCCCAACTCGGCCTCGGGCATGGCGCAGCCGACGATCAGATCGTCGACCTCTTCGTCCTTGAGACCCTTGCAGCGGTTGACCGCCTCGCGGACTACCTTGGCGCCGTAGTGAATTGGATGGGTGTCGCGGAAGTTGCCCCTGCGGTAACGGGCGATCGGCGACCGGACTGCGCTGACTATGACGGCTTCTCTGGTCATGTCGTTTCTCCTTGACTCTCGACCGCATCGCTAATTGCGAAGCGGCTTGCCATTCATCAGGAAATAAGAGATGCGCTCCTGCGTCTTCTCGGTGCCCAGCAGGAACAAGAAGGCCTCGCGCTCGAGATCGAGCAGGTACTGTTCGGAGACGGCGATACGTTGGCTGGTCTTACCCCCGCACAGCACCCAGGACAGCTTCTCGGCGATCACCTGCTCGTGCCCGGTTATCTGGTGTTGTTTGCACATCGAGTCGATCACCATCCGGAAAGTGGCGAAACCGTTCTCACCCGGCAGCTTCAGCAAGCGCTGCAGGGGTTGCTTGTAGCCTTCCAGGTGCATGGCCTGGACCATGCGCTTGGCGGTATGCAGGACGTGCTCCTTGTTGGTGACTATTTTGTCGGAAGGCCTCAGGAACTTCAGCGCCCGGGCCTCGTCGGCGCTCATTGTCACCTTGGCCATGCCGATGGCCTCGAAGACACCCTGCAGGTAGGGTATCAGGTTCGGGTTCTGGACGCTTTCGGGGATGCCCTCGGTGTAGCGGATAAGAAGCTCCTTGTTGCCGCCGCCGCCGGGGATCAGCCCGACACCCATCTCGACCTGGCCCATGAACAGGTCGGCCTGTGCGCAGATGCGATCGGCTCCCATCGAGATCTCCATGCCGCCGCCCAGCGTCATGGCGAAGGGCGCCGCCACCACCGGCTTGGGCGAATATTTGAGCCGCATGCAGGTGTCTTGGAATGCCTTGACGGCGAACTCGACGTCGTCCCAGTTGCCGGCCTTGGCGTTCATCAGCAGCAGCATGACGTTGGCGCCGACGCAGAAGTTCTCACCGTGGTTGCCGATCACCATGCCGATGTAATCGTCGTTCTTCTCCAGCAGGTCGAGCCCGGCGTGCATCATGCGAATGACATCGTCGTCGATGGCGTTCATCTTGCTGTGGAACTCGCAGCAGATAACGCCGTCTCCCAGATCGACCAGGGTGGCCGAGGTGTTGCCGTCGATCTCGCGTTTCTGTTCTTTCAGCGCCGGCAGCCAGATCTTCTTGGGATCTTCCCGGACCGGCTTGTAGCTCTTGGACTCGAGATCGAAGAACATGCGCTTACCGTTGTCCGACTTGTAAAAGCCTTCGCCCCCGGCCGCAAGGATTGCCTCGGCGATTGGCGGCAACTTCTTGCCGTCTTTCTTCATCCGATCGCAGGTGTCTGCAAAGCCCACGGCGTCCCAGGACTCGAAGGGGCCTGAATTCCAGTTGTAGCCCCACTTCATGGCGTTGTCGATCTGCATGATGTCGGCGGCGATCTCGCCAACCCGGTTGGCAGAGTAAATCAGCGAATCGGACATGACAGCCCAGGCATACTTGCCTGCCCGGTCGTCCGCGGCGATCAGCCCCTTGACCCGCTGGTCGACGTCGTCGGTGTTCTTGGCGACGCCGATCGAATCGAAGCGCACCTTCTGCTTTGATCTGTAGTCGCCGGTCTTCCAGTCGAGCACCATGATCTGCTTCTTGCCGTCTTTGTCCTTGCTCTTTTTGTAGAAGCCGCCCTTGGTCTTGTTGCCGAACTGCTTGCGCTCGATCATCGTCTTGATGAAGTCAGGCGGGATGAAGATCTCTCGCGCCTCGTCGTCTGTGAGGCTCTCGTGGCATTTGTTCGTGATGTGCACCACCGTGTCCAGCCCGACCATGTCGATGGTGCGGAAGGCGGCGCTCTTGGGCCGGCCCATGGGCTGGCCGACGATGGCGTCGACTTCCTCGATGGTGTAGTCGTTGTCGATCATCTCCTTCAAAGTGCGCATCATGCCGTAGATGCCGATCCGGTTGCCGACGAAATTGGGGGTGTCGTTGCCGAAGACCACGCCCTTGCCGAGCACGTTGGTGCCGAAGTCGGCCATGAACTCGATTATCTCGGGATCACTGTCGGCGCCGGCCACGATTTCCAGAAGGCGCATGAACCTGACCGGGTTGAAGAAGTGGGTCACCAGGAACTGGCGCTTGAAAGCTTCGGAACGACCCGTAACCATCTCCTTGATCGGCAGTCCCGAGGTATTGGACGAGATGACGGCCCCCGGCTTCATGTGCTTTTCGATATTGGTAAAGACCTTGCGCTTGATTTCCAGGTTCTCGACCACTACCTCGATCACCCAGTCGCACTCCGCTAGCCAATCCATGTTATCTTCGAAATTGCCGCAGGTGACGAGATCGGCGAACGAGTCGTGATAGAAGGAGGGGATCGGCTTACGGTTCTTCAGGGCTGCCTTGACGGCGCTCGTGGCCAGCCTGTTCCTGAAGGCCGGCGTTGAGATGTCCACTCCCTTCTTTTTCTCCTCCTCGCTGGGGCGAGGCACGATGTCCAGTAAATATGAGCGGATCCCGCAGTTGGCCAGGTGGGCGGCGATGCCCGTGCCCATGATACCGGCACCCAGCACCGCGGCCTTTTCGATCTTGCGACTCATGAAAAAACCTCCTTGGAAGGGGTCCAGGCGTTTTGACGCATGGAGTCTAAACATGGGTTGACTGGAATGTCAATCGCCGTTTGCATATTGTTTGCACGGGGCTTGACGTCTTTCGATCGGGGTGTTTAGTAAAGAAACTGAGGTTATAGGATTATGAATTTTTTGCATTTCGGTAAGCAGCAGGGGAGGGCTTGCCCATGAGCGCGGCGGTGTTGCTGGTCGTCGCTTTAATCTTTTTCATCGGCGGCTATGCCGTCTACGGGCGCTACGTGGCACGCCGCATCGGCATCAGGCCCGATCGTCCCACCCCGGCGCACACCATGCGCGACGGGATAGACTACGTGCCGGCCAGGCCGCAGATCCTGCTGGGGCATCATTTCTCGTCGATCGCCGGCGCGGCGCCGATCATCGGGCCGATCACCGCGGCCGTTTTCGGCTGGCTTCCCGTTTACCTGTGGATAGTACTCGGCGGCGTCTTCATGGGGATGGTTCACGATTTTGCGGCCCTGGTGGCTTCGGTGCGCCACCAGGGGCGATCGATCGGCGAGGTCATAGACCGCCGCCTGGGACGCGGCGCCAAGACTATTTTCTTGTCTTTTGCCTGGGCCACGCTGGTACTGGTGATTGCCGTATTCACCAACGCCGTGGCGCTGACCTTCAACAAGGTGCCCGAGGCCGGGACCGCCTCGTCATTGCTTATCATCCTGGCCGTTCTGTTTGGCCTGGCGGTCTACCGCTTGCACGTCCCGCTCTGGCCCGCGGCGCTGGTGGGCATCGCGCTGATCGCCGGCACACTGATAGTCGGACATTACCTGCCCTTGCGTCTTTCGGTGACAGGTTGGAAGCTTCTCCTCCTGGGCTACGTCTTTATCGCATCGGTGACCCCTGTCTGGATCCTGCTTCAACCGCGAGACTTTTTGAGTTCTTTCTTACTCTATGCGCTCTTGATCGCGGGCGTGGTGGGAGCACTGGTCGTCAACCCCTCGCTCAGCCTGCCTCCTTTTGTGGGGTTCTTTTCCGATATTGGGCCTCTGTTTCCCATCTTGTTTGTCACCGTCGCCTGCGGGGCGCTATCGGGTTTTCACTCCCTGGTAGCCAGCGGCACGACCGCCAAGCAACTAGACAGCGAGGCGCATGCCAAGCCGATCTCGATGGGAGCCATGCTGATCGAGTCGCTGCTTGCGGTCATTGCGCTGGTCACCGCCTCGATGCTCTCCCCCGGCCAGTACCAGGCCCAGGTGCAGCACGGGGCGGTGCCCATCTTCGCCAACGGCATCGGCGGATTCGTCGCTATCACCGGCCTGTCAATCGGTGCCGGGGTGACCTTTGCCTCGATGGCCGTGGCCACGTTCGCCCTGACATCCCTCGATACCGCCACCCGCATCGGGCGCTTTGTCTTGCAAGAACTCCTGCAACCAGAGCAGGGCGCGTCCGGGGCGGCCGCCGGGCTAAGGAGCCTCTTTTCCCGAAACCGCTTCCTGGCCACCACGGTGACAGTCATAGCCGGCGGCGCCTTGGCGCTTTCTGGAACCGAGAGGTCGATCTGGCCGGTGTTCGGGGCCGCCAACCAGATGCTGGCGGCGCTGGCTTTTCTGGCGGTGCTGGTCTGGATGATGCACCGCGGGCGCAAGGCGATCTTCATCCTGTTGCCGACCCTGTTCATGTTCGTGGTCACGCTGGGGGCGCTGAGTTGGATGGTGGTAAGATTCGCCCGCGACGGAAAGTGGCTGCTCATGGTGATCTCGGTTCTGCTGGCTATGCTTTCGCTGGTGCTGATCCGCGAGGCGATTGGCGCTTTGAGAAAGGCGCGCGGTGTGAACGCGAACGAGGGCCGGCCGAATGGACAAGGAAAATAACTTCGCTCGACTGCGGCGCTTTTTCAAAAGCCTGCGCCTGGGAGTGCGTTCGAAAGCAACCGGGGTGCTGGCCTGGGAGTACAAGGAATACGAGAATCTCTTTGCGTTGATGGTGCTCTCGCAGGCCACGGGAATTGCCGGTCCGCCCTCGCTGCTCTCGCTGGATCTTTTGCCTAATATGGAGCGCGAGCTTCTGGTGTTGCTGGATCGCGCCAGGGAGTCGGGCGATACCTACGGTGAACTATTCTCGATCTTCGAGGTCACCTGATGGCCGCTGTCGGCATGTACCTGTTCACCGGCAAGGGAGGCGCCGGCAAGACCACCTGCGCCGCCGCCTTTGCCCTGCAACTCGCCTCGCGCGGGCTAAAGACGCGGCTTGCATCGCTAGATCCGGCGCACAACCTGGGCGACGTACTGCGGGCCGGCTTGGGGCCCGACCCGTTGGAGGTGGCACCGAATCTGGTAGCGCTCGAAGCGGATCTGGCCGCGGCGCTCGTGACCAAGACAGAAAAGACCCGGGCGCTCATACAACAGCGTTACCGCTACCTGACGGTGGCCGCGCTGGACCCGCTAGTCGATCTCTTCGGGCAAGCGCCTGGGGCCGAAGAACAGGTTGCGACGGACGTGCTTGTGGATCTTCGCGAACAGGCTGCCGCGGCGGGAGAATTGCTGGTGGTGGATCTGCCGCCCTCGGGACAATCCTTGCGCATGCTGGCGCTGCCGGATCTGACAACCCGCTGGTGCAACTCGCTTCTGAAGTTGCGCGCGAAAATCCTCGAGCGCCGCGGAACATTGAACAGAATCCTCAAGGAAGACAGCCCCGCAAGAGGGCCGGACGGCGAAGCCTGCCCGGAAGATCCCGCTCACGATCCGGTCACCACCTCGTTAAAGAGACAACTCGCCCGCAACCAGGCCCTGGCAAAAGATCTCGGCGACCCGACCAGGGCCGCCGTAGTGGTCGTCACCCTGCCGGCCGCTATCTGTCTGACAGAGACCCGCCGCCTGATAGAAGGCCTTGCCGAGCGCGGCATTCCGGTCAACGCCCTGGTGTTGAACCGCGCCGAGCAGACTTCCCCTGTTAAACTCGATCCCGACCCGGGCATCAAGCCGGCCGCCGTCCTGCCCGATCTACCAAAGGAACCACGGGGAGCCGATGCCTTGATGGAACTCGGACGAATCCTGGAAGGATTAGCATAAATGAAGCCCGCCGCCGCTGATCGGCAGAGCGTTAGCCGGAAACACAGGAATCTATATGCGCTGCCTCTTCTGTAAATGTGATTCGAGTTCTTCACGCAGCGTTGAGCACGTAATACCTGAGTCTCTCGGCAATCACAGTCTCACGTTGCCTCCAGGTGTGGTCTGCGATAATTGTAATAACTACTTCTCACGTAAGGTCGAGAAACCATTTCTGGAATCTGGCGCTGTATTACTGCTGCGCTTTCACCAGGAGATCTGGGCTTGCCCGGATTTTGTGGACACCTGACTTGTGCGGGATAATCCCGCCGGGAGGTTCAGATGTCCAAGAAGAAACGACGTACATTTACCAAAGAGCAGAAGGCTGACGCGATCAGGTTGGTGCGGGTGAGCGGTGAGTCCATCGCACAGATCGCCAGGGATTTGGATCTGACCGAGAACTCGCTCCGGAACTGGGTCAAGCAGGCAGACATCGACGAAGGTAAAGGGCCTCACGGGGCTCTGACGACGCAGAAGCATTGGAATCCCTGAAGAACTCCGAACAACCGCATTAACTCGGACTGGCAATTCCGCAACGCTTCATTGCCAGCCGATTATGCAGAGCGTTCAACTTGCATCTGATGTTGGCGCGGCCGGCGTTTGCGGGTATGATACCCATGGGAGGTTCGTCATGATCGGAATTCTCGAAAGCAAGCGCGAGCAGATCTTGAAAGCCTGCGCACGACACGGTGTGGCTCGGCTGCACGTCTTCGGCTCGGCTCTACACGATGACTTTAGGCCCGATGAGAGCGACCTGGATCTGCTCGTGGAGTTCATGCCTATGGAGCCGTACTCAAGAGTCGATGCCTACTTCGGCATGCTTGAGGAACTCAGGGCGCTGCTCAATGTGAAGGTCGACCTTGTCATGGCAGGAGCGGTCAAGAACCCATACATCGCTCGCGACATCGAGCGGACGAAACAGGTGCTCTATGCCGCGTGACGAGCGTGCCTATCTGGCAGACATCATCGAGTCGTGCGACGCGATCGCCGTCGCGGTGAATGGTCTCGAACTTGGGGACTACGAAGCCAACCGTCTCGTGCGCTCCTCGGTTGAACGTGAGTTCATCATTATCGGTGAGGCGATGGCCGCCCTTGCCCGCGTCGCCCCGAGTACCTTCGATTCCATAACCCGTGCTCGCAGGATCGTGGATTTCCGGAACCAGTTGACCCATGAGTATCCGACCGTGGATGACGCTCTCATTTGGGCGATCATCGAACACGACGTTCCGCTGCTTCTACGGGAGTCCGCGGCACTCAAGGGACTTACCACCGACACGGGCGAAGAGGGCTGACAAGCGCGTGAACCTGCCGGTCCGTCCTATCACGTTCCGTGCTTGCGAACGTCCCGCGCCAGGAAGCACCGTAGGTTACGCTCAATTTTGGGATGACACAGATGCATAATGTGAGAAATCTTTGCGGCGGACTCACTTTTGGGATTGTTTTGGCCCTCTCGGCTTTTGGTCGTGCCGGTGCGCGGCCGGACGAGGCGTGCCAGGTGGTCGGAGACCAAGCAGTTACTGAGGCTCTCAAATCCATTCGACAGCGGTATCGGTTGCCGGCCATTGCCGGCGCCGTTGTGACGAGCAAGGGGTTGGAGATATGCGGTGTCGTTGGCGTCCGCAAGAGCGGAACCAGGATTCCCGCTTTGCTGAACGACAAGTGGCATCTTGGGTCCGACACCAAAGCAATGACGGCCACCTTGGTCGGCAGCCTGGTAGAGCAGGGCTTGCTGAAGTGGAACACGACGGTCGCAGACGTCTTCCCGGGCTTGGCGTCGGCATTTGACCCCGGGATGAAGGAGATTACCGTTCTTCACCTCCTCTCTCATCGTGCCGGATTGCCGGCGAACATAAGCTGGAGGTCCGTGGCGGGGGCAGGAGGCACCCCCCGGACGCAACGGGTGCGGGTGCTGAAACAGGCGCTTTCGAAGAAGCCGGAGTTCAGCCCCGGAAGCAACTACCGGTACTCTAATCTCGGGTATGTGATCGTTGGCGCGATTGTCGAGAAGGTGACCGGGATGTCCTGGGAGGAGGCGATACAGGAGAGGGTATTTTCGCCCTTGGAGATGAAGAGCGTGGGTTTCGGAGGTACCGGCACGCCAGGCCGGATTGACCAGCCATGGGGCCACAAAGAGGGCGGACGACCGGTGGCCGCCAATGGCCCCTCGGTGGACAACCCTCCTATCCTTGGGCCGGCCGGACGTGTCCATTGCACGATCCAGGATTGGGCCAAGTTTGTGACCGACCAACTCCGGGGCGCACGGGGAGAACCCGCGCTTCTCAAGGGCTCCACTTACCAGGTCCTGCATAGGCCGCCCTTCGGCGGAGATTATGGATTGGGTTGGATTGTGGTCAAACGGGACTGGGGAGGTGGCAGCGTGCTGAATCACGGCGGGGACAACACAATGAACCACGCCAACGTCTGGATCGCCCCGCAACGCGATTTCGCGGTGCTGGTATGCATCAACCAGGGGGGCGCCTCCGCGACCAAGGCAAGTGACGAAGCAGCGGGAGCGCTGATCAAACTGCATTACTCGAGAAGTTCGAAAGTCGAACAGCGCCGCTGAAATAAGATCGCCCAACAAGCCTCGGAAACTCACTTGGCCCGGATGCCGCGGGTGGGGGTCGTGCAATATCGGGGAGCATATTCCAACAGCGTTGGAACTGTTGGAATATGCTGATTGCCGGCGCAATGGATTGGGAAATTTGGGCGTATTACGTCTATAACCCTTAATATCTCTGTTTTCCGGAAAATGAAAACCAACATGTCATGCCTGTTGGAATTGAAGCAGTTCTGACCTCCAGTTGACGAGCCAGAACGGTCAATGGGTAGTCTGGATGAAAGAACTTGGTTGGGAAGAGAGGGACCTACTGGCTTAATGTTCTTAATGTACCAACGTCCGTGCGCCGGCACAAACCGGCAAGGTGTTG
>CAZXHT010000031.1:0-28245 GCA_964640665.1 uncultured Myxococcales bacterium
AGTTAGGCGCCCCCTGGAGCCGGCGGGGGCGATACCCCCCCTCGTCATCGTCGGTTCCTTGGGGAGCCATTCACGATCAGGGAATAGATGAAGCAGACAACAACCAGGATGATCCACCACCATCCCCCGCCCATTTTTTCGGATGGCGCTTTACACCACAAAGAGCCCCTTGACGGCCGTGGCTGTTTGCCGGATCATTGCAGAGCCGGAAGCGAATAATTGGGGCTCCCGGGGGCCTTATCGGTCAGGAGGGTGAAGAAATGAAAGAGAAGAGCCGTGGAACCACCAGAAAGAGTAAAACTTCCGGCAAGGGCCAGGCCTTGCGGGAGCGTTTGACCAAGGGATCGGGAAGAAGCGCAACTCGCCGGACGAAAACGACAGCCGCGGCAATGCCGTCGGGGTCGCGAAAGACCAAGGTCGCAGTAAAGACCGAGCCCATGATCACGCCAACCACTGATCATATTGCAACCCGCGCATATGAGATATGGCAGGAGAAGGGCTGCATGCCGGGCCGGGACATGGAGAACTGGCTCGAAGCCGAAGCGCAGCTAATGCAGTAAGCCGAGGGATACCCGGCGCGGGGTCGATGATTCCCAATCATCCCGGCCCGAAAGCCTCTTTGCGACCATTGCACCTGGTAAAATGACGTGTCTATGATCACCGATCGATCGATCAAACCTGTTCATCGTTCTGGACCCGGTTGACGCGGACGAGGGTGTGAAAATGCGGATCCTGGTGGCCGACGACGACAATTTCTTCCTGCAAGTGATAAAAGACATTCTCACGGGTGCGGGTCATGAGGTCATCCTGGCGGGCTCGGGTCCCGAGGCCCAGGAAAGGATCATGAAGGAGAAACCGGATCTGGTCATTCTGGATGTGCTCATGCCCGGCATATTGGGAACGGAGCTGAGCGAAAAGCTGCGGCATTACAGCAGTTCGGCCGGCCTTCCCATACTGCTGATGAGTTCGTTCATTCCCCGGGGGCCGGGTTCGGAGGGAGGTCACGAGGAGTTCCTGGCGGATGACTTCATACAAAAACCGTTCGAACCGGAGGAGTTGCTGGCATGCATCGATCGACTCGCCCGTTCGGGCTCCAAGTTCTCCCACCTGGGAAATCACCACCCGCCCGCGCCGGCGCCCAAGAAAATGATTGTGTTCGAGAATGTGGAGAATAATGGGGACGACGACGATCGTTGATCGGGCGATCGGGCCTGCGACTTTATCTGTAACGCCAGAGCGCGGATAGTTCGACCCGGTTGACACGGGAGCCCGGTCAGTGGTTTGTTATAACTATGAAATTCAACGAATTAGGCGGCCATTTTCTTGGATGACTTCAAAGAACGCAGAATAGAACCTCGGATCGAGCTGGTCCTCAAGGTCGAGTATGCCGCCCCCGGGGACTTCGTCGCCGACTACATCCAGGACATGAGCAGCGGCGGCGTTTTCATTGCCACCGGGAAACCATTCGCGGTCGGCGAGCAGCTTAGCTTCGACATATCATTTCCGGGCCTGCTCTCGGCGATTCGTTGTCTCGGCGAGGTTCGCTGGCGCAGGACGCCCGAGGCGGCCACAGAGAAAGAGCCGCCGGGAATCGGTGTGGCCTTCAAATTCGCTTCCGAGAGAGAAGCGCTGAAGCTGCGGCGCCTGATCGACAAGCTGACCGTGGAGCCTCCCCGAACCCTCAACAAACGAGGGCCGCTGGACGGCGCGGAAAGCCGGGGCCGTTGGAAAGCACGGTCGCCAGTGGCCGAAACCGCAAAGCAGGTGGGTTCCTTTCGAGTGCTCGTGGCCGAGGACAACTCCGCGATCCGGGAAATGTTTCGATTCGCCGTGACGAAGTTCCACCACGGCAGACTGAACAGCGAGCGCAAACTGGAGGTTGTGGAAACCGAGAACGGCGGACAGGCATGGGATCGCCTCCGCAAGGGATCGTTTGACATGGCGATCATCGACTACTACATGCCGGTGATGGACGGAGGGAAGCTGATTGGGAAGATCCGCAAAGACGCAAGCCTGCATTCCTTGCCTGTCATCGTGGTCAGCGCCGGCGGTGAGGATGCCCGGCGGGCGGCCTACTCGGCCGGCGCCGATCTGTACCTCGAAAAGCCGGTATTGCTAAACCAACTTTTCAAGTCCATGGGACTCCTGCTCGGGCTGAAGAAGGATGAAGAGAAGTTGACATGACCAACATCTTTGTCGTACCCAAGAACCTACTTCCACCAGAATCCACAGAATCGCTCCTGAGCCGCCGAACCCTGACTGTTCACTCGGTAGCCTCGGCGGAAGAAGCCCTCTCGATCGCACGGAAGTGGCGGCCTGCGCTGATCCTTTTCAGCTCCCGTTTACCGCAGATGGGGGTCCGGAAATTCTGCCAGTCAGTGCGAACGAACCCGGATCTGAAGAAGGCCAAACTGGTCATGCTGACCGAACGGGTCGGTGAAAACGTCGAGGACTTCTACGACATGCAGCTCGACGGCCACCTGGTGAACCCCGTGGACGTCAACCAGCTCTACCAGACTGTAGCGGGCCTGTTGAACATCCGCCTGCGAGACAAGAAGCGGGTCGCGGTGGAATTGATCGCCAAGATGGACATCCTGAGCAAGGACAATGACGAGGATGTCGATACGAACGTCAACATCCTGAATCTGAGCGAATCGGGCATGCTGCTCGAATCGCCCGTGCTTCTGCCCGTGGGTTCTCTGGGCCGTATGCGTTTCTATCTTCCCGGCGACAACGGGCAACTCTCTATCTACTCCATCGTTCGGTTGCTGGCGGACGAGATCATGCTGCACTACGGCATCGAGTTCGTGGCCATGATGAAAAGCGAGAAGCAGCGGCTCAAGGAGTTCGTCGAGGAGAACGCGGCCGATGAGGTATGACGCCCGGACGGCCGCAAGGGGAGATTGCTGATGAAAAATGTCGGTATCGACCTCGGAACCACCAACACGGTGGCTGCCATTGATGCGGGGATATTTGACATCGATCAGCAGGGCGGTCCACTGCTTCCCTCTGTTGTCGCCTTCCCTCCAAGCGGCATCCGGCTGGTCGGGACGAAGGCGCGCAGGAGACGCCCCATCGACCCGAAGAACACCATTTTTTCCGCCAAGCGGCTGATCGGAAGAAAATGGTATTCGGCCGACACCAAGGAGTTCCAGAGACGCTACGATTTCGATCTGGTTGAGGAAAAAGACGGCGGGCCGAGCTTCAAGACCCGAGCCGGTCTCTTCAATCCGATCGACATCGCCACGTTCATTATTCAGAGAGTGTGCGACTATTCGTCGTTCGATTCCGGTGAACTTGCCTGCATCATCGCCGTTCCCTCTCTGTTCGGTGACGCGAAACGCAAGGCCACCATGGAGGCTGGCGAACAGGCCGGCATGGCGGATGTCAAGATCATCGACGAGCCGACGGCCGTCACGCTGGCCTATCTGAACAAGCGCGGAGAGAATGCCGGGCGCGCCGCCGTCTACGATTTCGGTGGCGGCACCTTCGACCTGGCAATCGTCGAGTACAACGGCGGGAAGCTGCGGGTTCTCGGTTACGGCGGCGATTTGTACCTCGGCGGCGACGACATCGACAAGGGCCTGGCCAACTGGGCGGCGGCCGAGGTTCTGGCGACACACCACTGGGATCTGCGGGGAGACAATGCTGTTTTTTCACGCCTGGTCACCGAGTGCGAGCAGGCCAAGATCCGGCTGTCTGAGGAGAATCAGACCCGGATCGACCTGACCCGGGTCGACCCCGCTTCCTCGATTGCGTCGATCAAGCTGCTGATCACCAGGGATCTCCTGGAGAAACTGGCAAGCGAGTTGGTCGGCCGGACGTTCATTGTGTGCGACGAAGTGCTCAGGGTCGCCGGCCTGAAGGCGCGGGACCTGGATGCCCTGTTTGTGTCCGGGGGGACGACCCAGTCGCCCCTGATAAGCCGCCAGGTGGAGAAATACTTCGGGAGACCAATCGATTACGCCTATCATCCCATGCACATTGTCGCCATCGGGGCCAGCCTCGCCGCGAGCCAGGTATAAGTGGCCCATCATAGGGGTCGGGTTTCTTGACGCTGCGCTGCGTTTGACTTACGATCTTGCCTGTATTTCGCCGGCGCTCTCGGCAGCGTCTTTAGAGGTTTGCATGTTGGTTCTGGCTTCCGCGTCCCCCAGGCGAAAAGAGCTGCTGGCCATGGCCGGCGTTTCGTTTATTGTGATTCCAGCCGGGACCGCCGAGCGGCCGCTGCCGGGCGAGAAGGCGGAGAGCTTCAGCGCCAGGGCCGCCCGGGAAAAGGCGCAGGCAGTCCGGCGACGGGAAGCGAGCGCCTGGGTGCTGGGGGCCGATACCACGGTCGTCCTGGACGGCGCGATCCTCGGCAAGCCCGCGGACGAAAACGAGGCCGGGCGCATGTTGCGGGCGCTTTCGGGGCGCGAGCATCGGGTGCTGACCGGCGTGGCCTTGTTCGCACCCGACGGGGCCATCTTCGGCGAGCGCCTGCTGCAGACCCGGGTGAGATTTCGCCTGCTTTCCGAAGCATTGATCGAAGGTTATATCGCAACCGGCGAGCCGCTGGACAAGGCCGGCGCCTACGGTATCCAGGGCCGCGGGGCGATGCTGGTCGAGTCCATAAACGGCTCCTACACCAACGTCGTCGGGCTGCCGCTGCCCGAGACGCTCGAGATGCTCGAAAACGCCGGACTCCGGCGGCCCTTGGCCGGCGGCGCGAAAAACCGCACGGCGCCGATGGCGGCCCGAAGTTGAAAGGAGATCGTCGTGAAGATCACTCCGATAGACATTCGCCAGCAGCAGTTCGGCAAGACCTTCAGGGGCCTCGACTCGCGCGAAGTCGATTCATTCTTGAACCTCATAGGCGACGAGCTCGAGGCCGTGCTGCGCGAGAACAACCGTATCAAGGAAGAACTGGCGCGCAGCGGCCGGATCGTCGACGAATATCGCGAGCGGGAACGCGCTTTAAAAGAGACCATGATCACAGCCCAGAAGATCACCGACGATATCAAGGAGAACGCCCGCAAGGAGGCCGAGGTGATCCTTTCGCAGTCCGAGCTACAGGCCGAGAAGATCATCCGGGCCGCCAACGATCGCCTGGTCAAGATCATCGAGGACATCAACGAGGTCAAGCGCCAACGCGAGCAACTGCACGCCAACCTGGGGGGTATCATCCAGTCACACCGCAAGCTGCTTCACGAAGTGGACGAGGATAAGGCCGAGGCGCTCTTCATCAGCAGCGAAGAGCTGCGCCAGCGGCGCGCCCGGCTGCACGCGGCCATCCAGGAGGCTCTCGAGGCCCAGGCCAACCTTCTGGGTCTCGACCGCGACCACGAAAACGAGGAACTGCGCGAAGAAGTCGAACGCCTGCAGCGCCTGCGCACCAATCTCCTGTCGCGCATCCAGGGAGTGATCGACACGCACACCAAGTTGCTCGAGGCGCGCGAAGAGGCAGAGGGACGCGCAATTTTCAAGCCGGAAGAGACCAGCCTCAAGGTCCTGAAACGACCCGAACGCAATCCCGCGCGGTCCGAAGACGAAAAAGACGCCCAGGCCGACGCGGCCCCCGAAGAGATGGAAGGCCGTTGAAAGAAGCGCCCCGGCATGAGGCCGCAGACAGAGTATACCTGCGCCGGGAGAAGTCCGGCGCCTGGCTGCTGATGTTGTGGGTGCAGCCGAACAGCGCGCGATCCGCTCTTGCCGGGCTGCACGGCGATCGGCTGAAGGTCAGGCTGGCCGCGCCTCCACTGGACGGCAAGGCCAATAAAGAACTTGTGCGTTTCCTTTCGCGGGCCCTGGATGTGCCGCGGAAAAACATCGAGATTAGCGCCGGGCTCGGCGCGCGGGGAAAAACCGTGCGTATAATCGACCCCGACCCGGACACCCTCGGGGCGCGCCTGCCGTAGATTCACGGCCGCAAGCCCCGGAGTGTCAAACCGGACCGTCATGTCACCGGCATTCCATCTTCTCATGGCCCTGGCTCATATCGGCTGGGCGCCCCCGTCCTTCCTCGACGACCGGCTGCCGGGTGAACATTTCTCGATCCTGTTTCGCGAGCGCCACAGGCCGCTGGCCGAAGAACTGAAAGTTTCCGCCGAGAAAACCCGCGCCAGGATTCTTTCCGACCTGGGTTCCGGCGGTCCCGACGGAACCGTTGTCTGCCTGTTACAGGATTTCGACGACATGCAGGCCGCGGCGCCCCGAGGCATGAGCATCCCGATCTGGGCCAGCGGCCTCGCTTTCCCGGCATACAACCTGATCTTTCTGCGGCTGGTGAGTCCCTCCGCATCGGATGTCGATCTGGACAAACTGTTCGCCCACGAGTGGGCCCACCTCGCCCTGGCGCACGCCCTGGGCTCGGTGACGGTCCCACGCTGGTTCAACGAGGGCTTCGCCATGTACCAATCCGGCGAGTGGTCGTTCGAAAGGACGCGCACGCTGGCCTCGGGCGTAATCTCGAACCGCATATTCTCGCTGGAGGCTCTCACCGATGCCTTTCCGGAAAAGGTCGCCGACATCAGGTTGGCCTACGCCCAGAGTATCGACTTCATCAGCTTCTTGTTCGAAAAGAAGGGCCGGGCGGGCTTCGGGCACCTGATTCGCCTGCTGGCCGGGGGGCTCGGATTTTTAGCGGCTCTCGAGGAAGCCTATGACACCTCGCTGGCCTCCCTCGAGGACGCGTGGCATGCCGATCTCAGGCTGCGCTTCACCTGGATACCGCTACTGACCGGTACCGCCGGCTTGTGGTTCATCGTCAGTCTGATTTTCATCCTGGCCTACATCAGGAGAAGACGCCGCCTGCGCCTGGAACTCGAGCGTCTGGCCGCGGAAGATCTCTCATCCTCCTCTTGGCCGTGGCCGCCGGGAGATCTTGAATAGTGCTAAACAGTTGTGGTACACAGATACTCTTGAAGCCTCAACAAATAGGTGAACGCTCCCTGGCAGGTTCGTTCACGAGTCGGAGGGTGTCTCGATGACCGACAATCGCGATAATCCCGTTGGACCCGAAGAACAAGACACAACCGCCGCGGGCGCAGGGGTGCCGGTGCATGACAACGGGGCCGCGGCGGCGCAGGCCGAAGAACAACCCGATGCAATACCGGCGGACGAAGAACCACCGGCAGGGGAAGGGGAGGACATCCCCGAGGGCGAGGAAGCCGGAGAGCCTCCCGAGATCGAAGCCAGCCGGCCATCCGATGGCCCGGCGGGCGGGGAACCGCCGGCTGAGAGCCCGGCGATCGAAGTAAAAATCGACGTGCAGGTCCTCTCCGGAGCCGGCGGGGACAACCTGCCCATCCCGGGCGGACCGGGCAGCCACCCGGCACCGTTCGATCCGCGCCAGGCGCCCGCCTGGCAGGCGCTTCTGGCCGAGTACGAGCGGGAAATAGCGGCCATAGGCGAGGTGCCGGCCGCGGCCGCGCTCTACTACGAATCGGGAAAAATCTGGGAAGAAAAGCTGGCCCAACCGCGAAACGCATGGAATTGCTACAACAAAGCCTTCCAGCTGCGGCCCGGGCTGATACCCAACATCCGCGCCGCCGGTCGCCTGGCAAGCCAGGTGGGCAACTGGAACGTGGCGGTGCAGATCATCGAATCCGAGATCGAGGCCATTTCCGACACGCGGGAAAAAGCCTTTCTGTATCATCGGCGCGGGCTGATCCTCGAGGAGAAGCTCGGCAAGATCGAGGAGGCCGGGCAAGCATACCAGGCCGGAATCGATTTGGCGGCGGACAACATCGAGCTGCTCAAGCAAAAAGAACGCCTGGCAATTTCCGCCGCCGACTGGCAAACAGTGCTTCAGGTTCGCATGAGAATTCTCGAGATGATCGACGATCCGCCTGTCGCTGTGCAGATCCTGCTGGGCTGCGCCCGGATCCAGAAGATTCATTTCGACAAAGACCGGGAGGCCGAAAAGCTATACCGGCGTGTCCTCGAAAGCGACCCGCAAAACATCTTGGCTCTCGACGCGCTGCGAGAGCACTATGCGAAATTCGGGCCGGTCGAGATGCTGCTCGAAATCGTCGAGAAACAAGCCGCGGTGACACCCGATCCGCCCAGCGCCGTGTGGCTGCTCTATCGGGCCGCCCGCCTGCTGCGGGAGCGAATCGGGGACGAAGACCGGGCCATAGAAACCCTTTCCCGCGCGCTGGTGCTTTCGCCCGGCAACCACATGTTGCTGGCCGAGATGGCCGCTATCTACGAAAACCTGATGCGCTGGCAGGAACTGGTTGGAACGTATGAGCAGATGGTCGAGGTCATCTCCGACCGCCAGGAAAAAGTCTCGCTCTACTTCAAGCTGGGCTCGATCTGGGAAGAGAAGCTATTCAACGAGGACCAGGCCATCGCCAACTACCGCAAGGTGGTCGAGTTGAGCCCCAACTACCTGCCCGCCCTGCAGGCGCTGGGCAAGCTGTTCTACCGCAAGGGTCAATGGGACGACCTGGTGCGCATGTACGAGGTCGAGATTCGCGAAACTGACGACGCCAAGCAGAAGGCAGTCAAGCTCTACAAGCTGGCCGAGATCCTCTCAGAGCGTCTCAGCCGTGACGAGGATGCCATCGGGAAGCTCGAGCAATGTCTCGAATTCAGTCCCGGCTACCTGCCGGCATTAAAGACCTTGGGTAACCTGTACTCCAAGTACAACCGCTGGGAGTCGCTGATAAACATGTACGAGCGCGAACTCGATGTAACCCGGGATCACGACCAGTCGATCTTCCTGCTGGACAAGATCGGCAGTCTCTGGGAAGAGAAGCTCAATAACATCGACCAGGCCATCGAGACTTACAAGCGACTACTCGAGATTTCTCCCAACTACCTGCCGGCCATCCGAACGCTCGGCAAGCTTTTCGTGCGCGCCGACAAGTGGGAGGAAATGATCCAGATCAACGAACTCGAGGCCCAGTTGATCAACGACCAGAAGCAGGTGGTCTCACTGCTGCACCGTAACGGCGAGATATACGAGGAAAAGCTCAACGACAAGGACAAGGCCATCGAGACCTACAAGAAGGTGCTCGCTCTTTCTCCCGCCTACCTCCCGGCGCTGCAGAGCCTGGGCCGCCTGTACTTCATCAAGGGCCGCTGGGAAGACCTGATCGCCATGCACCGCCAGGAAATCGAAGTAACCCTGAACGAGGACAAGCAGATCACCCTGCTCTACAAGATAGGCGAACTTTATGAAGAGAAGCTCGTCCAGGAGGATAAAGCCATTGTTATCTACCAGGAGGTTCTGCGGATCAAGGACACGAACTTCCCCGCCATGAAAGCCCTGATTCGCATCTACACAAATAAGCGCGACTGGGAGAACTTGATCGCCATTCACGAGAAGGAGGCCGCCGTTCTCGATGATCCCCGGCAGAAGGCGCTGTCCCTCTTCCGGGTGGCCGAGATTTACGAGAATCATCTTTCGCTGCCGGAAAAGGCCATCGAGGTGCTGCAAAGCTTGCTGCAGATTGTACCCGCCGACACTCCCGCGATCCGCTCGCTCGGGCGCCTCTACACCGCCGCCGAGGACTGGCGCGGATTGCTTTCGATTTACGAGCTGGAGATCAAGAACGCTTCTTCCGAAAGCCGGCGGGCGCAGATCTACGGCCGCATGGCGGATGTATATGCCTCCCGAGTCAACGACTTGGTGCGGGCTACCGAGTGCTACGAGAACATCCTGGCTATCAAACCGGATCACCTGCAGTCGTTCGAAGCGCTCGAGCGCATCTACATCAGCCAGCGCAACTACACGGCTCTGGCCAGGATCTACGAGGCCTTCTCACGGCACTCATCAGATCCCCGCCTGCGCCTTGCGTTCCAGTCGCAGATCGCCGATCTCAAGGAGAATCGACTCCAACCGCCGCAGAACGCGGGCGAGAATCACCTCAAGATGATCGAGATCGATCCGACCCATCCCGACGCGATCAGGTCGCTGGACATTCTCTATCACAAGTTCGGCACCTGGAATGGACTGCGCCTGCTCTACGAGCGCGAGTTGACCCGCGCACGTTCTGAAGACGAGGCCGCCGATCTGTGCCTGCGAATCGCCGATTTGGCCGAGAATCGACTCGACTCCATCGACGTGGCCGCCCATTACTACCAGGAAGCGTTGCGCCTCAGGCCCGATCACCTGCCGGCCATAAAGGCGCTCAAGCGTATCAAGCAGGCTCAGGGCGATCAGCAGGCCGTGATCGGCCTGCTGGATCGCGAAGGTTCTGTCACGCGGGATCCAGCCCAGGCGATAGCCACCCTGCTGCAGGCCGCGCAGATCTACATCGAGAGCTTCGACGACCCGGCCCGGGCCGCCGAATGCCTCTTCAAGGTGCTCGAGCGCGACCCGGAAGAGGTGCAGGCTTTCGGCAGACTCGAGGCCCTGCTGATCAAGCAAGCCGATTGGGAACGCTTGTCGGTCTTGTATCGCAACCGCATCGGTGTGACCACAGACAATCGGGCGCTGGCGGAGCTGCACATCAAGCTGGCGGGCCTCTACCGGGAACAGCTCGGAAGGCCCCAGGACGCGGCCAGGAGCCTCGGGGAAGTGCTCGAGATCAACCCCTCCCACGTGCAGTCGATAGCAACACTGTCCGAACTGACATTCGAGGACGAGCAATGGGATGAAACCATCCGGCTGTGCGGCCGGCTGCAAGAGTTGACGACCGATGCCGCGCCACTGGCCGCCTGCCATTTCCGGCTGGGGGTCGTCTACCAGGAGAAAAAACCCGACCTCGATCGCGCTGTTTCGCACTTCGGCAAGGTGCTGGAGATCAACACAGGCGATATTCCCACGCTGGAGCGGCTCAAGGCCATTCACGTCGCCCGGCAACAGTGGGGCGAGGCGGAGGGTGTCCTGGCCAGGCTGGTCGAGGTGGACGGCGAGCCGACCAACCGGCTCAAATACCTGATGGAACGGGCCGGAATATACGAAACCGGCATCGACGATCCCGAGAAGGCCGTCGAAAGCTATCGCCAGATCCAGAACATCGATCCGAACAACGTCGACATCATCCAGAAACTGGGCGAACTCTACGAGAAACTCGAACGCTGGCAGGACCTGGTGGATGCCTACCACGCCTTCATGCGTCTCCTGCCACCGGACCGCGAGCAGGAGGCCGTGCCGTTGCATCTCAAGATCGGCGGCATCTTCGCGGATCGACTCGACAACATGGACAAGGCCATTATCGAGTACAAGCGCGTGACCGATATCAACCCGCGCCACTTGGAAGCGCACGAGGCCCTGGCGCGACTCTACGGGAGCACCGGGCTATACTACGCCAACGCCGTCGATGAACACCGCCGCCTGCTCGATATCAATCCTTTCCGGGTGTCTTCCTATCATGAGCTGCGGCGCATTTTCGAGGAGCAGCGTGTTTTCGACAAAGTACTCGGGGTGTGCTCGGTGTTGCACTACCTGCGGGCGGCCGATCAAAACGAGGAGTTTTTCTACGGCGAAAACAAGAGCAAGGTGCCCGATCGTTCCGCGGAGAAATTGACTTTTGAAGAAATCGAAAATCAGATCACCCATCCGGGCGAGAAAGGCGTGCTGCGCGAGATTCTCAAGCTGGTCAGACAGCATCTGTCCAAGACCTATGCGCCGAATCTCGCACGCCACGGCGTCGGCAAGGGTGACCGCGCCCGACCCGACGATCCCATGCGCACGCTCACTAACGGCATTGTCTCCAACCTGGGCGAGATCGAGTTTGAACTCTATCACTCCACCCAGCCGACTCACCTGGTGGCCATCGAGAACACATCGCCCCCGGCGCTGATAGTCGGTGAGGGGCTTCTTAAGAGAACGGTGGTCAAGGAGCAGCGCTTCGCGCTGGCCCGGGCGATCAAGCGCGTCTCGGACGGAGGCTTTTTAGCGGCCGTGCTGGGGCCGCAGGAGCTGTCCCGGCTGATCGCCGCGCTGGTTCAGCCATACCACCCGAACTGCCCCGTGGCCACATTCCCGGCCGACCTGCCCGCCGACTTGCCGAAGCGCCTGGCAAAGGCGCTTCCCCGCAAGATCCGCCATGCACTCGAGGAACTGATGAGTTCTCGATCGCCCGATCTGGCCAGGGTCCCCGACTACGAGTCCTTCGTGCGTGCCACTGAGTACTCGGCCAACCGCTTCGGACTGCTGATGTGCAACGATGTTTCCCAGGCGATCATGCACCTGATCCGCGAGGTGCCCGAGCTGCGCGACAAGCGTCTGAACACTTCCGAGGAGATCGCCGGCGCTTTGTCGCAGAGCGGCGCCGTAGCCGACCTGCTGCGCTTCGCCGTAAGTGAAGAGTACTTTCGCCTGCGTGCCCGAATGAAATTCTCGATCGTCAGTTAATTAAACCGTTCTGGTTGGAGTTCGTCTATCACCAAAAGGAAGGCCTCCACAACCTGGGAATCGAACTGGAGCCCGGAGGCCTTGCCGATCTCGTAAAGCGCCTCGGCGTGGGGCATGGCCTGGCGATAGGGCCGGTTGGAGGTCATCGCGTCATAGGAGTCGGCGACCGCGATGATGCGCGCTTCAATCGGAATTTCTTCCCCCTTCATGTGCCCGGGATAACCCGATCCGTCCCAACGCTCGTGATGGTGCAGGACTATCTGCTGCGCCTCTTCGAGGAATTTCAAGGGCTGCAGGATCGAATCACCGAAGATCGGGTGGCTCCTGATGACGCTCCACTCTTCCTCGGACAGCGCCAGGCGCTTGTGCAGGATGGAGTCGGAAATGCCGATCTTGCCGATATCATGCAGCATGCCCGCGTAGCGGATCACCTTGACGCACTTGGGGGCCATGCCCATCTGTTCTGCAACAGCCACAGCGTAGCGCGTGACGCGCTCCGAATGGCCCCGCGTATAGGCATCCCGCGCCTCGAGCGCCTGGGCCAACGAGCGGATGGTTTCATAGTAGGTCTGCTGCGTCTTCTCGAACAGCCTGGCGTTTTCGATGGCGATGGCAGCCTGGCTGGCCAAAACCCCCAGGATGCGGCGATCGTTTTCGCAGAAAGCTCCCGCATCCACCGAGCCCAGCTCGAAATAACCGATCACCTGGCTGCCGATCCTCAGCGGCAGGCCTAGAAACGATCTCATCGTGGCCGGCCGCTGCGGGTCGCCGGCCCCACCGGCTGCGCCGGAAGTGCCGTCGGTTGTGTCCAGCTCGCGCATCTCTTCATGCTCGTCGTCGAGCAGGCGAATGGCGCAGCTCGACGATCTGACGATATCGCGGGTCGTGCTGACGATGGCCTGGAGCGTATCGTGCAGATCGAGGCTGGAGGCGATTGCGCGCGAGGCTTCCTGCACCGCGGTCAGTTCCTTGACCCGCTTTTCCAGGTCGGCGTTGGCGCGTTCGATCCTGCGGGAGTAGTCCGTCAGCCTGCTCATAAGGTTGGCGTTGTTGATCGCCGTCGCCGCCTGGTTGGCGAAGATGCGAAACAGATCGAGATCGCCCTCCTCGAAAGCGTCCGTGCGCCTGCTCTCGGCGTCCAGCACACCGATGACGTTGTCCTCAATACGCAGTGGAGCGGCCATCTCGGAGTGGGCCCCGGCCACTCCCTCGACGTAGCCGTTCCAACCCTTGACATCGTTGACTATTAGCGGCTCGCCGGTCGAAAAGACGTGACCGGTGACACCACGGCCCTCTCCGCCCCTGAAGCTTCTGACCACTTCAGGCCGGTAGCCGCGCGCGGCCCTGATGACCATTGCCTCTTCGGCCGGATCGAAGAGCAGCACCGCGCAGTTGTCCAGTGCGAAGACCTCTTCAACCAGGGAGAGAATCCGGTCCAGAAGCCTGTCCGGCTCCAGGATCGAGTTCATCGCCCTGGCCGCCTGGTGCAGCGCGGCAAGCCTGGCGACTGTTCCGGACATCTTGCCGCTCCATCCCCCCGGTGAATCAAGCAATCCCCGCCTCGGAAAATAAGATACAACCAGGCCTCCGAAAGCGCAAGCTGCTCTTTTTTCTTGACGATCGACTCGATTGCACTACGATACGCGACTGGACATTTACGGAGGGTGCTAAAATGAACATTCCGTCAGAGCTGAAGTATACCCAGGATCACGAATGGGCCCGCGTCGAGGATAAGGTGGTAACCGTGGGGATCAGCGACTACGCCCAGGAAGAGTTGGGCGACATCGTCAACGTCGAGCTGCCGGACGAAGACGACGAGGTCCACAAATCGGAGGCATTCGGAGCGATCGAGTCGGTCAAGGCGTCTTCCGAGGTGTTTGCCCCGGTGTCCGGCAAGGTGCTGGAGATAAACGAGCCCCTGCTGAACGCCCCCGAGATGATCAATGAGGACCCTTACGACGAGGGATGGATGATCAAGATCGAGATCAGCGATACTTCTGAACTCGACGACCTGATGGACGCCGACGCCTACGAGAAATACGTCAAGGAAGAATCGAAGTAATGCGATATATCCCCCACACACAGGGCGAAGTCGGGCAGATGTTAAAGGCAGTGGGGGTGGACGAAATCGAGGCTCTCTTCGCAGGCATTCCATCCAAGTTCAAACTGAACCGGCCGCTCGAGTTGCCCGCGCCGCTCGATGAGGAATCGCTCGCCGGATTGCTGTCCGACTTGGCTGCCGACAATCCGGCCGCGGGGATGGTCTCGTTCATAGGGGCCGGGGCGTATGCGCACCACCTTCCCGCCGCCGTCGATCAGCTCTTGCTGCGCGGAGAGTTCTTCACTGCATATACTCCGTATCAACCCGAGGTCAGCCAGGGCACTCTTCAGGCCGTCTTCGAATACCAATCCATGATTGCCGAGCTGTTCGGCTGCCAGGTGGTCAACGCCTCGATGTACGACGGGGCCACGGCTGCGGCCGAAGCCCTGTTGATGGCCCGTCGTATCAAGCGCAAACGCCCGAGAACCCTGTTGGCCAGAAGCAATCATCCCGAGGTGCGCTCCGTTTGTGAAACCTACCTGAGTGAGCTGGAGCCGCGGCCCGAAGAAATCCCCATGACACCTGACGGGGTCTGCGATCTTACCGCACTGGAGACCATGTTGGGCGACGACGTAGCGGCCGTGCTGGTGCAGCAGCCCAATGCCCTTGGCTGCCTGGAAGACCTGCCGCGTATAGCCGATATCGTCCATCGGGCTTCCGCGCTGCTGGTTGTCTCGGTGCTCGAACCGTTTTCACTGGGACTGATCGAGGCGCCCGCAAAACTGGGCGCTGACATCGTCTGCGGCGAGGGCATGGGCTTTGGGTCGGGGCTGAACTTCGGCGGTCCCGGCCTGGGGCTGTTCGGCTGCTCGATGAAGAACGCCTGGCAGATGCCGGGCCGCCTGGTGGGCGAGACGACCGACGACCGGGGCCGGCGCGGTTATGTCTTGACCATGTCCACACGCGAGCAACACATCCGTCGCGCCCGGGCCACCTCGAACATTTGTTCCAACGAGGGCCTGTGCGTCCTGGCCGCGGCGATCCACCTCAGCCTGCTCGGCAAGCGCGGTTTTGTAAAGCTTGCCGAAATCAACGCAGCCAACGCCCGGGCCGCCTGCGACAAGCTCAGCAGTTTGCCGGGCGTCAAGCGGGCCTTCGAAACTCCGTTTTTCAACGAGTTCCCGCTGCGCCTGTCCGGCGATCCCGAGACCGCCCTGCGGCGGCTCGAGTCGCGTGGCATCCTCGGCGGTCTGGCCCTGGGGCGTTTTTATCCAGAGTTCGACGACTGCATTCTGGTCTGCGCCACCGAGTTGAACAGCGCAGCCCAACTCGAAGACTTGGCTTCTGGACTGGAGTCTTGAGATGAGCGCCGCCAAAGAAAGACAATCCTCGGGGACCAGCGGCCTGGCATACACGGAGCCGCCGATCTTCGAGCGCAGCCTGGCCGGCCGCGAAGGTTACTCGCTGCCGCCGTCATTCGGCGATCTCGAAGCCGCGCGGCAAGACATCCCGGCTGCGCTCTTGCGCAATGAACCTGCCGGACTGCCCGAGGTGGACGAACCTGCTGTCGTGCGACATTTCACCCGCCTGAGCACATGGAACCACGGTATCGACCTGGGCATGTACCCGCTGGGCTCATGCACCATGAAGTACAACCCGCGTTTCGCGGAGGCGGCGGCACGCCTGGACGGCTTCAGGCGCCTGCACCCCTATGCCCCAGAAGAGCTTTGCCAGGGGGCGCTGCGCCTGATGTGGGAGCTTGCCGGATACCTGGCCGAGATCGCCGGCTTTGCGCGGGTCACCCTGCAGCCGGCCGCCGGAGCCCACGGCGAACTGATCGGTATGAGGATGATCCGGGCCTATCACAAGGCCAACGGCAACCCGCGCCGCAAGGTGCTGGTGCCCGACACGGCGCACGGCACCAACCCGGCCTCTTCGAAGCTCTCAGGCTATAAAGTCGTCGAGATAAAAAGCGGCCCGGAAGGAATCCTGCTGCCCGAGGCGGTGGCCGGGGTCATGGACGAGGACGTGGCCGCCATCATGATCACCAATCCCAACACGCTGGGGTTGTTCGAGGAATCGGTGGCCGAGATAGCCGAAATCGTTCACGCCGGCGGCGGGCTGTTGTACTGCGACGGGGCCAACATGAACTCGATGCTTGGAGTCGCCCGGCCGGGCGACATGGGCGTCGACGTATTGCAGTTCAACCTGCACAAGACCTTCGCCACGCCCCACGGCGGCGGCGGGCCGGGCTCGGGGCCGGTGGGCGTGGCCGAGAAATTGGTACCCTTCTTGCCCGTGCCCGTCGTCGAAAAACGCGACGAGCGCTTCGTGCTGGACAACGATCGGCCCCGATCGATCGGACGCATGAAGGAATTCTACGGCAACTTCGCAGTCATGCTGCGCGCCTACGCCTACATCCGCGAGTTGGGAGCCGCGGGCCTGAAGCAGGCCTGCCAGATGGCGGTGCTGAACGCCAACTACGTCCGCGCCCGGCTGGAGGGCCACTACCACCTGCCCTACAGCAAACGCTCACTGCACGAAGTGGTTTTCTCGGACAAGAAGCTGGAAGAATTCGGCGTCACCACCCTTGATGTGGCCAAGCGCCTGCTCGATCACGGCTTCCACCCGCCGACCATCTATTTTCCGCTGGTGGTCCACGGGGCGCTGATGATCGAGCCCACCGAGAGCGAATCGAAAGATACCCTCGACGAGTTCATCGCCGCCCTGCTGGCCATCGCGGCCGAGGCTCGCGAAGATCCGGAAGCGCTGAAAACCGCCCCCCACAGAACGATCGTCGGCCGCCTCGACGAGGTCAAGGCCGCCCGCGAGCCGATCCTGACCTGGAAGCCAAAATAACAGCCGTAGTTCCCGCCTTAGATACCGATGCGCTCGAGTTCTACAAGCGGTTCCGCTTCGTCCCGCCCGGTGTTCAGATCGATGCGGCAATAAATCGTCCAGTCTTCGTCCCCTTCGGGGTCGACTATCTTCTGCCTGGCGCTCCATGTGTGCTTTGATTCCTGTATCAGGATCGTGTTGCGCGTCTGACGCGCGCGGGGGGTAATTTCGATTTCTGCGTGTTGTTCGAAATAGGCGGCCATCTGCTCCTCGATCTGTTCGGCGCTCCAGTTACTTTCTTCGCCTTGTCTGATCGCGGCCACGGCAGCATGGTAGTCGCGATCGGCCAGACACTTGAGCAAGACATGCAGCTCGTTGCGTGCGCGGGCGGCGAAGGCTCGCGGATCGAAGCCTTCCTGCCGCGGCCTTTCTCTCGTTACGGCTTGCGGGCCGTGACTTTCTTTGGGCGCCGCTACCAGCAGCTCCCACTCCTCGAGCAGACTCGAATCGGTGCGCCTGACCACTCCGTGCAGGTAGGCCAGGATGTCCTCGAAATCTTCGTTCCACAGCGGCTCTGGCACGCTCTGCACCGCGGCCTTGTACACCTGGCCCAGGTAGCGCAGCAGCACGCCCTCGCTGCGCTCCAGCCGGTACTCCCTGACGTAGTCGTTGAAGTCCAGCATGCCTTCGTACATCTCCCTGGCGATCGACTTGGGCCGGATGTTCTCGCCGCCCACCCAGGGGTGCAGCTCGGCGAAGGCATTGAACGAGTCGTAGATGAACTCGGCCTTGGGCTTGGGATAGTCCACCTTCTCGAGCTCCTCCATGCGCTTTTCGTACTCGACGCCCTCGGCCTTGAGACGGGCTACCAACTCGCCCTTGAGCTTGTCCACCTGCCGCCTGAGAATCACCTTGGGGTTTTCGAGGATCGCCTCGACCAGCGTCGACATGTCGAGCGCCAGCGTCACAGAATCGGGATCCAGCAAATCGAGCGTAGCGACCAGGTATAGCGAAAGGGTGTGGTTGAGCGAGAATTCCTCCTGTAGCTCACGGGCCACCCTGACAGTCGCCCCACCGGCGGCGTGCTCGACCTCCACGATTCCCGCGGCCGTAAGCGCCCTGAACAGGATGGCCGCCCGGCGACGCTGGTATTTCTTTTCTCCCGCAGAACTGTGCGAACGGGCGATCAACTCGATCAAGCGCCGGTAGCCGCCTCCCGGCAGACCGTCTTCGCGCTGCAGCAGGTTGAGCATCATCCCATGAGTCACATCAAAATGGGGCTGCAGCGGCTCGGGGGGCGAGGCAAGCAGTTTTTCGAAGCGGCCCCGGTCCCAGGGAATGGCCCGGGGCGGCGGCTTTTTCAGGCTGAGCTTCTTTTTCAGGTTGGGGTTATCCGCGATCTTGGCCTTGATGCGCCGGTTCTCGATGGCCCACTCGGGCGCCTGCACCACCACCCGGCCGTGATCGTCGAAGCCTTTACGCCCGGCCCGGCCGGCGATCTGGTGGAACTGGCGTGCACTCAGGATGGCGCTCTTCTGGCCGTCGAACTTGTAAAGCTGGCGCAGCAACACCGTGCGAATGGGGATGTTGACGCCGACGCCCAGGGTGTCGGTTCCACTGATCACCTTGATCAGGCCCGCCTGGGCCAGCCTTTCGACCACGCGCCGGTAGCGCGGCAGAAGACCGGCATGGTGGATGCCGATGCCGTTTCTCACGAAGCGTTGAAACTCCTTTCCGTAGGGCGTCGTGAAACGCTCGCCGGCAAGTTCTGCGGCAATGGCCTTCTTTTCCTCGCGGGAACATATCTTGACGCTGGTGAGATTCTGAGCCTGTTCGGCGCAGTCGCGCTGGGTGAAGTTGACCAGGTAGATGGGAGCCTCGTCCGCCTGCAGCAGGTCTTCTATTGTCTCGTGTATGGGCGTCTCGCGGTACTCGAACTCCAGAGGCACCGGGCGCTGGTCGTCGCGCACGGCAGACACTTCGCGGCCGCTGAACTCCCGCAGGCGCTGCTCGATCCCTGAGGTGTCTCCGAGTGTCGCCGACATAAGCAAGAACTGGGTGTCGCGCAGCGTGATCAGCGGGATCTGCCAGGCCACCCCGCGCTCTCTGTCTCCGTAGTAGTGAAACTCGTCCAGCACGACATGGTCGGCTTCGACGTCATCGGCCCTGAGCGCCATATTGGACAAGATCTCCATGGTGCAGCAGATCAGACCGGCTTCCGGGTTGACGCTGGCGTCGCCGGTCAGCAGGCCGACGTTCTCGGCCCCGAAGGCATCGCACAGGGCGAAGAACTTCTCGTTCACCAGAGCCTTGGTGGGAGCGGTGTAGAAAGATGTCTTGTGCTCGGCCATGGCCAAGAAGTGAAGCGCCAGCGCCACCAGTGACTTGCCCGATCCGGTGGGCGTGTTGAGAATGACGTGCTTGCCGGAAAGCAGTTCGAGGACGGCTTCTTCCTGGGTCGCATACAGCCGCATGCCCAGTTGATCCACGTATCCCAGAAACAGGTTCAAGATCTCGTCGCGCCCGGGTTGTGTCTCGCCGCTTGCCAGTCCGGCCAGCAACTTCTCCATCGGCGCCGTTGAGGCTTTCATTCAGTAGGGATAGCGCCGCGAGCGGAAGGCCTGGATGCGTGGCCGCTCACCGATCTCGAAGTAGAAACCGAATTGGAATCTGATCATGCCGTCGGCGTCGGCTAATCCGCTTGGAGGATTGGGAAACGGCGACGCGCCCTGGAAGGCGCTGACAGCCTCGTCGTCCAGGAAACCCACCCCGCACGACTGCGCCACCGAAACCCCGTGCAGTTCGCCGGCGGTGCTCAGCTCGACGTTGAGCACGGTGTAGCGATCTTTCACTCCGTAGATGTTGCCGTAGGGATCGCGGCGCACGTAGGCCTCGCCGGGACTCCAGTGCTCGCTGACCCCGCGCTTGACACGGTTGAAGAAAGTAGCGTACTTGAACTCGCGGCTGTTGAGCATGGTCTGCTCGCCCTTGGGCACGTCGCGAATGTAGTCGTTGGCGGGAGCGCCCGAAACCATGTCCAGCCGGCTGAGCGAGGGTTTCTTGAACATGGCCACCGTCTGCCGGTCTTGACCGCCGTCGCCGTCGGTCTGCTCATTCTGCAGCATGCGGCCGCTCTTGAGCCGCAGCCGCTCGGAGTTGCCGTGGACCTCGTCTGAGGGCTGGTATCTGCCCAGTGAGCCCAGGTCGAGGTCGAGCTTCAGCCTGAGCGACTCGCGTTTCTTGATGTCCGGAATTTCCATGGCGAAGGCCTGCTCGGCGCTGGTGGTCCCCCGCCGGCCCTGCTTGCGAGTCACCATGGCAATGTCCTGCTTGCCGGGCTCTTTCTGCTGCTCATCCGAGCGGCGCCGCGAGTAATCGGCAATGGTCGGCCGGGTCTGGGCGATACCGTAATCCTTGCGTTGATTGCGGCTGACGCTCTCTTTCTCGACGTTGGTGTTGTGCTCGGATAAAAAGCGGGCCTTTTCGGGGCGCGAAGAATCAGGGGTCGGGGGAATATCGACCACCTGGCCCTTGAGATCGGTTTCTTCTTCTTTTTTCTTTTCCTGCTCGACGTCGGCCGCTTGCCGCTTCTCTTCCTGCTTGGCGTCGACCTTGGCGTGGACACTACGGTTCTGATCCCATTCGTTACGGGCCATGGCCACCAGGCTGACCTCGGTAGTCTCCGCGGGTCGCGGCTTTGGGAACAACCCGTTCCAGTAGTTATACATGGCCGGAAGCAGGCCACTGAGAATGAGCTGCGCATGCAGCACCAGCGCCAGGATCCCGGCCAGGATCCAGGGCTTGCGGCTGCTTGTGCGTCTCGAGGCCGGCATGGCCGACTCCCATTTCCAACGTTCTCCGACTTTTCAGTTTAACACCAGTGAACAATAACGTCAATCTGCCGCGCCGGTCGGATAAAAGCGTTGACACACATGTCACCTGTCAACTATGAATATGTTTCGTCCGTACTGGAAGCGGGCTAGACAGGCTCTTTATCAAACCGTTTTTTGAACTAATCAATTAGGAGGAACAGTCCATGGCACTGGATCCCACCAAGCACGCAGATTGGGAAATCGCTGAAGAATCCGAAAGCCGCATGAAGCGCTCGGAACAACTGTCCGAGGAACTGGGCATCACCCGGGACGAGCTTTTGCCCCACGGTCACTACGTGGCCAAGGTGGATTACGCCCGCGTGCTCGATCGGCTGGGCAAAAAACCCGACGGCAAGTTCATCGAGGTCACGGCCATCACCCCGACCCCATTGGGCGAAGGCAAGTCCACCACCACCATGGGCCTGTTGCAAGGCATGGGCAAGCGCAACAAGAAGGTCGTCGCCTGCATCCGCCAGCCCTCGGGCGGCCCGACCATGAACATCAAGGGCTCCGCGGCCGGCGGCGGGCTCGCTCAGTGCATCCCCCTGACCGAGTTCTCGCTGGGCCTTACCGGCGACATCAACGCCATCATGAACGCCCACAACCTGGCCATGGTCGCTCTGACCTCGCGCATGCAGCACGAGTTCAACTACGGCGACAAGTTCTTGGCCAAGAGAAACGTCAAGCGTCTCAACATCGACCCGCGCAATATCGAGATGGGCTGGATCATCGACTTCTGCGCCCAGGCCCTGCGTAACATCACCATCGGCGAGGGCGGCAAGATGGACGGCTTCTTGATGAAGTCCAAGTTCGGCATCGCCGTCTCCTCCGAAGTGATGGCCATTTTGTCCATCTTTAGCGACCTGGCAGACTTCCGCAAACGCATTGGCGGCATGGTAGTAGCCTACGACAAACGCGGCAATCCTGTCACCACCGAGGATCTCGAAGTTGCCGGCGCCATGACGGCCTGGATGCGCGAGGCCATCAACCCCAACATGCTGCAGTCTCTCGAGGGTCAGCCCTGCTTCGTGCACGCAGGGCCGTTCGCCAACATCGCCGTTGGTCAGTCCTCGGTCGTGGCCGACAAGATGTGCCTCAAACTGGCTGACTATCACATTACCGAGTCGGGCTTCGGCGCGGATATCGGCTTCGAGAAATTCTGGAACGTCAAGTGCCGTTACTCGGGCAACATCCCCAACGTCTCGGTCATCACCACGACCATCCGGGCACTGAAGAGCCACGGCGTCAATGCAGGCGCTCCGCCCTGTCCTCCGGGCAAACCGCTGCCCGATGGGTACTTCAAGGAGAACCTTTCCTGGCTGGAAGACGGCATGAAAAACGTCATCCACCACATCGGCACGGTCAAGAAATCCGGCACCAACCCGGTCGTCTGCATCAACGTCTTCCATACCGATACGGAAGAAGAAATCAAGCTGACCCGCAAGATGTGCGAAGCCGCCGGCGCGCGCGTGGCCGTCTCGAAGCATTGGCAGTACGGCGGCGAGGGAGCCCTCGAGTTGGCCGACGCCGTGGTCGACGCCTGTAACGAGAAGGTCGACTTCAAGTTCCTCTACGAATTGGAAACTCCGCTTCGCGAGCGCGTCGATTTGATCGCCAAGCAGGTCTACGGTGCCGACGGTGTAAGCTACGCCCCGGAGGCCGAGGCCAAGCTGAAGAAGTTCGAGGCCGATCCCAAGTTCAACGACTACACAACCATGATGGTCAAGACCCACTTGTCGTTGACGCACGATCCGACCGTGAAGGGCGTACCCAAGGGCTGGACGCTGCCCATTCGTGACTTTTTGACCTACGGCGGCGCACGCTTCATTTGCCCGGTGGCCGGCAACATCTCGCTCATGCCCGGCACAGGCTCCGACCCTGCCTTCCGCAGAGTCGACATCGATACCAAATCCGGCAAGGTTCAGGGTCTGTTCTAAAGCTACACTATTGGTTTGAAGCTTCCCGTCTATATCCTGGCCGGCGGCAGGAGTTCGCGTTTCGGCGGCGACAAGGCTCGCTATCCATGGCGGGGCCGGCCGCTGATCCTGCAGGTGGCGCAATCGCTTGCGCAATTTGCATCGAAGCTGACCATCGTCGCCGAGCGCGCCGGCAAGTATGACGACCTGGGACTTCACACCATAGCCGACGGGAAACCGGGTCAAGGCCCGCTGGGCGGAATAGGGGCCGCGCTGCGCGATGCCCGGGGAAGCGATTGGATCCTGTGTGCATCTTGCGACCGTATCGGCTTGAAGGCGAGCTGGATCGAAGACTTGTTTGCAGCCGCCGGGAAAGAGGCCCGCGTGGTCGCCTTCCGGGACGAGCGCTGGCAACCGTTGCCGGCCCTGTACCGCACCTCCATGATCATCGAGGTCGACAGAGCACTGAAGTCCGGCCGCCTGTCCCCCTGGCAGACTATCGAAAGTGTCGCTCATGTCGGGCTTCCTTTGCCAAATGAATGGGATAGCTCACTCGACATCAACGAGCCGGGGCTGCTTTCCGGTGGTTGACAGGGCCTAATTCTAGAATTAAGTTGTGCCTGCTGGCAGCTTGATCCGGGGACGTACGGGAAGGAGCATTACATGTGGGACTACACCAGCAAGCTCATGGATCACTTCAAGAACCCGCGCAATGTCGGGGTTATAGAAAAACCCGACGGCATCGGCGAAGTCGGTTCGCTGGCCTGCGGCGACGCCTTGCGGCTGATGTTCAAACTGGACGACAAGGGCCAGATCGAGAACGTCAAGTTCCAGACCTTTGGTTGCGCGAGCGCCATAGCTTCTTCCTCGGCGCTGACCGAGATGCTGATCGGCAAGACGCTCGCCGAGGCCCAGAAAATCACCAACCAGGATATCGCCGATTTTCTGGGCGGCATGCCCGACCAGAAGATGCACTGTTCGGTCATGGGCCGCGACGCGCTGTCGGCCGCCATCGAAAACTACGAGAAGGGCAGCCCCCCCGACAAGAAAGTCGATAGCGACATTGTCTGCCAGTGCTTCGGCGTGACCCAACTGGAGATCGAACGGGCGGTCAGGGAAAACCACCTGACCACTATCGAGGAAGTCACCAACTACACCAAGGCCGGCGGCGGCTGCGAAAGTTGCCACGATGACATCAGCCAGATCATCGCCCGCGTCCGCGCCGAGAAGAAAGACACGGGAGACCCGGCCGATGTGCCTGTGCGCAAGAAAGAGCTAACCACGGTGCAGAAGATCCGGATGATCGAAGAGACGCTCGATCGCGAGATCCGACCCTCGCTGAAAAAAGACGGTGGCGACATCGAACTGGTCGATCTCGACGGCGACAAAGTGATCGTCTCGATGCGCGGAACCTGCGCGCAGTGCCGCCTGGTCGACTTCACACTCAAGGACGTGGTCGAGACGAAGATCAAGGAGTTCGTCGCGGACAATCTGCGCGTCGTCGAGGAAGGGTCCGAGGAGGAAGCCCGATGAACGTCTACCTGGACAACAATGCAACCACCATGGTCGCGCCCGAGGTGATCGAGGCCATGAGCCCTTTCTGGAGCGAGTTGTACGGCAATCCCTCGAGCATTCACAGCTTCGGCGGCCAGGTCGGCAAGCACATCAGGAAGGCGCGCGAACAGATAGCCGCCCTGCTGGGGGCCCGGCCCGACGAGATCGTCTTCACCGGCTGCGGCTCCGAGGGCGATAACCTGGCCATCAGGGGCACGCTCGCGGCGCTGTCCGGGCGCAAGCGGCATATCATTACCACCCGGGTCGAGCACCCGGCCGTGCGGGTTACTTTCCAGCAACTCGAGAAACAGGGCTACCGCCTGACCGAGATGCCGGTCGACCACGACGGGGCGCTCGATCTCGAGAAGTTAGATGCGGCCATTACACCGGACACGGCCATTGTCAGCATCATGTGGGCCAACAACGAAACCGGTGTTATCTTCCCGATAGAAGAAATCGCCCATATGGTCAAGGCCAAGGGCGCCGTCTTCCATACCGACGCCGTTCAGGCGGCCGGTAAGCTGCCGATCGACATGAGCCGCGTACCGGTCGATGTGTTGACCATCTCCGGCCACAAGCTGCACGCCCCAAAGGGCGTCGGCGCGCTGTTCGTGCGCAAGGGCACCAAGCTGGTCCCGCACATCTCGGGCGGCCACCAGGAAGGCGGCAAGCGCGCCGGCACCGAGAACGTGCCCGGCATCGTCGGCTTGGGCGTGGCCGCCGAGATGGCCAGCGCGGCCATCGGCAGTGAAAACAACCTCGTGCGCGCCCTGCGCGACAGGCTCAAAAGCGGCCTGCTGGCCGACTGCAAGGGGGCGGTGGTCAACGGTAAAAATTGCCTGCCCAACACCCTCAACATCAGCTTCGAAAACATTGAGGGCGAGTCGATCCTGTTGATGCTGGACGCTATCGGTGTCGCGGCCTCATCGGGCTCGGCCTGCACCTCGGGCTCGCTCGAGCCATCCCACGTGCTTCGGGCCATGGGGATTCCCTTTACGCTGGCCCACGGATCGGTCCGTTTCAGCCTCAGCCGCTACAATATCGAGGCCGAGATCGACCACGTACTGGCTCACATGCCCGGCATAGTCGAGCGGCTGCTCGAGATCTCGCCCTTTGCTCACCAAGTGCCCGGCAGCACCTGGGGCGTCGCCCCAGGCTGCGACACCTGACCCGTCGGTTGTTCAGCGCACGATTACCCGGCCGGCCGGTTGTTCGACGAACTCTCCGATCAGCGCGGCGTTGTCCATGCCGGCCGAGTGTAGTTCGTCCAGGTAGCGGCCGGCTTCGCTTGCTGCCAAGGCTACAAGCAGGCCCCCGGATGTCTGCGCATCGTAGAGCACGTCCATTACCTGACGCGGTATGTCGGCCTCCAGGTCAACACTCGCCTCGCGGTACGCGCGGTTGCGATGCGACCCGGCCGGCATGATACCCTGCTCGGCAAAGCCGACAGTCTCTGGAAAAATCGGCAGGGCCGTGTGATCGATTACCAGCCCAACGTCCGAGCCTTCGATCATCTCCAGGGCATGACCCAGCAAACCGAAGCCGGTCACGTCGGTGCAGGCATGCGGGGAAAATTTATTAAGCATCTCGGACGCCCGGCGGTTGAGTTGGGCCATCGAGGCCTGGATGCTATCGCGGGCAGCCGGGCTGGCCAGGCCTTTCTTGATGGCCGTGGCCACGATGCCCGTTCCCAGCGGTTTGGTCAGCACCAGCCGATCGCCCAGGCAAGCTCCACGGTTAGCCAGCACGCGCCCGGGGTGTACAGTGCCGGCCACAGACAGGCCGTACTTGAACTCAGGATCGTCGATCGAGTGGCCGCCCACCAGGATTGCGTCGGCCTCGTGGATCTTATCGAGCCCGCCGCGCAGGGTTTCCTGCAGAACCGAGATATCGAGCTTTTTGATCGGGAAGGCGACCAGGTTCATGGCCGTACGCGGCGTCCCTCCCATGGCGTAAACGTCCGAGAAGGCGTTGGCCGCGGCGATCTGCCCGAACAGATAGGGATCGTCGACGATCGGAGTGAAGAAGTCCACCGTCTGTACCAGGGCGATCTCGTCCGTCAGGCGCAGCACTCCCGCGTCGTCGCCGTTTTCGATGCCGACGATCAGATCGGGGTGCCCGCGCAGTTCGAGCCCGCAAAGCGCCTGGGCCAGGTCCCCCGGCCCCAGTTTGGAGGCTCACCCGGCTCCGGCAACCGTGGCCGTCAGGCGGATCTTGTTCGCGTCCGTCATGTTACGCTCTATAGCAGAATGGGCAGCCGACTGTCCAACTCGATAAACCCCGCGAGCGGTTGACACCCGCACACCCGTTCAGTATTCTGTAACCATGACAATCGAGAAAAAGCTCGTCAGACTGGGGCAGAATGCCATGTTCGATCTTTCCTGCGCCTGCGGGATGGAACCGTCCCGGCGGCGGGGGCCCGACGGGCGCTGGGTTTACCCGGCCGTGATGCCGGACGGCTCGCGGGTGAGCATGCTCAAGGTTCTGATGAACAACGCCTGCCAGAACGACTGCGCTTATTGCGCGCAGCGCGCCGGGCGGGATACACCCCGCGACCGCTTCGCGCCCGAGGAACTCGCGCGCCTGTTCGACGAAATGGTCCGCGCAGGGCAAGTGCAGGCTCTGTTTCTCAGTTCGGGGCTGGGCGGAAATTCCGTCCGGGCCATGGACAGGATGATCGCCGCCGTCGAGATCATCCGCCGCAAATACCGTTTTTACGGTTTCGTGCACCTGAAAATCCTGCCGGCGGCCGAATACGCCCAGGTAGAACGCGCGGCCCAGTTGGCGCAGCGGATCTCGATCAACATCGAGGCTCCGGGAGCAAACCGATTGGCCGTGCTGAGCACCGGGAAGGATTTCGCGGCGGACATCCTGACCAGGATGCGCTGGATCGCAGAGTTGGTAGGCAAGCGCAATACCCGCGCCCGCGGGCACACAACCCAGTTCGTCGTCGGTGCCGCCGGCGAGAGCGACCGGGAGATCGTCTCGGCCGCGGACAGGCTCTACGGCCGCTACAATTTGAGTCGCGCCTACTACTCGGGTTTCCAACCCGTGCCGGACACGCCGCTCGAGAACCTACCCCCGGCCGGCTTCGTTCGCGAACACCGCCTCTACCAGACCGACTTCCTGCTCAGGAAGTACGGCTTCGCATTCTCCGAGATCCCCTTCGAGGCCGACGGCAACCTGTCTTACGATACGGATCCCAAGACCGCCTGGGCCGGCACCCATCCCGAGTTTTTTCCGCTGGAGGTGAACAAGGCCGAGCCCGAACGTCTTCTGAGGGTTCCCGGCCTGGGCCCGCTGTCGGTCAAACGAATTGTGGCGGCCAGGACGCAAGGCAGGCTGCGCTGGCCGGAAGACATCGCCCAGCTGGGAGCTGCGGCCTCCCGTTCGGCCCCCTTCCTGCTGTTCGGGGGCAAGAAGGGCACGCGCCAGATGGAATTGTTCGGCACCTGAAGCTTTCCGAGCTAAATATTTTATTGGTAGTTGCCGATAGCCGGTGTGATAAAGGGGATGGATTGTGTTCGGAGAGTGGCAATGGCCCGTCGAGCGGAAAAAGACATAGACCCCTACGCGGTCATCGCGAGCCTTGAAAAGCAACTCGAAGACGCCCGGCGGCGAGAGGAACGCTACCGGGAAATCGCGCGGCTGTACCCGGGATTGATCCAGAACTCGGGCGAGGGAATCGGCTTGGTCGACCTGGACGAGAAGTTCCTGTTCGCCAACCCGGCC
>CAZXHT010000031.1:28345-59571 GCA_964640665.1 uncultured Myxococcales bacterium
CCAGCCGTTTCACGCTGAGCCGATTGTTCACAGACGGCCTGACGCCGCTGGCGATCGAGGCGTCGCGCAGGGGCTTGAAGCTCGAATGGCTGATCGAGCCCGATGTGCCGGATTGGCTGATCGGTGATCCGGGGCGTCTGAGACAGGTTCTTATGAACCTGGTCGGCAACGCCGTCAAGTTCACCACGGCAGGGAAGGTCTCGGTTCTGGCTGCGGCGCGTAAGATAACCCGCGCTCGGGTCGAGCTGATCGTCAACGTCAGCGACAGCGGCCCGGGCATTTCGCTATCGCATCAGCAAGTTATATTCGACTCTTTCACCCAGGCGGATGGTTCGTCCACCCGGCGGCACGGCGGCACCGGCCTGGGCCTGACCATCTCGAAGCGCCTGGTGGAGCTTATGGGCGGCAACATCCATGTTGAGAGCAAGGTCGGCCGAGGAAGCACTTTCAGCTTCAGTCTGCCGCTGGCTGTCGCCAGCGAGCATTCGGCCGACGACCAGTGGGACCGTAACGATCTGCTCGCCCGGATGGAAGGCGACGTCGATCTCGCCCGCGAGCTGTTGCAGTTGTTTTGCAAGCAGTGCCCGCGGCTGATAGAAATGTCACGCCAGGCGCTTTTAAAAGCGGACGCCTCCAACCTGGTGCTGCACGTGCACTCCCTCAAGGGCGCCGCGGCTAACGTGGCGGCAATTGAGCTGCGCGGCTCTGCTGCGCGACTGGAGGCGAGCGCTCGAAGTAACGATCTGTCCGCGGCAGGCGGGCTCATGGACGCCGTCGAGGGCGCCGCCCGGCGGGCCGTCGCCGCGATACGAGGTTACCTGGGAGAGGATGCATGCGGATCCTGATTGCCGAAGACGACAGCGTCTCGCGCAGGTTGCTCGAGGTGCTGCTCGAACGCTGGGAACACGAGGTTGTGTCCTGCGCGGACGGCGCCGAAGCCTGGATGGAATTGCAGAAACCCAACCAGCCCCGGCTGGCCGTGCTCGACTGGATGATGCCCGAGATCGATGGAATCGAGCTGTGCCGCCGGATACGCCGGCTCGACGAGACGAGCTACGTCTACGTCATCCTATTGACCGCCCGCGAGGAGCTAACCGACGTCATCGCCGGCTTCGAGGCCGGGGCCGACGACTACCTGACCAAACCGTTCGACCACGAGGAGCTGCGCTTCAGGATCCGCGCCGCGGAGCGCATCTTGTCTTTGAAAGACGAACTGGCCGACAAGGTAGTAGAGCTGCAAGACGCATTAGACCACGTCAAGCAGCTGCAGGGCATCATGCCCATCTGCATGCACTGCCACAAGATCCGAGACGAGGAGCAGATCTGGCATCGGTTCGAGGAGTACATTCAAACTCACTCCGAGGCGGTATTCACCCATGCCCTGTGCAACGACTGCCTGGCCAAGTACTACCCCGAGGTGACCGAGAACCAGGACGACGAAATCCAGGGCCCCGATTGACGCTGCCCGGCGGTGGTGCTATCAAGGGGTCAAATGACAACTACCTTGCTGCCTCCTTTGAAGTTCACACCGCTTGTCAAACCCGTTCCCTGGGGCGGGCGCAACCTTATGACCCTCTTCGGCAAGTCGCTGCCCGCGGGAGTTCCCTGCGGCGAGTCATGGGAAGTGGTCGACCTGCCGGACGATCAGAGCGTCGTCATAGAAGGTCCCCTGGCGTCACGCGATCTGGCCTGGCTGGTCGCCCAGCGCCGTGAAGAGCTGCTGGGCGAGGCCGAGCTGCTGATGGGGCGCTTCCCGGTGCTTTTCAAGTTGCTGGACGCCGCCCAGACGCTTTCGGTGCAGGTGCACCCCGACGAGGATGCCTGCCGGCGCCTGGGCGTAGGCGCCCGGCCCAAGACCGAGGCTTGGTATATCCTGCGGGCGGAAGCGGGGGCCAGGCTGTATGTCGGTCTGGCCGAGGGAGTAACGACCAACGAATTCAGGCGCGCCATAGACACCGGCCAAGTCGAGCCGCTGCTCCGGGCGGTCGAAGTCGAACCCGGCGACTTCGTTTATCTGCCGTCGGGGACGCTGCACGCCATCGGGGCGGGTATCGTGCTGGCCGAGATCCAGCAGTCGTCGGATACGACCTACCGCGTCTTCGACTGGAACCGGGTCGGCCTGGACGGCAAGCCGCGCGCTCTGCACGTGGATCAGGCTCTCGAATCCATTCACTTCGACATAAGCGGCAAGCCGCCGCATGCTTTACCCCTCTCGGGCCGCCCCGGCATTCGTTGCCCGGCATTCGGCTTCGAACGCGCCGGCCTGGGCGTAGGCTGCGAAACACCCCTCGATGCCGGCCGCCCGCGCATCGTCTGTTGCGTCGAGGGCACGGGACAAATCAGCCAGACCGGCCAGCGGCCTGTGCCTTTGAAGCCTGGTGAGACTTGCCTGGTTCCAGCTTGCCGGGCGGAAAGCCTGATGTCCGAAAAAGGAGGAACATTCCTCCTGATCCGGGTTTGACTCGGGAGATTCCCTGCTGATGGCCCCACGGCGCAACTACCCCTGGTTCGTCTTAGGCGATCTCAACGCCTTCTTCGGGCTGTTGCTCGACAATGTCGCCAACCTGGTCGTGCTGACCGGTATACTGGCCGGCGTCTTCGGTTTTCCGGCGCGCTTCGTCTTCACACACATGATTCCGGGCACGGCATTAGGCGTGCTGGTCGGCGACCTGGTCTACACTTGGATGGCTCACCGCCTGGCCAGGCGCACCGGCCGCAGCGACGTGACCGCCATGCCTCTCGGCCTCGACACGCCCTCGACCATCGGCATCGCCTTCGTGGTGCTCGGCCCGGTGTATGCCGAGACCCACGATCCGATGATCACCTGGCAGGTGGGCATGGCCACCATGATCTTCATGGGTGTTATCAAGCTGGGCTTCTCGTTCGCCGGACGCTTCATTCAGAAGATGGTGCCGCAGGCCGGCCTGCTCGGCTCGCTGGCCGGCATCGGCGTTGCCCTGCTGGGCGTCTTGCCTCTCATGAAACTGTTCAAGCTGCCCGTGGTGGGCATGGTGGCATTCGGGCTCGTGCTGTACACGCTCGTCGCCCGGCTCAAGCTCCCCTGGCGGCTGGGTAAGCTGCCGGGCGCCGCGGCGGCCGTCTTGCTGGGCACCGCGATTTATTACCTGCTGGGCGAGTGCGGCCTGCTCGGTGCGGCCTACAAACTGCCCGAGTTGACGTTTGCCTTTACCCCTCCCGTACCGACACTCGGTTTCGTAGCCGGCCTTTCACGGGCCGTCGACTTCCTGCCGATCGCCATTCCCTTCGGATTGCTGACCATCGTCGGCGGGATAAACGTCACCGAGAGCGCGCGCGTGGCGGGAGACGACTACAACACCCGGGACATCCTGCTGACCGAAGCGCTCGCCACGCTGGTCGCGGGACTTGCAGGGGGAGTGGCCCAGTCGACGCCCTACATTGGCCACCCGGCCTACAAGGCCATGGGCGGTCGAGCCGGCTACACGCTGGCCTGCGGCCTGTTCATCGGAATCGGCGGCGCCTTGGGCTTCGTCTCCTCGCTGGCCGCGGCCATTCCCGAGGCCGCGGTGGTGCCGATTTTGATCTTCGTCGGCCTCGAGATTACCTCCCAGACCTTCACTGTTTGCCCCCGGGCGCACTACCCGGCGGTGGCGCTCGCCATTCTGCCCAGTCTGGCCTACCTGGTGCTGATCCAGTGGAAGTTGCTGCTGGGCGCAGACACTACGGTCCTACCGGCCGATCAAGCGACCGACTTCGCCGCCTGGTCGGCTTTAGGCAACGGGTTCATCCTGACGGCCATGTTGTGGGGTGCGATGGGCGCTCATCTGATCGAGCGCCGGCTCTGGCAGGCGGCGGTTTTCCTGATCATCTGCGCCGCCTTCAGCCTGATCGGGGTGATCCATTCGATCATCCCCAACGGCAACCTCTACCTGCCCTGGACAATCGCCGGCGGCCTGTCCTGGCGCATCGCGGCCGGTTATACGGTCTTCGCGGCGATTCTGCTGGCGGCGGCAGCGTCCGGCCGCGGGGCCAAAAAGCGAGAGGGGGGGTGAGCGCGATGCGAAACACGGCGAGCGCCTGCCTGATCTTCGCCTTGCTGGCCTCGCCTGATGGGGCATGGGCCGGAGACGTGAACATCGATCTGACCATGGCCACCCACGTCTCAATGTCGGACTACGGGCCGGGATTGGGCGCCTCGTGGGATCTGGCGCTGGCCGGAGCCTGGGCGCCTATACCCGAGCTGGCCATCGGCATCGAGGGGGCGCTGGCCGTGCCGCTGCCGACCGGCAAGGAATCTCCGACAGTGATCGCCCTGGCCGTCAACCCGGCCGTCTGGCTGCGTTTCGGCGAGCAGGAAGAGTGGGGCTACATAAAACTGGGGGCGGGTTTGGTCGGCCACCGGCGCGATGGCAGTTTTGAACCGGTCTTCGTACTGCTCGGCGCACTGGGCTTTGCGGTAGCACCGCGGACGCTGTTATTTCACTTCGGCTTCGAAATCACCGGCAACTATGAGGTTGCCGGCGGCATTCCCACCAGGGCCATCGGCCTGGGGGGCTTTCTGGGATATAGTTTCTGAACCAAGGAGGGATGATGTCTGCAGAATCTTTACTGTCAAATCGCAAGGCTTCTCAGCTTTTCTTCCACCTGTTACGCAAGCGGGCCGACAAAAGCGGGCTGGCCAAGAGCTGCAAGATCTCCGCGGCCGAGACAGGCAAGCTTCTCGATCGCATGGTCACGGCGGGGCTGATCGGGAAGAAAAAGAGCACCTACGGCGTCGAGTGGGAGCGCTTCCTGCCCATCTTCCTGCGCCAGGCCATGAACGTCTACTCGGCCGCCATGCCCTGGAAGTTCATCCCCTACTACATGGAGCAGGGCGAGGAAGACTTCATCGAGGCCGCCTGCGCCCGGGCCGAGCGCGAGTTGGCCAAGGTCAAGGTCAAGTTGGCCGCCAACGATCTCTTCTTACGGCTGGTGCAGTCTTATTTCCAGATTTTAGCCACCGAGACCTGGGCGCCGGAGGACTACCTCGAGGACCTGCGGGTGGTCGACGCCATCGACGAGTTCGAGTACGCGCTTCTGAAGCTGCTGCCCGAGATCAGGCGCCAGAAGCGCGCCAGCAAAGAGTCGCGCCAGCTGTTCCGCCTGCTGCACGAGTGGTACCGCCAGATCCAGAGCTACGACACGCCGGCGGGCTCGGCGCTCAGGGCCGCCTTCAAGGAACAGGGCCTGCTGTAGAACATCTGTCGGTAGGGAGGATCGCAATGAGATTCAGGCTGTGCGCCAAGCGCTTTTTCGGCGCTTGTATCCTGCTGGCCGTATGCTTGCCTCTTTCGGCCGCCGCCGATCCGGTGGAGCTGCTCGAAGAGGACAGCCAGGCTTTTTTGCAGGACAACGGCGGCATGGATGTGATCTACTCGCTGACCTTCAGAGACAACGAGGGCCGCACGGCGATTCGCAAGATAGGCCCCTTCTATGAGCCGGTGCACTTCACCCGTGGTCTGATCAAGTCGGGCGGACAAACCGCCCGTGCTACCATCAAAGACACCGGCGGTGGTTTCTACCGCATCGATTTCGTATCTTTCAGCACTCGGGCCGGGGGAAGCTACACCCTCGAGCTGCACTACCGTTCCAACCATCGCTTCGCCGACACCACCGCCCGGGCCGGTAAGCAGCTCGTGGCCGCCTGGTTCAACCCGGTGCGCTGGTTCTTGCCGATCAAGAAATCCATCATCAAGCTGGTGCTGCCTTTGAAACTGCCCGCCAAGGTCAAGCGCCACGAGGATATCACCCCGGCGATGGTTGACGGATTGGGAGTACTGCGCGACACCCAAAACATGGCTCAGCAGGACAAGACGGCCTTCGTCTACAGCGACTACCGCGGCAGCCGCCGCCTGACCATGTACGCCGAGAAGAACAACCTTCCACCCCAGGGTTATCATCTCGTCAAACTGTATTTTCCGGCCCAGGCCATGCCGCGAGTGGCTGCCGGCAAAAACGTCGAGGCGACCGGCGACCACGCCGGCAGACGTTTCTTTGCAGAGGGAAAAGCCGAACTAGTGGGTGAACACTACGAGATCGTCTGCCAACCCAACTCGATCGTTGTTCGTTCGCGGCTGCGCTTTTCAGAATCGGGACGTCGCAACTTCTTGCCGCTGCAAAACCCGACTACCGGCTTGTACTCTGCCGTGAATGCCTGCTCCGTGCTCATGGGCGGGGAGGCGGCCGAATGCGAGACACGGGACGAGATCCTGCTTTTCGACCGCTTCAGCACAAAGGGTCAGATCATCGAGCTCACCCAGGAGAACAGGCTGACCTTTCCATACGGCTCGCAAGTCGAGACGTTTTCCGGCAGGGCTTATGCACGATTCACGTTTTGCGGTCCGTCCGCGGCAATCGCCCCGCGGGAGAAACTCGCAAGCTCGGATGTCGTGCTCTACACCGGCCAGCCGCTCCCGGGGGCGAAGTACGACAGTGCCGTCGATCTGCAGACGAAAGTGCCCTTGGTTTTCGATGATCCGCCGCGCGCCAAGATCGAGCTGCGCACGGGCAAGAACAGCGGCTACGTCACGCGCTGGTACGCACTGGGCGATGACTACCCCGGCTGGGATCCCGCCAAGGATCCCGAACTCGTCGTCCGCTATCGCAGGCAAGGTGAGCTTGCCCGGCCGCTGAGCCTTGCCATTTACCTACCCGCGGATCCGTTCGGCATCGACAAGCCTGCGATGACGGAGCTGCGGTTGATTGCCGGGCACCTGTTCAGCGGAGATCTGACCGATCGCGAGAAGAGGCACGCTTCGTCCCTCGGCGGCGAGTTGCTCAAGTTACTGTTCTACGCCTTCTTGCTGAATGGTATCGGGCTGCTGGGCTGGTTGATCGGCGTGGGATGGCTGCTGTGGATCATCGACAAGATCGCCGGTACCCGGCTGGTCAAGGACATGCTGCTGCCGGCTGGCAAGTTCAAGTGGCTGCACCCGACCAAGGGAACCTTGTTCGGCTGGACGGCGCTGCTTGTGCCGTTTCGCCTCTTGTGGCTGCTTCTGGCCGGGCTGTTCGCGGTTCTGGTTTGGATGCTCAGGCTGCACCCGCTGATCGACACCTGGCTCAAGAAAAAGGGGCCTGCCTACGTCGCGCCAGAAATCACCGTGGCCACCTTTCAGAAAGAAGGCTACGTTCCCGAACTCCCGCCTTCAGAAGCAGCGCTGGTGATCGACAGACCAATCAAGGCCATCAACCTGCTTGTGCTCGGGTTGCACCAGAAGATGGCCGTTCAGATCCTCAGCCGCAATCCTCTGCAGCTTCGGGTACTCGACGCCGACCTGGCATCCACACCCGCCGAAAGCGCTTTACTCAGGAACCTCACCAAGGAAGGAACGCTGCCCCGACAGGGTGTGCGCGATGTTATCGATGTTCTGAACAAGTCGGTCCAGGAAAAGATGTGGCGCGCCGACCAGGATGCCACCTGGCAACATATCCGACAAAGGAGCGACTCGGAGTGGAATGCCCTGCGCCGCATGGGAGAAAGCGGCCGGTCGGCGTATTTCAACAAACATTACCAGGATCTTTATCTAAACGACTTGTTCTTCCAGAATCTCTCGGGCACGTTCCGGCCAATCGGCCCCGACACGCCGCTCAACTCACCACTCTCGACACTGGGCGCCTCACGCGAATTTGTAACCCTGAGCGGGGCCGTGGACCGGGTTCAGGATTTCTCGGAAGGACTGGTAGAAAGCATCGAGAGCGGGGCGCGTGCCACGGTGGACAAGTTGGAGAATCTGTTCAACTTCGACAACAAGTCTCTTGCCACGCAAGCCGAAACGGCCGGCGCCTCCGGCGCCGCCGGCTTTGAGCTTTCACCCATTGCCAAGTCAATCGCCGTCGGCTACGACGCCTGCCATTCGGCCTGTCATTCGGCCTGTCATTCGGCCTGTCACTCTGCCTGTCATTCGGCATGTCACTCTGCCTGCGCCTGTCATTCGGCTTGCCACTCGGCCTGTGTCTCTTCGTGTGCGGGGGGGTTCTGAGATGGACTCAGGCGCTTCTCACCGGCGTATAGACGATTTCATCAGGCGCTCGCGCGAGGCCGTGTTCATCCGCCGGGAGGACAACCTGCTGATGATCCGGCCCGACAAGATGATGAAACTCAACGACTCGGCGGCCGTGATTCTGGCTGCGCTATACAATCGCGAGGGAAGAACTGCGGCTGAGGTGCTTGCCGGTTTGTCTCCGATCCTCGATGTAGTGCCGCAACAACTACTTGCCGATACCGGGAAGTTGATCGACGCCGTGGCTGCGATCCTCAACGAAGACTTCGCTCCGCGCGAGGCGTTGAGCTTTGGCTCCTTCAAACGTGACATGGTCGCCTACCCGTCGCTTTCTGAAATCGCCTTGACTTACGCCTGCCAGAACCGCTGTCTGTTCTGCTATGCGTCCAGCCCCCATCGCGCGGGCGAACATCGCCTGATGAGCACGGACGAGGTTAAGCGGGTGATGGACAAGATCTTCCATCAGGCGCACGTTCCCTCGCTGAGTTTTACCGGCGGTGAAGCGACCCTGCGGCCAAACCTTCCGGAACTGATCACCTACGGCAAGCAGGTGGGTTTCAGGATAAACCTTATTACAAACGGCATTCGACTTGCCGACGCCGACTACGCCGCAAGCCTGGTGGAAGCGGGGCTCGACTCGGCCCAGGTATCGCTGGAAGCGTCCGACGCTTCCGTACACGACACCGTCGTCGGCAGGCAAGGCGCGCATCGCAAGACGCTTGCGGGAGTCGACAACCTGAGGCGCCTCGGCATTCACGTACACACCAACACCACCCTGTGCGCCTTGAACATCGATCGGGCCGAAGAGACGATCCACTTTCTGGCCGGGAGCCTGGGGCAGAAAACCATGTCTATGAACATGGTCATCCGCACCGGCAGCGCACTGGAAGATCATGGTGTTGGCGTGACATACACCCAGGTCGCCGAGAAACTGCCCGGATTGATCGAATGCGCTCAACGGGCAGGCATCAAGCTGGTGTGGTACTCTCCAATTCCATATTGCATCTTCAACCCGGTCTTGCATGGTATGGGCGCCAAGGCATGCGCCTGTATAGACGGCATCCTATCGGTCGACCCGTCGGGCCAGGTACTGCCTTGCTCTTCGTTTCAGGAGGGAATCGGCTCGCTGATCGATCTCCCCTTCGAAAAAATCTACACCAGCCGTGCCGCCCGCTACTGGCGCGAGAAGAGATTCATTCCGCCGGTTTGCCGCAAATGCCCCGAACGTGACATCTGCGGTGGGGCCTGTCCGCTCTACTGGGACGCAGCCGGCGACTTCACCGAAATCCCCCGGCCGTACTCGGACGACGTGCGAGCGCGGCGGCGCTGGCAGCAGAAACGCGCGGCGGGGGGAAGCTTCGGCGTCAGACCAGGCTGAAAGTTGGAGAAACGATCATGGCAAGGCTAAAGGATTTTTCGAGCTACATCGACGAGCGCAGCGCATTGCTCAAAAAAGTTGAACGTGATCTTATCGGGTTGCAGGAAAAGTACGAGACATTTTTCTCGGAGGTCACCAAGGTTCGCGATAGCGAGTTCGAACAACTTCAGTCGCACATTCTGTCCCATCCGAACGAACTCTCTCCCGATCTGACCAAGGCGCTCGCCGAGGCCAGGTTTAATGCCGAGAGGGACCTTGACACCGAGATCGAGTCACTCGGGAAGGAACGGGACAAGATAGCCCGTCAGGCCGAGGAAAAGCGCAAGGCCGCGTTGCACGAAGAGAAGAAAGTTCACAAGAAAAATATCCGTCTCGATCGCGAAGAGGAAAAACTAAAGACTCGAAACGAAAACCTCTTGGTCCAGATCGCCGAATTCAACGGGCGTATACGCGAGTTGGGCCACGGTTTCGGTTTCTTTACGAACCTCTTCAGAATGCGCAAGCTGCAGAAGATCCGCAAGCGCCTCGGTCGTGAGCAGTCCGATGTCGCCGCGCAAATCGACAGGCTGCGCCAAAAATGGAAAGAATTCGATGGTGAACACACGGCCAGGGACGAAAAGAGCAAGACCGATTGGGTCGAGTTGCGCACCGAGGCGGCCGCCTGGCAAACCAAGATAAAACACATCGAGGCAAGCAGGCAGCAAATCATCCAGCGCAGCGCCATGGAGGCGGTACTCTTCACTCGCAAGCCCAACCTGCCCGAACCCGGCCCCGATGATCCTGCCTGCTCGCGCTGCAAGCAGCCCAATCCGCCAGGTTGTCATTTCTGCCATATCTGCGCCGCGAGACTTACAGCAGACCGTCCCGATTTTTCAGGATCGATAGAGGAGATCGCCGAGATCAACTTGCACCATACGCGCTTCGGTGAAGGCATGCGCGCCTGCCAGGAAATCATCGGCCTGGTGCGCGGCTTGATTTCGGGACTGGCGGCCTTCAGAAGCAGCGTCGTCGACATGATCGACTCGGAGAACAAGTACCCCTTGCCAAAACTGCAAATCAACGTTCCGCAAAAAAGCTTGGCCTACGGAAGCAACTTCGATGCCCTGGCCTCCGCAGTATCCGTGGATCACTCGCTGCACCCCAAGGAGTTTGCCGAGCGGATCCGCGCCCGGATCACCAAGGTATACACGGAGGGAGAGATCAAGAAATACTTCGAAACCATGGGACAAGAGTTGAGCCGTCAGGCGAACTCGCAATGGTGAAATCATGAAGCGCGCCGGTGCCATATTCCTGATTGTCTTCGGCGTGCTGCTGGTCTTGTTCGGGCTGCTTTTCATCATGGGTTCAGCCGGGCGGGTCTACCGTTTCGTAATTGCCGCGGTTTCGCTGGCGCTGGGCGGCGTGTTGGCCGGCATGGGCATCCGTTTCTTCAAGCAGGCGGACATGCTCTTGCCGGAGCAATTGAGAGCCGAGATCATGCAGCTGGCAAAAGAGCGCAACGGCGAGGTGTCCGAGGCCGACATCCGCGCCGCCCTGGGCCGCCGTTTCCCCCATGCCGACAAAGTGCTCGGCGAGATGCGGGTGATGAACCTGTGTCGCCTGCAAAAGCGCGAAGGAGAGATCTACTACGTCTTTCCCGACATCATGCCGCGCCTGACAATCCGCCGCTGCCAGTACTGCGGCGCCGAGCTGCCCCTGGATGAACAACTGGACGCGTGCCCCAACTGCGGCGGCTCGATAAAAACGAACGTCGAGAAGCTCTCTTTAAGCAAGGAAGAGTTCTACAACATGGATGAGTAGGAGAACGGGAGATTCGAAAGTCAAGTCTAGCAGAGTCCACGGCGCCTTCCGCCACCACCAGACGCTATTTCCTTGTAGCCCAATTTGATATCCAGGACCGGACTCTTGTCGAATGCATCCAGGCCACGCACCGCAAGTGTAGTTCCTTCGATGCGAACCAGCTCAACCTCGGTGACGGCTATTGGAGTCGGCCTACTCGGAGTACGTGAAGCAAAAACGCCGACTGACTTTTGATCGAACCTGCGCATGAAATGGGTCGGTATTTCATGCAACTCATGCAAAAAGTAGACAATCGTCAAATGAGCTTCTTCATCGAGCTTCCATAAAAATTTTTTCATGAACGGCTGCAAAATAATTCGGCTTTCACCGTCTTTACCGTCTTTTCTGACAACTCCAATTGGGTAGACGGCAATAGGCTCAACTCCGTCATGAATGCATCGCCGACAATACACATCACCATCGATCTTCAGCAGGCCTCCAGGCGATATCTGTTTGTTACAAAGGATACAAGCAACACTCTTTTGTTCCATTTGTATATCTCCTTAGCTGGTGAAAGATCGAAAACAAAATAATCGGACATCATTATAACAGGCACCCTGCCAGATCTTAATATCACTCCTTGACCTCACCCAGTTGACGGAGTACATCTCTGCCCATCTCTGTTTTCAGGAGGTGAATCATGGGTAAGCTGGCTCTTACGGGTGGTCCACAAACTTACACCGACTTCTGGCCGCCTTGGCCGGTCTACACCGACGAAGACCGCCAGGCGCTGGCCGACGTGCTCGAATCGCGCAACTGGGGAGGCTATCCCTCTCCCAACCAGCGCGCGCGCGAGTTCGCCGGTGCGTTCGCCGCCGTCCATGATGCGGCCTTCGGCATCTGCGCCGCCAACGGGTCGGTCACCCTCGAAGTCGCCCTGCGCGCGGCCGGCATCAAGGCCGGCGAAGAGGTGATCGTCACGCCCTACACCTGGATCGCCACAGCCGGGGCGCCGGTAATGGTCAACGCCGTGCCGGTCTTCGCCGACATTGACGCCGACAACTACTGCCTCGACCCGGCAGCCGTTGAAGCAGCCATCGGTGAGCGTACCAGGGCCATCATCGTCGTGCATCTAGGATGCTCTCTGGCCGACCTCGACTCGCTCGTGGCCATCGCCGAGAAGCACGACCTGTTGCTGATCGAAGACTGCGCCCACGTGCATGGAGCCAAATGGAAAAACAAGGGTGTCGGCTCCTGGGGCCAGTTGGGCTCGTTTTCCTTCCAGAGTTCGAAACTGATGACCGCCGGAGAGGGCGGCATGATCATCACCAGCGACGAGGAACTCGAGCAACGCTGTCAATCATACGTCAACTGCGGGCGCAAGGAGCCGGGCTACGACAGTTTCAAGGGGACGCTCTTTTCCGGCAACTACCGCATGACCGAATTTCAGGCTGCTTTACTAATGGTGCGTCTGAGGGCCCTCGAGACCGAACGGGTCTTGCGCGAGAACAACGCAAACTACCTTTCCGAACTGCTCGGCGAAATAAACGGCATATCCCCGCTTGCGCGCGACGAGCGTGTCACGCGCCGCAGCATCTACCAGTTCATTCTGCGTTACGATCCCGAGGCCTTCGGCGGCGTTCCGCGTGATCGCTTCGTAAATGCACTCAACTCCGAGGGAATCCCCGCCGAGGGCGATTTTTATATTCCGGTTTACAAGAGCCCGCTTTTTACGGTCGGTGCCGATCGATTCCCAGCCATCAAGGAAAGATACGGCCAACGCATCGATCCGGATAAAATCGATTGCCCGCGGGCCGAGAAGGCCGCATACCAAGAGGCTATCTGGCTGCACCATCCCCTGTTGATGGCGGGCAGAACCCAGATGGAGGTTATCGCCGAGGCGATCCGCAAGATCCAGAGGCACTCCGGCGAGCTTTTGGGAGAAGCAAAATGAAGGAAATCAAGGTCGGCATCATCGGTTCTGGGTTCATCGCCGGCGTTCACTGCGACGCCATAGACAGCCTTGAAGGCACCCGTGTGACCGCCCACTGCGACACCGATCGCGAACGCGGTGCGACCTTCGCAAAAGCCAGAAAAATCGAGAGCAGCTTTCCCGATCACAAGAGCATGCTCGATAAGACCGACATCGACGCGGTCATTGTCGGCGTGCCCAACTACCTGCACGCCTCGATCGCCGGTGACATCATCGAAACCGGCAGGCACGTGATAATCGAAAAGCCGCTTTGCCTGTCACTGGCCGAAGCCGATCAGATAATCGAGCAGGCCCGCAAGAAGGGCGTGCTGGTGTGCTACGCCGAGGAACTATGCTTCGCCCCCAAGTACGTGCGCGCCAAGGAAATCGCAGACGAGGGCGCCGTGGGAGACGTTTACCGGGTCAGCCAGGTCGAGAAGCACGAGGGGCCCTACTCGCCCTGGTTTTGGCAGGCGGAGAAAGCCGGCGGGGGGATTTTAATGGATATGGGCTGCCACTCGATCGAGTTCGCGCGCTGGTTCTTGGGCAAGCCGCGCGTGCGAGCTGTCAGCGCCTGGATGGACACGGTGCTGCACAAGGACAAGACCGAGATGGAGGACGACGTCATCATCCTGCTGGAGTTCGAAACCGGTCAGACCGCTTTACTCGAATCGAGCTGGGCGCTGCTGGGCGGGATGGACTCGATCACCCACGTCTTCGGTAAGCAGGGCGTGATCCACGCCGACCTGCTCAAGGGCATGGGGCTCAACGTCTACTCGCTGCAGGGTTACGGCGACTACGCCCCCGGTGCGCGCGGTTGGACATTCCCCGACTACGAGTGGAACTGGAACAACGGCTACCCGCAGGAAGACGGCCACTTCTTCGACTGCATGCGCACCGGCTCTGAACCCAGCGAGAGCGGCACCGACGGCAGGCAGGTGCTAGAGATCATGCTGGCATGTTACGCTTCGGCAGCCGAGGGCCGGCGCATCGAACTGCCCTACACCCCGCCGAATGATATAAAGACCCCTGTCGATATCTGGCTGCGCTCACGCGGTTGAGGCGCCCTGACCATGCGACACGTCCTGGGAGTAGACGCCGGAGGCACCAAGACGGTGGCCGCAGTGGCAACCGAGAACGGCCGGGTCTGCGGCATCGGGCACGCCGGCTGCGCCAACTTTCAGGCCTGCGGCACGGCCGGGGCCGCCGGGCAAATCGACCTGGCCGTGCGCGAGGCGGCCCGGCAGGCCGGCCTCGATCCGCATGAGTTCGCGGCCGTATGTTACGGCATCGCCGGAGCAGACCGGCCGAAGGATTTCGAGCTTGTAAGAGACTTCACAAAGCCGATCGCGCCTTGCCCCGTCTACCGGCTGGAAAACGACACGTTGATAGCGCTCAGGGCCGGTACGCCCGACGGAGTGGGGATCGCCTTGATCGCCGGCACCGGCTCCAATGCCATTGGCCGCAACAAGGCCGGCCGGACTCTACAGGTGGGCGGCCTGGGACACCTGTCCGGTGACTTCGGCTCGGCCGGCCAACTCGGCCAGGCTGCCGTGGTAGCGGCCATGATGGGCCGCGACGGCCGCGGCCCCGAGACCAGCCTCGAGAAAATGATCTGCCGGCGCCTCGACCTGGCCTGCATCGAGGATATCATCGAATACGATTATTACGATTCCGACCTGCCGGCCCTCGATCCGGGCGCCCTGGCCCCTATGGTTTTCGAGGCTGCGAGCGCGGGAGACGATGTGGCCCTTGCGATTCTAGCAGAAGCCGGCAAGAGAATCGCCTGTGCGGTCAAAGTAATCTTAAAACGCCTGTTTGGCGATCATCCCGATGTTAATATCGTCTTTGGCGGTTCGATCTTTCAGCAGGGCGCGCATCCCGCTTTGATCGACACGATTACCAGCGAGTGTTTACCCGATCACCCCGGACTCAAATTCACGAAACTCGATGTTCCTCCGGTGGCAGGCGCGCTCGAGTTCGCCTTCGACGACTGCGGCTGGCCCGTGACCTCTAAGATACACGTCCGCCTACGGGAAAGGAAATACGAATGAAGAGATTTCTTGTCTTTCTGGCGACGTCCTTGGCAATGTCTTTGGCCACCTGCCATGCGCAGCCCCCCTTGCCGCCGGTGGCACGACCTATCGCTGGCTACTGGTTCGACTCCTTCCGGGCCCGCCGGGCCGCCATGCAGCATCCCGATTTCATCGCCGGCTCGGCCATCGTCAAGCTGACTCCCAAGAAGCCGGGTGTCAGGATCGCAGGACACGGCCACTGGCACAAGCATTCCAAGGGTGTGCTGGACGACGTCCATGCCCGGGTGCTCTATCTCGACTCCGGACGCCAGGCACTGGTGCTGGTATCGCTGGAGTTCATCGGCTTCATGCACCAGCGCGTTGATCGCATCCGCGCCCGGGTCACGCGCAAGCACCCCGACAGCATCATAATCGCCTCGACTCACAACCATGCCGGCCCGGACACCGAGGGCCTGTGGGGCGAGCCGCTGCTGGGGATGATCCCGATCAAATCGGGCGTCGATCGCGATTATCTAAACTGGGTGGAGAAGAAGGTGGCCGGCGCCATCCTGCGCGCGGTGGCCCGTGCCCGCCCGGCCAGGCTCTACCTGGGCCGCTTCCTTGCACCCCGGGGCCTGGTGGTAAACATGCGCGAGCCCGAAGATGTCCCGCGCGAGGTGCTGGTATTGCGGGCAGCCGGTAGCGACGGTTTCACTATCGGCACGCTGGTCGACTTCGGCAACCACGCCGAGGCCCTGCAGGACAAAAACCGCTGGCTGAGCGCCGACTGGCCGGGAGTGCTCTGCCGTCAGGTTGACGCCGCCATGGGCGGCACCACCCTGTTTTTCTCCGGCCCGGCCGGGGGCATGCTCGAACCGGCCAATGATCCCGACGATCCGGAACCCGAGCGCATCGCCTTCAGGAACAAACTGGGCGGCGCCCTTGCGGAAGGGGTCATTCGCCAGGCCATCGGCGGTATGGAGGAGATACCCTATCCGCAAATAGAACGTTTCACGCGCCACTTCGAGTTGCCGATCAAGGCCGACGGTATAGTGGCCTTGGCGATGAAGCTGCATCTGCTCGAACCCCGCCCGATGCACGACGGCCGCCTGATAACCGAGGCAGCCCTAATAAACATCGGCCCGCTGCAGATAATCACCATCCCGGGCGAGGTCACACCTGCCTTCGGACGCAAGATCGCGGCCGAGCTGCGGGCGCGCTACAAAATGATCATTACCCTGGGCATGGATCACCTGGCCTACATGATCACCCCGCGCCAGTGGAAGGATCCCCGTTTCGGATACGAAAGAGAGATGTCCCTCGGGCCCCAGACCACCGACCTGGTGCTGGAACAGGTTCACCTGTTGGCCCAGGAAGCGAATTAGGACCAACATATTCGCCGCCTTCTGTTTTCGTTGACCATCGTGTCAAGATCTGGTATAAGCAGTTTCGTTTAGGGGATGATCATCTCGATCATTCGTTTTGTAACCTGGCGCCACTGAGGGTTAGGCGACGCCTTGAGGTAGTGCATCGATTCCTTTTTGACGATCGGGGATTTGCTTGACGGGCAGTGTCCGTTTCCCTTCGGGAATTGCGGTCGCTTTATTAGACAAACGGGTGAGCAGGGAGGTTGGCATGTCCGAGGACAGGCGGGAATCGCCGACGGAGCAGGAACAGATCGAGAAACTGGTCGAGATGCTGAGCGTCTCGGTTGCCAATGGCGTGACCCGGGGCCTTGATCAGTCTCTCGATGTCGGCAAGATCGTGAACCTGATAGAAGGGCTCGAGAAAAAAGTCGATGGGCTGCAACAGGAGGTCGAGCGCTTGCGCGCGGCACGCGTGCAGGCAGCGCCGGTGTTGAAGACTCCATTTGTCCCTAGCGTGCCACTTGCGTCCATCTCCAACCGGCCGCCCATCTCCAGCCGGCCGCGGCCGCGGAACCGCAACCCCGTGCGCCCGACCGTCAGTTATCGAATCGATCCGCGTAAAACATCGTCGGACGACTCCAGCTGCACCGAACCCGGCTGCGATCGGCCGGCGCGCAGCCGCGGGTTGTGCTCGATGCACTACCAGCGTCTGCGCTACAAGGAACGCAAGATAACGGACAAGCAGACCTCGTCCGACCCGTTACCGCCGCCCCCGGGTTCGCGCGATCGGGCCATCGTCAAGAAGGGGCGCACCGGAACACGCGGAGTGTTTTCGATTCTTTACGACGAGAAGGGTCACAAGCTGCTGGCCGGTTTGATCAATCAGATCAAATTAGATCGCGGCGATCTGATCTTGCATCTCAACGAAAATTTCAAGGGTCTGCCGGGAGTGCCGCTCGAGGAAGAAGACGTTCTACGCTCGATCCACTATCACGATCTCGGCGAGGTTTTAAAGAAAAGAGAGGGCGAGATTCTCTGCCGACACCTGACCAAGCAGCGCGGCTCGCTGGTCAAGACGTCCCAGAAGATGAAGTTTACCATCGACAAGTTGCGCCAGCGCATCGAAGAGCTCGGCCTTCAGGAGGAGAGCACACGGATCCGCAACGAGTTCAAGGACGAGGTGCTCGAGCAGGCCACCTTCAACGAACGCTTGAACCTGGCTTTGACCAGGGAAAAGTACCTAGAAGATCTGGGCATCGAAAAGGAAGTGGATGAATTGTTGCGCACGGAGATCAGCGAGCAATTCTCCCGCCTGCAGGACAGCGACGAGCAAGAAAAACAAGAGCAGATTTGCCGCCTGCTGTCTATCGACAGCGAACGATACCTGCGCATGGTGAAACGTTTCGGCCTGCAGACAAACGGGGTCGACGACAGTCCGGAGAATCCCTGATGACGGCAGCCCGCTGCGCGCTACTCGTGTTTGTGTATCTTATACCGGCGACGTCCTCATGGGCGGCCGAAGCGGCTGACGACAACGCCCTGATAGTCACCGCGGTCGGTGACGTCAATCTCGGCACCGCCTACCCTTCCACCGAGTTCCTGCCCCCGGACGAAGGGGTCTCGCTGCTGCAGCCGGTGGCCGACCTGCTTACAGGCGACATCGTCTTCGGCAACCTGGAAGGTCCTTTGGCCGACGGAGGCACTACCGAGAAATGCTCTTCCCCGCGCGGCTGCTACGCCTTCCGCACCCCGACCTCCTACGTCAAAAACCTGCAGGCGGCGGGCTTCAACGTCTTTGGCATCGCCAACAACCACGCCATGGATTTCGGCGAGGAGGGCCGGCTTTGCACCATCAAGACCCTGGATGCGGCCGGCATCGCCCACTCTGGCCCGGTCGGCGACCTGGCCGAGTTCGAAATAAAGGGCGCCAAGGTCGCGCTGTTGGCTTTCACCACGGCCGAGCATTCATACAACCTGCTCGATATCGACGCCGCCGCCAAGGCCGTGGCCGACGCGGACCGCTCACACGACATAGTCATAGTTAGCTTCCACGGCGGAAGCGAGGGCGGCCGTGCCCAACACGTCCCTTACGAGATGGAGTTCCTGGGCACAGAGCCGCGCGGAGAGCTGAGAAAATTCACCCACGCGCTGATCGACGCCGGAGCCGATCTCGTTCTTGGTCACGGGCCCCACGTACTGCGCGGGCTCGAGGTCTACAAGCGCAGGCTGATTGCCTACAGCCTGGGCAACTTCTGCACTTACGCGCGCTTCAATCTCTCGGGCCCGCTTGGGCGGGCAGTGGTACTGAGCGTCGAGATTTCAAAAACGACCGGAGAGTTCCTGGGCGGCCTGCTGCGAGCCACCCGGCAAATCAAACCGGGCGGGGCGCGGCCCGATCCAAGCGGCCGGGGCATGGAACTCGTACGAGAGTTGAGCCGGTCCGATTTTCGGCACAGCGCTCCCGGCTTCGCTGCCGACGGGCGCCTGACCGCGCCCGAGGGAGACGGGGCCGGCCTTTTGGGCCTTACCGAACCCGAGCGGGCCCAGAGGTTGTCGAAGCTGCTCGGCGATCTCAATGCCGCGGGCATCGAAGAGGCAAAGCTGCGCAAGTGGTTCGGCGACAGAAGAGTGCGCCTGCTTCCCGAGGTGATGCGTCGCTTCTCACGACCTGCAGAGAAGCTGCCTTATCCCAGGTACCGGGCCATATTCATAAACCCGGAAGTGCTGGCCGCCGGCAAGAAATTCCTCGCCGAGCGAAGTAAGCTTCTGGATTCGATCGAGAAGATATATCGCGTCGACCGGGCGGTCTTGGCGGGCCTGATAGCCACCGAGACCCGCTTCGGAACCCACCGCGGCGATTTTTCCACTTTCAACGCCCTGGTCACCGTGGTCTTCGACTACGACAGGAGGCGGCGCTGGGGACAGAAAGAATTGCTGGCATTGCTGCGCGTGTTTCCGGACGATCCCCTGGCGGTCAAGGGTTCTTACGCCGGCGCGATCGGCCTGGTTCAGTTCATGCCGTCCAGCATCCAGGCCTACGGGGTTGACTTTGACAAAGACGGCAAAATCGATCTCGACAACTGGGAAGACGCGCTGGCCTCGGCGGCCAACTATCTGCATCGGCACGGCTGGAAGCAGGGGCAACCGGTACGGCGCGGTAAACCCAACTATCGCGCCATCTACCGCTACAACCCGGCCCGCAATTACGTCCGCGTGGTGGGCGAACTGGCCGCGGCCTTCGGCCTTTGTAAAAAAGACCACAAGAAAGGCCCGAAAGCTGTGCCCCAAAAAGAAAAAAGCAAGTCATCCAAGTGAGTTGCCCCTTTGAAGGAACAGTTTATCTAAGTGTCAGGGCAGGTGTTTGACTTCCTGGGTATGTCGATCCTCCTCAGCAGGGGTCTATATGGTTGACGGAAAGAAAAACATGCACGCTGATGCGATCACATACGAACGGTTTTCCGAAAAGCAGTCATCGAGCCGGCCGACAACAGCGGATGCTCTCGCTCGGCTCGCCGCCGACAAGGACGGCCGCCTGCTGAGGCTGGCCAGGAGACTGCTCTTATTGCTGGACGATGTGGGCGAGATCGCCGACGCGGAGGATTCCGTCGATATGCAACTCGACTCGGATTCGGCTCTTTTCGCGACGCAGGAACTATTCGAGCAGCAGGAACAACAAGAAGAAGACAGGCTCGTTCTGCCGCCCGATTATGAATATCTCGAGGAAGCGCTTTCAAATAACTGGCTGTAAAGGAGAAATATCATGAAAAGAATTTCTGTGATCATGTTGACGGCGATCGCCTTGTGCCTCGGCCCGGGCGTCGCCAACGCCGGCAAGGGTCCGCCGGCGCTGAAAAAGAAGGTTATGCGTGAAATCGGCCTGACCGACGCCCAGATCAAAAAGATCGACGACTTGACCTACAAGGCCGACCGGGAAAAACTGGATGTCAAACACGATGTGCAAAAGGCCCGCCTCGACCTGCGGCACTTGATGGATTCCGACAAGCCCAGCAAGTCGGCTGTTTTCTCCCAGGTCGAGAAGATCTCGGCGCTCGAACTCAAGCTGAAGAAGAACCGGGTCGGCTTGATGCTGGACGTGCGCGCCTTGCTGAAGCCCGAGCAGTGGGAAAAGCTTCAGATGTTCCAGGCCCAGCGCCGCTTCAAGCACCGCGAGCGCAGCATGCGGCAGCGCAAGGGCGGCGACGGGCCGGGCGATGGCCCGCATCCGGGCGGGCCCGGCGCTCCCTGACGATCACCAGTCGAATTCAAGCACCACCGAACGGAGGTCGAACTCGTCGTGGTTCGGCCTCCGTTCGCGATTTCCATCGTCCCCGCTTTGAAAAACCAGCTTGTTGTGTCGATGCAACATTCCCACAGATATCCACTTGGTGTATTCGACCACCTGATCCTCGCCCTTGCTGTATGTATTTAAATCCATCAGGAAGCGATCGTTGAGTTCTATCTTGTCCCGGAAGCGGCCCATCTTGTAGTCCTCACTCAGTGCCCCCGGCACTCCAGAATAGCGCATTTTCAGCCGCGCCCTGCGCGGCGGCCGGGGCAGGTCGAACTCGAAGACCGCCTCGGTCTTGAACGGTTCGTGTTCGTCCTGCAGGCCGAGCGTCTCGGCCACCAAGACAATTCTGGCGGGTCCCGGCGGGGGCGGGTGCGGCCTTTCGACGGCGGCCGGCCGGACATTCTCATTTTGCCCCCCCGAGCAAGCCGCGATACAGGCCAGACACGCAAGGGAAATTATCTTGAAAGTTCTCATTGCGGTAATCATCGTCTCGACTCCTTTGGGTAATTTCAATCCGGAAAACAGACCTTGATTTCGGAAATGCTGGTCTGGGTGCAGGCATAGCCTTCCCGGCAGGCGGGCAATCCATCGCCGCAGTCGGACAGGCAAAAGCTTCCCATGTCCCCTGTGGATTTCGACTTTATATTCACGCAAGACGAGCCGCCGAGGCAGGCGACGCCGGCAGGCGCGCAGTCGAGGCTGCACAGGCCGGCCGGAAACTCGCTGAAGCATTCGAGGCCCGACCCGCAGTCCGCCGTATCCCGGCAGCAGGATCCAATCTCGCCGTCCGGGTCGCGGCAGGTGGGCGAACCACAGGCCATGCAGCTTACCAAAAGCACGGCAGCAGTCGAAAGGGATAAAAATCTTGCCATGACGCCAATACGCAGCATACAATCCGCCAAGTTGGCGCATTCTAACACATCGATGCTCAAGGGGTGAAATATGTCAGCCGAGTCCGAGCAGGTAGATGCGAAACGAGTTCGACGGCGCACCTTTCTCATCGATCGCAAGTTTCAACTCAAGTATACCTTCATCATCGTCCTGGTGGGAGTGATCGTCTCCGCCTTGCTGGGCTATTTCGTCTACCAGAAGAGTCTTGAAAACAGCGAGCTTATCGGGATGGACCCGGACATGATGTCGCAGGTTCAACAGTTCGACACCCATGTGTTGTTCTACCTGGTTGGTTTCGTGGTGCTCATGGCGCTGGCCCTCTTCATCTGGGGCATATTCATCACTCACCGTGTAGCCGGTCCTATTTTCATCATTTCGCGCTACCTTGGCCAAATTCGCGACGGCCTGGTTCCCGAACCGCGCCCCCTGCGCAAGGGTGACGAGCTGAAGGAATTCTTCGACGTCTTTTCCGGGATGCTGTCTTCACTGAAACAGCGCAACGCCGAAGAAGCAGAGTTGCTCATAAAGCTTGCGGGCCAGATAAAGGAATCCGGCGGCGAGAAGGCTGCCTCCGCGGCCCAGTCCCTGGAGGAGTTGGCCACGGCCAAGAAGTCCTGGGGAAACCCGACAGATAAATAGCAACCTCAGACGAAGAACGTTCGCGGACCCAACTTGCCGCCGGGAATTTCATCCTGTGCCTGGCCTGGTTGCCGCGTCGGGCGACAGACAACCACCAGATCGCCGCCCTTGATGGCGGCCTCTTCCAACCCGCGCATCGCCTGTTGCACAATTTTGCCGAAGCTCGTCTCCTCGCCCCCGGCAGTCGAGGCCACCGCCACCGAAACGGACAGCGCCAACTGCGTCAGGCTGCTGGGCGGCTTGATCTTCTTGACGTGCTCGCGGATGCGATCGGCCACCACCACGGCGCCCTCGATCGGCGTGTGCGGCATGACAACCAGAATCTTCTGCTCGGCGAACAGGACGGGTATATCGATGTCCCTGATGTCACGCACCAGCGTCTTGTGCAACAGGGCAAAGAGGTTTTTCCTCTGCTCGGCGCTCAGCCAGCCGGCCATTTCACCGTAATTGTCTATAGACAGCAATAGAAGAGCCAGCGGAAACCCGTAGCGCCTGGCCTTTTTGACCTCCATGACAATGACCTGCTTGAACAGGTCGAATCTGTAGAGCCGCACCTCGGGGTCGGGACGCTGTATTTCTTCAAGTGATTTCTTGAGTTGCGAGTTTTCATGCTCAAGTCGCCTGAGGCGCTCATGGGACTCGGCCCTGGAAATCAACAAGCCGACCACGCTGCCGACCTGTGCCGCGGAAAGCGGCCGGATCATGACGGCATCCGCTCCCGTCGCAACCCGCTCGGCCTCACTGTCGGCATTCGCCTCCACCAACAACAGAAAGGGGAGTCGAACATTCACGAATTCCTGCACATAGCTGCACAGCTCTTTTGCACTGTGTGCAGGAATCTCGGTGGCGCACATGACCAGGTCGAGCCCGCCTGCTTCGATGGCCCGCAGGGCCTGGGCGCCGTCCGAGGCCGGCAGCACATCGGCCCCCAGATCGCGCAACAATGACAGCCCCGCCCGGCGGTGCTCATCATCTGGTTCCGCCAAAAGAACCTTCTTATCCCGGATGCCGCCGGCCATTTCCGGAGCCTAACACACCCGGCGTCTCGATTGCCACCGGCAGGCTGGAGCTTGTCGATCATCGGCTGGAATGATAGAGTAGCGCGTAACGAAAAGGAGATGCTTGATCGCCAAACACGGGATGGATCGCAGGGATTTCCTGAAATCGGCGGCCTTGGCTTCGGCGGCGGTGGCGCTCGGCGGTGGAGAACGGGTCATGGGCGCAGGGAAGCGCCCGTTGCTCGTCAAGATCTCAGGAGCGGGCGTGCCACGCGACCTGCCCGCCGCAATCGCCAAGTTGCTTGCGCCTCTCGGCGGCATGCAGGCCTTTATAAAGAAAGGCCAGCGCGTGCTGCTCAAACCCAACATGGGCTTCCCCACCCCCCCCAGGCAACGTGCCACCACTTCGCCGGCTCTGGTGGCCGCAGTTGCCAAGTTAGCGCTCGACTGCGGCGCCGGGCGGGTGATGGTGATCGACAATCCCACCCGGCGGCCCGAGGCCTGCATGCGCACGATCGGCATCAAGGAGGCCCTGGCCGATCTGGATGTCCACCTGTTGCTGCCCACCGATGATAAGTTCTACAAGCAGACACCCATACCACGAGGCAAGTCGCTCAAGAGAACAAAGATCGTGAAAGAGGCTCTTGAGTGCGACGTCCATATCGCCCTGCCGATAGCCAAGAGCCACAACGCCGCCGGTTTTTCGGGCACTCTCAAGGGAATGATGGGCCTGATTCTCGACCGCGAGAGTTTCCACTCGCGATACGATCTGAACCAGGCGGTGGCAGATCTCAACACCGTGATCAAGCCCGAGCTGGTCATCATGGACGGACTCGAGGTCATGACCACCGACGGGCCGGCTGGGCCGGGCGACCTGGTCACCCGCAACACGCTCCTGGCCGGGACCGATCCGCTGGCGGTGGACGCGGCCGGCGTCCGCCTGGCTCCGCTGTATGGACGCAAAATAAAACCGCGCCAGGTAAAGCACCTGAAAATCGCACAAGCCATGGGGCTGGGCACGCTCGAACCGCCTGTCGAACTGGTCGTTGAAATAAAGATCTAGGCATCACGTCGATACAAGGGGAAAGGGGGTTCTTGATGCGACCCACAATTATTTTCCTGTTGATCGTCTGCCTGGCGACACCCGCGGGCGCCGGCGACCAAGCCAATAAGCTATTCGCCTACCTGCCGGCCGAACTCGCACCCGGCGTAACAGCCTGCGGCAAGCCCGAGCGCTTCATCGGAAAGAAGCTTTTCGACTACATGGACGGCGGCGCCGAGTTGTACCTGGCCTACGGTTTTTCCGATATCGGCGTGCGCAACTACTCGCAGGCGGCGGTCAAGCTGACCGTCGAGATCTATCGCCTGGGAAGCCCCGCGGACGCCTTCGGGGCTTTTTCCCACCGCTCAAAGGGTAAGGCGGTCGAGATCGGCATACCGGCAGTTCTGGCCGACGGCATGCTGAGTTTCTTCAAGGGCCGGCTCTACGTCCGTCTGGTGGCCAAGAGTGACCCCGCGGGGTCAGCCGAGGTGCTCGTCGCCGCGGGCAAGAACCTGGCCGCAAAACTGCCCGGCAAGAGCGAGCCGCCCGCCGACATAGCACACCTTCCCGCGGGAGCGGTAAACGGCTCGTTGCGCTACCTGCCCAATCCCCAGACGGCGCGAACGGTCTGGTTCGACGGCGAGGGCGACGTTCTTTTGACCAAGGACACCCGGGCGGTGACCGCCTTCTACCCCAACGGCGACGGTAGCATTCAGCTCACCCGGGTCGCCTATCCGACAGCGCAAGCCGCGCAGGCGGCCTGCCGTGCCTTGGCCGAAAAGCTCGAGCTGAAACCAGGGCAAGATTCGCCCCCCTGCACCGCCGGCGGCAAGACCCCGGATAACGCCTACGCCGCCGTGGCCGTGGATAAGGACCTCCTGCGCCTCGCAAGCGGAGCCGCCGACGTAAAAACAGCCCACGCCTGGCTCGCCAAGATAAAATAGCAGCCGGGGTAACTTTACCAGGTCCGCCCGTCCCTTCTCACTTCCAGCAGGGCCTTGCCGTACCACCAGAGATAGGAAAGAGCCACCAAGAGCCGGTCGACGAGCAGCGCCTTACGAAAGAGCTGCACGGGACGCGGCAGCAGTCCCGGCCTCACGAGCAGTTCGACAGACGGCCCGACGACAAACCTCTCGAGGGCGAAGCGCACACCCGGGGCCGGCGCAAGCATGTCCGCCAACGGACGACCGTATCCCGCCGCCGGGCGCGGCTCGACCTCTTCCATGATCCTGGCCGCGCACCAGAAAATGCGCAACACTCCCCATTCCCTTGCCCTCCGGGCGCAGGTTTCGAGGTGCGCCCCGTCCTCGACAATCAGGCGGCGCATCTCCCATGCCGAACGCAGTCCACCCAGGGCGAACTCGTGCATCCCCCAGTGGAAACAGTGGTAAAGCAGCGTATCTTCCGGGCACATCATTCGGCAACGAATCCCGTCCTTTTCGACTGGTCGCGTCCGCTCCCAGAGCGCGTCGTAATCGACGCTGATCCGCCGCCCGCGCAGGAAGGCCCGGTGAATCTCGACCAGCCGTCCATCCCGCACGAACTGGCGCTCGTGATGACCGCCGGCATGGGCGATCGGTTTTGCAAACATCTCCTGGTAGCCAAGCCGCTCCATGATCGCGCCGGTTTTTGCATAGTCTCTCTCTTTAACCAGCAGATCGATATCGGCCATGGCGCGCACGGGCCCGCCCGACTCGAACATCAGTCCGTAAGCCATGCCCTTCTGCGGCACGATCTCGATACCGTGATTGCCCATGGCCACGGCGATCTCGGTAAGTTCGGCCAGTCGCAGCGAGCCGATCGCCGCCTGGGCAAGATAAGCGTTCCGGGCAACCGCGGACTTCTTGCGCACCTCGGGCCGCGCGGCGACAACTTCGAGCACCATGGCCTCGCTCGCCAGCCGAAAAACGGAAGGTGGAATCTCGTCCGGAACCTCGCCCCCGAAGAGCAGGTCAACCAGCAGCCTGAAATCGTCTCTGTCTCTGAAATCCACTGGCAAAAAATAAGCTCCGGGGTCCACAACATCAAGAACAATCGCCGGCAGCCGGGCAAGCAGGGCTTGGGTATCCTGATTCTGGTATTTTGTCAGCAGCCGGTATAGTATCCATGAAATCCGAGAGGGGGACCATGGGTTCCAAGTTCAAAGTTACACTGGCGTTTCTGATGGTTGTTGCGGTTACCTTTGCGGCTCTCGAGCTTTTCATGTCTCCATCAAACGCTCCCGAGGTTCCGGCGACAGAGGAGGCTACTGCTTCTCCCGATGCCGGAACTTTTGTTCCGCGGGACGGTGACGGAATGGCCACTACAGACAAAGCGGTCCGGGTGGTCGAACCGCACCTGGTGCCCGTCGTTCCTCCGGGTCCGGGTTCGCGGCAAAAAGCTGCCGCGGTCCCCGATCCCGGGCTCACGGCAGTTTACACGGTCAAGGACACCACCCCGCCCCGGCTTGCAATCCTCTCGCCTGTTGACCGTTCCTACACCATGGAGCGTCAGATCAAACTAACGGTTCGTTCCGAGGCGGGCGCCAGGGTCGAGATGAGCGGCGCAGCCCTTGCCGAGAAGCCGCCCGGCTTCTTCGGTGGCAGCACCAGGCTGTCGCCCGGGCAAAACCGCATCGTCGTGCGGGCCACGGACGCCGTAGGCAACGCGTCTACCGCCTTGGCGCGGGTAACCTTCATCAATCCCGCAACCGTCCGCGCCGAGAAAAGCCGCTTGGTCGCCCTGCTGAAGCAGCTCGATGAGGTACGCGCGGCGGCCCGGGATGTCGACCAACGTATAGCAGAACTACTCGGGCAGATCGAAGACGCCAAGGATGTCAAGCGCATCCCCGAGTTCAGCAATATCCTGCGCGAGGTGCGCAACAACCGCAAACAGTTGCTACAAGAGATCGAAGACGCCATTGTGAAAATCGACAAGTCCTTACCCGGCGCAAGATAGTGCGCAGGGGCGAAGGCCGCATGTGGAAGGCGCCCCCGGAGACAGCAAACCAACCACAGCCCGCACGGTGCGCGATGGGCGCAGGCACCAGCGCCTACGGACGGCAGTGCATGGAAGGACAAAGGTTCCTACCGGGTCCTACGTGGCGGCAGCTTCGACAATGTTACCGGCGACCTGCGCGCCGCCAGGAGTTCGATATGACGTGATTTCTTCAGAGCAGGGACTATTGTAAAATGAAAAGAATCGGGTTATTATCATTCATGAATACATTATCGCGGCAGTACGATGGTTGCAAGGCGGTCAGGACGCAAGATGAATAAATTTGTGAATTCGTACACGCAGATTGTATGCACTTTATTCGTGCTAGTAACTAGTATTTGCCTGATCCAATGCAGGAATAACGACAAAGGACTTGAGTGCACGTCAAGTGATGATTGTAGCTATGATCAATACTGCGATTTTTCGACCTATTTATGCGTGACCAGAGATGGAGGCGGTGTAGTCGATGCCGATAGCGGTGCCGATGCTTTGGATGGGGGCGAACTACATGATGGATCGGATGAAATGGAAGTATCGGACAGGGGATGTCCGGAGCCTCATGATCAGGAAAAATACTGCATATTAACCGGCGGGTATGAGTGTTTCTACACGATGTCCTATTGCAGGGGCGGGGAGTGGATATGTACAGACGGCGACGAGCATCCGCCGCCGATGCCAGAGTTTGAAGATTGGGAGTGGAGATGCGGACTGAAATGGTGCAATACCTGGAATATCCCGGATGGACCCGGAGACGACTGGCAGGAAGCGGGACCTTATACTCCACCGGATCCGGATACGCTTAGCGGGCAATGGAATATGGTCGCGTATTGTAACTCTATTGTCCTTCCGCAGTGCGAGAAACAGCGGAGACAATATTCTGATGCGAACTGCTTCGTGGTGGATCCGATCAATCCCGATGTAATTTACGTTGGATTCGACCTGGGTATATCTTATTCTACGCGTTCATTGAGCGGCGTGTTCAAGAGCGTCGACGGCGGCAAGACCTGGTTTGAAGCACGTGCGAAATTGGGCTCCGCCGGCTGCTATGACCTGCCGTGCCAGTACGGCCCGGCAGTATGCAGACTGTACATTGATCCCGACGATCCCCAGGTATTGTTTGCCTCGACGGAAGAACGAGGCCTTTACAGAACCGGCGACGGAGCAAGAACCTGGGAGTTTGTGGATCTTCCTTACTACTGTGCCTGGATGGGGTCGGTTGGCAAGGGACCGAACGGAACCTACCATACCGCCTGTCAGGATGCTTATTTTCAAAGTTATGACGGCGGGGTGACATGGGATGAGAAGAGTTTCTGTTTGGGAAATTTCGGGCGCTGGATAGGGGCCTTCGGCTTCGATGATAGATTTCCCGAACGTGTCTGGGCGGGAATGTCTCAAAGCTTGCAAGTGATACCCGGGGAGGGTTACCTCTTCCTTTCTGACGATGGCGGCAATACATGGACCGAGTTGGGCAGGGAAATGGACGAAAAATGCATGGGCAGGGGTGCAGTTCGCTCTTTCGCGATTTGCGATGCCGATCCGAATCAAATGGCTGTCGCGGTTAATTGGTGCGGGCTGTTCCTGTCGAATGACGGTGGACTGTCATGGCGACATGCATCCGAGCCAGTCGATGATATTATGAGTATTTCTGCAAAGTATGCGCCCATTCCGGGAGCGTGTAGACTATATGCAAACGATGGAGGTCTTGGTCGTCTATGGTTTACGGAAGACGGTGGATTTACCTGGACGGAGGAGTTTCAAAAGCCTCTCGATTGGCTGTTCTTCAACCCTTTTGCGCCCGAGGTCATTACCGGTCTTCTGGTAAAAAGTGACTGGCTGGATTATTCTTTTGAACTGTGGAGGAAGGAGTAAGAAGTTTCAATATATCATCATTCATTATCCGGAAAACAACTGACATAAGTTTGTGATTCAGGATCACCTAATCGCTTGATGTTAATCAAATTGACGTGGTTTAACCTTTCAATCTCTCTCAGATCCCCTTCTGTAATACCCTCGAAGAGGCTTTTGTCGATCATCACGGTTGACTCCGCCATCTTATCCCCAATGATCTCCAAATCGTTTACGTCTCTGAGCGATGTCCTGAAGATTCCATCCGCCAGTGGACAGAATATGAATCCTTCTGTATGTTTCAAATATCTGTCATATGAATAGGCCGCTCTCATTTTACCTTTATATGATGCAAGCGAAACATTTCTCATATTGTCACACAAAGAAAGACCATTCACCATATTTTGAAGGGAGAATGAGGTTATTCCCTCCGTACCGTCTTGATACGCAAATGAACTCGTAAGCCTGTAATAGCCTTTAGCCACAGCAAGCCCATTCGGCTCACTTTGCTGATAGAACCATAATGTCCACTTTGGGCCGCCGAACGCAGGTCTCTCCACAAACAGCGCCGGCCTGTTGTAGGTTTTATATGATTTTTCAACACCAAGAGGATGACCAAACCAGTGCTGCTCATGAGCCAATTTTTCGTAGTGGTAATAATCTGTTGGGTCTATATCTCCCTTGAATATCTCCATGACATTGTCTTCATTCGTGTATACTCCCAGCAGCGAGTCGTCCTCGTTGCCGTAGATCGAATCGATACCCGGATCCACGGCCACCGCGGGTGTAGTCATTGACTCCAGGTCACGGGTTTGCTGGTATTCATCCGTCACTTCTAGTTGGTATATGCTCCAGGTGTCGGTCTGCGTGACATTAATCGGATCTATCACCACTACCTTCACATGACCCATATCCGTGTAGGATCCACTTTCCGGCTCCTCGATGTCGAAAACCAAATAGTGTTCATTGAAATAGACAGCCTCCGGAGGGCCATTGAAGGTGTAGTCGCTGCAATTCGGTCCACACCAGTTTGGAAGAAGAGGGTCCACGGCAATAAAAGTTTTACTGACAACACAAAGCTTGTGCTGTGAGTTCAGGTAGAAGACGTCAATACCACATAGCTCACAACCCGGTATGGTGACGGCGCTCATCTGGGTCTTTATGTCCACGTTTACATCGTTGGCAGGGTTTGTCCCAAGCATATATCCGCAATATGGCTTAAGTCCTGGATCCGATTGCCACGGAATATCTCCCAACTCTCCTCCTATATCGCCAACATCATCAGGATCGCAAAATACGCCCTCATACCATTGATTGTATCTGATAATATTTTGCTCTCGGGGAACATAGAAAAGGCAGAGGACATTGCCATGTTCAATCATTTGAGGACCGAAGCGGAGAGATTCCGCGAAATCTGTATCGGTGCTGTCGAATTCAACTCTTATTTTCTGTGAATAAGAGTAGTGCAGCGCATCGGCCCTGGTACTGCCGCCGAAAGAACCGCTCCTGTCCCAATCCACCATGACCCATGAGGGATCAATTTGGTTTGGGTCTTCTCTTCCTTCAAGAATTCCATACCATAGCATGGACCATAAATCAAAACTTGCATTGGAATGATAGGTCTTATAGAATGGAAACCTAACTGTTTCGTCAGCAGAGGAGAGGTCAAGGCCGAACAACATATAATCATTGTTATCATCTAGTGCGAAACGTCTCTCTCCTTCAGAGAATCTTAAGTTGTTCCGATCTCTTCTTTGGTTGTTTGTAATATTTGGCGTGCCATGATAACTATATTCGTAATTCATCAGACTTATATAATTTGGTTTATAATTGTAGTTACTTCCAGGCTCGCACTTGCCATAATGCCGAAGGCCCAGGTTATGTCCAAGCTCGTGAATGAGGATATTTCCAGGGTTACTGGAACGTGAGTTTATCCAATTTACCGGGGCCGCAATTGAGGCGCTCCTGTACTATATGTGGGTCAAATACATGCATGATTTAGCGGGTACCCT